>CAZMGH010000034.1:0-12673 GCA_964565805.1 uncultured Lachnospiraceae bacterium
CATGGCCTTTTGACCCTGGTATCATCTCATGTTATTCCTCATCCCCCAGCTCTTTTTCAAGGATTTCCAGTTCACCGGAAAATTCCTCTCTGGCCGTCTGGATCCGGGCAGGATCCTGAGTGTCAAGAACCCGCTCAAACTTTCTCAAACACCACTCGATCTTTTGACGAAGCTCACCTACACTTTCCTCATACAGCCGTTCTCCCCGCATCAGGAGCATTTTGTTGGCTTCCTGCTCCCTGGGAATGATCTTCAGATAGCTGAGCGTTTCCATACGGGCCTGGATCTCCTCATCCGTCATGGAAGTTTCCTGATTTTTAATAAGGAGCTTTTCTTTTTTTCCTGTAGACACGGAAGTCACCTCTACTTCCAGGATAGAATTAACATCATAAGTATAGGTGACATCCACAGCCTCCTGTCCGGCGGGACCGGCGGGAACATCCATAAAGATTTCTCCCAGGCTGAGATTATTTTTCGCAAAGCGGCTTTCTCCCTGCAAAACGTTTACCCGCAGACGAGTCTGACCGTCATGGGCCGTGAACAGACGCTGGGTTCGGCTGGCGGGGATTACTGTGTTCCGCTCAATAATAGGGCAGAAATGACCGGTTTCCATCTGGCTGTTATCCTTTTCTACCACCACTTCCGTTCCCAGGGTAAAGGGACACACATCGGTTAAAATAACTTCCTTTACCGCATCCCGGCGCTCCTTCATAGCTGCCTGGATGGCCGCGCCTAAGGCAATCGCCTCGTCAGGATTTACGCTGCTGTTGGGCATACGACCGAAAAGCTTGCCTACAAACTTCCGCACAATGGACAGTTTTGTAGCCCCGCCCACAAGGACGATCTCGTCAATGTCTGACAGGCGGATATTTGCATCCGAAAGGCTCCGCTTAATGGGCTTGCGGATCCGCTCTAAAAGAAACTGGCAGGCCCTTTCATAATCTTCAAGACTTACCTTATACTCTACAGTTTCTCCGCCGATCTTGCAGGTCATATAGGATACCCGTTTTTTTCCAAAACCCAGCTTGCAGGCCTCTGCTTGAGCATAAAGTCCGGCCCGCTCCTTTGGTGTAAGGTTTTCCTCTTTTACGTCATTATCCCGCATAAACATTTGGGCCAGCACCTGAGTAAAGTCTTCGCCTCCAAGAAAATTATCGCCGGCCACGGCACGCACTTCCAGGATATTTTCATATAATTCCAGAATGGACACATCAAAAGTACCGCCCCCCAGATCAAATACAAGAAATTTTGTGTTTTTATTTTTCTGGTACAGACCGTAGGCAATGGCCGCCGCTGTCGGCTCGCTGATGATCCGCTCTACTTTAAGTCCCGCCAGCTCTCCCGCCCTTTTTGTCGCCTTACGCTTTACATCATTAAAATAGGCAGGCACGCTGATCACCGCCTCAGTCACCGGCTCCCCAAGATAGGCCTGGGCATCCTCCTTTAATGAGCGCAGGACAAAGGATGACAGTTCTTCGGCAGTAAAGCTTTCATCTGCAAGAGAAAACTTTTTCTGGCTTCCCATACTTCTTTTAAACACATCCGCTGTGGTTTCCGGGTAAAGGATCTTTCTCTCCCGGGCAGATTCTCCCACATACATCTGGTGGTTTTCATCCATGCTCACCACAGACGGGGTCAGCCTTTTTCCCAAACGGTTGGGAATGATCACCGGTCCTTCCTCTGTATAACATGCCGCAAGGCTATTTGTTGTTCCTAAATCAATTCCTATAATCACTGTCAATCACCTCTTATCCGTTAAACGGAGCAGTCCCTCACATTCTATATCACAATCTGAAATCATCTGTACAGCCTGAGCAAACATCCGGGCAGCTTCCTGAAAATCCTCCTGGAAAAATGCCTTCAGGCCTTCTTCACCATAAGAAAGCTTACCAAGACGTTTTTGAGTATTTTTCCCCGATGCATCCCCTTCTTCTCCCCGGCAGTGGTCCAGCCACAGACAGCTGCGCCGCCAGAGCCGCCAGATGCCCCCCGGCAGGCCGTTAAGCTTCTTTTTTAAAATCTGAGGCCAGGTTTGCTCAATAAGCTCTTTTCCCTCGCAAAAATAACGGGCAGCCATGGTTTTGCTGCCGCTCATGTACCATGCGCACGCCAGAAAATACTTTCCTGCACACAACAAAGCCGGATCTTCGCTGACTGACGCTGTATACACAGCTCTTTCAAGCTGCTTTCTGGCCTTTGCCGGTTTTCTTTCATTATACAACTCAAACTGTCCGGCCCGCAGCTCTCCCAAAAACCTGCGTGCCGGGGAATCCTGAGCGATCAGGCGCTTCCACCAGATCCGGGCTTTTTTCCGGTCCCCGGCCAAAAACCATGTGACGCATATTTTATCCATAAAACCGCCGAAATCCCCAGGCTGCTGATCCATTCCTGCTTGGAATACTGCCGCCGCCTGGTCATAGTCCTTTTGCCGCAGAAGCATCCCGCCTTTAGCCATGTAAAGCTTTATATTGGCAGAACTTTCTTTAAGCCCTCGGTCATAATATTCCAATGCCTTTTTAATATCTCCCAAATGTTCACAGCACTGACCGGCTCTGACGCATAATCCCGGAAAAATAGATGCTGTGCCTTCTGCTTTCATACACCGGTCAAACCACTGGATCGCCGTTTCGTAGGCGCCTGTGGAAAAATAAATATAGGCCATACTCAGCATAGCAGAGCCATTTTCCGGATCTCTCTCCAGGACCCATCGAAAATCCTTACTTGCCTGCTCATAATCTCCTTTATTGTAAAGAGTATCCCCCCGCTCCATATGGCACTCAATGGTATCATTTTTCTGGACAGCCTTGTCCAAATGCTCCAGGGCCTTACCCCAATAACTGTCATTTCCCTCTTCTGCCAGCCTTCGGTACAAATGGCCCAGAGTCAAATGTATTTTCGGATAATCCGGGTTTAAAGCCAAAGCTCTCGATATGTAAAATACCGCTTTTTTCAAATCATTTTTTCGGGCATAGATCTGCCCCAAACGCTCCGCGATAAAGGCGTGATCCGGGAGATGGGAGGCAAGATCCAGATACATGCATAATGCCTGGCTTTCCTGCCCGATACATTCCAGGATCCTTGCTTTTACAATCCGGCTGCTGTCATCTGACGGATCCTCATGGAGCGCCCGGCCAATCATATCCAAAGCCTGAACGTGCTGTCCGCTTTCCAGAAAACACAGAGCCATGACCTGCTTTACTTGAGCGATCCACCCTTTCGTCCGGTTTTCAGGATTTTCTGATAAAATCTTTTTCCCGTAATCCAGAGCCTGGTCATAATCCTTTTTCTCCTTAGCCAGAAGTCTCAGGCACCGAAGCTTGATCAATCTCAGCTCATCTGTTTCTACGGATACCTTTTCCGCCTGGGCTACAATATCTAAAGCTTCTTTTTCCTCATGGTGATCGATAAATACTTTCGCCGCCAGCTCATAGGGTCGGGCATGGTAAGGATATACCCGGGTAGCCCGATAAAAATCATCCACCACTTTCTGATCCATGCCAAGAGCCAGATAAGCCTCCTGGCGAAGGACATAGGCCGGGAAAAATCCCGTTTCCTCCTCAAGCAGCTGTGTACATACATCCACACACTGCTGGTGTTTTCCAGTTTTATTCAGCATCTCAGCCTTAATGTAAAGGCAGTTTAGATGCTGGCGCTGTTCCTTTTCTGTGCGAATGGCCTCTTCAATATAGGTCATGGCCTGGGGATAATATTTTTTATCTACATGCTCTCCCATCCAGGAAAAGCAGCAGGCAATAGCATAGTTGGCATAGCCCAGCCGTTTTATCTTCTTTTCGTTTTCCTTGGTGGGCTGCTGACTCATTTCCAGGATCTTATCCCGCCACTGCTCCAGCCATGGAAGGGCTTCCTCATATCGTTCCATACACAGATAGATCCGGCCCCGAAGGTTAATATAATCATACCTGTGCTCCTCGTCCGGCTGGAAAGTAAGCAGCATCTCAAGGCACTGATCATAAATTTCATTTTGACACAGACACCATCCCATGTCCAAAAGGGCGTTCTGATCCCCAGGATCCTGAGCCAGCTTTCCTTTATAAGACTGGACCAGATGAACATTAACCTCCTGAAGAAGCTTCATAGCGTTGTCATCTCCAGGCATCAGTTCAAACAGGTCTAAAAGGCAATCCTTGGCCTCCTTATACTGGCCATTGTGGCACAGACAGCGGGCATAGGCAAGATTTCCCTCATAGTTTTTGGGATTTTTCTTTAAAATTTCCAGGCAGATCGGCTCTGCCCTGTCCAGATCCTGAGCCAGGATCAATGCCCGAACATAACAGTTGGCAATATATAAGCTGTCCGGATATTCCTGCCAAAGCCGGTTCAGGATCTGCCGGGCGCTGTACAAATCTCCCTTTTCCATAAGGATACAGGCCCATTCAGCCTCTGTAAACGGATGGTAAATGTCCTGATCCATAAGCTTTTCATACAGCTTTTCTCCGTTTTCAAAGCTTTTATCAACAACCGCCTGGCGCAAGAGGAAATAGTCATCTATATAATGGTCAAAAACTTCCCCATTCTCCCCTTCTCCCCGAAAAAGGGTATAATCCAGAAAATTTTCGTATTTTACCAGGCTTAATATATAATCAATATAATCCTTGGGAAATATTTCATAAAGCTCCAGTTTATCCTGCGTCAGGAAAAATGCCCGGTCTATGGCTTTCCAGATGGGATTTGGCAGTTTCATATGTCCCATTAAAAACCGGAGCAGATATATGCGCACCTCATCAGAGCTTTCCAGGCCAATACATACGTCCTCATCCAGCAGCTGCTCCCAGTTTTCCACCTGGATCCGCTCATAAAAGTCATTGTACAGATTTTCCACCTTGGCCATCCACCGGGTAGCAGGAGTGTCCTCGCCATAGAGCCCCTGTCCGCTTCCTTCCTGTGCGGCATCATTTCCGGCAGCTGCGCCAGCTTCCCTTTCAGCATCCTGCCCATGCTTTGGCGCTTTTTTAGCCGCCTGGCGGGCCAGGGCCAGAGCCTGCTCATAAGCCTGACGGAGCTGTTTAAACTCCTCCGGATAATCCTCCGGATTCGTGCGGACCAGCTTTGCCCGGTAGGCTTTTTTCAGTTCATCTTCATCAGTTGTCTCACTTATTTCCAGAGTATCCCAGATTGATGCCATAAGCCCTCTCCCGCTTTCTAAAATTCTTTAAGTTGGTTACTTGTCTATTGTACCACTGATCACAAAATAAATCTATACCCACGAAAATCATTACCGGCCACGGAGGAACATCATGTATTCGGTTTTAAATAAAATTTTCCCTTATATGATTAAAAAGGGCGCGCCAATGCAAAAACATGAGGCGCGCCCTTGAGGCAAATTTATCTTAAGCTTATGAAGTTGTTGACATTATAAATCTGTTGCAAAGTTTACTGAAATCACTCTACCGGCTGCCAAGCGTCAGAATCTCCAGAATCATAAATCATTTGGGCGTCTCCGCTCATAAATCCGGTTTTATCAAAGGTTACAGTAACTGTTCCGTCATCATTAACAATACCTTCCAGTTCCTGAAGCTCTTCAAAGGCAATAAATCCGGCATAAAACTGAGTACCGTCATCATTTATGGCCAGGGTGATTGTAGTATCGCCAAAACTAAAGGTGACATCAAAAGTCTGATACTGAGTATAGTCACTTGGAATCTCAATTTCTGTGGAAGTCTCTGCCTCTGTTGCTCCTCCTGCAATTACCTGGTCAATAAATCCATCCGCCAGATCCATCCAGTACGCGGAGTTCGTACCGCTTAGGCCAACGCCAAAACCGTGACCAACATTAGCGAAGGTGTGCATTTCAACTAATGTCTGATCGATTACAGAAGCGCGAAGGATCGCATTGTCTTCTGCTGTCGTATCATCTTCTCCGGCAGCTAAGAAGATTGCTGGTATATTGGGATTTTCAGTTACAAGGCCCTGGAAACCATTTTCGTCCTCATATACGGTGCCTCCCAGATAATTAGGTCCATATAGACAAAGTGCAACATCCAAATCGCTGTTAATTTCATCAATTTCATCCGGAACATAATTTTCATCTGTTACAGTAGGCACAATATCGCCATAATACATATCAATAGCCCCTAAAATCGTGGCAGATCCGCCGGAAAATCCAACAGCTGCGATACAATCTCCGCCACCAAGTCCCATAGAATCAATATGGCTACGGACAACACGGACGCTCCTCTGGAAATCCATCCAAATATCGTCCGGACTATAGGGGGATACACGGCGCTGGAGCACATAACAGTTATAACCTCTCTCATTAAAACCTTCTGCGATAGGCCAGCCTTCACCGGAATTTCCTCTGGAGGAATAACCTCCTCCGGCGACAATAATAATATTTCCTTTAACATTCTCCTGATCGTCTAAAAGATACGGAACAACAAAAGGAACAAAATCTGAGTTATCATAGTTATCTACTGTAAACTCCAGACTTTCAATATCCTCAGCATATGGAATGGAATCTCCCCACAAATACCAGATGCTTTCTTCCAAAGGCTGAATCTGAATGAGCTGTGTTCTCAATTCGGCCGCCTTCTCAATCAATCCTTGCTGTGTTTCTCCAATTTCACTGCTATCCAATGTTAAAAGTATGTTAGCATTTTCGCTGTAGGTATCCCATGAAGCCTCATCATAGGCTGTAGGAATGTTGCGGATCAGTTTATAATTATAAATTTCCGTTTCCAGAAGCTCCTGATAATAGTCCTCATCCTCCGGTGAGGCCTCCACCTCTTTTACTGGCACGTCCGGCGTAACTGCCTCTGCAGCCTCTGACGCCTGTATTTCATCAGCATCTGACACTTCTTCTTGTAAAACCTCACTCTCTGTCCCCTCGTTTTCCCCTCCTGCATTTGTTTCTTCTGCTGGAGTTGTTTCTTCCGAAACCGCGCTTTCTCCTGTATTCTGGCTGCAGGCATCCATAGACACTGCTAATGCCGCTGCCAGCAAGATTCCCCCGGCTTTTCTAAACAATCGATTCATATTCCATTCTCTCCTTTCAGTGATTCCGCTTTTTGAAGTATGTGTTCATTTTATAAAAAAAGCGTCTTCACTAAAAGTAACCTTTCACGGAATTTTCATGTATAATTATGAGTTTTTCTTTAGGTTTTCCACAGATTGCATTGACTTTCAGCATACTTTTACATATAATTTCCTATAATATCTCAAATATTTACATATAAATTCAAAGATAGGAGGATGTCTTTATGACAGATCATTCAATTCTCCATATTCTTACACCAGAAAGCAATAACCATCTGGCTCGGATCCGCTGGCAGGAATGTCCTCAGATTCTTTTTATTCTAAACGGCAGCATACAGGTCACCTGTGAAGGCAAGACCAGTCTGCTTAAAACCAATGATGTGATGGTCATTAACAGTTTTTCTTTATATCAACTTTTTGTCAAAAGCGGCCTTTGCCTTCAGTTTTTTTTAGAAGACCGAATGACAAGCCGCATATCTTCCCAAGATACGCAGCTATACTTTAACTGTAATTCCTGTTGTGACGGTAATAAAGAACTTTATCAGCCTATGATCACAGTACTTGCAGAGCTGTCCCGGATCCTTCTGTCCGACGTATCTAATCCTTACCTGGATCTATTATTTGACAGCAAGGTCTGCCGCTTATTTTATGAATTGTACACAAATTTTTCCGAAAAACGCCCCGGAAAAAACGGTTCCCAATCCCGTGCCTTAATGCATTTCCGTGAAATCCTTGAAGATATTCGGAAGAATTATAACCAAACGATTTCGCTGAAGGAACTTGCCGCGCGCCACTATATGACGCCATCTTATATCTCCCATTTATTCCTCCAGTTTATGGAGAAAAGTTATACTCAATACATTGTCCTTCTCCGCCTGGAGCATGCCAGAGAATTACTCCGATCCTCTGATCTGACACTGGAGGAAATCGCTGACCGCTCCGGTTTTGCCAACGCCCGTTCCATGTCCGGATACTTTAAAACAGCCTATGGGATCCTTCCCTCTGTTTTCCGCAAAAGCAGTCATGATCCCCAGAAAAACTCCCAGGAAAATACTGACCATATCTCCGGCCATCCTCCGGTAAAATTAGCCAAATCACTTTTATCCAGATACAACGGGGATGGCACTCAAGTTATTGCCCAGTATCGCCGGCCGACGATCCGCATTGATCTGCCAACCATTTCCTTTAATGGAAAGGAAAATGTTCCAGGCTTTTACCGTCATCATATTTTTTATATTCCCTGCTACTATCATCTCCTTTATCAAAACATTCAGGATATGGCATGGCAGCTAACCTTTTTCGGAAATCAAACAGGGATTTTGCTGGATCAGATCATTGGCCACCATTCCTCCTGTGTATTTTTCATGAAAAATAATAAACTGTTCCAAACACATTTTTCTTTATTGGATCAGGTTTTAAGCTTTATTTTTAAAAATTCCCTGATGCCGATACTAAACCTGAAGCTTAATCTTACAGATCCTGAAACCTTTTTCCATATCCTGAGTCTGCTGTTAGATCATTTAAAAACAGTCCATCTTCAAGAATCTGCCCGGTCGGGAATCTGTCTGGATTTATCACATATGCCGCCAAAGGATTTTTTCATGCTTTATCCCCGGATTTTTAAAATCGTCAAAGATACGCTTCCCGGGCTAAAGCTTTATATCAATATCCGTGTTCAGGTTTTTTTGCAATATTTCAATGAGTTTTCCCAGATGCCCGCGCCCGATGGACTGATTGCCGTTTTCGCTCATTTTCACATGGGCGATCCGGAAATCCATAAATTCTTTCAATATATAGACAGATCCTCCTGGACTCAAAGCCGGGTCATTTTATCAGACCTGTGTTTTTCCACAGACAGAGCCCAGGCCACAGATAAAAATTCCAGCAACGATTCCTTTATCCGCACTGCCTATTTATGCAGTAAATGGATGACATTTGGGGACAAGGCCGCAGGACTTGCCTGCTTTCTCCTGACAGACTTTAATGAGCAGTTTGATATGAGCCACCCTCTGTTTTGGGGTGAAAACGGACTGATCATGTCTGTTTCCTGCCGTAAGAGCGCCTTCTATCTTTTTGATTATCTGGCCCATTTTCATCCTTTACTGCTTGGGCGTGGAAAAACATTTTTATTGCAGAAGAATAACAAAGGCATAGAAATATTTTTATATAACCCATCTTTTTACGACATGTGCGAACAGGAAAACATAGATCAGGGAACGATCGTCTACACTTCTGATCTGTTAAATCAATATCCCAAAGCTATTTTTGAAATCAGTCTAACAGATCTTCCATATGAGAAATATATCGCTCACTTTTTCCAGGTTTCCTGGAAAAAAAGCTGCACATACCAGTATTGGCTGGAAAGTAACCAGCTGGGAATATATTCCGATCCAGAACTGCTGGCCTTTAAACAAAAAAGTATGCCCTCCTTTGAACGCCGCATCCTTCTGTGCGACAATGGCAGACTGGATTTTTCTCTGACTCTGGATGCCTGCGCCATTATGAGAGTTCTCCTGGAGCCGGTATATGAAATATTTTAAAGCCCCTACGGACCTTTCCCCGATTAGCGGACGCCTTCAGAGTCATTGTACATTTATACACAAGAAGATCAAAAAATATGAAGGTAAAAAGGAGCAGAAAGCCGCTTAGGAAAAAGAGAGATCCTCAAAAGGGCGTGAGGGGGATTTTGCGCCCAAAAACAGAAAGAACATCAATAAAAAAGACTATCCAATAAAAAACAAAGGCTCGAAAAAGCTTGTTTTTTTAGGATAGTCTTTTTTAGAGCCATCAAGCTGCCAAAAACGGTATTATCCGACAGCCCCTATCTATCATCTGAGTCTTAAAAAGCCCGCCTATTTCGCCCTTGCCCTTTACCGCAGACTTGGGGACAGTATCATGGAATATGATGACTGTCATATTTTAACCCGGTCCGATGAGGGCTGGCAGCTGCTTATTTTTAATTTCTGTTTTTATGTAGAGTCATGGCTTAAAGAAGCGCACACTGCTCCCTCTTATACAGAGCGGAACCGGTATTTTGATTCCAAGGGAGGGCTGATTTTTCATCATGCCATCGTCATGTCTCCAGGGTCTTATTTACTGCGAAGGTCTCAGCTGTGCGAATCCTATGGCTCTACCTATAATACCTGGCTGGATTCCGGCTCACCTCCAAATATTGATCCGGAGATGGTCGAGTATATTAAATATACCAGCGTCCCCAAGATTACTTTGGACACGGTCTTTGTAAATGATGTCCTGATCCTGGACACAGTGGTGCCGGAGTACGGTATTGTGCTGTATGAGATCACGGAGCAGATTGATGGTCATACCCGGTAGCCCATGGTCTTTTCAGGACTACTCAATCTTTCACCCATTCGCCCCGCCCACAGCAGGCGAATTAAAAAAGGCTTCCCGCCAAAATCGGGAAGCCCAATAAGCATTATCCGCTTTTAATTATTCAATAATTGTAGCAACACGGCCGGAACCAACTGTACGTCCGCCTTCACGGATAGCGAATGTAAGACCCTGCTCCATAGCGATCGGGTGGATGAGCTCGATCGTCATCTCTACGTTATCGCCAGGCATGCACATCTCTGTGCCTTCAGGAAGCTGGATTTCGCCGGTGATGTCTGTTGTTCTGAAGTAGAACTGAGGTCTGTATTTGTTGAAGAAAGGTGTATGACGTCCGCCTTCATCCTTTGTTAATACATAAACCTGAGCTGTAAATTTTTTGTAAGGTTTTACAGAACCTGGTTTAGCAAGAACCTGTCCTCTTTCGATTTCATTTCTCTGAACACCACGAAGGAGGCAGCCAATATTATCACCAGCCTGAGCCTCATCAAGGAGCTTACGGAACATCTCGATACCAGTGACAACAACCTTGCGGATGTCTTCCTTAACGCCTACGATTTCAACCTCTTCGGAAAGATGAAGTGTTCCGCGCTCTACTCTACCTGTAGCAACTGTACCACGGCCTGTGATAGAGAAAACGTCCTCAACAGGCATAAGGAAAGGCTTATCTGTGTCGCGGATCGGATCAGGAATATAGGAATCAACTGTATCCATAAGTTCCATGATCTTGTCGCCCCATTCGCTTGAAGGATCTTCAAGAGCCTTAAGAGCGGAACCTTTGATGATCGGGCAGTCATTAAAACCATACTCTTCAAGAACTTCTGTTACTTCCATTTCTACTAACTCAAGAAGTTCTTCATCGTCTACCATATCGCATTTATTTAAAAATACGACGATGTAAGGTACACCTACCTGACGAGAAAGAAGGATATGCTCTTTTGTCTGAGCCATAACACCATCAGTAGCAGCAACAACAAGGATAGCGCCATCCATCTGAGCAGCACCAGTGATCATGTTCTTTACATAGTCCGCATGCCCCGGGCAGTCAACGTGTGCATAGTGACGATTTCCTGTCTGATACTCAACGTGAGCTGTAGAAATTGTAATACCACGCTCTCTTTCTTCAGGAGCTTTATCGATATTTTCAAAGTCTACTTTTTCGTTACCAGGAACTCTTTCTGCTAATACCTTTGTGATAGCAGCAGTTAAAGTTGTTTTACCATGGTCAACATGACCAATGGTACCAATATTACAATGTGGTTTGCTTCTGTCAAACTTAGCTTTTGCCATTTTGATAGTCCTCCTTAATATAATTACCCTGAAAGCCAGGGCATAATAAACTGTCCCGCCGCTTTGCGGCCTCCTGCGAAAACCGGCCGCCCCACACAAAGGCGGGGTCGACAAAGGATATTTCGCCTAGCTAGAACTAATTATATTGCATTTCGGCATGATATTCAAGCCTGTTTTTTTATTATTTTCCTTTTGCGGCAATAACCTTTTCCTGCACAGACTTTGGAACCTGCTCATATTTCTCAAAGAACATAGAGTAGTTACCACGACCCTGAGTTCTGGAACGCAGGTCTGTGGAGTATCCAAACATTTCTGCCAGAGGAACATAAGCTTTGATGATCTTACCGCCGCCTATATCGTCCATACCTTCGATACGGCCACGACGGGAGTTAATATCACCAATAACATCACCCATGTACTCCTCAGGCATGGTTACTTCCACCTTCATGATCGGCTCAAGTAAAACAGCCCCTGCCTTGTTCATCGCATCCTTAAATGCCAAAGAACCGGCAATGTGGAATGCCATTTCAGAGGAGTCTACTTCATGGTAGGAACCATCGTATACTGTAGCGTGAACACCCAGTACAGGGAATCCGCCCAGGATACCAGCCTTCGCCGCTTCTTCGATACCTTCGCCGACAGCCGGGATATATTCCTTAGGAATAGCGCCGCCCACAACTTCGGAATCGAACTTAAATGTTTCTTCACCGTTAGGATCCATAGGCTCGAAACGCACTTTACAGTGACCGTACTGACCACGTCCACCAGACTGTTTTGCGTACTTGCTGTCTACTTCAACAGTCTTAGTAAAGGTTTCCTTGTAAGCAACCTGAGGCGCGCCTACATTAGCCTCTACCTTAAACTCACGAAGGAGGCGGTCAACGATGATCTCCAGATGGAGCTCACCCATACCGGCAATAATGGTCTGGCCTGTTTCAGCATCTGTATGCGCACGGAATGTGGGGTCCTCTTCCGCAAGCTTTGCAAGAGCCTCGCCCATCTTGCCCTGGCCTGCCTTTGTCTTAGGCTCGATGGCCAGCTC
>CAZMGH010000034.1:12683-27121 GCA_964565805.1 uncultured Lachnospiraceae bacterium
GAAATTCCATGGATTCAAGGATAACCGGATGCTGCTCATCACAGATGGTATCACCGGTTGTAGAAATCTTAAAGCCCACAGCAGCGGCAATGTCACCGGAGTAAACCTTATCCAGCTCGGAACGTTTGTTCGCATGCATCTGAAGGATACGTCCAACACGTTCTTTTTTATCTTTTGTCGAGTTGTAAACATAGGAACCGGAATTCATCGTACCGGAGTAAACACGGAAGAATGCCAGTTTACCTACGAATGGGTCAGTCATGATCTTGAATACAAGGGCAGAGAACGGCTCTTCATCAGAAGAATGTCTTTCGATCTCATTGCCTTCCATATCAACACCCTTGATTGAAGGAATGTCTGTAGGCGCAGGCATGTATTCAATAATGGCATCCAGAAGCTTCTGAACACCTTTGTTTCTGTATGCGGAACCGCAGCATACAGGAACAGCAGTACACTCGCATGTACCTTTTCTTAATGCTGCCTTAAGCTGCTCTATCGTAGGCTCTTCGCCTTCCAGATACTGCATCATAAGGTCATCATCCAGTTCACAGATCTTTTCAATCATATCTGTTCTGTATAATTCAGCATCATCTTTCATATCTTCAGGAACATCAAGGATGGAAATGTCATCGCCCTTTTCATCATTGTAGATGTAGGCTTTCATTTCAAACAGATCGATAATTCCTTTAAAGTCATCTTCTTTGCCGATTGGCAGCTGCACAGGAATCGCATTCTTGCCCAGACGTGTCTTAATCTGTTCTACAGCACCGTAGAAATTTGCACCCATAATATCCATCTTATTGATGAATGCCATACGAGGTACATTATAAGTGTCTGCCTGGCGCCATACATTTTCGGACTGTGGTTCTACACCGCCCTTAGCACAGAACACACCAACAGCACCGTCAAGCACGCGCAGTGAACGTTCAACCTCTACCGTAAAGTCAACGTGTCCCGGAGTATCAATGATGTTGATACGGTATTCCTGAGCGCCTGGCTTTGGTTTGTGGAATTCCTGAGGTGTCCAATGGCATGTAGTAGCAGCTGAAGTGATCGTGATACCTCTCTCCTGCTCCTGTTCCATCCAGTCCATGGTTGCAGTACCTTCGTGAGTATCACCAATCTTATAGTTAATACCAGTATAATAAAGGATACGCTCGGTCAATGTAGTCTTACCGGCATCGATATGAGCCATGATCCCAATATTTCTGGTTCTCTCTAATGGATATTCTCTTCCAGCCAAGGATAATTCCTCCTTAAATTAGTTACGAAGCCAGTGGCAAATTACCATCTGTAATGAGCAAATGCCTTGTTGGCCTCTGCCATTTTATGCATGTCTTCTTTTCTCTTCACAGCGGAACCTGCATTATTTGCAGCATCCATAATCTCGTTTGCCAGTCTTTCTTCCATTGTCTTTTCACCGCGCTTGCGGGCAAACAATGTAAGCCAGCGAAGACCCAGAGCCTGTCTTCTGTCAGCTCTTACCTCAATGGGTACCTGATATGTGGCACCACCGATACGTCTTGCCTTTACTTCAAGAACAGGCATTACGTTGTTCATGGCTTCCTCAAATACTTCCAGAGCGTCCTTGCCGGTCTTGGCAGCGACTCTGTCAAATGCGCCGTAAACGATCTTCTGGGCAATACCTTTCTTACCGTCTAACATAACGTTATTAATCAGCTTTGTAACGATCTTGCTGTTGTAGATCGGATCAGCTAATACGTCTCTCTTCTGGATATGTCCTTTTCTTGGCACGTTACTTCCCTCCTTAATAATATAGATTAAATCATCGGTACTCACATAGCCTAAAGCCTGATATGTGTTCGCGCTCGAATTGCTATCTTATATTAACCCGCAGCCATCTGCGTCCGCCGAAGGCCTGCCGCTCCATACAGGATGTCCTGTCTGTGGGTCCAAAGCCCTCCGGGGCTTTCCAGGTAAAATAATGCTACATTCGTCGCAAATAGTACAAATCGAAAACAATTACTTCTTAGCGTCCTTAGGTCTCTTAGCGCCATATTTCGAGCGGGCCTGACGTCTCTTTGCAACACCTGCAGTATCAAGTGTACCGCGGATGATGTGGTATCTTGTACCAGGTAAGTCCTTAACACGGCCGCCGCGGATCAGCACAACGCTGTGCTCCTGTAAGTTGTGGCCCTCGCCCGGAATGTAGCTTGTTACTTCAATACCGTTAGAGAGACGAACTCTGGCGATCTTTCTAAGCGCTGAGTTAGGTTTCTTAGGAGTAGCTGTCTTAACTGCAGTACACACACCACGCTTCTGAGGAGAGGACATATCCGTCGTCCTCTTGTGCAGAGAATTGTAGCTCTTCTGAAGAGCCGGTGCTGTGGATTTCTTTTCTACAGTCTGTCTTCCTTTTCTTACTAACTGGTTAAATGTTGGCATTATTTTCACCTCCTGAAATTTAAATAAAAGTGGCTGCCGAAAATCATTCATCTTCGGTAAACTGGGTACAAACCATCCTTTTGTCTGCACACACTCACTGAGTATATCAATTCTTTTTCCACTTGTCAATCAGATTTTTCCTGTATTTGGGAAAATATTCACGAAAGCCCGAATACTGTCCCAGATGTGCAAAAATCCGTTGACGATCTGGGATTTCCGGCCTGCTCTAAAACCCAGGCTGTATCCAGACTGGCCTGCATCAGTTCCCGGCACCGGTCCATATCCATGGCGCCAATGATCTCATCCAGACTTAAAAGCTCATAATACCACTGATGACCATCCGGCTGATGATCATACACGGCCTCCTGCTCCCGAGTCACCACCCGCACCGGACCGCTGGCATTTGTGCTTCCTTCTACATAAATATAGCCGTCCTCCCCCTGGATCTGTACACTGTTGACGCCCCAGGTGTCCTTAGCCCCGGTACACTGGCACACAAAATCCGGATAAGTCATAATAAGGATGCCGGAAGTGTCCACTCCGTTTTTATAAAGATTGGGATAATAGGACACCTTCTCTGGGCGTCCAAACAGGGCAGTTACTTCATAAATATTATAATAATTTATATCCATCAGCGCGCCGCCGCAAAATGCCGGATCAAAAACATTAGTTATTGTGCCCTCTTTTAAAAGCGTGTATCGGGAAGAATACTGGCTGTAGGAGCAAAGCACAAGGCGCACCCGCCCTACATCCTTTAAATGCTCCTTTACCAGTCGGAAGTTTGGCGCATGGCCAATGGTCACGGCCTCAAAACAAAACAGCCCCTTTTTTACCGCCAGATCAAACAGGGCCCGTGTCTGGTCATAGGAGGGTGTCATGGGCTTTTCACACAACACATGTTTCCCATGTTCCAGAGCCATAAGGGCCTGTTCGTAATGAAGGCTGTTGGGAGAAGCAATATAGATCATGTCAATCTCATCATCTTCCATCATTGCCTCCAGATCTGTATAGACCTTAGGGACGCCCCGCTTTTTTGCCAGGACCTCTCCCTTCTCCCGGCTCCGGGAATACACTGCCCTGCACTCCAGGTGTTTCGTCTTTTGAATATTTTCAATAATCTTATCCGCAATGTCTCCTGTGCCAATGGTTCCAATCTTCATTACTTTCCTGTCTCCTCCCAAAAAAATTCCTTTTTAGGTTCAAAAATATCCGGGCTGTCCTTTTCTTTCACAGCCAGCTTTAAAAGGGTTTCCTTCGTGTTCAGAGCCGGATCGTCGATGACCCGCTCTGTAAGACGGTCTAAAACCGCTCCCAGTAAAGGCCCCGGGGCAATGCCTTCTGCTATAAGGTCGCGGCCGTTGACTGCCAGCATTTTTATACAGTAGCACTGTCCGGACTGAAGAATCTCATGGTAGATTTTTTCCTTTTCATCTAAAAGCTCCAGCTTTCTTAAGATCACAGAAGGACTTTTTGCCATTATATCTGCCCGCTGAACCTTAATAAAATCCTCAAAAATATCATCTCCCACCCGGTTCAGCGCCCGGCGCACATGAACCGGCGTGGCATCAAACTTAAGACCGTGCCACTTTACAAGGCGCACCACCTTGTCCGTGGTGGCATTGTCCATTTTTAACCGCTTTAATATATCCTTTGCCATCCCGGCGCTGACCTCGGGATGACGGTAAAAAATATCCCTGCCGTAAAGGGTCTTTTTCACCGCAGGCTTTCCCAGATCATGAAACAGCATGGTCAGCCGCAGCGCCGGGTCCGGCTGGATATTTTCCATAGCCTTTAAAGTATGCACATCTACAGTATATATATGGTTGGGGGTGTTTTGTTCCACACCTACGATCCGGTCATACTCCGGCAGGATCACCCTGGTAATGCCCAGTTTCCAGGCCAGATGCACCTTTTCCGGATGAGGGGATGTAATCAGCTTAACCAGCTCCGCTGCAATACGCTCTGCACTGATCTTTTTTAAAGAGTGTGCCTTTTCCAGGACTGCCCGGGCGGTATCCGCCTCCACATCAAAATCCAGCTGAGCCGCAAAGCGCACGGCCCGCATCATCCGCAGGGCATCCTCGTCAAACCGGTGATCCGGGGTGCCAACGCACCGGATGATCTTATTCTCCAGATCCTCCATGCCCCCGTACAGATCCACAATGCCTGTACCGGGATTATAAGCCATGGCATTAATGGTAAAATCCCGGCGGGCCAGATCTTCCTTTAAATTTGAAGTAAAGGAAACATTTTTCGGATGTCTGCTGTCCTCATACTCCCCGTCAATGCGATAAGTGGTCACCTCAAAACCTTCCTTATCCAGCATCACTGTCACCGTTCCGTGCTGGATCCCTGTATCAATGGTCCGGGAAAATACTGCCTTTACCTGCCGTGGGGCTGCGGAAGTGGTAATATCCCAGTCTCCCGGCGCCCTCCCCAAAAGACTGTCCCGAACACAGCCGCCTACCGCATAAGCCTCATAGCCATTTTCCTCCAGACTTCTTATAATATATGCCACTTTTTCAGGTATTTGGATCTTTTTCATCATTTTCCTCCCTCGGCTCTGTTTCCAGGTAAACGTCGTACCAGTGAAGGCAAGCCTCCTGCCACCGGGCCTCCGCTTCCTCATACATGGCCTTTGACCTTTCATCCCAACACTCACACAGTCTTTCCCACAGGGCCTCTGCCTGAGCCTGACACTGGGCCATATCCTCCAGGGCAAGGCGCATCTGCCAGTCCTCATAGGCTTCCCGGGTTCCAATCTCCCGAAGCTGATGCCGCTCTGCCTCAGGCACAGCCCGAAGTCCGGCGATCATGGCCGCTTCCTGAGCATCCATCCTGGCTCTCAGATCACCCCCGTCTCCGGCCATGGACTGCTTCCTCTGGACATAATGGTTATATCCAAAAGGATAGTACCGGGCCTTCTGGTCTTCAAAGATCAGAAGGGCATCGGCCACCTGAGAAATAAAGTACCGGTCATGAGATACAAAAAGGATGGTCCCCTTGTAGGCCTTAAAGGCAGACTCTAACGTTTCCTTAGCCGGAATATCCATATGGTTGGTCGGCTCATCCAGCACAAGGAAATTGGGGCGGCTTTGAAGGAGCTCACAAAGGACCAGACGGGCCTTTTCACCTCCGGACAGATCGCGCACTTTTCGGGAAGCCATACTACCTCCTAAAAGATAGGCCCCCAGGGTCTGATAAACCTCCTTTTTAGTCAGTGATGGAAACCGGTCATAAAAATGGTCGGCCACTGTTTTTTCAGAAATGATCTGGGCGCTTTTCTGATCAAAATATCCCACGGAAATATCACTGCCTAAGTTATACTTTCCTGCCAATGGATCAATCTGCCCGGTTAATGTTTTTAAAAAAGTGGTCTTTCCCGCGCCGTTAGGCCCGATAAGCCCTACCTTCTGCCCCCGGCGCAGACGCCAGGACAAATCCAGAAGAGGCTGGTCATATCCCAGGACTAAATGGTCGCACGCCATGACCCATTTATTGCCCCTGCGCTCCGGAAGGATCTCCCCGGTAAAAATATGTCCCTCCTCCCCGGCAGGTTTTGGGATCAGCTTCATCCGCCCCAGCATTTTCTTCCGGGAGCGGGCAAAAGCTGCTTTTTTAGGCTTGTTTTTAAACCGGCGGATCAGCTCATTTTGTCTGGCAATCTCCGCCTGCTGCCGCTCATAGGCCTTTTTCTCCTGCTCCAGATTTTTAAGCTTCTGGGTCCGGTACTGAGTATAATTTCCCGCATACCGGGTCAGCTTCCCCCGGCTCAGCTCATAGACGATCTGGGCGGTCTGATCCAGGAAAAACCGGTCGTGGCTGACCATGACGACTGCCTTTTCATAGGACCGGATCTTTTCCTCCAACCATTCCAAAGCTTCCATATCCAGATGATTGGTAGGCTCATCTAAAAGGAGAATATCCGGTTTTTCCAGGAAAAGGAAGATCAGCGCCAGTTTTGTCTGCTGGCCTCCGGAAAAATCTCCCAGCTTTCGGGCCTGATCCTCCACAAAAAATCCCAGCCGGGTCATGCTCCGGTCAAATGCCTGCTTATACGCCATGGCTGCCTCATATTCCTGTCCCAGGGACTTTAATCGCTGATCCATATAAGCCTCCAGGGTCATCTGGGGCTCATGAAACACATTTTGGGAAAGCATCCCTACAGTGACGTTTCTGGATTTGTAAATTCCCGGCTCAAACCGCCGGTCATCCCGATCCGGCGTCAACTCTCCCCGGATGACTTTCAGCAGCGTGGACTTTCCCGCTCCATTGCGTCCAACCACGGCAATTTTTTCATTGCCCCGGATGAAAAAATCCACATGATCCAGAATCGTTTCTCCCCCGGCGCTTAATGTTACGCCGTTCATTTTATAAAGCATAAATCTTCCTCTTTTAGATGCGTCATCTTTCCTGTTATTCTTTCTTACGCCGGAAGCAGCAGGTGTTTCCGGCGGTCCGTGAAACCGTATATATCATCAGTATACCACTTCACATTTACAACTGTAAATAGTATTGCGGCCTTTGACCGGGATATGCTATACTAAACGTGCAAATCTGTCCGAAAATTTCAGGACACAAATAACGGAGGAATATTATGGCAAAATACACATTGGATATGGACAAATACGCAGCTTTGGCACGACAGGCCGCTGCGGAAGGATGTGTCCTTTTAAAAAATGAAGACAACACCCTTCCACTGACCAAAAACACAGGTGTATCTGTATTTGGGCGCATCGCTTTTACCTATTATAAAAGCGGCACCGGCTCCGGCGGTCTGGTCAATACCACCTATGTGACCGGTATTTTAGACGCTCTGAAAAGCTGCGAAGATATTCGCCTGAATAAGGAGCTTATGGCCATTTATGAAGCATGGATCAAAGACCATCCATTTGACAAAGGCGCCGGCTGGGGACAGGAACCCTGGTCTCAGGAAGAAATGCCATTAACAGAAGATATTGTAGCCAAAGCCGCCCAAGCATCGGATGTGGCCCTGGTGATCATCGGCCGTACTGCCGGTGAGGACCAGGATACAAAGGTGGCTGAGGGCAGTTATCTTTTGACTGCTGTGGAAAAAGACATGCTGAAAAAAGTATGCAGCGCATTTAAAAAGGTAGCTGTGATCTTAAACGTGGGAAATATCATTGATATGAAGTGGATGGAGACTTACGATCCCTCCGCGGTGCTGTATGCATGGCAGGGCGGCCAGGAAGGCGGAAACGGCGTTTTAGACGTTCTCATGGGAAATGTTTCTCCCTGCGGAAAGCTCACTGACACGATCGCCCGGGACATTAACGACTATCCGTCTACTAAAAACTTTGGGGATGACTGGGTAAATGTTTACCAGGAAGACATTTATGTAGGCTACCGGTATTTTGAAACCTTTGCCAAAGATACGGTCTTATATCCCTTTGGTTTCGGCTTATCTTATACAACCTTTGATGTACAGGTAACAGATTTTAAAGAAGATGCTGATCACATTTCCACAGATGTTTGTGTAAAAAATACCGGTACATATAAAGGCAAAGAAGTGATCCAGCTTTATGTCAGCGCTCCTCAGGGGGCTCTTGGAAAGCCTGCCCTTGAATTAAAGGCTTATGAAAAGACACAGGCGCTTATGCCCGGAGACAGCCAGACCCTTCACTTTTCCATTGAAAAGTCTGCCCTGGCCTCCTACGATGACAGCGGATCCACGGGACATAAATCCTGCTATGTGCTGGAAGCCGGAGAATATTCCATTTATGCCGGTACAAGCATCAGAGACACTCAGCTGGCCGGAACTTTCCAGGTTCAGGAAAATACAGTAACCCAGGAACTTGCTGAGGCTCTTGCGCCCATTAAAGCTTTTGACCGGTTTAAGCCTGTGTTTGAAAACGGCGCTTATCATTTATCCAGCGAGCCGACGCCTTTGCGGACCATTTCCCCAAAAGAGCGGAGGATCAGCGCCCGCCTGGCAGACATTGCCTATACCGGGGATCAGGGATATAAACTGGCAGACGTCTATGACGGAAAGATTTCCATGGATCCCTTTATTGCCCAGCTTTCTAAGGAAGATCTTACATGCATCGTCCGGGGCGAAGGTATGTGCAGCCCTAAGGTAACTCCGGGAACCGCAGGCGCCTTTGGCGGCGTTACTGACAGTCTGGAGCATTTCGGCATCCCTGTCGGCTGCTGCGCTGACGGTCCTTCCGGCATCCGTATGGACTGCGGCTCTACCGCTTTTGCCATGCCAAACGGCACATGCCTTGGCTGTACCTTTAACATTCCTCTGGTAGAGGAGCTTTATCAGATGGAAGGCATGGAACTGAGGAAAAACCATATTGACACGCTGCTGGGGCCTGGCATTAACATTCACAGAAATCCTTTAAATGGCCGTAACTTTGAATATATTTCCGAAGACCCTTATGTTACCGGAACCATGGCCGCCGCTCAGGTAAAGGGCATGGGCTACGCAGGGGTCACCGGTACAGTAAAGCACTTTGCCTGCAATAATCAGGAGCATCACCGTCGTCTGAGCGATGCCGTGGTTTCTGAAAGAGCTCTGCGGGAAATCTATCTGAAGGGCTTTGAAATGGCTGTTAAAGACGGGGGCGCTTACTCCATTATGACCACTTACGGCGGCATTAACGGGATCTGGACCGCAGGCAATTACGACCTGGTTACAGAAATTTTAAGAAATCAGTGGGGCTTTGAAGGCTTAGTCATGACCGACTGGTGGGCGTCGATGAACGAAGAGGGTGAAGAGGCCTCGCCTAAAAACACTGGCATAATGGTGCGGGCACAAAACGACCTGTTTATGGTTGCACCAGACTCTGCTTCCAACTCTATGGGAGACACTTCCATGGAAGCGCTTCAGTCTGGAAAGACCACCCTTGGGGAATTCCAGAGATGCGCGGCCAATATCTGCCGCGTGCTTATGCGTTCCCCGGTTATGGACCGGTACCTTGGCCGTACACCGGACGATGAGCTGGAGGTTGTCGGCGAGCAGGCAGCCAGCATGGATTTTGGCGATCAGGTTGTTTATCATGAAATCACAGAAGATACCGTTCTGGATATGTCCCAGGTATCCACGGAGCAGGGGCATACCGAAGTCTTTGGCATCAGCTGCGATATTCCTGGAATCTATCAATTATCAGCCCAAATGAAGGCTAAAGAAGATGCTCAGGACCTGGCTCAAATGTCTGTCTCTGTCTTTTATGACAACCAGCTAAAAGGCACCTTTAATATCCACGGTTCAGATAAACAGTGGCAGGAACAGGTTTTAGACCTGGGAGTCATCTTCGGAAGAAATCATTATATTAAGCTGTATTTCTCCATGTCCGGCATGGAACTTAAGTCTCTGCAGTTTACAAAAACCGGGGATTTTAGTCGCCCGTTTTAAAAATATCTATAGTAAACGGCAAAAATCTTTGCCGTTTACTATAAACCCTCGGGAAATGCGCACGATTTCTACAAGGGAAAACCGATGGGTATCAGCAAAGTGGATAAAGATTCCCATCACTGCCATAATGAGGAATCCTCCAACGAGCATTAAAATCAGCCAGCGTATGCCGGCCTTCACTGCCGGAGCCGTCATATGTCCCTGGAGCTCATTAATATTAAGGACCTGTCCATAGACCCGCTTTTTACAAAAAGGACAGTGAAATTTCCTGGCATAATAGCTGTAATTTCTCTGACGGGTCATCATGCCCCCTTTTATCCCGGTACTGACCGTACTCTTTGACCGGACCATGGACCCCTGAGCAAATTCCGGCCCACCAACTGTATATTCCCGGCCGCATTTTTCACACTTAATACGACCGAGAAAATTTCCGAAAAAAACTGCCCGTTTTCCTTGGCGGACCCACTGGATCCCGCAAAAGATCACCCAGCCTAACAGCAAAATCCCCATGATCGTTACAAGGATCATCCGCAAAAACATACTCTCACGCCCTTCACAGTCCCAGTCCTTCCATCTCCTCGGCCACAGACACCTCACAGGAACGCATGGCGAGAATGGTCTTTTCCATCAATTCTTCCAATGTCCATCCCAACCGCGCTGCCCCTTCGTCAATAATCTCCCTGGAGCAGCCTGCGGCAAACCGTTTGTCCTTATATTTCTTTCTCAGGCTTTTTACTTCCATGTCCATTACGCTTTTTGACGGGCGCATTTTTGCGGCCGCGCCGATCAGTCCGGTGAGCTCATCCACAGCAAACAGGACCTTTTCCATGTCATGTTCCGGTTCCACCTGGGAGCAGATGCCATAGCCATGGCTGCATACGGCGCGGATCACTTCCGGCTCAGCCTGAGCCGCTTCAAGAAGCTCCACCGCCTTTTTACAATGCGATTCCGGATAAAGCTCAAAATCAATATCATGAAGCAGCCCGCAGGCACCCCAGAAATCTGCATCCTCACCATAGCCCAGTTCCCGGGCAAACCATTTCATACAAGCCTCTACCGTCAGTCCGTGCTGAACATGAAAAGGTTCCTTGTTATATTTCATTAAAAGCTCCAGCGCCGAAGCATGGGTAAAATGTGTTGTCATCTGTCATTCCTCCAAACTTTTGTACTGCCTTAATTTATACTGCCTTTATCTTAGCACAGGGGCCTGATAAATACAATCCGTTTTAGGGCCTGCTGCAAGTCCTTTGCCAGGTCCGGATAGGACCTGACTCTCAGCCCATATCCCCATAGTTTAAAATATCCTGCTTTGTATAAGGCAGCTCATAAAAAGGCTGAAACCGGTTCAGGTCCATAACCTGTCGCTGAAAAATATTTCCCCGGTAAGTCTGCTTTTTCATTTTCCGGTATTCTGTAGGGGTCTGATGCATTTCCTCATGAAAGATCCGGTAAAAATTGCTGAGACTTGTAAATCCGCTGGAAAAAGCAATCTCCGTAATCTCCTGGTCTGTATTTTCCAAAAGAGCGCATGCCGCCCGGATGCGCACCAGACGGATATAGGCATTAACGCTGACCCCAAGATTTTTCCGAAACAGCCGGTAGATGGTCGGCTGGCTCACCTTAAGGGCCGCTGCCAGAACCGCCGCGTCTAACGGCCCGGTGTAATTTTCCCGGATCATTTCCACACATGCCCGAAACTGACCAAAGCTCCCGGACTTCTCTTCATCCCCGCTGTCAGACATTTTATGACCGGCCAGACACATGAGACATGCGTAGGTTTCCATCTGATAAGCATACCACTGCTTTTCCCGGGTAAAAACACTGTTCCCCCAATCTTCCGCAATACTGTTTTTACCGCTGCTCCCAGGAAATGGGGCATTATTTTCCAAAAATTTTTCCGGTGTCAGCGTAACAGCCAGCTCTGCCACACTTTTCCTGAATTTTCGCGCCTCTTCTCCATGGGGATCCACTGCGTTTTCGCCTACAGTGGCAAACCAGTACCGTTCCCCGGGACGATATTTAAGGATCTGCTCATCTGCAGAAAAAATGATCTGAAGTCCATCCGGTTCTCCGTCAAAGATCTCATGGGGCACGTTACAGTGAATTGTGAAAAAATCCCCCGGATACAGCCGGACAACCGACTGTTCTGCCCGGATACAAAAGCTTCCCCGGACACAGCACATCACTTCCAAGTGTCTGTGCCAGTGCAGGCTGTTTCTGATCACATTTCCCACAAAGGCGCAGGACATCATTTCCGGGGTAAATCTGACATTCATATCCAACTCATAATAGCCCTTTTCTTTGGTCATGCTCTCATCTCCTGTCGTGATATTTCGGATGACTCCGCGCTGTCCCAATTTCGCATCTTTACTGCAGTGGACGCTGCATCGCCGCCAATGCCTGATATTTGTATTATAATAAGCGATATAAGGAATTTTATCAAGTTTTTCTTTTTTAATTGATCGGATCCTGGAATATTATGATTCAAAAAGAAAGGCGCAAACCATAAAAATATGGTATCCTATTATTAAGATCGCTGTCTGAATATATCAGACAGGTTTTCAAAAAGGAGGTCATGCTATGAAAGCAACACAGGTTACCACATTTGCCGTAAACGGCCGGACATTTTCCAAAACTCAGGAAATTCCCGTGACTCTTGAAGCGGATGAAACCAGACAATTAGAGTCCAATGTTTTAAATCTGTATCCGGACATTACTTTCCAAACCATCGAGGGCTTTGGCGGGGCAATTACAGAGTCTGTGGCCAGTCTCATGGAAACCATGTCACCCCAGACCCGCAAAGAATTTCTCAACGAATACTTCAGCCCTGAAGGGAACCAGTACAAATTTATCCGCATGCCTATTGACAGCTGCGACTATTCTCTCGAAGAACATGCCGCTGTTGAAGATCCCATGTCTGATCCGGAATTTAAAACATTTTCCATTGACCGGGATCTGCGTTACGGCATCCGGGTCATGAAGGAAGCTATGGAGATTTCGCCGGAGCCATTAAGCATCCTTTTAAGTCCCTGGTCCCCGCCGGCCTGCTGGAAAACTCCCCCTGCAAAGCCGAAAAACGACGCCTCTGTTTACGGCGGCAATTTCTTTGCTTCTATGATGCCTCCGGTAGATTATGATAAGCCCCAGCGGTGCAACGGCGGCAGCCTTAAGCCAGAGCATTACGGAGACTGGGCCCGCTATCTTGTAAAATACATGAAAGCCTATTTGGGTGAAGGCCTTCCTGTGACCATGCTGTCTATCCAAAATGAAACGGTCGCTGCCACCAACTGGGACAGCTGCGTATGGACCGCCCAGGAACAAAAAACATTTCTTCGGGATCATCTTTATCCGGAAATGGAAAAAGCAGGTCTTGCAGGAAAGATCCAGATTTTTATATGGGATCACAATAAAGAACGGCTCCTGGAATATGCCCGGGAGATCATCGATGATACAACAGATACTATGGTCGATGGTATCGCCTTCCACTGGTATTCCGGCGACCACTTTGACGCGGTGGATATTGCCCAGCGCCTTTTCCCCGGAAAAATCCTTATATCCAGTGAGTGCTGCTGCCTCCATGTCCCCGGACAGAAAAGCTTCTTTGCGTCATTGACCGGAGACACAACCACGCCGGAAACTATAGAGCTTCAGGACGCTCAGGCCTACGCTCATAATATGATCGGGGATCTTAACGCAGGGATGCACCGTTGGATTGACTGGAATCTGTGCGTAGATAAAAATGGCGGCCCCCGCCATGTGCCCGGAGGATTTACCGGTCCGATTGTTGTAAATGAGGACGGCACCTTCAGAAAGACCATTACTTTTGATTATATTGGACACTTTTCCAAATATATCCTGCCGGGAGCAGCGCGCATCGCCTCTACCCGGTGTGACAGCACCACAGAAATGGTCGCCGCGAAAAATCCCGACAATTCTCTGGTCCTTGTCCTGTTGAACCGATCTTCCCTTGACAAGGCCTATGCCATCCGTTTAAACGGCAAGGTAATCCGGGTCACTGTGCCTGCTCAGACCATCAGCACGGTACAGATTTGCGGATAACCGCAAGAAAGTAAGCCTGGGACTTCAGCGTCAGAACCAGATCTCCCAAGCGCTGTCCCAGGCTTTTTATAATGGATTGGACGAGTCTGTTGAATGACCTGCGCTGTTGTGCCAGCATGAACCCTATTGAGCCTTGTTTTCTTAAAGAACACCGTTTTGATATTTTCTATATGCTAACTCTGCATGTGGGTTACACTAAAACTCGCAAAGCCGCATAAAAACTGGCTTTTTTAAGATTTACTAGTGGAACTAAAGTTACACTAACAAAAGTAGAAAAATCCAATAAAATCAATGCTTTGAAGCCTTTAGTGTAACTTTTATGCAAAGTTCAGACTATAAGAACAGCGAAAAGGGGCAATATCATCGCAGTTATTTTATCATGTGCTTCGTACCTTGTTATCCGGCACTTTCTACCAACCTTTTTTATCTCAAATCCTGCAAAATAAACGCCCCCCAGAGTAAAAGATTCTGACGGATTTTCCCGTACATTCTTTTATCCTGGGGGGATTTATGCTATGATGGGTTCCTGTAACCATAAATGTTAATTTTTCAGAAGTTTCGCACTAAACGGGATTTTACTATATTAAAAATG
>CAZMGH010000035.1:0-26637 GCA_964565805.1 uncultured Lachnospiraceae bacterium
TTAAAAATTAATGCTTGATTGGATCTGACAAAAAACGATCATATCCTTGTCCATCTTTTGCGGATCCTTTACACACCTCTGAGTTAACCGCCTACAATTTTCCGCTTAATTGTAGGCGGTTTTTTACTTTGTGTCTTTTATTATATGCACTTTTTAACTCCATGTCAATTGAAAGGCGATTATTTGCAGCTTTTTGTTGAATAAAATTTTCAATTTTGCTTCCGTGCCAAATTTCGTCTTACAGTTTATATCTTGGTGATCTTATTGGCATATATTTTTTCTTTTCTTGCAATTCCGGCTGAAATTACTTAAACTGTAACTATGCAGGATGGTGCGTTCGCTGTTTGTTTTAGTGGAGTGCGAGTGATATAGCGGGGGAAGTGGGTAAAGTGATTAAAAAAGGATATGGACATTCATTTAGCTTTCGGATGGTTGTTTTGGTTATGATGACCCTGGGGATTCTTTTAATATTTTTGATCGTCAATAATATTTACGCGATCAAAGTTGTACATGATAATACGTACCAGTCCATGGGGAATGTGTTAAGATTTTATATGACATATATTGACGATGCCTTAGACGCGTCGGAAAATTACTGGGTCGGTCTGCAGGACGATGCGGAAATATCTTCATTATCCTACTGTGCAAGCGCTACGGATTTTTATACGACAAAGTCCCGGATAAATGTAAGTATGTCAAATGCGGTTCAAAGTTATAATTGTATTGACAGTTTATTTATGTATATTTCAGAACCTATAGAGTGTTCTAACGGGGAAACTGTATCCAGTCAGATTTTTTGCGCGAACAAATATAACATCTCAGAACCCGAAAGCGGGCAAATACGAAGGATGCTGGCGGATTACATTGATGCTCTCCCAGAAGGGATTCCTTCCAGTGCCTGGGAATACATAGAGTGGGACGGAAACTATTATTTTGTGCGTGTTTTCAAATATTGGGATATTTATGTAGGCGGCTGTGTCAATATCAGCAATCTCCGGAAGGAGATCCTGGAGTCGGATATGGAAAATATAGCTTACTTAACTTATTATGAAAATGGCGGGGATGAATTGGGAAATGTATTGCCCGCTCAGTCGGAAAAACTTGAGATTTATTCGGAACCTTCCATGTTTTCTTATAAAATTGATAATACCGATTATCTTGTGATCTCCCAGCCGTCCCAAAGCGGAAATTACAGTCTTGTGGCGTTGATCAGAGAGCAGAGCGTCATTGAAGGTTTGTACATTTTCCAAAGACTTATTGCTGTTCTTGGGATGTTCTTATTGATTTTTGTGATCTTATTCATAATCATTATACGAAAATGGATCCTTAATCCGATCCATAAACTTTATGACGCTATGAACCGGGTTAAGGAAGGGGATCTGGCCGCGCATCTGGGCTCGTCGAGGATTTCGTGCAGAGAGTTTGCTCTTGTTAATGAAACCTTTGATACGATGGTGGAGAATATTAAAACCCTCAGGATCAACGTCTATGAGGAAAAGATGAAGCATAAGGAAACACAGATCCAGTACCAGAAGGCGGAACTTCAGTATATGAAGCTTCAGATCAATCCTCATTTTTATATTAACTGTCTTAATGTGATCCGAAATCTTTCCATTGTGGGTCAAAACCAACTGGTTTGCGATATGACAACATACCTTGGAAATCATTTAAGATATACCATGGAAGGGACTACCGTGGATTACTTATACAAAGAAGTGGACTATGTTGAGAATTATATCCGCATCCAGGAACTAAGATTTCCAAAAACACTAAAAACTTACATTGAGATTTCCCCGGATTCCCGTATGGTCAAGGTACCGCCTCTGATCATCCAGACGTTTGTGGAAAATACAATAAAACATCAGACCGTTGTCGGTGAATACATGGAAATTTATATTGTTGCCAGCTGTGATGTTATTGAAGGAAAATCCTGTCTCCTGATTGAAATATGGGATAGCGGAGATGGTTTTTCGGAGACGGTTCTTAAAAAGCTGGAAAGCGGCGAAAAAATCACAGATGAGAACGGCGAGCGCTATGGTATACGCAATGTTATAAACCGGTGCCATCTGATCTACCATGGACAGGAAAGCATACAGTTTTCAAATCACTGGGAAACCGGCGGCGCTTATATCGTGATACGGCTTCCTGTAAATGCGGACGGGATTTCAGAAGAATTTTAGCGAGGTGAAGGACAGTATGATACAGCTTTTGATCGTTGATGATGATGTTCATTGCGCGGAAGGGGTAAAAGCGGAAATTGACTGGGATCTTCTTGGGATAACCGGTGTTTTTACGGCCTACAGTATGAGACAGGCCATTGCCATTATGGAAAAAGAACCCATCGATATTGTGCTCTCAGATATTGAAATGCCTAAGGGAAGCGGATTTGATATGCTCCTGGGGTTTAAAGACCGCAAATATGAGCCTGTTGTGATCCTATTAACAAGTTATGCCAATTTTTCTTATGCCAAGTCGGCAATCGAGTTTCACTGCATGAGTTATTTGCTGAAGCCTGTGTCGGGAGATGATCTGATCAAAACCATGAGAGAGGCTGTAGATCAGGTACGTGAAAAAAGGAAAAAAGATGAAAACAACCGCCTTGCGGAATACTGGAATGAAAATGAGCGCTACCTGATACGCCAGTTCTGGAGAGAGATCCTTGAACGGCAAGAAGTCCTGGACAGCGGCGCGATCGCGATGAAGGCAAAACAGCGGCATATTACTTTTGATGAACGAAATAAGTACATGCCCCTGGTTTTTAAGATGCATCAGCAAAGCGACCATCAGTGGTCAGGAGAATTAAAGCGTATGCTTTATCGGGATGTGTTTGGCGGTGAAGATCAGGCCGTTCTTATGTATAATGCCAGTGTAATGCTGAGCATTGTGGGGTATGCCGATCATTTAGACGCCCGCCGCGAAAATATCGCCGCGAACGCGAAAATATTTATTCGGGATCAAAGGGAAAAATACAGCATTGGAATATCCGCTTATATGGGAGAATTTAAGGAAGCCAGCCAGGTTGCGGTCCAGTATGAGCATTTGCGGAAAATGGCTGTGGATAATGTTGCGGAGGCGGAAGGGATTTTTGATATTTGCTGTGAAAAAGAGGAAATTTCATATGACCGGGGGGATATTGAAAGCTGGTTTGAGGATTTTTCTAATGATTCTCCGAAGACGATTTCTGAAAAACTGGACCGGTATGTGGATACGATGGTTCTGAAAAAAAGTATTAATAAAAAAGTATTGACCCAACTGCTCCAGGATTTTATGCAAATGCTGTATATTGTTATGAATGAGAAAGGGATTTGGGCGCACCGGCTTTTTGAGGATGACGTTTTGGGGGATTTTTATGAGAAATCCGTCTATTCTGCAGCGGATTTTAAAGCCTTTATACGTCATTTGCTGAAAAAAGCCGCCCGGCATATGGCTTTGATCGCTGATTCAGACACAGTTATTGCCCGCATTAAAAGCTATATTAAAAAGAATCTGACCGGAGAACTTGACCGGGATCATTTGGCGGAAGTTTTCTTCTTAAGTCCGGATTATATTTCCAGGATTTTCCGGCAGAAGACGGGAATCCGGCTGAACGACTATATTACAGATGTGCGGATGAAAGAGGCTAAACGTCTGCTTGAAACCTCCGATTCCCCTGTGGGGGAGGTTGCTTTTTTGTCAGGCTATTATAATGTCGCCTATTTTTCCAGAGTTTTTAGGATCCATAACGGTGAAACGCCGATGCAGTACCGAAACCGGCAGCGCGGAAACCCGGATGTGCTTGATGGAGATAAAGGGACACCGCAAAATAGATAAAAAATAAGTGAAAATATAAAAATATTTATGATAAACACAATAAAATAATGAGACATTTAAAAAACAGCTGTCAATATGCACATTGATGACTGTTTTTTTATGTTTTAAGACAGAAAAGTGCTAAAAAAGAAATAAAGAGGGTGTTATACTGAAACCGTGGAAGAGGATAACGATTTTGTTTGACTCGATTGGTGTAACACAGAGAAGGAAAACAGTGAAGGAGGAGAATGGATATGTTGTTAAAGAAAGTGATTTCATTTTTGCTGATGGGATGTATCGCTGTGGGGATCACAGCCTGCGGGGGAGACAGCAGTTCCAGCGGCAGCTCAGGGAATACCGCTTCAGAGGATGGTTCTACCGCCGAAGACGACGGGGAGATCGAACAGCTGGTCGTGGCGATCCGGTGTTCCGGTACGGTTCCATCGGAAGAGGATATTAACCGGGTTGAAGAGGCGCTTAATGAAGTTGTAAGGGAAAAGATCCAGGCGGAGGTGGAGCTTGTGATCATCCAGGCCTCATCCTACCAGCAGCAAATGACGTTAATGCTGTCTGGCAGTGAACAGGTTGACGTTATGTTTGTCAGCTCGGCGATGCTCGCTTCCACAATTTCCAGCGAACAGATCATGCCTTTGGAAGAATTACTGGATGAGTATGGCCAGGGGATTAAAGACGCGCTTGGGGAAGAGCTTCTGTCCTGCGGCTATTTTGATGGAACCTTATATGTCCTCCCTGTTAATACAGAAGTTTGTCTGGGTATGGGATACTATGTAATGAGGGAAGACCTTGTGGAAAAGTATGATATTGATGTGGACTCTATTACAACCTATGATGATCTGACAGAAGTGTTCCAGATAATCCACGACAATGAGCCGGACATCACCGTTGTCTCGCCAAATGGCACTTCATTTATGCAGTATAATTGTCAATGGGACAAGCTTGGCGATTATTTCGGCGTTCTTGATGAGTGCGGACTTAAGGATCTGACAGTTGTAAATTTATTTGAAACGGAAAATTATAAATATTTTCTCAGCGTTATGCGTGAATGGTATGAAAGAGGATTTATCAGCCAGGATGTTACGAACGTGACCGAAGGCGGCGCCACACAGATGAGTGCTGGAACATTGTTTGCTTATGCCGCTTCTAATAAGCCTGGGATTGATGTACAGGAAGAGCAAAGTTCCGGTTGTGATGTTGTGGGGGTGCAGGTCCTTCAAACTATAAAGATCACAAATAATAACGGTCAGTGGGCCATCCCTGAAAACAGCGCGAATCCTGAAAAAGCAATGGAATTTCTGAATCTTATGTATACGGATAGCGATGTTATCAATTATCTGGCTTATGGTATTGAAGGGGAAGACTACGTTGTTCATGACGATGGACGTATCGGTTATCCTGATGGGCTGGATTCAACAACTGTAGGTTATTCTATGGCCAGCGCGATCTGGTCATTAGGCAATCAGTTTAATGCTTACGTGTGGGAAACGAATGATCTGGATATTTGGGAGCAGACGAAAGAATATCAGGATTCTGCAGAAGCTTCCCTGGCATTCGGTTTCGTATGGGATCCTACGCCTGTATCTAACCAGGTGGCGGCAGTCCAGAACGTTTATGATCAGTATACCTCAAGCCTTGAAAACGGCGTTGTGGATCCGGAATCTACCCTGGAAGAGATGAATGAGAAATTATATGCCGCAGGTCTGCAGGATATTATTGATGAAAAGCAAGCTCAGCTGGATGAATGGGCGGCGGCTAATGGAGTAGAGTAAACCGGGCATCATCATTGCTCGCTAATATTCAATGACTGTGCCCTGGCATAGGCGCTGTTTTAAGGTCTGTCAATTTTTGAAGGAAACATTGCCGGTCATAGAAACAGAACGTGTCAGGGCCTTTTTCAGAGGTGTTGATATTTATGGAAAAGAACGCTAAAGGCAAAATCTTTGAAAGATTGAAAGGTTTTAAGAAATTTTTACCCATTTATATCCTTGCATTGCCCGGACTGGTCTATCTTTTTATTAACAATTATATTCCTATGGCCGGATTAGTGGTGGCTTTTAAAAATTACAGCGCAAGGCGTGGGATTTGGGGAAGTGACTGGTCAGGCTTTTATAATTTTAAATATCTTTTTGGGACAGAGGACGCCTGGATCATTACACGAAATACAATAGGATATAATCTGGCGTTTATTATCATAGGAACAGCGGTGTCTGTAACGATCGCGATCTTTCTCAGCGAAATCACAAACCGAAGAGCCAGCAAGTTTTATCAGAGCGTGATCCTGCTGCCTTATCTGGTATCGTGGGTAATCATCAGCTATCTTGTATTTGGCTTTTTAAGCGCGGAAAGCGGTTTTATCAACAATACGATCCTTGAAGGCCTCGGTCTTGATTCTATATCCTGGTACAATGAGTCTCAATACTGGCCGGTGATCATTATCCTCGTTTATTTGTGGCAGGGTATGGGATACCACAGCATCGTATATTTTGCCAGTGTGATAGGCATTGACCGGTCCTATTATGAGGCGGCTGAAATCGAAGGAGCGACCCAGTGGAAGAAAATACGCCATATTACCTTGCCGTTGATCCGCCCAACCATCATTACCATGGTCATGCTTTCGGTAGGAAGGATCTTTTATTCGGATTTTGGCCTGTTTTACCAGGTGCCCATGAATTCAGGTTCGATTTTAACGACAACGAATGTTATTGACACGTATGTTTATCGCGGTTTGCTCCAGCAGGGAAATATCGGTATGTCCGCGGCTGCCGGTCTATATCAGTCGGTCGTCGGGTTTGTTGTTGTGCTCGTTGCCAATGGTATTGTGCGAAAGCTTGACCGCGAAAATGCTTTTTTCTAGAAGGGAGGGAGAGCATATGAAGGCAAAGCGCAGAAAGATAAGTAAGTTTAATGTGATTGGAAATATTGTAATGGCGTGTATTGTTTTTTATTGCCTTGTGCCTCTGGCGCTGCTTGTGATTTCGTCATTTACAGATAACAACAGCCTTATACGGAACGGGTACAGTTTTTTTCCTGAGGCGTGGAGCGTTGCCGCCTATCAATATCTTGTCGGAAGCGGCAGTGAGATCCTGCGGGCTTATGGCATGTCGTTTATTGTTACAGGGATTGGAACGGTTGTTAGTATTATTTTAACAACATCCCTTGCTTACGCTATTTCTAAGTCCAACCTGCCTGGAAAAAAGTTCTTAACGTTTTATGTCTTTTTTACCATGCTTTTTAATGGAGGACTTGTTCCTACGTATTTGATGTATTCGGGAACATTTCATATTACAAACACTGTTTTTGCGTTAATTATTCCCAACCTGCTTGTGCGGGCCTACTATATCATGCTTATGCGAAGCTATTTTATGACAAATCTTCCGACAGAAGTCCTTGAGGCGGCTGCCATAGACGGAGCCAGTGAATTTCAGATTTACAGAATGGTAGCCATTCCAATGTCAAAACCCATTATAGCTACGGTGATCATGTTTACCATGATCCTGTATTGGAATGATTGGCAGAATGGTCTTTATTATCTGACCACAAAAACCAGTCTGTACACCATTCAAAATCTGCTCAATCGTATGATTTCAGAAATCCAGTATCTGTCTTCAAATGCAGTTGTGGGGCAAAGCGTTGATATGTCAACACTCCCGTCAACATCCGTACGTATGGCGATTGCTGTGATCGGAATTTTGCCCATCGCGGTCATTTATCCTTTTGTTCAGAAAAACTTTGCCAAAGGGATCACACTGGGGGCTGTTAAGGGTTAAGAGGTATTTATGATGTTTGATAAGGAAATGGCTCTGAATTATATTCAGGAACAGAAAAATGTATTTATCAGCGTCAGCGATGATCTATGGGGTTATGGAGAGCTGGCATTTAAAGAATATCAGTCCTCAAAACGGCTGATAGAAGTGCTGGAAAGTGAGGGCTTCAAAATAGAATCCGGTTTGGCCGGTATTCCCACAGCTTTCAGAGCAAGCTATGGAAAAGGACGTCCGGTCATCGGGATTTTAGGAGAATTTGATGCTTTGGAAGGCCTTTCCCAGGAAGGGGGCGTTGCTGTTAGAAGGCCGCTCACCGAAGGAGGCAGCGGTCATGGCTGCGGCCACAATTGCCTTGGAAGCGGCGCTCTTGCCGGAGCCATAGGGGCAAAAAAGTATTTAGAAAATCATCCGAAAATACCAGGAACTGTTATTTATTTCGGATGTCCTGGAGAGGAAGGTAAATCGGGGAAAGCTTTTATGGCCAGAGAAGAATTTGAAAAACGCCTGAACGGAGAGAAGTATCAGTCTCCATTGCATCCGGATGAGATGCCTAAGCTTTAAGAATATGAAGGTGAAGTGATAAATGCGTACAATTGATGGGCCCACAAAACATGTGACGATATGGAATCGAAATTATGTTATTTGTATGCTGGTTTCAGCCTGTGCTTCCTTTGCCCAATCTATGTTTAATCCGGCCATGTCTGTATACGGGCAAAATATTGGGCTTGGCGCGGATATGATAGGAATGATCACCGGAGTGGCGTTGATTTTATGTATGTTTGGCAGGGGTACTTCCGGAAAGCTTTCAGATGTGATGAGTAAAAAGAAGCTTGTATGGATAGGAATGTTCATAACGATTGCCGGTTATTTGCTGTACTTTTTTGCAAAATCCTTTGCCGTTTTCTTCGCTGCCCGGGTCATCCAGACATTCGGCAGCGGTATTACGACAACAGTGTTAAGCGCTTTGGCTGTTGCCGTTGTACCGTCAAGGAAAATTCCCAGCGCTATTGCGATTTTCAGTGTAGCATCTTCTCTGGCCCAGTGTTTTGCTCCGAATATAGGGACCAACCTGGCTTATGCCGGACAGTTTACGGTTCTGTTTATTACGGCTCCCGCATTATTGATCGCCGCGTTTTTCTTATTGTCCCGTGTTGAAGAAGGACCGGCGCCTGGGAGAAGATTTATAAAAAAAGATAAAAAGAAATTTACGCTGGAAACCATTCTCTGCGTTCCGGCGATCCCTTCGGCCATCCTTCTTCTTTTTAATGGAATTATATATACATCGATCAATAATTACTTATCACTTTACGGACTGGAGCGAAATCTGCCGGATATAGGTGTTTTTTTTACGATCAACGCAGTAACAATGATCGTCTCCCGTCCTGTGGTAGGAAAGATATGTGACAGCAAACCGCTGTCTTTTATTATCGTTCCCGGACTGGCGCTGGAAATGAGCGCCTGTGCCCTGCTGGCATTAGGAACCGGTATGCCGATGGTGTGTTTGGCCGCAATTTGCTATGGCGCTGGCTTTGGCTCATCACAAGCGGCTTTTCAGATCATGGCTGTACGCTCTGTAGGACCCGAACGCCGCGGGGACGCCAATGGCACTTACTATGTGGGCGGCGACGTGGGGCTCGCTTTAGGAGCGTTTTCCGGCGGGGCAATTTTTAATGTTATGGGATCAAAATGGATGTATCTGTTCATGGCGGCCATGGCTGTGGTTGCGATCATATTTTATATCAGTTATCAATTTTGGCGCGGAAAGAAAAAATAAGACTGCCGGTTCTATGGTGAAGGAGAATTGGGTGAATTTAGAAGGAATTGTCATAATGATTGCTCCTTCTCCGGATCTGTGGTATCATTTTATAAAAATGATACGCCCATCGCTTTGCGGGAAATGATTTCACAGGAGGAGGATTATTTATGCGAGGAATTTTTTTAGACGGATGCGTCAGCGGCCTGGACTACCGGACACAAACCCATAGGGGACAGGTGGATGAGGGTGGCTGGTATGAGTATGAAGCTGGGGAAAGCATCCGGTTTTCCATAGGAGCGCTGGTCATCGGCTCATGCCGGGCCAAGGAATGGATCACCCCTTTGGACTTTGTGGCTGAAAGCGTAGGACGCCATGTGGCAGTGAGCCATTACCAGGTTGTCAATACGGCCCGTTTTCTTATTGGCCTGGGCCATATGGATGACAAAGTAAAGGCAAAGGTTCAGAAGCTCCGTTATGATATTCATTTTGTACAGGAAACGGAAAACTTTGAAAAGGATCCTGTGATCACCGGACTTTTCCAACATATGGGAAAATGCCTTCCTTCTCCTGCGGTGGCGAAAAATATCGTCCGCCGGTGCGCTAAAGGCATTGCTAAGGAGCGGGATGTGAAGATCCCGGTTCGGGACGGGGGCTATGTACTGGCAGATATTTACCGCCCGTTAAAACCGGGAAAATATCCCGTCGTTATGTGTATGGGTGTGTTTGGCAAGGAATTTATCAACGGTTTTGTGGATGATGAAAAAGCAGAGGCCCTTCGTCAGGAAGCAGAGGACCGTTTTTATGACGATTATGCCAATACGGATACCAAACATTTGCTCCAGGGCATCTTTTTTGAACGGATGGGCCCGTGCTTTGGTTCCGTGCTGCCCCTGCCAAATCCGGATCCTGCGGAGCAGGTGGAGCCGCCTATGGGACCGCCGCCCTGCCTTGTGCCGGTATCCGAGGTATTTGAGCAGCCCTGCGCTTATGACTGGGTGCCTTATGGCTATGTAGTGATCAATATTGAAGAGCGAGGGACAGGGAAAAATATGGACGTGGACTTGTTCCGCCAGTTTGGCGCTGCCAACGCGAAAGATTACTGTGACGCTATTGAGTGGGCAGCGGAACAGTCCTGGTCTTCCGGAAAGGTAGGTTTGTTCGGCGCTTCCTATTACGCCATGACTCAGTACCTGGCGGCTCAGAGAAAGCCCAAAGGTCTTACAGCCATGATCCCTATTATGGGAGATTATGATTCTTACCGGGATTACATTTACAGCGGCGGCGGCCTTTTAAACCGGGCGGATAACATGGATCCATGCCGGACGCCCCAGCCCTATAACTTTATGAAAAAGGCCCTGGATGAGCCTTTCTGGAATGAAGAAACTTACGGCCCGGAAGGTGAGTATATGTCCAGCTGTGACATTAAAACCATTGATCTGCCCATCTTCCCATGTGTGGAGCCGGATGCCAGCCTTCACGGCAAGGGCAGTTCAGAGGCTTATATTAACTGCACCTCTGAAAATAAAAAGCTTATGGTGGTCAATGGCTGCGGGATCCATTTCTGGATGTACCAGCCGGAATATTTAAACAAGTTCCGGGCATTTTTCGACCACTGGTTAAAGGGTGAGGAAAATGGCATTATGGATGAGCCTGCGGTGGATATTCAGATGCGCACCGGAGAAGGCGCTTACTACTGGCGCCATGAAGCGGACTGGCCGGTGCCTGAGACAGCGTATGTGCGTTTTTACCTAGATAATTCCCAGGGCCAGTCTCAGCTTGTACCCCAGGCTCCTGAAAATGCCGGGGAAGCTGTCTACAATGCTGACGTGCATCATAAAGCCGCCGGACGGGTGGAAGGGGCTACATTTATCAGCGCTCCGCTTTCGGAGGATATGGAGCTGGCCGGATATATTAAAGCCGGATTATATGTGGCGTCTACCACAACGGATATGGAGATCCACATGAAAGTTCGGGTGCTGGATGAAAATGACCGTGAAGTGATCTATCCGGCACGGACAAGCATGGAGCGGGGTCTGCCTCTTGGCTTTGGCGCCTTGAAGGTTTCCCACCGTGTTCAGGATGAAGCCCGGACAAGAGAAGAGCTTCCTGTGTATAAGCATACAAAAGAAGCCTATGCTCCATTGATCCCCGGGGAGGCGGTGTACTGTGAGATCGGGACATTTCCTACCACCGGCGTGATCCGCAAGGGCTGGAAGATCCGTCTGGATCTGGACCCTGTGGGAAGCCGCTGGGTGGATTATAATGAGGAAAGCTACCGGAAAGGCGCTGAAAATACGATTTTTACCGGGGCAGATCAGGCTTCCTTTGTTCAGCTTCCTGTCCTTCCGGCGAAAAAGTGATTCGGCAACAGTGTCGCAAAATAACAACAAGATAAAAGTAAAAAATCATTGCTTTTTTACAGGCCAGCGTATACAATGAATGAGACAATAAAATAATGGGAGAAATATTAGAGATCGAGAGGTAATCCAAAATGAAAAAGAAAAACATTCTTTTAAGTTTACTGGTACTTTTAGTTTCTGCTGCACTTTGCGGATGCCAAGGCGGCAAGAATACGGAGACGGATTCATCAACGGCTACTTCATCAACGGCTGCTAATACTTCTTCAGAAGGCACACCAACCACAGGCGGAAGTGTTGTTTTTGGAATGACACAGGACCTGGTAAGTCTTGACCCCCATCAGATAACGGACGCAGGAACTCGGAGTGTGGTATTTAATATGTACGAGGGCTTGGTAAAGCCTACGTCTGCCGGCGATCTTGAGCCGGCAGTTGCCAGCGATTACACCATTTCAGATGATGCAACTACGTATACGTTCACATTGAGAGATGGCGTTACCTTCCATGACGGAAGCGCTGTGACAGCGGAAGATGTTAAATATTCGATTGAACGTTATGCGGAGATTCAGGGCGAATCCTCCGCTTTTTCTGATTTACTGGACCGTGTGGAGATCGTGGATGAAAGTACAGTGGCTGTGTATCTGAAGGAAGGAAATTCAGAGTTTTTAGCCAATCTGACCCTGGCGATCATTCCGGAGTCTAATGATGATCCTGCAGGCAACCCCATTGGGACAGGCCCATTTAAGTATGTGTCCTACACGCCGGGACAAAACCTTGTTTTAGAGAAAAATGAGGACTACTGGCAGGATGGCGTACCTTATCTGGATGAGGTACAGTTTAAATTTGTTGCTGACACAGATACAGCATTTACCCAGCTTCAGGCAGGGACCATTGATATTATGAATTATCTGACCACAGCTCAGGTCCAGACACTCTCCCAGCTGGGCGATCAGTTTGATATTGTGGAAGGAAATATGAATCTTGTCCATGCCATGTTTTTAAATAATGACTATGAGCCATTATCCGATGTGCGTGTCCGCCAGGCCCTGTGCTACGCCGTGGACCGGGATGCCATTAACAGCTTTCTTTTTGACGGGAAGAGCCATATTATCGGTTCCCATATGATCCCGTCCCTGGAAACATGGTATGCGTCGGAGGCAGAAACGGTTTACACCTATGACGTGGAGAAAGCAAAGGAGCTTCTTAGCGAGGCTGGCTATGGGGACGGCTTTGACCTGACCATTACAGTGCCAAGCTCCTACTCACAGCATGTCGATACGGCTCAGATCATTGTGGAACAGCTGTCTGCTGTGGGCATTAATGCTTCCATTGAGCAGGTAGAGTGGAGTACATGGCTGGAGGATGTATATACAAATCGGAATTACCAGGCTACGGTCATCGGCTTTGACGGAACGTTAGCCCCCAGCGACTGGCTGCAGAAGTACAGAACTGATGCATCCAACAATATTGCTAACTATTCTAATGAAGAGTATGACACGATCCTGGATCAGGCTCTGTCAACAGTAGATACTCAGGAAAAGGCGGAGCTTTACAAGCAGCTTCAGATGAACCTGGCGGAAAATGCCGCATCGGTTTATATTGAAGATCCGGCAGATTTTGTGGCTGTAAACGCCAAGTTTGGCGGCTACACCTTTTATCCCACAGCGGCGTGGGACATGTCCACAGTTTATGTAAAAGGCGAATAAAATGAAATATATCATTAAAAAGCTGATCACTCTCATTATTACATTATTGTTTATAACTATAATAACATTTACAGCATTTTCCGTGATCCCGGGAGACGCTGCCGCTGCCCGGCTTGGCACGAATGCCACGCCGGAGCAGGTGGAGGCTCTCAGGGAGGAGATGGGACTGGATGATCCTTTGCCTCAGCGTTATGTCAACTGGTTGTCCAAAGCCATCCGGGGGGATTTTGGAGATTCCTATCAGTATGACACGTCCACGGTGGCCTCTCTTTTGGCGGACCGGCTTCCGGTGACGGCCATTCTTGCGGGGATGTCTCTGGTGATCATTGTGGTCATTTCCATTCCTTTAGGAATCCTTAGCGCCCGCTACGCGGGAAAATGGCTGGACACTTTGATCAATCAGCTCAGCCAAGTAACGATGGCGATCCCGGCGTTTTTTCTGGGCATTCTCCTCACCTATATTTTCGGGCTGATCCTTGCCTGGTTTCAGCCGGGAGCTTTTGTGGAGCCGTCGGTAAGCTTCTGGGGCTGTGTGTCCTACCTGATCTTTCCGGCGATTGCCGTGGCATTGCCTAAGATCGCCATGGTGGTAAAGTTTTTAAGAAACTCGATTTTAAGCGAAATTCCCAAAGATTATGTCCGCACCGCCTTCAGCAAGGGTAACCGGGAGTCAAGAGTCTTATATGTTCATATTTTGCGCAATGCATTAATACCGGTGATCACTTTTATTGCCATGGTTATTGCTGAGATTATGGCCGGAAGTATTATCGTGGAGCAGGTTTTCGGAATTCCGGGCATGGGACAGCTTTTGCTCAGCTCCATTTCCGCCAGGGATTATCCGGTGGTCCAGGCTATCGTCACATATATTACGGCCATTGTAGTGATCGTTAATTTTATCGTGGATATTTTATACCGGCTGGTAGACCCAAGAGTAAAGGCGTAAAGATACAGGAGGCATTGATCGTGAACATTTCCGGAAAAAAGAAAAGAAATTACAATTTGATCATTGGATTGTGCCTGACTGGGATTTTCCTGGCTGTGGCCATTGTGGGCCAGTTCTGGACGCCTTATTCTGTCACACAGATGGACGCGTCCAGCGTCAACCTGGCGCCTTGTCTGGCCCATCCCTTGGGAACAGATAATTTTGGCCGGGACATTTTAAGCCGAGTAATGAACGGCTGCGGCATGACATTTTTTGTGGCTATTTGTACTGTGCTTATGGGCGCTGTCCTTGGCACAGTCATTGGCACCCTTACCGGCTATTTTGGCGGATGGATCGATGAGATCATCATGCGCGTTAATGATATTTTGCTGTCCTTTCCCAGCGTTTTGCTGGCCCTGATCTTTATCAGCTTCCTTGGTCCCGGGACACTGAATGTGATCCTGGCCCTGGGAATTTTGTTTGTTCCCAGCTTCGCCCGCATCGTCCGAAGTGAGATGATCCGGTGTAAGGAGCTGGATTTTGTAAAAAGCGCCAAGGTTATGGGCGTAGGGCCTTTCCGCATTATGTTTGCCCATATTCTTCCAAATACCCTGGTGAGTATGCTCACATCGGCGGCCATTGGATTTAATAACGCTGTTTTGGCAGAGGCCAGTATGAGCTATCTGGGACTGGGGGTTCAGCCGCCGACGCCAAGCCTTGGGCGTATGCTGTCAGAGGCTCAGTCGTATTTGCTGAATACCCCCTGGTATGCGCTTGCGCCAGGTGTGGCCATTATTTTAATTATCCTTGGCTTTAGTATGATCAGCGAGGGCCTTCGGGCCTGGAAGCGTTAGGAGGCTGCCATGGAAGCATTATTTGATGTAAGCCATTTAACCATTGGCTTTGAAGAAAATGGAAAAATGAATAAAGTGGTGGATGATATTTCTTTTTCCATCGCTCCCGGGGAAATCCTTGGCGTGGTAGGCGAGTCTGGCTCAGGAAAATCCATGACCGCCCTGGCGGCTATGGGACTTTTGCTGCCTCAGGCCCGTGTTTTAAACGGGACGGTTTCCTTTGAGGGCAGAGATATTTTAAATTTGGATCAAAAGGAGAGAAGCCTCCTTTCAGGAAATAAAATGTCCATGATTTTCCAGGAGCCTATGACTTCCTTAAACCCGGTGATGAAGATCGGAACCCAGGTGGGGGAAAGCTTAAAGCTCCACACAGATCTGGGGAAGGATGAAATCCACAAAAAGGTGATCCAGGCCTTGGCTGATGTGGGCCTTTCAGATCCGGAGACTTTATACGGCAAATATCCCCATGAGCTGTCCGGCGGTATGCGCCAGCGGGTGATGATCGCCCAGGCCATGATCTGTTCCCCGGGCCTTTTGATCGCGGATGAGCCTACGACAGCTCTGGATGTGATCGTTCAGGGACAGATTTTAAAGCTTTTAAAAAAGCTTCATAAAGACCGGGGCGTATCCATTTTATTTATTTCCCATGATCTGAATGTGATCCGGGAAATCTGCCAGAACGTGATCGTTATGTATAACGGCGTGATCGTAGAGCGGGGCAAAGTGGAAGATGTGCTGACCCACCCTCACCATGAGTATACAAAAACCCTTGTGGCCTCCATTCCGGATAACACGACCCGGGTAGGGGAGAAAAAGCCGGTCCTTTCCATGGAACATCTGGACGTGTTTTACCAGGAGGATGTTGGCGGGTTCTTTAAGAAAAAGGGTCGCCGCCGGGTGGTTAAGGATCTGAGCCTTCAGATATATGAGGGAGAACTTATGGGCATTGTTGGGGAGAGCGGCTGCGGCAAGTCGACCCTGGCAAAGACGATTGTAGGATTAAACCGGGATTTTACCGGGGAAATGGCCATGGATAAGGATGTTCATCCCCAGATGGTCTTTCAGGATCCTTTTGGTTCCTTAAATCCTGCCCGCAAGATCGGTTGGATCTTAAGTGAGCCATTAAGAGTCCGGGGAATTAAGGATAAGCGTAAACGCCGGGAAATGGCAGAGAAAATGCTGGTGAGTGTTGGACTTGATCCGTCCTTTTACGACAGGTATCCTCATGAGCTGTCCGGCGGTCAGCGACAGCGCATCAGCATCGGTACAGCCCTTTTAATGGATTCCCGGCTTCTTGTGGCCGATGAGCCGGTGTCTGCCCTGGACGTGACGGTCCAGTCCCAGATCCTGGATCTGCTTCTTGATATTCATAAAAAGCAGCATCGGACCATTTTGTTTATTTCCCATGACTTAAATATTGTCCGGCATATTTGCCACCGGGTTGCGGTGATCTATCTGGGAAGAATTGTAGAAATGGCAGATGTGGAGGAGATTTATAAAAATCCCTGCCATCCCTATACCCGTATGCTTTTTGAGGCCGCTCTTTCCAAAGGAAAAAATCCCGGGGGAAATTTTGTCGGAGACGAGTCAGAGCAGGCCGGGAAGGATGAAAAAGAGGAAACGGTCATCCATGATATTGAAGATGGCGTGGACACGGGCAAAGGCTGTCCCTTTTATCCCCGGTGTTCCTGTCCTATGGAACAGTGCGCTTATAAGGCGCCGGAAAGCGTGGATATAGGCGCGGACCGTCAGCATTTAGTGCGGTGCTTTCGGATCCATAAACAGCCCGATGTGGGGAGGATCGAAGGTAAAAAGGAAAAACAGGCGGATGTCTGCGGCCATATTTTTTGAAATATAGTACATGGGATAACCTCCTCAAAGGTAAATTTATAACAGTATGTGCGCCTCTGGGGAAAAATATGCGAAAAAAGATCCGGGTTTTCTGCATTTTGGCAGAAGCCCGGATCTGGTGTATCTAAAAATGTTATGTGCTTGTCCGACGGATCAGCAAACGCCCTGCGCCAGCATAGCGTCAGCCACTTTCTTGAAGCCTGCGATATTTGCGCCGGCAACAAAATTGTCTTCAACGCCGTACTCTTTGGCAGCGTCATCAATATTATGGAAGATATTTACCATAATATCTTTCAGTTTTGCGTCAACCTCTTCAAAGCTCCAGCTGTAGCGCATGCTGTTCTGGGACATTTCAAGCGCGGATGTAGCAACACCACCGGCATTAGCGGCCTTGCCAGGGGCAAAGTAAACGCCGTTTGCCTGTAAGTATTCTGTAGCGTCCATGGTTGTAGGCATGTTAGCGCCTTCAGCAACAACAATACAGCCGTTAGAAACAAGCTGTTTTGCGTCTTCAAGGAACAGCTCGTTCTGAGTCGCGCAAGGAAGAGCAATATCACACTTCACGGACCATACGCCGCAGCCTTCATGATATTCTGCGTTTGGACGATACTTTGTGTATTCGGTGAGACGGGCGCGCTTTACTTCTTTGATCTCTTTTAGCGCTGCAAGATCGATGCCGTCTTTATCATAAATCCAGCCTGTGGAATCCGAGCAGGTAACAGCCTTTGCGCCGAGCTGATGCGCTTTTTCGATAGCGTAGATGGCTACATTACCAGCGCCGGAAACAGCGATGGTCTTGCCTTCGATGGTGTTATTTCTGGATTTTAATAATTCTTCTACAAGATATACAAGACCATAACCGGTAGCTTCTGTACGGACTAAAGAACCGCCATAGGTTAAACCTTTGCCGGTAAGAACACCTTCGGACACGTTGCGGATCCGTTTGTACTGGCCATACATAAAACCGATCTCTCTGGCGCCTGTACCAATATCTCCGGCAGGAACGTCAGTGTCAGCGCCGATATGACGGCACAGCTCTGTCATAAAGCTCTGGCAGAATGCCATGATCTCACGGTCAGATTTGCCCTTGGGATCAAAGTCAGAACCGCCCTTGCCGCCGCCGATTGGAAGGCCGGTTAAAGAGTTTTTGAAGATCTGCTCAAAGCCAAGGAACTTAATAATGCTTAAGTTTACAGAAGGGTGCAGACGCAGGCCGCCCTTGTAGGGACCGATGGCGCTGTTAAACTGTACACGGTAGCCTCTGTTTACCTGAACCTTGCCTTCATCATCAACCCAGGGAACGCGGAACATAACAACGCGCTCAGGCTCAACGATTCTTTCCAGAAGTGAAGTATTCTGATACTTCTCATCACGATCAACAACAAGACGAAGAGAATTTAAAACTTCGGTAACGGCCTGGATAAATTCCGGCTCGTTGGGGTTTTTCTTTACAACGCTGTCGATGACATTATCAACGTATGACATTGTGAATTCCTCCTTAAATAAAAAAATGCGATCGAATCTATAAAATGCAATAGATTCTGCAAGCTATTATACTATACCGATTCAGTAAATTCAATAGATTAACGTAAGAAAAAACAATAAAATCTTTGTAAAAACATGTAATATATTCGAGGAAATATGAAGAAACAGTGAAAAGGCTTTTAGGGAAAATGAAAGAATGATAAGAAAATCTTTCATAATCGCCCCACGGTATCCTGGAACGGAAAGGGCCGGAAACAAGGCGGCCGTCGGGGTATCTGAAAAAATGTAAGCTTTTAAAACTTACATGAGGAAAATTGAGGGAAAATTAAAGAAAAATGTCGTAAAAAAGTTCTTTTCTTTTTTAGGGAAAGTGTGTATAATAGGTTAAGGTTATCCGGTATTATTATTCTATTTTCCAAGGTTTCTTAAAAAATCCAACTTTGAATTAAAATTAGGAATAGATCTCTTCATAGGAAAGCTTATGGCATTTCTGTGGATTTTCATGTCAACGGAACAAATTGTCAACAGAATGAATTATGAATGAACAGGAACGGAGGTTCTATATGAATGAAAAATATAATACTCTGTCGCTGGTGGAATTGAAAGCCATTGCAAAAGCTCAGGGTATCAAAAACACGTCGTCCATGAGAAAGGCTCAGCTTGTACAGATCTTAAGTGATCTGGAAGAACAGCAGAACAAGCAGAAGGGACAGGATGGAGCCAAAGAAACGGATGGCGGTGTCGAAACGGCCCATAAGGAGCCGAAAAAGGTCAGAGCAAAAGCCTCAGGCAAAGTCCAGTCAGGTACAAAACAGGAAAAGCGAGAGGCGTCAGGCAGTACAGACCGTGAAAAGCGCGAGGGGTCAGGCAGCCCGGACCGTGAACGGAGGGAAGTGTCGGAAAATCACGAAAAAAGCTTTTCCTCTGAGAAAAGCAGCGCCAGCGACAAGAGCGGCGCTGGCGAGAAGAACGGCATGGCTGAGCGAAACGGCGCCGGTGAGCGACATGGCGCCGATGAGAAGAGCAGCATGGGTGAGCGTAATAGCGCCGGTGAGAAAACTGCCCATGGGACCGGTCATGAAAGTTCCGGCGCTTACGGAAGGACAAACAGAAATCCCGCGTCACGTTCTGCAGGGCGCAGTACTCGTCAGGAAAACACCCACCGCAATGATGATTACCATATGGAACCGGCTTTGGAAGAGCTGGACAGCGGAAATATGGCCCATGGCATTTTGGAAGTTATGCCGGACGGCTTTGGCTTTATCCGCTGTGAAAACTATCTTCCCGGAGATAACGATATTTATGTATCTCCGGCGCAGATCCGCCGGTTTAATCTGAAGACTGGTGATATTATCGAAGGTAATATAAAGGTCAAACTGCCCACAGAAAAGTTCAGCGCTCTTTTATTTGTCCGGGCTGTCAACGGATTCCATCCGTCAGAGGCCAGCAAGCGTATGAATTTTGAAGATATGACGCCCATCTTCCCGGATTCCCGTATTTTCCTGGAAACAGAGCGGGCCAGCGTGCCTATGCGTATCGTGGATCTTGTGTCTCCCATTGGCAAGGGTCAGAGAGGAATGATCGTAGCTCCCCCAAAAACCGGTAAGACTACCTTGTTAAAGCAAATTGCCAAGTCCGTTCACTCCAACTACCCGGAGATGAATATGATCATCCTTCTTATTGATGAGCGTCCCGAGGAAGTGACGGATATTAAAGAATATATTGAAGGAGATAGCGTGGAGGTTATTTACTCCACTTTTGACGAGCTGCCCGAACATCATAAACGGGTATCTGAAATGGTCCTTGAGCGGGCGAAGCGTCTGGTAGAGCATAAAAAAGACGTGGTGATCCTTTTAGACAGTATTACCCGTCTGGCACGGGCCTACAACCTGACAGTTCCGCCCAGCGGCCGTACTTTGTCCGGAGGTCTTGACCCAGCGGCGCTGCATATGCCTAAAAAGTTTTTTGGCGCGGCCCGGAATATGCGTGAAGGGGGAAGCCTGACCGTGCTGGCTACTGCGTTGGTGGAAACGGGAAGCAAGATGGATGACGTAGTTTATGAGGAATTTAAAGGAACCGGCAACATGGAGCTTGTCCTTGACCGGAGACTTTCTGAAAAACGTATTTTCCCGGCCATTGACATTGCCCGCTCCGGGACGCGGCGTGAGGAACTTCTTCTCGGCCGTGAGGAACTGGAGGCCACTTATCTTATGCGTAAGGCCTTAAGCGGCATGAAGTCGGATGAGGCTTTGGAGCGGATCATTGAGATGTTCATGCGCACCCGCTCGAACAAGGATTTTATCGCGGCTATTAAGCGGACTAAGCTGATGCAGTAAAACAAGTAAAAAACATATTGAATTTTACTTTCGCCTGTGCTATAATAGGGAAGCTGTTCAGAGAAGACAGATTGAGTAGATCAATTTTCTAATATGAGTTTTTGTAGTGAGGTGAAAGAAGATGAAGGAAGGTATCCATCCAAAGTACTACCAGGCAAGGGTTACATGCAACTGCGGTAATGAATTTGTTACAGGTTCTACAAAACCGGAAATCCATGTGGAAGTTTGTTCCAAATGCCATTCATTCTACACAGGCCAGCAGAAAGCTGTAGTAGCCCGCGGACGTATTGATAAGTTCAATCGTAAATATGGTATTACACAGTAATAGCGAAAATGAAAGGTTGGGATTTTTGTTAAATCTCAACCTATTTTTGCTTTCAGGGAAATACAGACCGCAGCCGGATGCCCGGGATGACTTCCGGCTCCGGACTGTGGGATGACTTATCATGATTTATAAGGAGGCCCATCATGAAGTATGCCAAGATTGGCGGACAGGCAGTGATCGAGGGCGTGATGATGCGCTATGGCAATGATTACGCAGTCACTGTCCGCAAGCCTGACGGGAACCTTGAAGTAAAAAAAGGAAGGTACGAAAGCCTTGTCTCCCGTCTTCATCTGACCCGCGTTCCTATTGCGCGGGGGATTTTTGCGTTTATTGATTCCCTGGTGCTGGGAATCTCCACACTGACCTATTCCGCCAGCTTTTATGAAGATGAGGAAGAACAGCCGGATAAGGTCGGCCAGACCTTAGAAGCAAAGCCGGACCAGGAGAAAAAGGCGGAAAAAGAAAAAACATCCGGAAGTTCTCTGGGCGAGAAACTGCTTATGGCAGTGACTGTGGCGCTGTCTCTGGTGATCGCTGTTGGCCTGTTTATGGTCCTGCCCTTTTTTATTTCCGATTTATTTCGCCGTGTAACGGATTCCTCATGGCTTTTGGGAATCATTGAAGGGATCGTCAAGGTTATATTATTTATGGCTTATATTTTCCTCATCTCCCGGATGAAGGACATCCAGAGGGTTTTTATGTATCACGGGGCAGAGCACAAATCCATTAACTGTATTGAGCATGGAGCGATGCTTACGCCGGAAAATGCCATAAAGTATTCCCGCTTTCATAAGCGGTGCGGCACAAGCTTTCTGTTTATTGTGATCTTTTTAAGCATTGTCTTTTTTATTTTGTTTTTCCAGATTTTTCCTGTGGAAAACCGGATCTTAAAGGTTGTCGTCCGTATCCTTTTAGTGCCTGTGATCGCTGGCGTGGCTTATGAAGTGATCCAGTGGGCGGGACGCAGCGAGAGCCGTTTTGCAGACCTGATCAGCCGTCCGGGCATGGCGCTTCAAAAACTGACCACAAGAGAGCCGGATGAATCCATGATCGAGGCGGCGATCGCATCCATTGAAGCCATCTATGACTGGCGGGCTTTCCAGGAAGAGGTGCGGGCAGGTGAACAAAATGACCTTAAAACAGCTCCTTGAGGAAGGCAGCCGCAGTCTGGAACAGGCGGCTGTCCCGGATGCCCGGGTGGATGCGTGGCTTCTGCTGTCTTATGTGTTTGGACTTCGTCGGACAGATTATCTCATCCATTCCCAGGCGTCCGCAGATGACGGACCGACTGGCCGATACAGGGAATGTATCCGGAGACGGGCAGAGCGTGTGCCTTTGCAGTATATTACCGGAGAACAGGAGTTTATGGGTTTTTCTTTTAAGGTGAATGAACATGTGCTCATCCCCCGGCAGGATACGGAGACTCTTGTGGAGTGTGTCCTTGAAAATATGCCGGAAGATGGGGCGGTGCTGGATATGTGTACCGGCTCCGGCTGCATCCTTCTGTCTGTCATGGGGATGAAGCGGTGCGCTTTTGGCCACGGGGCGGACCTGTCGGATCAGGCTCTTTTTGTGGCTCGGGAAAATGAGGACCGGGTGCGGCGTCAGGCGGATCCCAGGTTCCTGTCTCAGGACGGGCCTGAGATTTCCTGGATCAAAAGTGATCTTTTTGAAAATATTCGTGACCGGTATGATATTATCGTATCCAATCCCCCCTATATTCTGTCCCGGCAGATCAAGACCCTTATGCCGGAAGTTAAAAGCCATGAGCCGGTCATGGCCTTAGACGGAAGTGAGGACGGCCTGGAATTTTACCGAAGGATCGTACAGGAAGCTCCCGGGCACTTAAATTCCGGGGGAATGATATTTTTTGAAATCGGATGGGATCAGGCCCGGGATGTGAGCCGGATCCTTAAATCCCGGGGCTTTTGCCAGATTCAGGTAAAAAAAGATCTGGCAGGGCTGGACCGGGTGGTTTATGCCAGCTGGATCTAAATGGAAAGACGTGCCGGGAAAGACAGGTAAAGCCCCGGTACACAGCAGATAAAAGAGGGAGGCGTAAAATGTTTGACAGACTGGATGATATTTTTGTCCGCTATGAGCAGGTGATGGAGGAGCTGAATGACCCTGACGTAGTCAGCGATCAGACTCGCTTCCGCAAACTGATGAAAGAGCAGGCGGAGCTCCATCCCATTGCGGAAAAATATACGGAGTATAAAAAGACAAAACAAAGTATTGAAGACAGCTTGGAGATGCTTGAGGAAGAAAATGATGAAGAAATGCGGGAACTGCTTAAGGAAGAACTGTCAGAGTGCCGCAGCCGTGTCAGTCATATTGAGGAAGAATTAAAAATCCTCCTTCTTCCAAAAGATCCTATGGATGAGAAAAATGTTATCGTAGAGATCCGGGCCGGCGCCGGCGGCGATGAGGCAGCCTTATTTGCCGCGGAGCTGTTCCGTATGTATTCCAAGTACGCGGAGTCCCGCCACTGGAAGGTGGAAGTGATGAGCGTTAATGAAAGCGGCCTTGGCGGCTTTAAGGAAGTTGTGTTTATGATCACCGGAAGCGGAGCCTATTCCCGGCTAAAGTTTGAAAGCGGGGTACACCGGGTTCAGCGTGTGCCGGAAACCGAGTCCGGCGGCCGTATCCATACATCCACAGTAACGGTGGCCATTATGCCGGAGGCAGAGGACGTGGATGTGGAGCTGGATATGAATGATGTGCGCATTGATGTTTTCCGTGCCTCGGGAAATGGCGGCCAGTGTGTCAATACGACAGATTCCGCGGTGCGCATTACCCATATTCCGACAGGGATCGTTGTTTCCTGCCAGGATGAAAAATCTCAGCTTAAAAATAAAGAGAAAGGCTTAAAAGTACTCCGCTCTCGTCTGTATGACCTGGAGCTGGAAAAAAAGCGCAAGGAAGAAGCTGCCCTGCGTAAAAATCAGGTGGGTACCGGGGACCGGTCTGAGAAGATCCGCACCTATAACTTCCCTCAGGGACGGTGTACGGATCACCGGATCAAGCTGACCAGTCACCGGCTTGGAGAAATTTTAAATGGAGATCTGGATGAGATCATAGACAGCCTGATCGCTGCTGACCAGGCTGCCCGATTAAGTAATATGGAGGAGTGAGCCATGGTTATTTCAAAAAATATGGAAAATCTTGTGGCCAACAGTTCTGTCATCCGAAGATTATTTGAGGAAGGCGTTGAGCTGGCCGCAGTGGTGGGGAAAGAAAATGTTTACGATTACAGTCTGGGAAATCCCAGCGTACCGCCTCCAAAGGTGGTGAAAAAAGCCATTTATGAGATTTTAGAGACAAGGGATGATAATTTCATCCACGGCTATATGAATAACTCCGGCTATGAGGAAGTGCGGGACGCAGTGGCTCAGTCCTTAAATGACCGTTTTGGCACAGATTTTGTCCGGGAAAGCATTATTATGACTGCTGGAGCCGCAGGCGCTTTAAACTGTATTTTAAGAACTTTGTTAAATTATAAGGATGAAGTCCTCTGCTTTGCCCCGTTTTTCGGGGAATACCGCAGTTATATTTCCAACTATGGCGGAGAAACGGTTGTGGTTCCGGCAGATACCAAGAATTTTCAGCTGAACCTGGATGTGCTGGATGATTATATTAATGAAAAGACCAAGGCCATGATCATTAATAATCCCAACAATCCTTCTGGCGCTGTTTATTCTGCTGAAACTCTGAATCGGCTTCAGAAGCTTTTGGAAGCTGCCGAAAAGCGCATCGGTCATCCGATTTACGTGATTTCTGATGAGCCTTACCGGGAACTGGTGTATGATGGCGTCACCGTGCCTTTTATGACAAAGCATATTAAAAACTGCCTTGTATGCTATTCCTTCAGCAAGTCCCTGTCCCTGCCGGGAGAGCGGATCGGCTACCTGGCCATTCCGAAGCAGATCGACGCTTATGAGGAAATGCAGGCGGCCCTTGTGGTGGCGAACCGGAGCCTTGGTTATATTAATGCCCCATCCCTGTTCCAGCTGGTGGCAAAAGAGTGTCTTTATGAGGAGACAGATATTAGGGCTTATAATGAAAACCGTCTTCTTTTATATAACAGCCTGACACAGATGGGTTTTGAGTGCGTTAAGCCCCAGGGGGCTTTTTACATGTTTATGAAGTCGCCTGTCCCGGATGAGACGAAGTTTGTAAAGGAAGCCAAAAAGCACAATCTCATCCTTGTTTCCGCGACTACCTTTGGATGCCCCGGCTATGTGCGTCTGGCCTACTGTGTGTCCAATGACATGATCCGTCGTTCTTTGTCGGCGTTTTCTGCTTTAGCAAAAAGCTACGGCATGGAAGGGGAGTACAGCGTATGAAGCTTTGGGAAGATAAAGTCCGCCGGACGGCCCCTTATACACCGGGAGAGCAGCCGCAGGGGACCGATTTAATTAAGCTTAACACCAACGAAAATCCTTATCCTCCGGCTCCCGGCGTGGAAGCGGTGAAAAATGCCATGGATACCGGGCGTTTTCGACTTTATCCCGATCCGGCGGCAGGGGTGCTGGTGGATGCTCTGGCAGAGTATTATCATGTGGGAAAGGACCAGGTCTTTGTAGGGGTAGGCTCAGATGATGTGCTTTCTGTAGCCTTTCTTACCTTTTTTAACGCTCAAAAGCCTGTTTTATTCCCGGATATTACCTATTCCTTCTATCCGGTGTGGGCGGATATTTACCGGATCCCCTATGAGACTCGTCCTTTAGATGAGGATTTCAGGATCCGTCCCCAGGATTATTACAGGGACAACGGAGGCATCGTTTTCCCCAATCCTAATGCCCCCACGGCCTGCTATGAATCTCTGGATAAGGTGGAGGATATTATAAGCCACAACCAAGATGTGGTAGTGATTGTTGATGAGGCCTATATTGACTTTGCGGGAAGATCCGCTCTGGAGCTTATTGATAAGTATGACAACCTGTTAGTGGTCCAGACTTTTTCCAAGTCCCGTTCCATGGCCGGGCTGCGCATCGGCTATGCCATGGGCTGTCCGGAACTGATCCGGGCCATGAATGATGTAAAGTATTCCATTAATTCCTATACTATGAACCTTCCATCCCTTTTAATGGGGGCGGAGGCCGTAAAGGATAAGGCTTACTTTGAGGCTTGTGTGGCTAAGATCAAGGCTACTCGGGAGAGGACCAAGGCGCGGCTGACTGCTCTTGGATTTGAATTTCCCGATTCCCAGGCCAACTTTATTTTCGCAAAGCACCCGGACTATGACGGTAAAGAGCTGTTTGAAGCTTTGCGCCGGAAAAATATCTTTGTCCGCTACTTTGACAAGCCAAGGATCGATCAGTATCTGCGCATTACCGTAGGGACGGATGAGCAGATGGATGTGCTTGTGAGATTTTTTGAGGAATATATGAAGAAATAAATATAGGACTGTGAAAAAGCAGAGTAAAACGCGCTCTGAATTTCACAGTCCTATTAACTTTAGATAATTTGGA
>CAZMGH010000036.1:0-3794 GCA_964565805.1 uncultured Lachnospiraceae bacterium
CTCCGTATATGCAGGGGATCAGAAACCCCACATTCAGGTAGATGTCATAGATCCTGTTGATGTTTATAGCGCTGCGGGCCTGAAGAATACTTAAAATCCCCAGCGCTGCCGCCAGTACAGCTGCTCTGTATTTTTTCATATCCTCTCCTCTTATCCTGGGTTATCCGGCCAGATTTCCGGACAGATAGCGTTCTCCGATTCGTAAACAATCGAAAAGTCACCGTTTTTCACCTGAGCAAAACGGGAATACAGCCAGGTTCCCTGGCTGGAAGCGTCAATTTGTATGTGCCCCTGAGGGGCGTCTAGCTCCAGCCCATGGAATGATTCTGTCAGCTTCTCCGTCTGATACGGATCGTCCACCTCCTTTAACGCTTCCGCAAGAAAAAGGCAGCTATTGTAAGTAGCTTCCGCAAGACCTGTAACAGGAGCGTTTTCTCCTGCGTATTCCCTGTATTTTTGCACAAATTCCTCATTTTCCACCGTATCGATCGAAGAAAAATAACTCATGGAGGCATAATGTCCCTCAGCGACTTCCGCACCGATCTGCTTCAGCGTCATCTCATCCATGGTAATTGACGCGATCGGACACTTGGCTGCATCCAGTCCGGCCTCGTAATAGCTTTCCAAAAAAGCCACCAGCGAATCGCCTACCAGATTACAGTATATGAAATCTGGATTGCATTTTTGGATTTCCTCTATCGTTTCCTGGAAGTCAATGGAACCTGTCTCCACATAGGATTCGCCGACGATCTCCCCGTCCTGGCCGTCAATGATCTGTTTTGCCCGCTTATTACAGATGACCGGAAAGACGTAATCATTTCCCAGAAGATACACCCTGTCCCCGCACTGTTCCATGAGCCAGGTCAGATACATCTCCGAATGTTGGTTGGGCATGGCCCCCGTGTAAATGATATGGGAATTTTCCTCTTCTCCTTCCGTATAAGCCGGATAGATCAACAGGGAATCATACTTTTCCAGAACAGGAATCACCGCTTCCCGGGAAGCAGAAGAATAACAGCCGATGGTGGCTACCACCAGATCCTGTGTGATCAGTTTTTCTATCTTCTGGGCAGCGATTTCCGGATCTGAGGCATAATCCTCCAGCACATACTCGATCTGCCTACCGTTAATGCCACCCTGCTGGTTGATTTCATCAAATGCCAGCACCGCAGCATTAATCATTGCCGTCTCCACCTGGGCTGTCAGCCCAGTTCGGGACAGCAACAGGCCCACCCGGATATTATTTCCGTCCTGCTCCGCCACCTGGTTCCGGTACCGCTCTATCGCACTCTGGTAACTGCCGATCCGGAAAAAGACCAGGGCAGCCAGAGCCGCTACCAGCAGCCCGATCATCGTTCTTTTTACAATCTTCCATTTACGCTTCATGGCTTCTCCTATATTCGGACGGCGTCATACCGGTCGTGCTCTTAAAAATCCGGCTCATGTATTTGTAATCGTCATACTGAAGCCGGTCCGCGATGCTCATAATGCTCAGATCTGTGGTGCAAAGCAGCAGCCGAGCCATAGCCATCCGATAATCCGTACAGTAATCCACAAAAGAAACCTTCATATCTGTTTTAAAGCACCGGCTTATGTATGCATAATTAACGTTGCATACTTCCGCAATATCCGACAGCGTCACCTTTTCTGTCGGATGCTGAAGAACGTACTGTACCGCTTTCTCCGTAATAGCCGAAATATTTTTCGGGTAGTAGCGCCTCAGCGCTCCATCGACAGTCAGAAGATACTCTTTTGTTCTGGCTGCCGCCTGCTCCGGCGTCTCCTGCCGGACGAGTTCTTCTCTGAAATGCGATACCGGCATGAGAAAATTTTTCAGCCAGCAGTGTTCCCGGAGAACGGCGCTCATGATCCTCTCCAGGGCTTCCGCAAGGCCCAGAGCACACCGCACGGCATCCGTGCCGGTCCTTTTCCGGTAATGTTCCGTAAAATCCCCAGCAAGGCCTTCCAGATACGGGCCGCGGCTCAGGATACATTCTTCAATTTCCTTTTCTCCATAGGTATCTGCCGTCTGCGTTTTCTCATCTTCCAAGCAGTCACAGATTCTTCCCAGCAGCTTTTCCACATCCGAAGCGCGCACGGGTTTTACCAGATAATCAAAGGCCCCCAGTACAAGACCCTTTCTGGCGTATTCAAAATCCGTGTATTCACTCACCAGCACCACAAACCGGCACAGATTTCTCTTTCGGATCTGCTCCAGCAGCATGATCCCGTCCATCTTGGGCATTCGGATGTCCGTAAACAGAATATCCGGCTCGCTTTCCTGCATCAGCTTTAAGGCGGACACACCATTATCCGCCTCCCCTGAGACATGAATTGTATAATCGCCGCAGGCATCTAGCTGTCTCCGAAACTGTTTCCGGAAAATATCATAGTCGTCAACAATCACTATGTTAAATGCTCTCCTGCTTTCTTTTATCATGAACCATCATCGCTCCCGTCTGGCAGCCGCTGCCGCCGGAAATACGGATAGAGAATGTCCCGGAAACCGGGACATTCTCTATCCTCCACGCATTTCTCTTATTTATTCTTCGTAAGGAATTCCGTCAATGGGCGCGTATTTCACGCCAGGCATCTTCCGAGTCAACTCTTCCACTTTTTTCTGGGTTCCTTCCGGATCGTTGACCCAGTTCCTGTAAAATTCAAACTGACATTCTGGGTTGCCAAACCGGTCTTCCTTGGAATTGATCGTTCCTGTATATCCTCTGTGCAGCAACTTGTACAGATGATTCTGCGACTGCCAGTTCGCCCTGGCATCCCGGATTGCGCTCACAGAAAGCTGCGCGTACTGATAACTGTTCTCCTCTGTGCCGGTCATTCCCAGCACTCTGCCGTCAAAGCCGCAAATGGAGGAATGTCCGAAATAGGAATATACGCCGTCAAAACCCGCCGCATTGGCAACTGCCGCATACACGTTATTGCACCAGGCCATCACCGGCACCACATTAATTTCCTGCTGATTGGCTGGATACATATATCCCTGGCAGCGGATCACCAGCTCCGCGCCTCTCATGGCACAGTCTCTCCAGATTTCCGGATAGTTGCCGTCATCGCAGATAATCATGCTGATCTTCAGACCTTTGGGGCCTTCCGTCACATAAGTGCGGTCGCCGGGATACCAGCCTTCGATAGGCGTCCAGGGTATCATTTTCCTGTATTTCTGGACGATCTCACCCTTGTCATTGATCAGGATCAGCGTATTGTAAGGCACTTTATTGGGGTGCTCCTCATGGCGCTCCCCGGTCAGGGAGAACACACCCCACACCTTATTGTCAATACATGCCTGTTTGAAAATAGCCACCTCTTCGCCGTCCGTAGTGCAAGCCAGATCCATCATCTCGTTGAAATCATACATAATTCCATGGGTGCTGTACTCTGGGAAAATGATCAGATCCAGTCCCGGAATTCCTGTTTTCAAGCCTTTTATATAGTCGCTGATGTTATGGCAGTTCTCAATGATCCCCTCCTTCGTATGAAGTCTGGGCATTTTATAATTGACTACCGCTACGCCTACGCAATCCGCACTTGATGAAATATCTCCATGTGTCATAATTTTGCTCCTCCTATTCTGAACACCTGTTTTTTTGTTTCTCAGCAATTGCCTTTTCAACAGAAAAAGACGCAGCGGCTGTCTTGCCTCTGCGTCCTCGCATTTACTGTTCGTTGTTCTGTTGATGGTGTTATTATACACCTTTTTTTGAAAAAATACACCTAATTTTTTTCAGAAAGGGAGGATTTTTTTGCAGATAGCCTTTCGGCATATTCGCAGCCCTCCC
>CAZMGH010000036.1:3894-5319 GCA_964565805.1 uncultured Lachnospiraceae bacterium
ATTCTTCCGTTTCTTCTTCCTCTTCTTCTTCCTCTGCGGCGATAATGGTTTCCACATCATCTGCGCTGATCAGGTTCACTTCTGTGGAATTTCCAAGACGCACATAGTAAGCCGTGCCGTCTTCTGTGGCATTTCCAATGCTTAATACATAAGTGGTCAGACTTGCAGAATCATAAGTTTCCTCAGTCTCTTCTGTTTCGCTTGTCTCATCGTCAGCCTGACTGTCGTCTTCATCCTCTGCTTCATCGGTTTCACTTTCCGTTTCTTCCTCAGTTTCCTCCAGGTACCCAATGGTGATCACATATTGGGGAGCATCCAGTCCGTACTGGGACAGATCCTCACAATCATAATCCACATGAGAATCATAAGACAACGAAGCCAACGCTGAAAAAGCCGTATAATCGTCACTGGAATCCAGGGAACGGACTTCATTTCCGTCATTCACAGTAACCTCTTTAATAGAATCCACATCTAATGACGGGAAATCATCCATATCCACTACCGAATACAGATCAAAGGACATCATGGAATTTAACGTAGATGAAATCATGTAGACCGTATTACTAGAATTTAACCGGCAGTAATACTCTCCTGTGGTGGCATTTGAATCACCGATTTCAAAAACCGTTTCATTCCCTTCACTGTCTGTAATGGAAATCGTATTCACCGGATCGTCCAGGCCATAGTCTGCCAGATTATCCTCTGAAATCTCAATTTCCCGGCTGGCTGTAGTGCTCACTGCGGAGCTGAGCTTTCCGGTAATACTGGTCTGCAATACCGGAAAATCTTTGTCTCCTTCATAATACCATGTGTCATCTTCCTTAACAAAGGAATAGGTTTCTTCTTCATATACATAGGAAAAGGCGGTCACATCATCGCTGGTGATGGATAAAAGCTCAATGGAATCATCCTGAGCAGCCTCCTGTTCTTCTTCTGCCCGGTTCCACATAGACATTCCAAAATAAATCCCTACGACGGCCACAAGAACGATCAGTGCAGCTGCCATCTTTACTGTTTGTTTATTCTTCATCGTCTCCTCCTCTGAACCCAAACAACAACGCCAATGATCAGGACTGCAAGAGGAATAACGGCGATCAATACGATTCCCCAGGTATTCGCGCTTCCGGCAGTTACCGTGAGAGCCTCATAAGTCAGAGACTTCTCGTCAATAGATACACTTGCAGTTTCACCGCTCATCCAGCTGATGGCATTCATAAAGAAGTCATAGTTCCCGCTGGATACAACAGAGTTCATTGTATCATCTAAAAGACCGGAAGTAGATACATAAACAAGCTGGGCCACCTTTTCTTCTTCCTCAGTGTCTTCTTCCTCAGCGGACTCCGTCTCTTCTTCGTCTGTTTCCTCATCTGTGGTTTCGTCACTGTCCGCTTCAGTATCTGCAGTCGTTTCATCTGCAGTTGTCTC
>CAZMGH010000036.1:5419-26341 GCA_964565805.1 uncultured Lachnospiraceae bacterium
TGTCTCATCTGTAGTTGTCTCATCATCGGTGTCATCCGTACTCTCAATGGTTTCGCTGACAGCTACTGCCAGATTGAAAGGCCCGTCAATATCTCCATCTTCTTTATCATAGGTGGTGGCTGTCGTCACATTGACCTTGGAATAAGCATTATCACTGGTTGTCAAAAGCGCGCTGACTGTCACGCCGTCTCTTGGGGCATCTCCGATAGAAATTCCCTGGGCAGAAGGAAGGATCACATACCGGCTATTCGATGTAAAATCTGTAGTGATCGTATGGCTTGCAAAATCCGGAAGCAAATACGACGGATAGCCCGGATAATAATAGTAGCTGCTGCCCTCGACAACAATACCCTCTACCCTGGACAAGCCGTAATGACTCAAAATAGAGTCATAATTTGACATATCTGTCTCCGTATAGGTGGAGGTCATAAATACCTTTCCTCCATTATCCAGATAATCGATAATATACTGGGCCTCTGTTTCAGACAAATCTGTCTGGGGTGAATTGATCAGTAAAATATCACAATCCTCAGGCACAGCCTCCAAAGTAACAAGGCTTAAATATTCAATGGTAATATTCTGCTTGGCGATCCGATCCTGAAGGGTTTCTGAAATTTCTACTTCATTATGTCCCTGGAGAATATACATTTTCGGCAGATCGTCACTGGTCACATAACTGATGGCGCTGGTCAGACAGCCCTCTCCATCATAGGCGGTCGTCTGAGTCGTATAAGTGGTATAGTTCAGCTCATACACGTACATATCGCTATATGCTATATATTGATAAGTATCACCGCATACGACTACAAGACTGTTGTCATAGACCGTTTCATCTGTATACTGAGCAGCAAACTGAGGATTCACCACAGGGTCGATCTGGGTGACATGGACGTAAGAAGACGCATCCTCATACCGGTCCAGCATTTTAGAAATTATATCATCCTCGCTGCCTTCCTGGCAGATATAGTAGATTTCCACATCCTCTGTCAGTTCTGACAAAAGTGTCCGTGTCTGGTCCCCAATACTGTACATCTGGTTATCTGTTATATCCAGCTGGGCATATTGGGACGGGATCTGGGAAGCTGCCAGATTGATAACAATCACAATAGCAATAACGATCACAATAAGAACGCTACTGTAGGATCCCTGCCGGAACTGTTTTCCGTTAAAATTCAAATATTTCTTCATTTTCCTGGAACCTCCTTAACACCAACGACGTTTTTCCACAGCCTGATCTGCCAAGAATAAAAACAGAAAGCTGCCGGAAAGATAATAAACGATCCCCGGAATATCAATCAGGCCGGAACAGAAATTGTAAAAATGCCCGGTCAATGACAGAGCGCTGATAAGATTTCCAAAAGCGCCCTGGAAGGTTGAGGAATCTACTAAATACATAACCGCAATGATCACAATACCGATAACGCCTACGGCGCCTCCCAGCACATAGCTTTGGGTCATATAGTACACCAGCAGAGCCGCGGCGATCACAAGGATCATAAACGCGATCATCGACACGGACGCGGTTGTAGGAATCAGATCCGCGATAGCTTCAGCCATATAAGATACAAATAAAGCAAGGAATGTCAGCACCGCAGCAATAACCTGGCTTTCTGTAATCGAAGAAATAAACATACCCAAGGCAATACACATAAATCCCATGATCGCAAAGCCGAAGATCGAGGCATAAGCCATAGTATAGGAAATAGTGCCGTAGGCTGCCATGATCATCGGGTAAAATAAAATAACGCACACCGGTACCATAAACACAGTGATCATGGCCAGATATTTACTAAAAATGATCTTCCATGTACTGATTGGCGCAGTGAGAAGCATCTGATCTGTCTTTTGTCTCCGGTCATCCGCCATACTTCTCATGGTCAGTATAGGGATCAGGATCAAAAAGACTACGATTGTGGCAGACAAGGAATATCCAAAATAGGGATAACCGCCGTACAGGTTATTGGCAAAAAAATAAAGACTGATAATGACCAGGGCAAATGCCACAAATACACAGCCAATCACTGATGTAAAGTAGGAACGTACTTCTTTTTTATAAATTGCTGCCATGATCTTCTACCTCCTGTGCATTTTCCCGGGTTATTTCCGGCGCTTCCATATTTTCCGAAACCATTACGTCCTCAGCTGCTCCCGTACTTTCCGGATCCTCTTCGTCCCGGACAGATTCCACGCTTTCCGGATCTGCAGGATCTTCCCGTTTAGCCTCTTCCTTCTGGCGTTTTGCCAAAAAGCGGCGTTTAGACTTCTTTGAACGAGTATTTTGGTGCTCTTCTGTCAGTTCAAGGAAAATATCCTCCAGGGATACATACTTGGAGGATGCCATCATCGGGCACTCTGCATGAGCAAGGGCATAAAAGATTTCTTCCCGGTAATCCATGCGTTTTTCCCCTTTGCCCGGCATTTCTCCCAATTCCCGGCCATCTTCCGGCCCGCTCTGGCACTCTGCTGTAACGTCCACGATCCCGGCTTCTCCGGAGGGCTTTATATCCAGCTTTGATATGCCGCGGACCCGTCCCAAGGCTTCTCTTACCTGTTTTTCGCTGCCCTTAACGAGAAAGTCATAAACATTCTGTCCCTGCATCATCTTTGTCAGGTTCTTCGTCGTATCGCTTGCTATAAGCTTTCCCCGAGCAATGATCATAACATAATCACATACCTCACTGATCTCTGAAAGAATATGGGAGCTTAAAATAATCGTATGCTCCTTGCTCAGTTTCTTGATCAGTTCGCGGATTTCAATGATCTGCTTGGGATCCAGGCCTACTGTAGGTTCGTCAAGAATGATAATGGGAGGAAATCCCATGATCGCATGAGCCAGGCCCACACGCTGACGGTAGCCTTTGGACAGGTTTTTGATCAACCGGTTGGCCACCTCTTCCACCTGAGTCATACGCATGACCTTTTCAATCTGAGCCTCCCGCGCCTCTTTCTTTATTCCTTTAAGCTCTGCCGAAAACTGCAGATATTCTTCCACTGTCATATCCGGGTATACCGGAGGGATTTCAGGAAGGTATCCGATGCATCGTTTTGCAGCCTCGGCATCTTTGAGAATATCATGACCATCGATGAGCACTTCTCCCTCTGTAGCTCCAATATAGCCGGTCATAATATTCATGGTCGTTGATTTTCCTGCACCGTTGGGACCGAGAAATCCATAAATCTGTCCCTTTTCCACGGTGAAGGTTAAATGATCCACTGCAACGTGGTCACCATACTTCTTTACGAGATTTTTAACCTCTATCATTCCGTATGAGCCTCCTTCTTGTTCATTCTAGTCTATTTTAAGAGTCAAGTGTGTTCAATCATTGGAATCATTGTGAACATTTTTTGATGAAATTGTGAAAATACTGTGTAGTCCTTCCGTCATACCTGTCCGTGGACAGGTACAATGATTCAGCCTGCAAAAGGATTTCTCCTTGCATTATTTCCGGAGATTATTTATCATGAAGAAGAAAGATGAACTCAAATCCCGTAGCATCAGAAAGGAACATGATCATGGTTACTGTAAAAGATATTGCCAAAGCCTCAGGCGTTTCCGCCAGCACAGTGTCTATTATCCTTAACGGAAAAAGCCAGGAGCGGAAAATTTCCGAAAAAACCTGCCAAAAAGTGTGGCAGGCCGTAAAGGAGCTTGGGTATCAGCCCAGCATTGCCGCCCGTACGCTTCGGGAAGGGGAGAAAAACTCCCCCTATACCATCGCCCTTTACTGGGCCAAGGATTTTCGCACCACTATGCTCTCCCGGTTTTTAAACGGTCTGGAAATGATCCGGCAAACTACGGATATACCTTATGAAATTACCGTTTACCCCTATGATACAGATCATCTGGACCAGCAGAAGGCCCTTCTTACCGGACGCCGTTTTCATGCAGCAATTCTGGCAAATATTTCCCAGGCGGACATGGATTTTATTAAAAATGCCTTTTTTCCCATGCCTGTTGTTTTATATAACCGCCATCTGCCCGGCTTTTACAGCGTAACTGTGAACAATCGCCGTATGGGCGCTCTGGCGGCAGAGGGACTTTTCCAAAGAGGCAAATCCGCGCCTTGGATCCTAGCCTCAGACATTACATTTCCAGGCATGGAACAGCGGGTGGAAGGCTTTGTCACCGCCATGGCAGGCTATGGGATCTCGGTGGAGAAAGACCATATTCTCCACGGCCAGAACACGCCGGAATCCGGCGCTGCAATGACCCGCCGCATCCTGGATGATGGCCGGGGCTGCGATGGTATTTACTGTCTGTCCGATGCCGCAGCCTATGGCTGTCTTTTTGCCCTAAACCAGGCAAAGATTTCCGTACCTGAAACAGTCTCTGTGATCAGTATCGGAAATGGTGAAAAAGAGCACGCCATGTACTCTATCCCTCCATTAAGTACCGTCTATCTGCCTATGGAAGATATGGCCAGCCACTGTCTTTCCATGCTTTTAGCCCATTTAAGTCGCCAGACCATTCCCAGCCCCCAGATCCTTCTGGACACGCCCTTGATCCTGCGCACATCCTAGGGCTTAATTCACAGGCCGCCGGAAACAGCCCATCTGCCCGGCGGCCTGTAAATTGTAACAAACGTTCACCTTCTCCTGAGAATGGCGGCTTGTTATTGCCGGGTTTTTAATTCTGTGATAGAATAAAGTCAACGGACAAAGAAAGAAAAAAGGATGAAGATTATGACAAATAATGAAAAAGCACTGTTAGTCCATGAACAATGGCAAGGAAAAATCGACACTGTTCCCAAATGCCAAGTAAAAAGCCGCGAAGATCTGGCTCTGGCCTACACCCCGGGGGTTGCCGAGCCTTGCAAGGTGATCGCAAAGGATCCTTCTGCTGCTTACACTTACACTTTAAAAGCCAACACTGTAGCTGTCGTTTCTGATGGAAGCGCCGTCTTAGGTCTGGGAAATATCGGTCCTCTGGCCGCCATGCCGGTTATGGAAGGAAAAGCGGCATTATTTAAAGCTTTTGCCAATGTGAACGCATTTCCCATCTGCCTGGATACCCAGGACACAGAGGAAATCATTAAAACTGTGGTTCATATTGCCCCCGCTTTTGGCGGTATTAACCTGGAGGATATTTCTGCCCCCAGATGCTTTGAAATTGAAGAACGTTTAAAAGAACTGCTGGACATTCCCGTCTTCCATGACGATCAGCACGGTACAGCCATCGTGGTCCTGGCCGGTGTGATCAATGCCCTTCGGGTCACCGGAAAGGTAAAAGAAGACTGTAAGGTGGTTGTCAATGGCGCAGGCTCTGCCGGCATTGCTATTACAAAGCTCCTTTTGACCTATGGATTTAAGCATATTACCATGTGCGACCGGTACGGCATTATCAGCAAAGCCTACGAAGGCTTAAACTGGATGCAGGAAAAAATGTGTGAAGTGACCAACCTGGAAGGCCAGACCGGAACTCTGGCTGACGCCCTAAAAGGCGCGGATATTTTTATTGGCGTTTCTGCCCCAAACATAGTCACAGAGGAAATGGTCCGGTCCATGAACAAGGATGCCATTATTTTTGCCATGGCCAATCCTGTGCCGGAGATCATGCCTGACATAGCAAAAGCTGCCGGGGCCCGTGTGGTAGGTACCGGTCGTTCGGATTTCCCCAATCAGATCAATAACGTGGTCGCCTTCCCCGGCATCTTTAAAGGCGCTCTGGAAGGCCGGGCTCGCCAGATTACTGAAGAAATGAAGCTGGCCACTGCCCAGGCTCTGGCCTCTCTTGTTTCAGATGAAGAGCTTTCAGAGAATAATATTATGCCTTACGCTTTTGATCCTCGGGCTGTAGAAGCTGTCAGCAAGGCAGTTATGAATCATATTCGTGACTGATCCTGCAGTATCTAAAGGCGGACTGGCCTGCCATCCGGCAGCGGCCGGATCTGCCGTATCCATAACAGAGAAAGGCCAGGAGGCCACACCGTCTCCCGCCATCTCCTGCTACAGGGAGGCTGTGGTCCGCTGGAATGGAAAGCCTTACTATTCCCTGGACTGTTATCTAAAGGAAGTCTTTCATGAAAAGATTTATAAGCTGGCCATTGACGGCGGCTTTACCTGTCCAAACCGGGACGGCGCCTTAGGAACCCGCGGCTGTATATTCTGCAGCCAGGGCGGTTCCGGAGATTTTGCCGCCCGCCGCGGCCAAAGCCTTGATGACCAGATCCGGGAGGGTAAAAAACTTTTACAGGGGAAGCGCACAGGGAACCGGTATATTGCCTACTTTCAGGCCTATACGAACACTTATGCGCCCCTCTCTCGGCTGCGCCAGATCTACATGCCGGCAGCCCTCCATCCGGAGGTTTCTGCCATCTCTATTGGCACACGGCCGGACTGTATCTCGCCGGAGATTGGTGATTTTTTACAGGAGCTATCTTACATAAAGCCGGTATGGATCGAGCTGGGACTTCAGACCATCCATGAGGATACGGCCCGCCGGATCCGACGGGGCTACTCTTTACCCGCCTTCGAGGAGGCCTTAGGTATCCTAAAAGAGCGGAATCTTCCGGTAATCGTCCATACGATCCTGGGCCTGCCGGGCGAAAGGGCTGAGGACATGGAGGCCACAGCCCTTTACCTGGCAAGGCAGCATGTCCAGGGCATTAAGCCCCAGCTGCTTCATGTATTAAAAAATACCGACCTGGCGGAGCTTTATGAGAAGGAACCTTTCCACATATTGACACTGGAAGAATATACCGACTTGTTGATCCGGTGTATTGAAGTGCTGCCGCCGGACATGGTGATTCACCGGATCACCGGGGACGGCCCCAAAAGCTTGCTCATCGCTCCCACCTGGAGCGGCCATAAAAAATACGTAATGAATTACATCCATAAAGCATTTAAAGACCGGCAGACCTGGCAGGGGCGGCGCTTTCCCCGGTAATGCTCTAATGGGCTGGAAACCAGCCCATTAATAATGAAATCCCACAAGGGGATACCCTTATGGGCTGGTTCCCAGCCCATAAACATAGAAAGGAGAGTGAGTCTGTGACGGATTCACTGACGACATATAAGCTGATCGTTTTATACATGCTTGACAAAGTAGATTTCCCTTTGACCAATTCCCAGATCTCGGAATTTTTCCTTAACAAAGGTTATACCAATTACTTTACGCTCCAGCAGGCCCTGAATGAGCTTACGGATGCTGAGTTCATACGCTCCCGGCAGGTCCGCAACAGCTCACACTATACCATTACCCCTTCCGGCCAGGAAACGCTGGAATACTTTGGTTCCAATATTCCTCAGGCCATGAAAGATGACGTGGATGTTTTCCTCCAGAAGCATCACTATCGGCTTCGCAGCGAAAGCGAAACTATTGCGGATTATTACCAGGAGAAGCCGGATCTTTTTATTGTCAACTGCGAGGTTCGGGAAGGCCATCACAAGCTGATCGCCCTCTCCTTAAGCGTCACCACAAAGGAGCAGGCCATCGCCATATGCGACAACTGGAGCAAGAAAAACGCGGACATCTACAGCTATCTGATACAGACTTTAATGTTAAGTTAAAAATCGGAATAGGCCCCCAGTTCGGTTATAAATGACCTTTTCTCATATATAGGGGTCGTCCATCATTTTAGAGCCGAATCAACCTGGGGCGCCTCTGAGGCCTGGCCCGGTTCCGCGGTCTGGTCCCGGCTCTCCCCATCCTCCGCCGCGGCGGCCTTATCCGCTTCGGCTTCCGCCTCCAGTCCCTGACCCAGGGCGTAGGTTTCTATCAATTCCCAAATCTCATCTCTCCCCTGCTTGGTCAGGGCGGAAAATGCCACCATCGGGGTGCCTTCAGCCACGTTAAGGCCCTGGCGGAGCATTTTCATATGCTTGGCCAGCTGGCTTCGCTTGATTTTGTCTGCCTTTGTGGCAATGATCACAGGATAAAAACCGTTTTCCACGATCCAGGAGTACATATGCTTATCATTTTGGGACGGTTCATGGCGAATATCAATAAGCAAAAACACAAGACAAAGCTGCATGGATCTTTGGAGATAGTTTTCAATCATCCGTCCCCACTTAGCCTTGATCTCATTTGACACTCTGGCATACCCGTAACCGGGAAGGTCCACAAAATAAATTTCATCATTAATATTATAAAAGTTAATGGTCTGAGTCTTTCCCGGCTGCTGGGAAATCCTGGCATAAGACTTCCGGTTCATCAAAGCGTTAATGAGAGAAGACTTCCCTACATTAGACTTTCCCGCAAAGGCTACCTCTGGGTGGATATTTCCCGGAAGCTTACTGGTAATTCCACAGACGGTTTCCAGATTAACACTTTTGATCACATGCATGCTTTTCACTCTCCTTCCGGGCAGAGGGCCATATCCAGCACCTCATCCATCACCGATACAAAACGGATCTCAATGCCATCGGTGATCTCTTTTTCCAATTCTTCAATATCCTGGCGGTTGGCATCCGGAACGATCACTGTCTTAATCTTGGCAATCTTCGCTGCCAGCACTTTTTCCTTCAGTCCGCCAATGGGCAGGACACGTCCCCGCAAGGTGATTTCTCCCGTCATAGCCACATCTGCTCTTACCTTACGCTTAATAATAGCAGAAATCATGGCCGTAGCCATAGTGATTCCCGCAGATGGACCGTCCTTAGGCACAGCCCCTTCCGGAATATGGATATGTATATCATTATTTTCAAAAAATTCCTTATCAATACCGTATTTAAAGATCATGGAACGAATATAGCTGATGCCGGCCCGGGCGGACTCTTTCATCACATCCCCCAGCTGTCCCGTAAGCTCAAACTTTCCTGTGCCGGGAAGGACATTCACTTCCACGGAAAGGGTATCGCCTCCCACACTGGTCCAGGCCAATCCCCGGACAACACCAATCTCATTTTTAGTATTGGCCAGATCAAAAGTATATCTTGGTTTTCCAAGATACTTTTCCAAATTTTTCTCTGTGATCTTTATGCTTTTCACATTGGAGGACATAACCTTTTTCGCGCACTTTCTGCATATATCCCCAATGCGCCGCTCCAGGCCTCGGACTCCGGCCTCCCGGGTATAATTCATAATGATCTTTTCCAAAGCCTTGTCGCTGATGGAAATCTGCTTTGCCTTAAAGCCGTGGCGCTCCAGCTGCTTTGGTATAAGATGCTCCCGGGCAATGTGAATCTTCTCATTTTCCGTATAGCTTCCAATCTCAATCACTTCCATACGGTCCAGAAGGGGTCTGGGAATCGTGGACACTGTGTTGGCTGTGGCAATGAACAGTACATTGGAAAGGTCGATAGGGATTTCAATATAGTTATCCCGGAATTTATTATTCTGCTCACTGTCTAAAACCTCAAGGAGAGCCGCGAAAGGATCCCCCTTGTAATCATTTCCCACCTTATCCACTTCATCCAGAAGCATCACCGGGTTGTTGACTCCGGCAGTTTTTAATGCTGTGGCAATACGTCCCGGCATGGCTCCCACATAAGTCTTCCGGTGCCCCCGGATCTCTGCCTCATCATGAACGCCTCCTAAGCTGATACGCACATATTCTTTGTTCAGGGCGCGGGCTACAGACCGGCCGATAGACGTTTTTCCTGTTCCCGGCGGTCCTACCAGGCAAAGGATAGGGGCATCTCCCTTTTTAGCCAGGTGGCGCACTGCCAAATATTCCACAATGCGCTCCTTTACCTTTTCAAGGCCGTAATGATCCGCCCGAAGGATAGCCTCCGCCTTTTTCGTATCCGAGTTATCTTTTCCTGCCTTATTCCAGGGCATTTCCAGAAGAGTCTCAATATAGCCTCTGAGCACGCCGTTTTCCGACGGATTATACCCGGTAGACTTAAACCGGCCGATTTCTTTAGAAATCCTTGCCTTAACAGATTTATCCGCCTTCAGCTTTTTTAATGCCTGCTCGAATTCCTCTGCCTCAGAGGTCAGATTATTTTCTCCCAATTCCTCCCGGATGACACGAAGCTGCTCTCTTAAAACATATTCCCGCTGGCTTTTATCCACCCGCTCTTTCACTTTCTGCGCAATTTCCTTATTGATACGTATAATGTCCGCTTCCCGGTCCATAAGGGAACTCAGTGTTTCAAATCGCTCCTGAATATCCACAGCCTCTAAAAGCCGCTGCTGCTCCCTGTAGTCCATAGGAATGTTAATAGCCAGCTGATTGATCAGCCTTACCGCATCTTCTTCATTTTCCAGCTTCCGCCCCATCTCAGCGCTAAACTGGCTGTTGACAGACACGTAGGTTTCCAGCTGGTTTCTTAAATACCGGACCATGGCTGCCCCGTGAATCTCGTCCGGACGGTTTTCATCCTGGAAAATAGTCACCTCAGCTGCCATAAAAGGCTCTTCCTTGATCAGCTCATCCAGTCGTCCCCGAAACAAACCTTCCACAAGCACCCGCACTGTATCCTGGGGGAGCTTTACCAGTTGCTTGATCTTTGCCACTGTTCCCATACTATGAAGATCCTTCTGAGCCGGATAATCTGTTTCCGGATCCAGCTGGGCCACAAGAAAAACATTTTGTTCTTCTACCATGGCCGCTTCCAGAGCCTTAATGGATCTTTTCCGGTTCACATCAAAATGGATGGTCATATCCGGAAGCACTGTCATGCCTCGAAGGGGAATCACCGGCAATGTATAATTAATTTCACTCATTTTTCTCACCTGATAAAGGCTGTGTCAGACATCTGCCACAGCCTTTCTTTTTATCTTTTGTATGTATTGTTGTATAGTAAGGGCGTCAAAAATGTTTTCTCCGCCCATAGTACGCAGGCCGCTGGAAATCCGCTCCCGCCTTTACGCGATTTCGCCGCTGTTTTTCTTAGGCAGTTTCCGCGCTGCAGGTTTTTTGACAACCACCCGATCTCCATAAGCCAAGACCGGCGGTTCACCCTTTTCCACCACATCTCTGGTGATCAGGCAGTGTTCCACCTGTTCCTCAGAAGGAAGGGAGAACATCATATCCATCATGGTACTTTCCATAATGGCACGAAGACCTCTGGCGCCGGTTTTTCTCTCCATGGCTTTTTTAGCAATCGCCTCAATGGCTCCCTGCTCAAAGTCCAAAGAAATACCATCTAATTCAAATAAACGCTTATACTGTTTTGTAATGGCGCTCTTTGGCTCCGTTAAGATGCGGATCAATGCCTCTTCATCCAGCTGATCCAATGCCACGCTCACCGGAACACGTCCGATAAATTCAGGAATCAATCCGTACTTTACAAAGTCTTCCGGAAGAGCTTTTCTTAACAGCTCGCCTACATTCACCTCATTCTGAATCATGCCGATCTCCGCATTAAATCCAATGGACTTTTTGCCGATTCGGGACTCAACCACTTTTTCCAGCCCATCAAAAGCGCCGCCGCAGATAAACAGGATATTTGTAGTATCAATCTGGATAAACTCCTGATGAGGATGCTTGCGTCCGCCTTGAGGCGGAACGCTGGCAATGGTACCCTCCAGGATCTTTAAAAGAGCCTGCTGAACGCCTTCACCGGAAACATCCCTTGTAATAGAAACATTTTCCGACTTACGTGTGATCTTATCGATCTCGTCAATGTAAATAATACCATATTGAGCACGCTCAATATCATAGTCTGCCGCCTGGATCAGTTTTAACAGGATATTTTCCACATCCTCACCCACATAACCGGCTTCAGTTAAAGCTGTTGCATCGGCAATGGCAAAAGGTACATTTAAAAGTTTTGCCAGTGTTTGTGCCAGCAAAGTCTTACCGGAACCTGTGGGACCTACCATAATAATATTACTCTTTTGAAGCTCAATATCCGGATCCTTTACTGCCATAACCCTCTTGTAGTGGTTGTAAACAGCCACGGACAATACCTTTTTTGCGTCTTCCTGTCCGATGACATACTGATCCAGGAAATTTTTGATCTCCACAGGCTTTAACAAGTTAATATCCCCGTAATCCTGCTCATCTTCAAATTCCTCATTAATAATCTCCGCGCAAATATCTACGCACTCATCGCAGATATAAGCGTTTGGCCCGGCAATCAGCTTGCGGACCTGATCCTGGGTCTTATTGCAAAAAGAGCACCTGGGCTGTAACTTTTTGTCATCCATACGACCTGCCATAGGCTAACCTCACATTCTATTTTTAATAACATCGTCAATCAGGCCATAAGCCTTTGCTTCTTCAGCGCTCATATAGTTATCTCTTTCTGTATCGATCTCAATCTGGGAAAGAGGCTGTCCTGTGTTCTCAGAAAGGATACGGTTTAACTGCTTGCGAGTCTCAATGATCCGGTCAGCTACGATCTTAATATCTGTGGCCTGTCCCTGAGCGCCGCCGGAAGGCTGATGGATCATAATCGTAGAGTTAGGCAGCGCGAAACGCTTGCCCTTTGTTCCTCCTGAAAGAAGAAAAGCTCCCATGCTGGCAGCCATACCCATGCAGATGGTAGACACGTCACACTTAATGTAGTTCATAGTGTCATAAATGGCCAGACCTGCGGACACGGATCCGCCGGGGCTGTTAATGTAAAGACTGATGTCTTTCCCCGGATCCTCAGATTCCAGGAATAAAAGCTGGGATACAATAAGACTTGCAGAAGTGTCTGTGACCTCTTCACCAAGAAAGATAATACGATCCTTTAACAATCTGGAAAAAATGTCGTAGGAACGCTCCCCTCTGCTTGTCTGTTCAATGACATAAGGTACTAAACTCATACTAATTCCTCCTGTCTTCTAACGGCAGGACAGCAAAATGCATGCCCTGCCGGATGAAATATGACTGATCTGAATCTCATGTCGTATCTGCCGCCCCAATGGGGCATGGAAATGAATGATTACTTTTCAACAGCCGCGTCCGCTACAAATTCAACAGCTTTCTGTGCAGCCAGATCTTTCTTAATATTTTCTGTGCCCTCTTCACCAAGAAGCTCTTTTACTTTATCAGCTTCCATCTGATAAGTGGATGCCATTTTCTCAATTTCAGCATTAAACTCATCGTCAGAAACTTCAATGCCCTCGGCAGCGATCACTGCTTCAAGAACGAGGCGGCTCTGAATGTTCTTTAATGCCTGAGGCTTTAACTGTTCCTTTAATGTCTGGTCATTTAAGCCGGTAAACTTAAAGTACTGATCCAGAGAAAGGCCCTGGTAGCCCAGTCTCTGAGCATACTCATCCACCATGTTGGCAGCCTGAGTATCTACCATAGCGTCGGGAATCTCCATTACTGCGTTTTCAATGACCTGATCCATAACCTTCTGCTGTTTTGCAGATTTGGCTTCATTTTCTTTTCTTTCAGTAATATGTTTCTTAACGTCCTCCTTATATTCAGCCAGTGTATCAAACTCGGAAACATCCTGAGCGAACTCATCATCGATTTCCGGATACTCCTTTGTCTTCACTTCATGAACAGTACAGGCAAATACAGCTTCCTTGCCGGCAAGATCTTTTGCATGGTAATCCTCAGGAAAGGTTACATGAACCTCCACATCAGATCCTGCTGTGACACCAACTAACTGATCTTCAAATCCGGGTATGAAGGAGTTAGAGCCAAGAACAAGGGAATGTCCCTTATCAGAGCCGCCGTCAAACGCCTCACCGTCAATAGTACCTGCATAGTCGATTACTACTGTATCGCCTTTTTCAGCAGGACGGTCTACACTGATCTCTCTGGAGTTTTGCTCCTGAGTCTTCTTAATCTCAGCGTCTACTTCCTCATCAGTTACAGTGATCTCTGTCTTTTCAACTTCAATGCCCTTATACTGTCCCAGAGTTACTTCCGGTTTAATAGCAACCTCTGCTGTGAAAATGAAATCCTTACCTTTTTCCATCTGTGTTACATCAATCGTAGGTCTGGAAACGATGTCCAGGTTGGATTCCTCAGCAGCCTTTTCATAGGCTTCAGGCATTACATAGTTGGCAGCTTCCTCGTAGAAGATGGCCGGACCATACATTCTTTCTACCATGATCTGAGGCACTTTGCCCTTTCTGAAACCAGGAATGGAAATCTGACCTTTATTTTTATTGTAAGCTTTTGTAATCGCTTTTTCAAATTCTTCCGCCGGAACATCAATGGTCAGTTTGACCATATTCTTCTCTAACATTTCAATTTGTACACTCATGATTAAATCCTCCTTGATATTTGCGTAATCCTTTATCTGATGAGACAATCGCGGGCACGAAGCGCAAAGCAACCCCCATCTCATGACCGGCTGCCAGGCCGCTGTTCTGTAAGTCTCGCCGTATATACACCTATTTTTACGCACTCTAAAGCTTATTATATTATAGCATTTCAAATATGTAAATAGAGAAATTTACATTTTAAAGGCCATTTTAGGGGAATTTTAAGGGAAAATCCGTCCAATTTCAAGATGCGGCAGAAAAAAAACGAACATACTCTATTGACTTTTTAAGAAAATCATGATAGGATAGCAAAATATGATTGAGGGAGTAGCAAGCGCTTTCATGCGCAGCAAGTCAACATGCTGGCAGATCTGCCTGGCTTGCTTTAATATGCGAGACTCATGTATGGCCGTTGAGTGATACATGGATCTCTTTTTTTAATTACGGGACTCAGGTATTGCTCGTACAGCTGTACCTGAGTTTTTTTTGCGCGATACGCCTGGCAAGCGGCCGCCATGCGCTGTTCCCATGAAGGAGGTGAGCATTTAAAAGAATTCTGATCCTTTAAAACCTTAAATCGGACATAACAATTCAGTACCGTCCTGAATCGTTACAATTGGAGGAAGAAAAATGGATTTTATGTTTTTTCTTAATGCCGTTGCCTTTGGCGTAGGTCTTGCCATGGACGCCTTTTCTGTTTCCATGGCCAATGGACTCAACGATCCCTCCATGAGAAAGAAGAAAATGCTTGGCATCTCCGCCACATTTACATTTTTCCAGATTCTCATGCCTTTGATCGGCTATTTCTGCGTCCACACCATTTCAAACCTGTTTGAATCCTTCCAGAAATTTATCCCATGGATCGCTTTGATTCTCCTGTGCTTTATTGGCGGGAAAATGCTGCTGGAAGGGATCAAAAGCAAAGACGGAGAAAAAGAAAATCCTACCGTAGGCTTTACCGCTCTTTTGGTCCAGGGCATAGCTACATCCATTGACGCTTTGTCTGTGGGCTTTACCATTGCCCAGCTTTCATGGACCGAAGCTATCGTTGAAGCGCTGATCATCGGCGCAGTCACCTTTATCATCTGTACCTGCGGCGTGTACATCGGCAAAAAATTCGGCACAAAACTGGCCGGCAAAGCGTCCATCTTTGGCGGCGCTATTCTTATATTTATCGGCATTGAAATCTTTATCAGCGCAATCGCAGGGTGAAAGTCCCTCAAGAGGATACCTATATGGCCTTAAAGGATGGCCGGAAAGGAAGGAAATGAAGAGAGCAAGATCTGTGAAGGATGTCTGTCTCACTTAAAACAAACGTCCTGTATAAATTCATAAAGTAGAGACGAAGCGCCTCCGGCATCGCCGGGGCGCTTCGTACTTGTCATAGAAAACGGCAAATATATGTTGGAAGTTTGTTACAGTCCCATGAAAGCCCCTGGCCGAAACGGGTTGAAAAAATTTCCGGCATACAAAAGCTATCTTTTATAAGCATCCGGATCCGCCTGACTTAACGTGCTGTTATGGTACTTTGGCGACCAGGTCACTTCCTGACCGAACCATTCCGGCGGATCAAACCTTTGGGCCTCATCCACGGTGGCAAATTCCACCTCCGCAATGATCACCCCTGAAAAAGCCCCTTCAAACACATCCAATTCCACAGTCAAAAAACTTTTTAGCGGGATGCAGTACCTTTTTTTCTTAATAAGGTTGCCGTCGATCTTCTTCTTTAAATGATTATAGGCCGTTTCATTCAAATCTAGGTTATATTCCTGGCGGGCCATTAATCCGGAAGATTTATAAGTAAGAAAATACTCATGATCCTTGCGCCGGATCCGCACTACCGGATCCGTACACAAATATCCCTGTTCAATCTGATGGCACGGATACTGGGTCAAATCTTCAGGCATTCTTTTAATAAGAAACTTTCTCTCGATTTCCATAATATGATCCATCTCCATTATCTGCGAATCTGTGCCCCTATTCAGACCGCCTTCTATCTTTCCTCCAAAGGAACATAAGGCAAATGCTCCTGAACCGCCTTGTAAGCCGGGCGGATGATCTTATCTGAATTAATCAGCTCTTCAATACGGTGAGCGCTCCAGCCCACAATACGCGCGGTGGCAAACATAGGTGTAAACAGCTTGGTAGGCAGATCCAGCATACTGTAAACAAAGCCGCTGTAAAAGTCAACATTAGCGCTGACTCCTTTATAAATACGGCGTTCTTCCGCGATTACTTCCGGAGCCAACCGTTCGATCATAGAATACAGTTCAAAATCATTCTCTCTATGCTTTTCAACAGCAAGCTTTTCAACAAAGGATTTAAAAATCGTTGCTCTCGGGTCAGAAATAGAATACACCGCATGGCCCATACCATAAATAAGCCCCTTCTTATCAAAGGCTTCTTTATGGAGCAGCTTTTTCAAATAAGCTCTCACTTCATCCTCATCCTTAGGATCTCTTAAATGCTCCTTCATATCCTGGAACATCTCTACTACCTTAATATTAGCGCCGCCATGCTTTGGACCCTTTAATGAACCAAGGGATGCCGCAATGGTAGAATAAGTATCCGTACCGGAGGAGGAAACTACATGGGTCGTAAATGTAGAGTTATTACCGCCGCCATGATCCATATGAAGCACCAGGGCAAGATCCAGTACCGTTGCTTCCACAGCCGTATAACTCATATTCGGACGGAGCATGCGCAGGATATTCTCAGCCGTGGAAAGCTCCGGATCCGGGTTATGTATATAGAAACTGTCCCCGCAAATATAATGATTATAAGCCTGATAGCCATAAACTGACAGCATAGGGAATACGCTGATAAGCATCAGAGACTGACGCAGCACATTAGGAATGGTCGTATCATCTGGCTTATCGTCATATGCATACAAAGTCAAAACACTGCGGGCCAAAGTATTCATCATGTCATTACTTGGAGCCTTCATAATAACATCCCGGACAAAATTTGTAGGAAGGGAACGATAGGAAGATAGTACTTTCTTAAACTCTGACAACTGGGCCTTATCCGGCAGAGCGCCAAACAAAAGCAGATAAGCCACCTCTTCAAACCCAAACCGCTTTTCGCTGATAAATCCATGGACAATATCATTAATATTGATTCCTCTAAAATACAGCTCGCCGTCACAGGGTACAGACTTTCCGTCTACAACCTTTGAAGAAATAATATCGGAAATATGTGTCAGTCCAGCTACGACACCCTTTCCGTTAATATCTCTAAGCCCCCGTTTTACATCATACTTTGTGTAAAGTTCTGGATTGATCACACCACTATCATTGCACATATGGGCATAGTCTAAAATCTCCGGTGTGATTTCATTAATATCTCTCTCAGCCATAAGCCACCCACCTCTCTAATATAAAAAATGGTAAAAATCATCCTCCGAAAGAAACATCGGATTAATTCTTAATATAATAATAACAATTTTTCAGGTACAACCTGGGGATTAAATCTGTTTGTCCGTGGAAATGTGAACCCAACCTTTTCCCGACAAAGAGCGCGAAATGAATAAAAACTACAGGACTCTTGAATACAGGCAATGAATGTGCCCTCTGCAGCATATCCTGCTATTAGCAGATGATCTTGTTCTCAATAAAACATTCTGTCTTACCATTATAAATGAAATGTCACAAAATTGTCAACCATTTAATCCTATTTTCAAATCATTCTCTGACAAATAGTTTTAACAGACGGCTAAGCGAATGATTTGCTTTACACTCAATATCTACCATAGGATTTTTTTCCTATCTCATTAGGATAGCCCGGCGGATAAAATTTATACAGGCAAAATTTATACCGGTGAAAACTGTTGACAAAAACGTCTGGGTTTGCTATGATAAATATCGTTTCACAGAACGAATTTTTAATGGGCTATCGCCAAGCGGTAAGGCACAGGACTTTGACTCCTGCATTACGCTGGTTCGAATCCAGCTAGCCCAGTTTGCAGGGTAATCAACGGCCCTGCATTTATGTTGTTACGGGATATTAGCTCAGTTGGTAGAGCACCAGACTTTTAATCTGGGTGTCCGGGGTTCAAACCCCCGATGTCTCATTATGCGGATGTGGCGGAACTGGCAGACGCGCCAGACTTAGGATCTGGTACTTCGGTGTGCAGGTTCGATTCCTGTCATCCGCATTAACTAGTTTTATAACTCACAATTATAAAAAATGCCGGGAATCCAGTAAAATTAAGGGTTTCCGGCATGTTTACTTCTCTTGATTATAATCGTGAATTATATATAATAACTATCGTTTTTTTAAAAAATTGCCACGAAATTTGCCACGAAATTTGCCACGGAGATGATACAAAAACTGCCCCGAGATTAATTCCCGGGGCAATATTTTTTTGCAAAACTTAGGATAAAGTTAATGAGCTGCATATTAATTGTTATTAAGATAAGTCTGCCATGCTTTGACGGTTGCAGGTCCCATAGAGCCATCGATGTCGCCTGTATACAATCCAAGGTCTGAAAGCCAATTCTGGATAGCTGTTACTGTGAGCTGACCGCACCATCCGTCAATATCGCCAGTATAATATCCCTTGTTCTTTAAAGATGTCTGCCATGCCTTGATCATTGAACTGCCTGCATCGTATCCGCTAGACTTAAATTCCCAGCATCCTTCATATGCAGAATACAAATATTTCTTGTTCGCTGATGGCTGATTAGATACAATACCATCTACTGTTGTCCCGAAATATTCCTGGCTGCGTTTAACGGTTGCCGGGCCAAAAGAACCATCAACATCCAATGTAGTTTTGCTGGAACTGCTTGAACTACTGGAACTACTGGAAGTACTGGAGCTGGATGAACTACTGGAGCTACTTGAACTGCTGGAGCTTGATGAACTATCGGAGCTTGATGAACTATCGGAGCTGCTGGAGCTGGAAGATTCCCCGTTCAACCGTGCATTGACTTCCTCTGCGATCTGGCCAAGTCTCTCATAGATGTAATCACCAGGGCAGGACTTGTTGGCGTAGTCTCTGTGTACGGTCATATTGCAGCCATTCAGATGATTTACGCGGGTATCCTTGTCTGTGGACCATACCAGTTCGGAAATGCCGTTGCGCTGGCATACATCCACGCAAAGGTCAATAAGGGACGCATACACAGCATCATTGATGGCATACGGATCTGTAGTATCGGAGGCACATTCGATCGTGATAGCCCTGTGGTCATTCTCGGCGTTGGAACTGCACCAGGAACGATCTCCTTCCTCTACGTACATTCCAATCTTCCCATCGGTCCCAATGCCGTAATTGCTGGATGCCTGTTTGGAAGATGGTGCGAAAATTTCCCCAAGACGCTCCACTGTAACCTGTCCAACAACACAATGGATCGTTATGGTATCGATCGCATGTGTGCGTGGGCTTGTTTTGTTTGGACTGATTTGTGTGTAAGATACTAAACTACTGTTACTCATAGGTTATTCCTCGCTTTCTTAACTTACTGTTGATTCACCGACAACTGCCGTAGTTCCGACTTCGGTTTTTGTCATATTCATCTGTTTTACCGCAGATTCTATCAGGATGTCGATCTGTTCATCCGTGACATCAATATTATTGTATTCCACAATTTCCTTGATGATCTCCGTCACGGCTTCTTTCTTTTCCTCTCCTGTTGCCGCAGTCATGATCTGTTCTGCATAGAGGACGGCTTTCTGGGCCCACTGTGCGATCACATTCAATTTTTCAGTGCCGATCCGCTCTTTCAGCCAAGGCACAAAATACCGTGCTACTACCGCAGCAATGACCATAACTATGAGGTTGATGATTTCAAAAATAATGTCACTCATATCAAATTCGCCTTCCTTTCCTTAGCTCATTAGGTTATTTATTACCGTTGTTATGATTCCCGTCCCGATGGCCGTTCCGACCGCTGTCAAGATTGCTGTTTTGAGGGTATTCCAATTTTTGAGCGGTACCTCTTCCAGTTTTTCCAGCCGTTCACCTTGTTTTTCCAGTCGTTCACCCTGTTTTTTCTGTTCTTCCAGCATTTGTTTCATGCTGGTCGCAAGGTTATTGACCGAGACGGTAAGATCAGTGATTTTCTTCACATCTTCTTCCACGGCCGATATGCGCTTACCAAGACGGCGATCTTCCATGTCGATGCGTTTTGAAAATTCCTCGTGCTCTTTCCGTGTGATGTAGTCCTCCATATTTCTCACCGCCCTTTCATCTGCCCCATGCGATAGCCGCCCCGATATGTCCGCATCTCACCCGGCCGTCTGCCTCAATCGCCAGTCCCGCAGATGTTGCCTGGCAGCAAAAATAATTATCCTCTGACAGCACAGAGCCGTTATCATATTCCACATATCGGAACCATGGATAGGGAATCTTTTCAAATGCTTCTTTTCGCACAAACGCGCACCCGAAACCGCCGCCTTTTGCCGCAAAACGGCTATGGGGCATGTTGACAAATTTCACCCGGTTCTGCTCGTTAAAGTCCCTCTGCCCTGGCAGGAAAATTTCTGACCCCGCTGTTTCTCCTCTCCGTGGATACGTCCCAAGCACAATCGGGCAATCGCCTTCCGTCAGGTGCCGAATTGCGTCAGACGGAACGACCGTATCGGAGTCAATCATGAGAACCGCATCGAATCCGTCCCGCACGCACTCTTTAGCAATCAGATTTCTCGCCCGGGCACAGTCATAGCCCTTGATGTAGTCGAATAATAGCCAGTGACCGGCGGGCTGTAGCCCATAAATGCTCTTGAATGTCTCCGGCCTGATACTTTCAAATGTGGGTACTGCTATTAGTATTTTCATATCGTTGTCCTTTCTTTGTGTAAAAATTTATTATTTCCGTTGTTTCTGCATGTAAGGCAAGTTTTATCTATGCGCCAAATAATGATTT
>CAZMGH010000037.1:0-10413 GCA_964565805.1 uncultured Lachnospiraceae bacterium
TCAGTGTCAGTTCGATTGAAGGAGCACTTCGGAAATTGGTGGCATCCGGTGAGCTGAAGAGAGAGGGGAAAGGGAAGAACATTTGCTATTACAGATTAAAATAATCCCACAATGCCATCAATAAGCCATAGTATTCCCGCCGCCTTTTCGGACTAACCGCAATTTTCATGCCAATAATTTACAATTTGAATATATTTTTAAATTTTTCTTCAGATTTTTTTCACGGAGGGTTCATAAGATGTCCACAGAATGAACACAATCGCTCACTATAATAAAACCATAGTTAATAAACATCCTCCCTCATTGTTATTAACTTTTATATAAATCTTTTCATTTTCATAACCGGGGGATGCATCACTCATCCCCCTCTCCCTCCTTTAAAAATACAACTTGAGCCGCCGGTACAAAAGTGTCGGCGGTGTTTTCATTTCCGTCAGCTACATGATGTCCGGCTATCACGGACTTTATAAAGAACAGCGGATCATTTATTCAAACCATCCAAAATAATAAGAAGAGGAGAATACTATGACAAAAGATAAAATCTACGATTACTTTATCAACAAAGATTTTAACTGTGCCGAATCCATACTTCACGCCATAAATGATGAATATGATCTTCATATCCAGGATCAGGCATATAAACTGATCGGAGGCTTCGGCGGCGGTATGGGCTGCGGCAAAAACTGCGGTGCCTTATGCGGCGGCTGCGCAGCCCTGGGCTGGACAATGATCCAGGATCGCGCTCACACGACACCGGGTCTTCGTGAAGCAGCGGCGGAATATGCCACAAAATTCACCAAATATTTTGGATCTGACCGATGTGATTGCCTAAGCCCTGTTTACAAAAAACCGGATACCCGGTGCCTCCATCTTTTGGAACAGGCCGCGGATATTTTTGACCAGGTTTGGGAAAGTTTTAATATTGAAAAATAAATGTAAAAACCGCCAAAATATCCACACCCTGCAAATATTTTGGCGGTTTTATCCACAAAATTATATTTTATTCTCCAAAGTTATCCTCATCACCTTGAGAATCCCCGTTGACAGTATCCTCAATATCCTTCTCTACATCCCGGCGAACTTTGGCAATACTTGCCACTTTAATGTCCTTTTCCACATCAATGTCGATCAGCTTCACTCCGGAGGTGATCCGGTCCAGCATGGAAATGCCGTCTACAGGCATACGGATGATAATGCCGCCGGTAGTGATCAGCATGATCTCGCTGTCTTCATCCACAGCCTTCACGCCAATAACATTTCCGGTTTTCTCAGTGATCTTATAGCACTTTACACCCTTGCCGCCACGATGCTGTACAGCAAACTTATCCATCATGGTCCGCTTTCCAAGACCGTTTTCAGAAGCGATCAGGAGCGCTTCCCCCTGAATATCCAGCTGCATTCCTACAACCTCATCGTCCGGATCCAGGTTCATACCGATAACGCCCATGGACGCCCGGCCGGTAGGACGCACATCGTTTTCATTAAACCGGATACACATGCCATGTTGAGTCACCAGGAAAATATCATTATGGCAGTCTGTAGTCTTCACCTCGATCAGCTCGTCATCATCCCGAAGATTAATAGCCGTCAGACCGGACTTACGGATGTTTTGATATTCCATAATGGCGGTCTTTTTCACCATACCGTTTTTCGTGGCCATAAACAGATACTTGTCATCGCTGTAATTCCGAATGGGGATCATCGCTGTGATCCGCTCCCCGGCATCCAACTGGAGAAGATTGACAAGGGCTGTCCCCCGGGCTGTCCTTGAAGATTCAGGAATCTCATAGGCTTTGATCCGGTAAACCTTTCCTTTGCTTGTAAAGAACATAATATAGTGATGGGTGGAGGTCATCATCATATCTTCGATAAAATCATCATCAATGGTGGCCATCCCCTTAATGCCCTTTCCGCCCCGGTTCTGGCTGCGGAAATTATCTTCCGTCATACGCTTAATATAGCCTAAGCGAGTCATAGTGATCACTGTATTTTCATCCTTGATCAGGTCTTCATCGGTAATCTCATCATCATCCATGCCAATGGATGTACGCCGGTCATCCCCGTATTTATCACGGATCACGGTGATTTCATCACGAATCACGCCCAAAAGAAGCTTTTCATCTCCTAAAATGGCCTTTAATTCTTCAATTCTTGCCATAAGCTCTTTGTACTCGCTTTCCAGCTTTTCTCTTTCCAAACCGGTCAGAGCTCTCAGACGCATATCCACAATGGCCTGAGCCTGAACATCGGTCAGAGCAAAGCTTGCGATCAAGCGTTCCTTTGCTTCTGCTACATTTTTGGAAGAACGGATAATCTGAATCACCTCATCAATGTGATCCAGAGCAATAAGCAGACCTTCCAAAATGTGTGCCCGCTCCTGAGCCTTTCCCAGCTCATAGCGGCAGCGACGGGACACAACGTCTTCCTGATGGCGCAGATAAAGCTCAAGCATCTGCTTTAAGTTCAGCACCATAGGCACGTTATCCACCAGAGCCAGCATGATCACGCCGAAAGAATCCTGAAGCTGGGTATGTTTATACAAATGATTTAAGATCACATTAGCATTGGCATCTTTCTTAAGCTCGATGACCACACGCATCCCCTGGCGGTCAGACTCATCTCTTAAATCGGAAATGCCTTCAATGCGCTTTTCGTGGACAAGCTCAGCGATCTTTTCGATCAACTTTGCCTTGTTCACCATGTAGGGCAGCTCTGTTACTACGATCCGCTGACGGTTATTGCCCATAGGCTCAATGTCCGTCACAGCCCGAACTTTAATCTTGCCTCGGCCGGTGCGGTAAGCCTCTTCAATGCCCCTGCGTCCTAAGATCATGGCTCCGGTAGGAAAGTCCGGACCTTTGATCACATCAAGAAGCTCCTCAATGCCTGTATCCCGGTCATTTTCCACCCGGTTTTCAATCAGCTTTAACACACCATTAATGGTTTCGCGAAGGTTATGAGGCGGAATATTTGTAGCCATACCTACAGCAATCCCTGTAGTACCGTTTACAAGAAGATTTGGAAAACGGGATGGGAGAACGACAGGCTCTTTTTCCGTTTCATCAAAGTTTGGTGTAAAATCTACAGTGTCTTTATTAATATCCGCGATCATTTCCATGGAAATACGGCTTAAGCGGGCCTCGGTATAACGCATGGCCGCTGCCCCGTCTCCGTCTACAGAACCAAAATTTCCATGGCCGTCTACCAGGGGATAACGAGTATTCCATTCCTGGGCCAGATTCACTAATGCGCCGTAAATGGAGCTGTCACCATGGGGATGATATTTACCCATGGTATCACCAACGATACGGGCACACTTCCTGTGAGGCTTATCCGGACCGTTGTTCAGCTCGATCATCGCATATAAAATTCGTCTCTGCACCGGCTTCAGACCGTCCCGGACATCGGGAAGCGCTCTGGATGCGATAACGCTCATGGCATAGTCGATATAAGACTCTTCCATCGTCTTTTGAAGATCGACTTCCTGAACCTTATCAAAAATATTACTATTTTCGTCCATTTTGATATTTCCTCCGTTCCCCTTTTAAATATCCAGATTTCTTACATACTGGGCGTGAGTTTCAATAAACTCACGGCGGGGTTCTACCTTATCCCCCATAAGTGTATTAAATGTCTGATCAATCGTGGCCCGTTCCGCGTCATCAATAGTCACTTTAAGAAGGATACGCTTTTCAGGATCCATGGTCGTCTCCCACAGCTGCTCCGCATCCATTTCTCCAAGACCTTTGTAACGCTGGATCTTGTTATTCTGATCCCTGCCGATCTCAGTTAATATTTCATTCAGCTGAATATCTGAGTAGGCATACCAAACCTTTTTATTTTTCTCAATTTTGTAAAGAGGGGGTTGAGCCAGGTAAACATAGCCATCCTCAATCAGCTGAGGCATAAACCGGTACAAAAAGGTTAAAAGCAATGTAGCAATGTGGGCGCCGTCCACATCCGCATCGGTCATAATAATGATCTTATGATAACGCAGCTTTGTAATATCAAAATCCTCATGGATGCCAGTGCCAAACGCAGTGATCATGGCCTTGATCTCCGCATTGGTCAGTATCCTGTCCAGTCTTGCTTTTTCAACATTTAAAATCTTTCCCCGAAGAGGCAGGATGGCCTGGGTTGCTCTGGATCGGGCTGTTTTTGCGGAACCGCCGGCAGAATCTCCCTCAACAATGTAAATCTCACAGTTGGCCGGATTTTTATCCGAGCAGTCCGCCAGCTTTCCCGGAAGGCTGGCGCTTTCTAAGGCAGACTTTCTCCGGGTCAGATCTCTAGCCCTTCTGGCTGCGTCTCTGGCCCTTTGAGCCATAAGCGCTTTTTCAACGATCACCTTTCCCACAGCAGGATTCTGCTCCAAAAAGATCATGAGCCGTTCGCTGACCAAACTGTCCACAGCGCCTCTGGCCTCACTGTTTCCAAGCTTTTGCTTGGTCTGTCCCTCAAACTGGGGTTCTGAAAGCTTTACACTGATAATGGCCGTCAGTCCTTCACGAATATCATCTCCGGTCAGGTTCTGTTCATTATCCTTTAAAAGCTTATTCTTTCTGGCATAATCATTAAAGGTCTTTGTCAGGGCATTTTTAAAGCCTGCCAGATGGGTTCCCCCTTCCGGTGTGGTAATGTTATTCACAAAGCTATAGCAGTTTTCATTATAGGAACTGTTGTGCTGCATAGCCACTTCCACATAAACCTCATCCTTAGTCCCCTCACAATAAATGATCTGATCATAAAGAGGATCTTTATTTTTATTCAGATACTCCACATATTCCTTAATACCGCCTTCATAGTGGAAGATCCGCTCTTTTTCCGGGTTCTCCCGGGCATCGGTAAGCACGATCTTTAATCCTTTCGTAAGAAATGCCATTTCCCGAAGGCGCTGTTTAAGAATCTCAAAATCAAATACCGTTTCTTCAAAAATCTCTTTATCCGGCAAAAAGGTTACCGTAGTTCCCCGCCGTGCAGTCGTTCCATGCTCCTGGACCGGACACATAACCTTCCCCCGCTCATACCGCTGGAAATACTTCTTTCCTTCATGGTGGACTGTAACTTCCAGCCATTCGGAAAGGGCATTCACAACAGAAGCGCCTACACCGTGAAGGCCTCCCGATACCTTATATCCTCCGCCGCCAAACTTTCCGCCGGCATGGAGGATGGTAAAGACTACCTCAAGGGCGGACTTTCCGGCCTTTTTCTGAATATCCACAGGAATTCCCCGTCCATTATCCACGACTGTAATAGAATTATCCGGATTGATGGTCACTCGGATTGTATCGCAGTAGCCGGCAAGTGCTTCATCCACCGCATTATCAACGATTTCGTAAACCAGATGGTGCAGTCCCTTTGATGACGTGCTTCCGATATACATGCCAGGTCTTTTTCTTACTGCTTCAAGTCCCTCAAGAATCTGTATCTGACTCGCATTGTATTCTTCACTCATATTGTTCCTCCTACACTCAATCACTTACCGTTTCCAGGGTGCCTTCAACCACCTTGAAAACTTTATTTATACTAAAACGGTTATTTACAAACTCGTCCAATCCGGTGCATGTAATGACCGTCTGAATATCTTTAATACTTTCAAGAAGATAATTTTGCCGGAAGCTGTCCAATTCAGATAACACGTCATCTAAAAGGAGCACCGGGGTATCATTAATCCGCTGCCGAACCAGCCCGATCTCCGCCAGCTTTAAAGATAAAGCCGCCGTGCGCTGCTGTCCCTGAGAGCCAAACTTGCGCATATCAATGCCGTTGACAACAAAATTAATATCATCCCTGTGCGGACCTACAGTGGTGGTCTTAATGCGGATGTCATTTTCCCGCTTTGCCTGCAGGGTCTTTTTAAAGCTTTCAGGCTCCACACAAGGTTCATAGATCAATTTTAATTTTTCTTTCTGTCCGCTGAGCTTATCATGGATCGGCCCTGCCATGGCATTTAACTCCCGGATAAACCGCCGCCGCTCTTCAATGACCTGACAGCCATAGTTTACCAGCTGTTCATCCCACACATCCAGGGTATCTTTAAGGGCCGGAGCAAACACCAGCTGACGCAGAAGGTTATTTCTCTGATTCACAACCTTCTGATAATTGGTCAGATTGTGGAGATAGAGCTTATTTAACTGACACAGCTCCAGATCAATAAAATGCCTGCGCTGTGCCGGGCCGTTTTTTATAATTCCCAGATCCTCAGGGGAGAAAAACACCACATTAACAATGCCAAACAATTCACTGGATTTTTTTACGATCAGTCCGTCAATGGCCGCCCCCTTTGTCCTGGAGCGTTTTAAATGCATATCAATCTTATGTACGACGTCCTTGCGCTCTACGTGCATGCAGATATGGGCATCTTCCGTATTGAAATTAATGATTTCCCGGTCCTTGCTCCCACGATGAGATTTTGTGGTGGCGCAGACATAGATAGCCTCCAGAATATTGGTTTTTCCCTGGGCATTATTGCCGTACAAAATATTTGTCCCTTTACTCAACTCAATGTAAAGATCTTTATAATTCCGATAGTTTTTTAATTCCAGCGATTTAATAAACACTCTAAAACATCCTGTCTATTTTATATCTCCCGCATTTGTCTGCGGGGCTTTTACTGTAAAGGAGGAACCCTGAAACTCCACAACATCCCCGTCATAGAGCTTTTTCCCTCTTTGCAGCTGGGGCTGTCCATTCACTTTCACCTGTCCGTCTAAAATGACCATTTTCGCTTCCACACCGGAATCTACCAGGCCTGAGGCCTTTAAGGCCTGTCCAAGCTTGATAAATTCATCTTTTAACTGTAATACTTCCATGATCGATCAGCCTCCAACATTAAAATTTACCGGAAGGATCAGATAAATATAGGACTGATCCTCATTGCGGATAAAGCATGGCGCCTTAGGATTTACAAGATAAATATCAATATCCTCATCATCAATGACGCGCAGGGCATCCAGGATAAATTTCGGGTTAAAACCAATCATAATGTCCTTGCCCTCTTTAGAAATATCAATATCCTCATTCATGGAACCGATCACAGAATTGATCTTTAATTCCAGGGAATGATCTGCAATATTAATAATAATAGGCATTTTTTCACCTTCACGGATCAAAAGAGAAGCACGTTCGATACAGTTTTGAAGTTCTCTCTTGTTAATGGTGATTTTTGTATCATAGTCACTGGACAGCATCTGATTGATCCGGAAATAATTTCCTTCAATAAGACGGCTCACAACAATGGTCTGATCAAATTCAAAAACAATGTGCCTGTCTGTGAAAAACAGATTTACATAATCCTCTGTTCCTCCAGTTAGGATCTTGCTTACCTCATTTAAAGTCTTACCAGGAACGACAACTTTAATCGGAGCATACTCCTCTTTTAACTGGATTTTTCTTATGGAAACACGATGTCCATCCAGGGACACCACCTTAAGCTCGCTGCCGTTGATCTCGAAAAGCTCGCCAGTCATTAGTTTGTTGCTGTCATTATCCGCAATAGAGAAAATGGTCTGATGGATCACTTCTTTTAACGAAAACTGAGACAGGGAGACAAAATTGCTTTTCTCTATTTCCGGAAGGTAAGCAAAGTCCTCACCGGATTTTCCTGAAATATGGAATTTTGCTTTTTCACAGTGGATAAAGGCTTTAAAATTCTCATCTGTTTCTATCGATACTTCACTGTCGGGAAGTTTGCGGACGATTTCAGAAAAAAGCTTTGCCTCCAAAGCAATTTTTCCTTTATCCAGGACATCTCCCTGGACAACAGTTTCAATCCCTAATTCTATATCATTAGCTGTAAGTTTGATCTGTCCTTCCGTAGTATCAATAAGGATACATTCCAGTATGGGCATGGTTGTTTTTCCAGGTACGGCTTTTAATACTGTGTTCACGCCCTGGAGCAGGTCGGCTTTATTGCAAATGATCTTCATATTAAAAACTCCTTTATTGTTTTAATAAAAAAATGTCTCTGAAAAGTGTGCATAACTTTTGGGGATGTCGCATATAAATAAATTTATAGTAGGATTCAGCAGTGGTAGTAGTAGGAGACGTGGATATGTGGATATGTGGTTTTAAGGCTGATATTTGCTGAAAAAAACGTTCTTGAAAAGTCCGTGTATAACTTGGATTTTTTCTGTTGATTTTTGTTATTTTATCCACAAGACAAAATTTTCGTTTTTTCTGCCGTCCACTTATCCATAGGTTATCCAGCGCCTGTAAACAAAGTTATCCACAATATATAGATGTCCCTTCCAAGTTGTGTACAATATGTGGATAACTCATGTTTAAACTTTGTGAATAAAATAATTTATCCTCAAAAATCTAATAATTATGCGGCTTTCCGGGTTTTTTATTTGTGCACAGGTATGATAATGGGATTGTGGATAACTTTTTATCAGCGTCCCGGGCTGATCTTCTTTTTAAGTACATCAATGGTATTTTTTAAATTATCATCATTTTCCAGATCATTTTCAATCTTGTCGATTCCATGGATCACAGTGGAATGATCCTTGTTTCCCATAAGCTCGCCGATGGCCTGGAGAGAGCTTTGGGTCATATGCCGGCACAAATACATGGTGATCTGCCGGGGATAGGCGATATTTCTGCTGCGCTTGGAGCCCCGGATGTCCTGAGGGGTGATATTAAAATGGTCTGCCACCACATTAATGATACTGTCAACAGTCACCGGCTTTGATACATCCGGATTAATAATATTTTCCAGGGCCTGCTTTACCAGATCCAGGTTAATGGGCTGGTTGCGCAGTCTGGAGAAATTGTTGATCTGTTTTAAGGCGCCTTCCAGTTCACGGATATTGGATTTAATATTATCCGCTACATAATGGAGACATTCCTGGTCAATGGTAATGTTGTCCAGTTCGGCCCGCTTATTTAAAATCGCCATACGTGTTTCGTAGTTTGGCGGTTGCACGTCCACAGTTACGCCTACTTTAAATCGGGAAATCAGACGGTCTTCAAGCCCCTCAATATCCTTTGGCGGTTTATCTGAGGAGATGATGATCTGCTTTTTGCCTTCATATAACGCGTTAAAGGTGTGGAAAAATTCTTCCTGGGTACTTTCCTTTCCTACAATAAACTGAATATCATCGATCAAAAGCATATCTACAGCCCGATATTTGCGCTTAAACTCTTCATTGCGCTGATTTTTAATAGAAGAAATCAGCTCATTTGTAAATTCCTCGCTGGTCACGTACAGGATATGCTTGTTTGGATCCTTTGAAAGGACATAGTGGGCAACGGAATGCATTAGGTGGGTTTTTCCAAGGCCAACGCCTCCATATATAAATAGAGGGTTTGCGTAAACACCTGGTTCTTCTGCCACGGCAAGGGCCGTGGCATGGGCCAGCTCATTATTTTTACCCACAACGAAAGTATCAAATGTATACTTAGGGTTTAGGGTAGAATTAATAGAATAAGTAAGAGCCGGCGCTGGCGCTGGTTTTTCCGGCTCATGTTCAACAACGGAATCCGGAGTTACGATCTTAACTTCAAGCTGACAGTTCATAACTTCAGATACGGCCACCTGGAAAAAAGTCTGGTATCTGTTAGCTGTGTAATTGATCAGATGCTCCACTGCGGACGGATCTTCATCTCCATTTACCTTTTTAGTTACATACACCACATTATCAACGATGGAATGGGGGTAAAAAGGTTTGATCCATGCGTTAAATGCTGCCGGGGAGATGTCATACTCAATTTTCATTTTATTGAGGATTTCGTCCCATTTTTCTTGAATTATGTTTATCATCACGATCCCCCTAATTATAATTTAACGTAACAATCCATAACGGCGTGAAAACGTAGGAAAAAACAGGCGTTAAGCTTGCTTATAAGCATGCTTTTTCCTACGTTTTCACATCGAATGGACATCCGCTGCTTCTTGTAAAGATTTAACCGGACAAGAAGACGCGCCGTCCATCGTTTGCCGCCAAGAATAGTTATAATTTTACTTACATATAATTTTATAACAAATTCGTCAAATTTACAATGGAAGAATGTTACAAGATTTCAGAAACAGGAAATTAAAGGTGAATAATGTGGATTTTCAAATTGTGGATAATGTGGATAATTCTGTGAATTTCTTTTTTTGGTAAACATAACATCTTACCAGAAGATTGTGGATAAATTTCTGGGGATAAGTTATTCTCTTTATTCACAATTAAAAAAAACCTGTAAAATCAAGATATTTTGTCTTTTTTTAATGTTTTATGTCAGGTTATAAACAGGTTTTCCAGAAGTTATAAACAAGTTATCCACATTTTGTGGATAAACTTATGTTAAGTGAATAACATAACAAGTTTTTCACACAGGGATGTGGATAGGTGTCTGTGGCCGTTCTCCGGGTTGTTTACTGATAAGCCAGTAAATAGTGACGCGTAAGCGGTAACGCAGTAACCC
>CAZMGH010000037.1:10513-25326 GCA_964565805.1 uncultured Lachnospiraceae bacterium
GCAAAAAAATTCAGATTTTGCTTGACGGACGGAGAGTTAGCTAATATAATATAGTAGATATTTTGTGACAGTAAGGGAGGTGCATTGACAATGAAAATGACGTTTCAGCCTAAGAAAAGACAGCGTTCCAGAGAACATGGCTTCAGAAAGAGAATGAGAACTGCTAACGGAAGAAAAGTTTTAGCAGCAAGAAGAGCGAAAGGAAGACATAAATTATCAGCATAGGTCGCATATTTGTGACCTTTTTCTTTATCATCTGAATTAGAGGTTGAACCTATGAAGTTCTCGGAATCTTTAAAAAAGAATAAAGATTTTCGCCGTGTATATGATGAAGGAAAATCGTATGCCAACCGGATTCTGGTGATGTACGCGATGAGGAATGGACTGGGAAGGAACCGGCTTGGCATATCCGTTAGTAAAAAGGTCGGAAACAGCGTGGTCAGACACCGGCTGACCCGTCTGATCAGAGAGAGTTATCGTTTAAACGAAGAATGTTTTTCTAGTGGTTTGGATATTGTAGTGATTGCAAGGGTAAATGGAAAAGGAGCTGGCTATGAGCAGATTCAAAGCGCGCTCATGCATCTGGCCGGACTGCATAAGATTGTGAAGTGATGGGATATGAAAAAAGTTTACAAAGGTTTTATGGAGATACCGAAAAAGGCCATGTTAGGGATGGTTCGTTTTTATAGGAAGTTTCTGTCGCCTTTAAAGCGTTATCCGACCTGTAAATATTGTCCCACCTGTTCACAATATGCTATTGAAGCGATTGAAAAATACGGAGCCCTTAAAGGCGGCTTCTTAGCGATAAAGAGAATATTAAGGTGCAATCCATTCTCAAAGGGAGGATATGATCCTGTGCCGTAACTTAAGGAGGTAACACGTTGGAATTACTGTTTTTAACAAAGACAGGAGGAATTTTAGGTCCGTTTGCCGTTGTGCTGGGCTGGATCATTAATTATATTTATAAATTCCTCGAACTGATCGGAATTCCAAACATCGGTTTGTCAATCATTTTATTTACACTGATTGTCAATCTTATTTTGCTGCCGATGACGATCAAACAGCAGAAGTACACAAAGCTCACTGCTGTAATGAACCCGGAGATTCAAAAAATACAGGCAAAGTATAAAGGTAAAAAAGACGAAGTTTCTATGCGGCGCATGCAGGCTGAAACCCAGGCTGTCTATCAGAAATATGGTACAAGTACCATGGGCGGATGTCTGTACATGATCATTCAGCTGCCTATTCTGTTTGCGCTGTATCAGGTTATCTATAACATACCTGCATATGTAGATTCTGTATATTCTGTTTATGAGCCCCTGGCTACAGGGATCTTAGGATTTTCAGATGGTATGAATCAGCTGAATACCCTGATCCAGGATCTGGGACTGACCAGGGTCCAGGAATTTACATCGGATACTTTCACAGTCAACGAGATCATAGATATGCTCTATAATCTAAAGACCAGTGACTGGACCCAGATGCAGGAGGTATTTGGTACAAGCATTATACAGCAGGACGCTGTGGATACGATCATACGCATGAATTCATTTATTGGAGGCCTGAATATTTCGGATCCTCCATTGACGAACGGATGGTGGCCGGGAGTTTTGATTCCTGTTCTTTCCGGTGCGACTCAGTGGCTGAGTATTAAGATCACATCCAGTCACAATTCCATGGCACAGCAAAATGACAAGGATAACCCTATGGGCAATCAAATGAAGATGATGAATACCGTCATGCCGCTGTTTTCCGTGTTCCTGTGTTTCTCTGTGCAGATCGGTCTTGGTATTTACTGGATTGCCAGCGCAGTTTTCCGTACAGTGATTTCAGTGTTTGTTAATAAGTATCTGGATAAAGAAGGCCTTGATGTTCTTATTGAAAAAAACAGGGAAAAGGCAAAGAAAAAAGCAGAAAAACGGGGGGACAAGCCATCACGGTTTGAAGAATACGCAAAACAAAGCACAAGAAATATTGAAATGGCAGAGGCTGCTCGGAAACGTAAGTCCATTAAAGAGCTGGCCAGCACTTCTGTGGAAGGCAATTTATCGGGGAAAAATCAAACAAAGAATAAAACCAGCGCTTCCAGGAAGAATGAGACAGAGAGCGTCTCAAAGATGGTGACCAAAGCTCCGGTGAAGGAAGATAGTTCTGACGAGCCGAAAAAGAAATCTGGTAAGAAAGGCGACAGCGGAAGCGGAAATATTGCCGCTTATGCAAATATGCTGAAGAAGAAATAGGGGTGGGAGGTTTAACTCATGGATGACTATATTGAAGTTCGCGCGAAAACTGTGGATGATGCGATCACAGAAGCACTGTTAAAGCTGGAAACCACCAGTGATAAGATTGAATATGAAGTCATCGAAAAAGGAAGCAGCGGTTTTCTGGGTTTATTAGGCGCAAAGCCTGCGGTGATCCGTGTCCGTAAGAAATTTAATCTGGTTGATAATTTGGAACAGTTTCTTCAGGATCTGTTCCGGGCCATGAACATGGAAGTCCGCTCAGAAATCGACTATAACGAAAGCGACCGCACTATGAATATTTTATTTAGCGGTGACGAGATGGGGATTCTTATTGGAAAAAGAGGTCAGACACTGGATTCTCTCCAATACATTATCAGCCTTGTTGTAAATAAAGAAAGCGATTCTTATATCCGCGTGAAGGTGGATACGGAAAATTATCGGGAAAGACGCAAGGAGACGTTAGAATCTCTTGCTAAAAATATTGCTTATAAAGTAAAACGGACACGCCGCAGCGTTGCCCTGGAACCGATGAATCCATATGAGCGCCGGATCATTCATTCTGCGCTGCAAAATGATCGGTATGTGGAAACCCACAGCGAAGGCGATGAGCCTTATCGTAAGGTTGTTGTTACTTTAAAGCGGTATCATAAAGAGAAAAAGAATAATAACAGTAACAGTAATTAAGATGAAAAGGGGTGTCGCTGCAGGTGGCGCTCCTTTTATTTTTTAAGGAGTTTTTTATATGATCAAGGATACTATTGCGGCTATTTCCACCGGGATGACTAATTCAGGAATTGGAAAAGTCCGTATGAGCGGAAGTCAGGCCATTGAGATTGCTGATAAAGTTTACCGCAGTCCAAAAGATAAAAAGCATCTGTCCCATGCGGACAGCCATACGATCCATTATGGATATATTTATGACGGGGAACAGCTTATTGACGAGGTTCTTGTGCTGATCATGCGGGCTCCAAAATCTTATACTACAGAGGATATGGTGGAAATCGACTGCCATGGCGGCGTGATGGTTATGAAAAAAATACTGGAAACCATAGTTAAATACGGCGCACGTCCGGCAGAGCCGGGAGAGTTTACAAAGCGGGCCTTTTTAAACGGACGTATTGATCTGACTCAGGCAGAGGCAGTCATTGACGTGATCAACGCGAAAAATGAATATGCCTTGTCCAGTTCGGTAAAGCAGCTTCGGGGCAGTGTTTTTGAAACAATTCGGGATATAAGAAAAAATATTATTGGAAACGTAGCATTTATTGAAGCCGCTATGGATGACCCGGAGCATATTAATGCAGATTATTTCGGAGAAGAGCTTCGGGAAAATGTGAAAGAGAACATTAAGGATATTCAAAAGCTTTTGGATTCTGCTGATAATGGGCGGATGCTAAAAGAGGGAATTAAAACCGTCATCGTAGGCAAGCCAAATGCGGGAAAATCTTCCCTGCTGAACGTTTTGGTGGGAGATGACCGGGCCATTGTAACAGATATTGCCGGAACGACCCGAGATACTTTGGAAGAGTCCATTAATATTCACGGGATTCCGTTAAATATTGTGGATACTGCCGGTATCCGGGATACCCAGGATGTGGTGGAAAAAATCGGCGTAAATAAAGCCAAAACCTTTGCTCAGGATGCGGATCTGGTGATTTATGTAGTGGACGGATCCACACCTTTGGATGAAAATGACCGGGAGATCATGGAAATGATCCGGGATAAAAAAGCCATCGTCCTTCTTAATAAGATCGATCTGAACCTGATTACAACAAAGGAGATGCTGGAAAAAATGACTTCCCATCCGGTGCTGGAAATTTCAGCAGCCAGTCACCAGGGTCTGGATGAATTTGAAGGATTGATCAGGGATATGTTTTTTGACGGTAAGATTTCCTTTAATGATGAAATTTATATTACCAACGTGCGTCATAAAGAGGCCCTTTTCCAGGCCAGGGAAAGCCTTAAGCTGGTGATGGAAAGTATAGATGCCGGTATGCCGGAAGACTTCTTTTCCATTGACCTGATGAATGCCTATGATGCTTTGGGGAGGATGATCGGCGAATCTGCCGGGGAAGATCTTATTGATACCATCTTCAGTGATTTTTGTATGGGAAAATAAAGGAGCAGTAGAAATGGCATATATTTATGAGTCTTATGATGTGGCTGTAGTAGGAGCCGGGCATGCAGGCTGTGAAGCGGCTCTGGCCTGTGCCCGCCTTGGCCTTTCTACCATCTGTTTTACTGTAAGTATTGAAAGCATTGCCCTGATGCCCTGCAACCCGAATATTGGAGGAAGCTCCAAGGGACATCTTGTGCGGGAAATCGATGCTTTAGGCGGACAGATGGGAAAGGTCATTGATAAAACATTTATCCAGTCTAAAATGCTTAATAAGTCTAAAGGGCCTGCCGTCCATTCTCTGAGAGCTCAGGCGGATAAGTCTGATTATACCCGGGAAATGCGCAGGGTTTTGGAAAATCAGGAAAATCTTACGATAAAACAGGCAGAAATTGTAGACATTCTCACAGAGGATGGTCATGTCACCGGGGTAAAAACTTTTACCGGAGGAATCTATCCCTGCCGGGCAGTGGTTCTTGCTACAGGAACTTATTTAAAATCCAGATGCCTTTGCGGGGAGGCAATCACTTATACCGGTCCCAACGGTCTTCAGGCAGCCAACCATTTGTCAGAGGCCCTGGAACGGCTAGGCATCCGCCTGGTCCGCTTTAAGACCGGCACACCAGCCCGGATTGATGGAAGGACTATTGACTATTCTAAAATGACTGAGCAGTTCGGGGACGAACAGCTTGTGCCTTTTTCATTTACCAACACGCCGGAGGATATACAAAGAAATCAGATTTCCTGTTGGCTCACCTATACAAATGAAAAAACTCATGAAATCATACGAAATAATCTGGATCGTTCGCCATTATTTGCCGGTGTCATTGAGGGAACAGGGCCGAGATACTGTCCCTCAATTGAAGATAAAGTAGTAAAATTTTCTGATAAAGAACGGCATCAGGTATTTATTGAGCCGGAAGGTCTTTATACCCATGAAATGTATGTAGGAGGCATGTCCAGTTCTCTGCCGGAAGATGTCCAGTATGAAATGTACCGGTCTGTGCCTGGGCTGGAACAGGCGAAGATCGTGAGAAACGCTTATGCTATTGAGTATGATTGTATTCCGGCAACTCAGCTGAAACCTACTTTGGAATTTAAAAAAGTTGAGGGACTTTTTTCCGGAGGCCAGTTTAATGGAAGCTCCGGATATGAGGAAGCTGCAGCTCAGGGGCTTGTAGCGGGAATCAATGCAGCAATGAAGCTTCTTGGAAGAGAGCCATTGGTGCTGAAGCGTTCAGAGGCATATATTGGCGTTTTAATTGACGATCTTGTGACAAAGGACACCCATGAGCCTTATCGGATGATGACTTCCAGGGCAGAGTACCGTCTTCTTCTGCGTCAGGATAACGCGGACCAGAGACTGACACCTGTCGGTTATGAGATTGGATTGATTGATGAGGAAAGGTATCAGGCTCTACTGGAAAAGGAACGGCTGATCCGGGAGGAAACACTGCGGGTGAAACGTGTAAATATAGGAGCCAATAAAGGGGTTCAGGACCTGCTGGAAAATCACGGCAGCACGCCGTTAAAGACTGGGACAACCCTGGCAGAACTGATCCGGCGTCCCGAATTAACCTATGAGGATCTGGCGCCTATAGACACGGAGCGTCCATGCCTTCCTAAAGCGGTTACAGACCAGGTGGAAATCAATATTAAATATGAAGGGTACATTACCCGTCAGCTGCATCAGGTGGAAAAATTTAAAAAACTGGAGGCAAAAAAACTTCCGGAAGATTTGGATTATTCCCGGATCAGCGGACTTCGCATTGAGGCTCGTCAAAAGCTTAATGACATTAAGCCTGCATCCATTGGCCAGGCTTCCCGAATTGCAGGGGTAACCCCGGCAGATATATCGGTTCTTTTGATTTTTATGGAACAGTACCGCCGTGGAAATCGGGATCAATAAAGATATGTTTACATAACATATAAACATAATATATTCTATGGGAAAGGGAATTGTGATGAAAAATTTAACAAAATTTAAGCAGGGATTGGATTATATTGGACTGGAGCTTTCAGATGAACAGCTGGATCAGTTTCTTGAATTTTATGGGCTTTTAATTGAAAAAAATAAGGTTATGAATCTAACTGCGATCACAGAATTTGATGATGTGGTGGAAAAGCATTTTATTGACAGTCTTTTACTGGCAAAGTGTATGGACCTGTCAAAAGGATTGCGGGTCATGGATCTGGGAACCGGCGCCGGTTTTCCCGGAATACCGTTGAAAATTGCATTTCCGCACCTGGAGATGACGCTGGCTGATTCCTTAAATAAACGGATAAAATTTTTAGATGATGTGATTGTTAGGCTTGGACTGGACCAACAGCCGGGAAAAATTTTCACAGTTCATGGGAGAGCAGAGGATCTGGGACGAAAAGTGGATTTCAGGGAAAAATTCGATTTGTGTGTCTCCAGGGCAGTGGCCAACTTATCCACACTGTCAGAATATTGTTTACCATTTGTGAAAGTTTGTGGATATTTCATCTCCTATAAGTCGGGCGATGTGGATGAAGAGCTTCGTCAGTCAAAAAATGCCATACATCTGTTAAGTTCAGATATTGTTAAGTGTGAAAAGCTTACACTGCCGGGAAGCTTGGCTGGGCGGAGCTTTGTATTTATCCGGAAAAATGCCCCAATTTTAAAAAAATATCCACGTAAGGCCGGTTTGCCTGGAAAGGAGCCATTATCATGATTCGAGGAAAATTTCTGGTTGGAGGAATAGATGATCTTAGTGAATGTTTTGCCATTCGCAAAGCTGTCTTTGTGGATGAACAGCATGTTTCTATAGAAGAGGAGATTGACGGATTGGATGAGTCCTGCGGCCATTATATTGTGTATAATGAAGAGGATCTTCCAGTTGCTGTCGGCCGTCTCATTAAGGTCAGCGATACTGTTTATAAAGTAGGTCGGGTGGCCACCTTAAAGGCGTACCGCCATAAAGGGTATGCAGCGTTTTTAATGCTTGCTCTGGCTGAAAAGGTAAGAAGCCTAGGCGGTCAGGTGATTACCATTATGGCTCAGCTTTCTGCTGTGGGTTTTTATGAAAAATGCGGCTACACGATGGTCAGTGATGAAATCATTGAGGAAGCCGGAATCCAGCATATGGAAATGCATTATAGGATCCCCGCGGAACATAAGTGCTCCTGCCGGTGAAAGAATATTATGATTTGAAAAAAATTAAATGAAAAAGGAATGACCAGAGTGGGAACTTCTGGTCATTCCTTTTTTAGCAATTTTTATTGGTCTTTATTAGGTTTTTATTGGTTTTCTTTAAGGTTTTCAGCCAGTTCAACCTGACGGGCGATTTCAAAGGCTTCATTTTCCTCTTCGCTTAAAGGAATAAAGGACTCACCTTTGATGATTTCTTTAATATAGGTATAGCAGCCTTCACGGCTGTGGATGGAATTTATAATATATCCGGAATTTTCATCATTTAAAAGGGCATAGGCAAAGCTAAGCTTTCCACCCATTTCTTTAAAGGCATCATATTTAACAACACCGCATTTTTTGTAGGATTGGGTAACGGATTGTTCCAGAGCTTTTAAGCGCTTGGATATGTATGCATCGTTTTCTTTTAATTTGTCAATTTCATCAATGCGCCTTTTTAAGACTTCCTCAATACTTTTGCCGCCCCGGCCTCGCATAAAAGAACGATACTTTTTCAAAAGGGCGTTTTGCCGGACAAAAAGAACAATAATAATAATAAAAGCCACCAGCAGTAATATTAATGACACATAGATCAATATACCCGGATCAAAGGGCAGATTTGCAAGCAGCCGACTTTGTACTTCCATGTTTTCCTCCTTTCGGCCATCTTTATTCGGCCATATAGGTATCCCCGCATAGGGTTTACTCCTCTAAGTATTTATTAATAACTATAAATTTTCTGGCATAGCGTTAAATAAGTCCATTATGCGTTCTAATTCATCCATTGAATAGTATTCGATTTCGATTTTACCTTTGTTATTGCTTTTGTTCTTGATCGTTACCTTGCTGCCGACAATGGATTTGATTTTTTCTTCCATAGACTTTAAGATGATAAGGCTTTCTTCGTCAATTGTTCTGGTCTTTTCTTTTATCTGCTGATCTTTATTTTTTATAAGACTTTTAACAAGTTTTTCGGTTTCTCGAACGCTCATTTTATGATCAAATACCTTTGTGGCAGTAAGATACTGCTCTTCCTTATCTTCAATAGCCAAAAGCGCCCGTCCGTGGCCGCTGGTGATCATATCGTCAATGATCATTTGCTTTACCCGGTCATCTAATTTTAAAAGACGTAAGGAATTTGTGACAGCAGTACGGCTTTTGGAAACTTTTTCAGCCGCCTCATCCTGTTTCAACCCAAATTCTTCAATAAGCCGCTGAAATGCCATGGCTTCTTCAATGGGATTTAAGTCCTCCCGCTGAATATTTTCAATGAGAGCAATCTCCATGGATTCTATGGGGGTATATTCTTTTATAATCACAGGAACTTCTCGAAGTCCGGCGATTCTCGCTGCGCGCCATCTCCGTTCTCCGGCAATGATTTCGTAAATATCATGATCTGTTTTCTGAACAACTAAAGGTTGAATGATCCCAAACTGTTTCATCGAATCTGCCAGCTCCTGGAGAGAATCTTCATCGAAATTTTTTCGCGGCTGCATTCGGTTGGGTTCGATTTCCTCGATTTTTAGATATGTATCTGCCGGGACCTTTACCACTTTCTCTACAATCTTCTCTATCGGCTTTTCAACGATTTTCTCTACAATTTTTTCTACAGGGACTTCAACGATCTTTTCCACAGGCTTTTCTACAATACGTTCAACGACATTATCGTTCTTCCCGGAATTCACAGCTGGCCTATGCTGTGTCGGTTTTTGCGGAGCGATTAAAGCATCTAATCCTCGGCCAAGACCTCCTTTTCTGTTTACAGCCATGCGTCTTCATCCTCCCTTTCAATGACCTCTTCAGCCAGAAAACGATACGCTTCGGCGCCGGCGGAACGGCTGTCATATATATTAATCGGCATTCCGTAGCTGGGAGCTTCTGCTAATCGTACATTTCTGGGAATAATGGTTTTATATATTTTTTTGTTTAAGTTCTCTTTTACATTTTCTACAACCTGAGAGGAAAGATTTGTGCGGGCATCATACATTGTAAATACGACACCTTCAATTTCCAGCTTTGGATTGAGACGATCTTTGATCAGATCAATGGTGTGCATTAACTGGCTTAAGCCTTCCAGGGCATAATACTCGCATTGGATGGGCACAAGAACTGTGTCCGCTGCCACCATAGCATTGACTGTCAGCAGGTTTAAAGATGGGGGACAGTCAATAATAATAAAATCATAGTCCCCTTGTATCTGATCCAATTTATTTTTTAGGAGATATTCTTTATCTTCCATGGAAATCAGTTCGATTTCGGCCCCCGAAAGATTAATATTTGATGGAATGACTGCAAGATTTTTCATGACACTGTCCTGAATACAATCCCTTAATTCACATTCATCTAAGAAAAGCTCATATACTGTGTTTTCTACACTGTTTTTATCTACGCCAAGTCCACTGGTGGTGTTCCCCTGTGGATCAATATCAATTGTAAGCACCTTTTTATTTTTTTCTGCTAAACATGCAGATAAATTAATAGCTGTTGTTGTTTTTCCTACACCGCCTTTTTGATTGGCGACGGCTATCGTTCTTCCCATAAAATCTTCCTTTCCCTAAGCGACTAAAATATGCAGTAATTTATCGCTAAAAAACATTATAGCATTTTTTTATAGGTACGGCTATAGATAGGAGGTATAAAAATAAAAATGTTTCACGTGAAACATTGGTGAAATCATAGAAAATTGTGGATATGATTCGATGCTGAGAAAATTACTTGTAGTTTTTATAGTGAAAAAATACTTTCGGTGTATTGCGCGGCCTATGAAAAGTGATCATTGCGGGAGAAATGTTTCACGTGAAACAAAAAATTTACCAGAAAGGCTTACCAGGGAATGTTTCACGTGAAACATTCCCTGGTAAACACAAATAACCCTTAATTACATTTGCTCCGGACAAGAGATGCCAAGGAGATCTAAGGCGGCCTTAATAATATTCTTGACGATCAATGTCACATTTGCGCGGGTATATTTAATATTGTCTTCCGGTACATTGATCTGGCAATCATGATAAAACTTATTAAATGTCTGGGCCAGAGCTACTGCATAACGGGCAACAACACAGGGTTCATATTTGTCAGCAGCATCCTTGACTACATCCGGAAATCTTGAAATCTCTTTTAATAAAGCCATGGACGCTTCATCAGTAAGCACAGAATAATCAAATGTGGAAGGAACTTCACCAATCTTGCGAAGTACGCTGGCAGCCCGGGCATAAGTATACTGAACATATGGGCCCGTCTCGCCGTCAAAATTCAGCAGTTTGTCCCAGTCAAAAAGCACATCTTTGATTCTTTGGTTGTAAAGATCGTTAAATATAATTGCTCCAATACCTACCTGTTTGGCAACAGTTTCCTTGTTTGGAAGATCTGGGTTCTTTTCAGCAATGATTTCCCGGATCTTTTGAATGGATTCCTTTAAAATATCTTCAGCGTACAGCACGTTTCCTTTACGTGTAGAAATTTTTCCACTCTTAAGGCTGACAAGACCATAAGGAATATGAACTAATCCTTTATACCAATCATAGCCCATAAGTTCGATTACTTTAAACCACTGAGCAAAGTGAAGCTTCTGTTCCAAACCGGTCACATAGAGACATTTCGTAAAGTGATAGGTGTTCTGTCGATAAATTGCTGCTGCAATATCTCTTGTGGCATAAAGAGAGCTTCCGTCTTTTTTTGTAATGAGACAGGGAGGCATATTATATTTTTCAAGATCAACAATCTGAGCCCCATCGCTGACTGTGATTAGATCTTTCTCTTTTAATTCTTCGATGACTGCAGGCATTTTATCATTGTAAAAGCTTTCTCCATTATAAGAATCAAAATCCATGCCTAAAATATCATATACCCGCATAAATTCCTTAAGACTAATGTCAAGGAACCACTTCCAGATGGATAAAGCTTCTTCATTTCCATGCTCCATTTTTGTAAACCATGCCCGGGCTTCGTCATTTAAAGACGGATCTTTTTCAGACTCATCATGGAATTTTACGTAAATGCTCATTAACTCAGAAATACCATCCCGCTCAACAGCTTCCTTGCTGCCCCATTTTTTATAGGCTACGATCAATTTACCAAACTGAGTTCCCCAGTCACCTAAATGATTGATGCGAACAACATTATATCCCAGCTTTTTAAATATTTTGTGAAGAGAATTGCCAATAATGGTTGTTCTTAAATGGCCTACATGAAAATTTTTGGCTACGTTAGGAGAAGAGTAGTCAATACATATAGTTTGTCCATTTCCCTGGTCAGAGCTTCCATAATCCTGGGCGTTTAAATAATCCTGGATGATCTGTTGGGCAAATTTTTCTTTGTTAATAAAAAAGTTAAGGTATCCACCTTGAACTTCAATTTTATCCAAATAATCCACATCGCCGATCTTTTCTTTTAAATCCTGGGCAATCATCGGAGGGGCTTTGTGGTAAACCTTAGCTAACCGAAAGCATGGGAAAGCAAAATCGCCCATATCTGTTTTAGGAGGAATCTCAACTAGCTGTTCAAGCTCTTCGCTGGATATTTCTTCAATGTTTTGAGCTAATAATTGAATAATATTATTTTTCATAATAAAAATACAGTCCTTTCTCTGATTTCGCGAATATCGGCCAAAAGTTACACAAAGCAAACATTTAAAATTCAAACACCTTTTGACGTCTTAATCATAATACTTAATATAGCGATAGACGTCCTTGATAAAAGTTGGCTTAGGTTAAAAAATATTCCCTTGAGCTTTTTTGGGACATTCTGTGATCAGACCCGCTTACAGATTTCCCCTGACGGGGAAGATTCAATAAATTACGCGGTTTTATTTTACTTATTTGTCTGCACTGCTACTATTCTACAATATATTTCAAGAAATATCCATTAAAAAATGTTTGTATATACAAGTTAATTAGCATATAATTATTGTAAACGTTTATGCCGTGCCTGGCGCGGCCATACCATTGTATACAGTTCCGTTCTGGAACGGAATAGAGAGGAACGATGATTATGGAAAAAAAAGGAAAATTGATGGCAGCGGCAGTGCTTGCCGCCGCAGCGGTGACCGGTGTACATATTATTAACCGTGTGATCTTTTTTCAAGCAACGATAAAGGATCGTTTAACCGGGGATTTAGATACTTATTTTCAGTGGCGTTTTGGAAAGATTTATTATACAAAGCAGGGAAGCGGAAAACCGGTGCTTCTGATCCACGGTCTGGATCATACAGCCTCAGGGGAAGAGTGGAAGCATGTCAGGGATGAGCTATCAAAAACACATACAGTATACACTTTGGATCTTCTTGGATGCGGGCGTTCCGATAAACCGAAGATTACATATACCAATTATCTGTATGTACAGCTTTTAAATGAATTTATAAAAGAGGTCATAAAAGGAAGGACAGATATAATCACCAGCGGAAATTCTTCCGGGATCGGAGCCATGGCCTGTCTGATTGAGCCTTCTCTGTATAACCGTCTTGTATTTCTCCAGCCCCAGAAAATTTCAGAAACATGTAAAACGCCCAGGGCAAACCACAAGGCGCTGAAATATATGGTAGAGATTCCTGTGCTGGGCACCTGTTTGTATAATATGGTCAGCAGCAAGTATTATATTAAAAAGAAAGCTGAAAAAACCTATTTTGCAGATCCGGATAAGATTACCGATGATGTGATGGAGATCATGCATGAGGCTGCACATTTAGGAGGTTCTTCAGCAAAGTATTTTTATGCCAGTGTACGCTGTCATTTTACCGATATATATGTGGGAAATGCGATTAAACAGTTAAATCACAGCATTTTTGTTATTGGTAGCGATGAGGAGAAGTCCCAGGAAGCAGTATGCGAATATATGGATTACAATCCATCGATTGAATCTGCTTCAGTTCCCGGCGTTCGTATGCTTATGCACATTGAAAAACCGGAACAGGTGGTAGAGCTGTGCCAGTTGTTTTTAGAGTAAAAAACCGGCAGATATATTGAAAAAACCGGGAATCTGTTATATAATGAGTAATATTTTTCGGCCTTACAGGCGTTATGGAACCGGAAAATAGTATGATACCACGAATTTCTCCGCACTTCGCGCTCTCGAAATTCATCATTATAGTATCTGTACTTGAAAATTTTTGAAATGGCATGTAGGAGATGGATTTCATGCATGATTTTTTAAGAGCTGTTGGCTTTAGTGGGATAAAAGATAAAAGTGAATATCAGAAATTGCTCCAGCATGTGCTGGATGAGCCTACGGAAGTATTTATGTCTCCATGCAGCATGAAATCTACCTTTGGCGGTATGGCTAAGGAATATGCCCAGGCAATGGGAATCATGGCTTTTGGCGATTTTACGCCGGAGGCGGATCTTGAGGCGGAATTTTATTTTCCTTATTTGAAAGGCAGAACAGTGACATCCACAGAATATGTCACTGTGGAAAAACAGCCGGATAAGAGTTCTTATATGGGCGTCTGTGATGAGATGAACCTGGGCGTATCTGTTATTTTTCAACTGCTGAATATGAAAGATTATATGGAATATTCCATAAAGAATGAAAAAATCCTGGGAAAACGGCCCATTACCCTTTCAGGACTTTCTCTTTCAGGTAAAATCATTTTGCCTATCTTAAAAAATGAACATCAAAAAGGCTCCCGAAAACTGGAGTCTATCCAGCGCAGTCAGATGCTGGCCGCAGCCCGCCAGGGAGATCAGGAGGCTATTGAAAGTCTTACACTGGAGGATATTGATCTGTATACAGAGGTTTCACGCCGGGCCAGGACCGAGGATATACTTTCGATTGTAGAGTCTTATTTTATGCCCTATGGAATTTCCTGTGATCAGTATTCTATTATGGGAAATATTCTGTCTGTGGATACTTTGATGAACAGCGCTACCGGTGATCATGTATTCCGGATGTGTCTGGAGTGTAATTATTTTGTCTTTGATGTATGTATTAACCAAAAGGATCTGCTTGGAGAGCCGGCGCCGGGAAGGCGCTTTCGGGGGAATATATGGCTCCAGGGAATGATTGATTTTTCAGAAATGGGCATGGAAGTGTAGGCCCTGACCAGATGAAAATTTTTGTGGACAGATTCCCCGTTTTGGTGTATGATTGTTGACGGTAGCTTAATTAAATATGGATTTTTTAAATGCCGCTATAGCTCAGCAAGATAGAGCGACCGCCTCCTAAGAAAGTGTTGAAACATACACCCCGGAGGAAAAGGAAAAAGGTAACAAGTAAAATTAAATATAGATTTTCTAAATGTCGCTATAGCTCAGCTGGATAGAGCGACCGCCTCCTAAGAGAACCTAAAGCGTCCCCTTTTTGGCAGGCA
>CAZMGH010000038.1:0-23216 GCA_964565805.1 uncultured Lachnospiraceae bacterium
ATTCAGCCGGGAGGCTGAACTGTTACAGGAGCCCAAAAGTTTTAAAGATTATGTATTGACATTTTTTATTTTATTTACTATCATTATAGCAGTGTGTTTTCGTAAACGTCCGTGTCCGTGTCCGCATGCGAAAACCAGATATTACTCTAAACCAGGCAAGTGGGCTGTTCCCATTGTCCTGGAACAAACCAGTTTAAAATTATTTGGAGGTCAGGAAAAAGCATGGCTAATATTAAATCAGCTAAGAAAAGAATTTTAGTAAACAGAACAAAAGCAGCAAGAAATAAATCTATCAAATCCAGCGTAAAGACTGCCATCAAAAAAGTAGACGCAGCCATTGCAGCTAAAGATGTAGAGGCGGCTAAGGTGGCCCTTACAGCAGCTACAAGCGCTATTGATAAGGCAGCTACAAAAGGTGTTTACCACAAAAACACAGCTTCCAGAAAGATCAGCAGACTGAACCTTGCTGTAAATAAGCTTGCATAATTAAAATAAATATTAAAAGAGCTTCGGAACAACCCTCACTCCGAAGCTCTTTTTTTACGCCGCGTATTTGTAAATGATCAGTTCCACAGCAATCTGGTCTGCTATTTTGCCGGTCTTTACATCCTCTTCCATCTGAGTACAGAACTCCACGGCTTCCTTTAACTCATCCACAGTAAACTTTCGGGCCAGGCCCATATTTTTCCGGACAATAAACTCCCTCATCCCGGTCCTCTGGGCGATGGTGTTGGTGGGAAATCCCTGCTCGGCAAGCTCCCGGATCTGCAGCAAGGTATTAAACTGACGGGCCATAAGGAATAATAGGCGCATAGGCGGCTCCCGCAAAGTCAGAAGGTCATTATAAAGAGACATGGCCTGAGCCTTGTTTTTCCCGGCTACGGCATTGATCATATCAAAGATCCGATTTTCTGTATGTACCGTACATACAGCTTTAATATCCTCTCCTGTGATCACATCCCTGCCCATAGTATAGCATACCAGCTTTTCCAGCTCCTGCCGGATATTTTCCATATCCAGGTCCACTGTAGATAAAAACATCAGACAGTCATCCTTGGTGATCCTGCGGTTTTCCTGCTTTAAAAGGCCTGCTATCCACCGGATCAGAGTGTTTTGGTCCGGACTGGTCATGTTTGCCGCATAGCCCACCTGGCTGACTGCCTTAAACAGCTTGTTCCGCTTATCCGCGCTTTCCTCCACAAACACAAGGATGGTCGTCTCAGGGATCTGCTTTACAAATTCTGTCAAATTATCATTGGCTGATGAGAAAAACCTTGTATTTTCCAAAATAATAAGCCGGTAATCCGCGAAAAATGGCATAGTCTGAGCCAGACCGATCACCTCATTAACATCAATACCCTTTCCCTCAAAATAATTATAGTTCATCGTATCCCCGTCTGCCAGGACCGCATCTTTTAACTTATCCCGGTACTGACGCCGCAGATAATCTTCCGGGCCGTAAATAAGATACACATTTTTAAAGGTATGATTTTTTATATGTTCATTCAGCGTCCGCATATAACTTGTCAATCCTCCTGCCTGATATTATAGCCGTCCTTCCATGACCACACAACTGTTTTTATAAATTTTCCGTCCGTTTCCACCTTCACCGCCCCATCCCATGGGGTTGCGTAAATATCCCTTACATAGAAAGAAAGGCGTTCTATCAGCTCCTGATGGGGATGACCGTAGGAATTATCCTGCCCGCAGGAAATCAGGGCAATAGCCGGGCAAACAGCCTGTAAAAATCCATCGCTGGTACTGTTTTTAGAGCCGTGATGCGCCACCTTAAGAACATGGCAGCCTTTAAGTTCCAACTTTTCTATGGAAGCCAGAACACCCGCCTCCGCCTTCTGACTAATATCCCCGGTAAAAATCATGGAAAAGTCTCCGTAGGACAGATGAAGCACTAAGCTTCCATCATTTTTATCAATAGAGGCCCCGGATGAAAACGCTCCCCGCTCCGGCGCCAGGGCCGTCATGGTTAATTCCCCAAAGGATACCCGGTCTTCAGCCCACATAGCATAGCACCTGGCGCCCATAGCATCGGCCAGGTCAAGGATAACCTCATGGCCTCCGGTAAGCGGCACATGGCCGGGAAAAAATATGGAATCAATGGAAATGCTTCCCGGGATCTGACGCCTATTTCCCTCGTTCCAAAATGACCCTTCCATCATTTCCCGGATCCCATTCACATGATCTTCATCTAAATGAGACAAAAACACGCCATCCAAATGGCGGACGCCTCTGGACTTTAAAAACGGCTCTAATATGTACGTCCCCATGTTTTTCTCGTCACTGCTGCCTCCGTCTGCCAGGATATTTTTCCCGTCAGGAAGCTGGATAAAAAAGCAGTCGCCTTGTCCCACATTGACCATGGTCACGGTCAACTCCCCAGGCAGCTTTGGGAGAAAAACCATCAAGCTCCCCAGAAGGATAAAGGCCAGTCCCGCGCCGCAGCCCAGGCGCCTTGGCATTTTTTCTGAGTTTCCTATAAAATGGCAGATCATCCCCGCCGCTGCCAGAAACATTCCATAGGACAAAAACATTTCCCCCACAGAAGGCCGTCCAGTGATCACCACTGCCTGGGGAAGAGACATGGTCACCTGGCACAGCACATCATACAGAGCCAAAATCCCTTCAATAAGACGATACAAAAGAAATCCTCCCCTTCCAAGGGTCGGGGCCAAAAGGGCACAGACCAGCATGGCCGGGTAAACCAGGCTCATTAAAGGAATCACCGCCAGATTAATGAAAATACTGTACATGGACACTTCATAAAAGCACCAGGCCAGCACCGGAAGCATCCCTGCAGTCACATACACTGGGGAAAGCATGACCCTTATAAACCTGCGCCAAAATCGTCCAAAAAAGGCCTTCATCCCGGGCCTGGACTTTTTCTCCGGGGCACTTCCCATGGCTGGACACAGCACAAGGCTGCCTACAGCAATAAAGGACAGCAAAAATCCCGGCTGAGTGATCATTAAGGGAGATGGGATCAAGACCCACATGGCAGCCAAGGCAAGCCCTGTTTTTATGTCATAGGTCCTTCCAAATAGCCTAGCCCCAAGGGATAATAAAGTCATGACCACAGAACGCATGGTGGAGGTGGCCATACCGGTAAACCAGCCGTAGACCAGGACGGATGCCATTCCCGCAAAAATACACAGGCCTTGAGGCAAGGTCATCTTTTTAAGCAGGCTGTAAATCCCCATGCCAAGAAAGGTCACATGGAGGCCGGATATGGCCAGGATGTGGGAAATCCCACTTTTTTGGTACAGGACTTCCACCGAATCCTCCATAAGGGAATCATCGCCGCATACCATACTTAAAGTAATCCCGGCATAGCGGGGGCTTAAGTATTTTTGACAGCCTTCCTTCATCCAAAGCTTCAGTGCCCTGGCTCCCTTTTCCAGCCATGACCCGCTCTCCCGGACCGTAGTCACTGAATCTGCCCACACTCTGGCTCGAATCCCCTGGGAATGATAATAAAGCCATTCATCAAAGGCTCCTTCATTTTCCGGATGAGAAAACAGCTCCAGCTCTCCGGTAAAAGACACCCGGTCCCCGGGAACAAAGGCATCCCCCGGCTGGGACATGTTCCCTTTATTTACAGAAACAAGAAGGCTTTGCCCCTGGGCAATGGGACAGTCCTTTATAAAAAAGTACCAGCTGCTGGTCTTTTCCTCCACCTGCTCCAGTGTTCCTGTAAAAATCCGGGAATCATAAGATTCACTGTCCATCAGGCGCTCCAGCCTCATATCCCACCTAAGGGCCTGATCCATAGCTCTTTGAAAATTTAAAGCGCCAAAAATCAAAAAAACAGGCACGCCAATAAAAACTGCCAGATCCGCAGTCTTCTTATCGGGTGTCCTGCCTGTAAATCCATACATTTTTTTCTTAAATACCAGACACAGGAGACTCAAAAGACTCCCGCAGGATCCAACGATCCCCCAGCATAATGCCGGGTCTGAAAAATTGATCCATACCAGTATCTCTCCTGCAATATAGGCAAGCCCAAGCCACAGTACGGGCCTTAATACCATAAGCACTCCTTATACTGATTCTTCCTCACTGCTGGTTTCCACCACAGGAGGCGTATCCTGAGGCGTAACGATCATATCCTCATTTCGGGAAAGAGGCGCCGCCAGAGAAATCGTTTCGTCATTTCCTGCTACGATCTCCCCATCGATCATGATCTGCACCTGATCAATGTAATCCAGTTCTGTTAATGAATTAACGACAGAATAGACATTAATAGCAAAGCTCTGGTCATTGATCCGGTCTAAAAATCTCTGATTAAAATCCACATAGCAGATACCGTCACTAACGGTAACATCCCCGTAGAGCTTTACATCCGAAGAAAGGGTGGGATTTAGCGTCTCGGAGATGGGCCCCGCGATCAGGCTTTCCACAATCACCTGCTCCAGGGAATAGCTTTTGGAATAATGGATATAAACATCCTCCGCCACCAGACGGCTCCCGTCAGAGCTGGCAAAATACAGGCGTATCGTTTCCTGATTAAGACGCTTCACATCGGTCATAGTACTCTCTACAAAGTCTGACTGCATCATGATCATAGACCGGCCATCCTTTTCGGTAAGCGCTGTGCCATCTACAAAAAACTGAACATAATCGATCACGCCCTCAAACTGTGTCAGGGTCTTTACAACAGAGGCGCGCACCAGGATCTCCTTATTTTCCGGGATCTGGCTGTAAGCGCTGGAAAAATACAGGTCTACCTGTTTGGTCACACTGTCATAAACGCTGTCCTCCACCTGTACATCCTCCGGGATCGATGGTTCGAGATTTTCATCTTCCGGCTGAGCCTTAAGGCTGGAAATACATTCATCAATAAGCTCTTCCGGAGTTTCTGATGTATAGATCATGGACAGCCCTTCAATGTGTATGCCGTCTGTATTAAGATAATAAACCTTATAGGCAGAATCCACCACGGACCGTTCTACAATGCCATCTGTTTTCTCCTGGCCGCTGCCGGCAGAACTTTGGCATCCGGCCAGAAACGCTGCCGCTAAAAGCAGCCAAAGAAATATGAATCCAATGTTTTTCATAAAGCACCTCCTGCACACCAAACGATCAGGATGCCACAGTCAGAGGGATCCTGACCGTAAATGTGGTGCCTTCATCTTCTTTACTTTTTACCTTAATGGCCCCATCGTGCATCAAAACAATATTTTTCGTAATGGCCAATCCCAGGCCGGTACCGCCCGTTTCCCTGGATCTGGCCTTATCCACCCGGTAAAAGCGCTCAAAAATCTTATCATACAGCTCCTCCGGAATGCCAATCCCGGAATCCGACACTTTAACATAGAAATACTTGTGATCCGCGTCTAAAGCCACCTGAACCCAGCCTCCGGCAATATTATACTTTATGGCATTTTCCACCAGATTAGTAAATGCCAGGGTAAGCTTCATCTCATCGCACTGGGCAGTAACCGGACGGAAGCTTTCCAGAACCATTTCAATATTGCGCTTGGCAGCCACCGGACGAAGCCGCTTTAAGATCAGCTCCAGCATCTCATTAATATTTACCGTGGAAATGTTCAGATCTCCTGCCTTCTTATCCATCTTCACCAAGGACAAAAGGTCATTAATAATGGCGTTTTCCCGGTCAATCTCCACCACAATATCCTGCATAAACTCCCGGTACAGCTCTACCGGAGCGTCCGGCTGTGTATTTAAGGAATCTGCCAGCACCTTCATGGATGTGAGGGGCGTTTTTAGCTCATGGGACACATTAGACACAAATTCCTGCCGGGAGTCCTCCAACTCCTTTAAACGCTTCAACATCACATTAAAGGCGTCAGAAATCGTCTCGATCTCCGCAGGGCCTTTTAGGCTTACCTCTTCATCAAAATAGCCCTCGGAAATACGGTTAATGGACCTGGCCACATTTTTAAAAGGCTTGGTAAAGATCCGTCCGATCAATATGGCCAGCCCGATCAGGACCGCAGAAAATCCAATGGCGATCCAAAGGCTCATCTGTTTAATATCTTCATAAGTTTCTGTCAGGTCCAAAGTAGACGCATCAATAATGACCAATCCCTGGATGGCCTGATCCTCGCTGCTGGTCACCGGAATGATAATCTCTACCATGTCATAAACCGGATCATAGTAAGGCTCTGTATCTTCACCGTTCATACATGCGATCACCTGAGGGCTGATCACCTTTTTATCGTTGATCCGGGAATAGGAATCTTTAAGCACTGTATAATCCGAGTCTACCACAATAACCCGTCCATCAAATATATCATCTAATTGGGCAATGAGACTGTTAATGACCGTTCGGTTCTGTCCGTTAAAATAATCCTGTTCAATGAGCTGTCCCACTAAAAACAGGCTTTGACGCTCAATACTGTCCACCCGCTCGACCCACAGCGTTTCCTCAATATTTAACAAAAGAGTCCCCCGCATCACAAAAATAGGGATCACTGTAACAACAATAGTAATAAGGATCAGGCGAAAGCACATGCTGTGAATGAAGCGGAGCCTTCTCCTTTTTTTACGTTTACTTCTGGAAGAAATAGCCAACACCCCATTTTGTATGTATATATTTTGGTTCACTTGGATTCTTTTCAATCTTTTCTCTCAGACGGCGCACATGAACATCCACTGTACGCACATCCCCGGGATAATCATAGCCCCATACCAGATTCAAAAGCTTTTCCCTATTGTATACCTTGTTGGGATTTGTGATCAAAAGCTCCAAAAGATCAAACTCTTTTGCTGTCAGGTTTACTTCTTTGTTTTCAATAAATACCCTGCGGCTGTCCAGGTCAATGCGCATATCCCCGGAAACCACCACATTAGAGACAGACTCATCTGCCTTATGACGCTTATTGTTTACTCGGCGCATTATGGCCTTGATCCTGGCCTTGACTTCCAGGATATTAAAAGGCTTTGTAATATAATCATCGGCCCCGTACTCCAGCCCCAAGATCTTATCTATATCATCCCCCTTGGCTGTAATCATAATAATAGGCACATCGGAAAAATCCCGGATCTGCTGGCACACTTCAAAGCCGTTTAACTCCGGGAGCATTACATCAAGCAGGATAATATCATACGGATTATCCCTTGCCTTTTCCAAAGCTTCCTTGCCGTCATAGGCCACATCCACTTCCATGTTGTCCTGTTCCAATGTAAATTTAAGTCCTTTGACAATAAGCTTCTCGTCATCCACAACCAAAACTCTTCTATCCATCTTTTTACCTCAATCCACAGTCACCAAATCTTTTATCTGATCAAATACTCCGGTTTTAATCCCCGGAATGTCCATTAACTGGTCAATCGAAGAAAAGCTTCCATGCTCTTCTCTGTAGTTTATTATATCTGCCGCTTTCGATGGTCCGATCCCGGGCAGCTCATCCAGCTGGGAGGCTGAGGCTGTGTTAATGTTCACCTTTGCCTCACCGGCGCTCTGGCTCTCCTCAGGTACGCTGCTCCGGATAAAATCTCCCGATGCAGTCTCTGCCTGAGAAGGAATGTAGATCTGCATCTGGTCTGTCAGAACCTGAGCCAGGTTCACATAGGTCTCATCCGCTTCCTCTGTCATCCCCTCTGCCGCTTCTATAGCCTCATATATCCTGGCCCCCAGGGATAGAGCATAGACTCCCGGACGCTTTACGCAGCCGCAGACATAAACATAAATCTCTTGGCAAACAGTCTCTTGTGGAGAGCTCCCGGACCCATCTTGGGAAATGACCGCCTGGCTTTCATCCTTTGTGCCAGACTCATAAGAACTTTGATGTTGTGAAACCGCCCCGCTTTCAGCTAAGACAATAGTTTCCAATTCACTCAAAGGCTCTGCTTTCACCCTGCCGCACCCGGCGTGATAGACAAGTCCGCAGACTATGGCAAAAAACACCGCCATCAGGCGCATCACCCATCTTTTTTGCTTTAAAGACAGCTTTAACACAAAATCCCTTCCTTTCTTTAATGGCCATAAAAGCTTAAACCTAAAAGACAGCTTTAAACCTTCAAGGCTCTAATCAAGGAAAGTTTTCTGTTTTCATAAACCACACATTTCATTTTACATAATAAATGGTTTAAAAACAAGCACTTTTGAAAAAGAATATTGTAAGTTGCCATCACGCCAGGACTGCCCGGCCCACCGAAGCCTTCAGGGAGGGCAGCCGACAACTGCCCTCCCTGAAGGATCCTGCATCTTTAAAAGACTACAGGCATTTTTCCAGTTTTTCGATCATTTCATCTACATGGGCCTTTGTGATCACTAACGGGGGAACGAAACGGAGCACGTTTATTCCAGCAGTGATAACTATCAGTCCATTTTCAAGAGCCTTATTTACGATCTGTCCCACCGGCTGACCTTCCACTACAAGGCCCTGCATCATGCCTTTTCCCCGGCGCTCTTTAAAACAGTCATACTTATCCACAAGACCTTCCAGCCTTTCTTCCAGGTAAGCCCCTGTAGTTTTTACATTTTCCAGGACACTTTCCTTTTCAAAAAGTTCAAACACTTTGTTTACGGCAGCGCAGGCCAGAGGATTTCCTCCGTAGGTAGTGCCGTGGTCTCCCGGGACTAAGGAAGCGGCCGCGGTCTTTTCATTAAGGACAAAAGCACCAACAGGAACACCGCAGCCTAAAGCCTTGGCGCAGGTCATAATATCCGGCAAAATGCCGTAGGCCTGGCAGGCAAACATGGTGCCTGTACGGCCCATGCCGCACTGGATCTCATCAAAGATGAGAAGGATGTCCTTTTCATCACAGATCTGGCGCACGCCTTTAAGGAAAGCCGGGTCTGCCGGGTAAATGCCCCCTTCCCCCTGAACCGGCTCAAGGATGATGGCGCAGGCTTTGTCCGTTACCTGAGCTTTAACACTGTCCAGATCGTTAAAATCCGCGAATTTGATTCCGCCGATCAGAGGCTTAAAAGGCTCCTGATAGTGGGAATTTCCTGTCACGCTCAAGGCTCCCATGCTCCGGCCATGGAAGGAATTATTCATGGCAATAATCTCATGATCTGTAGACTTATCCTTCAGCCAGGCGTATTTGCGGGCCGCTTTAATGGCCCCTTCAATAGCCTCTGTCCCGCTATTGGTAAAAAAGACTTTGGAAAGCCCTGCGGCCTCCACCACCTTTTTTGCCGCCTCTATGGCAGGCCCATTATAGTACAGATTGGAAGTGTGGATGATCTTGTTGATCTGGTCCTTTAAGGCATCATTATATTCTTTATTTCCGTAGCCCAGGGCAAAAACCGCGATCCCCGCGGCAAAGTCCAGATACTTTTTGCCGTCCGCATCATATAAATAAACGCCGTCTCCTTTTTCAAAAACTATAGGGTACCGGTTGTATGTATGAAGAAGATACTTTTCCCCCATTTCCATGTATTCATTCGTTTTCATGATAATACCTGCTTTCCTGATCGCCTAAAATAGCGGTTCCAATACCTTTATTTGTAAAGATTTCCAGAAGGAGACAGTGAGGGATACGCCCGTCTAAAATATGCACTCTGGAAACCCCGTTTTCAATGGCTTCAATACAGTTATTTAGCTTGGGCAGCATGCCTCCGCCGATAAAGCCTTTGCCAATAAGCTTTCTTGCTTCCTCAATGCGCAGCTCTGAGATCAATGTGCTCTTATCTTCAGGATCTTTGTAAACCCCTTCAATATCTGTAAGAAATGCCAGCTTTTCAGCATTTACCGCCCGGGCAATGGCACAGGCCGCGTCATCGGCGTTAATATTATAGGTGTTATAATCCTCATCCATACCAATGGGGCACACAATGGGCAGAAAATCCTTTTCCAAAAGATCATATAAAACCTTTGGATTCACAGATCTTACATCCCCCACAAAGCCTATATCCTGGCCGCTTGAATATTTCTTTTCAACAGTAAGCATACCCCCGTCCTTGCCGGAAATACCTACAGCCCGCACACCAAGCTGCTCTACCATCTGGACCAGAGATTTATTTACCCGGTTTAAGACCATTTCCGCAATTTCCATGGTAGCCTCGTCCGTCACTCTCAGGCCGTTGACAAATTTAGGAGTCATGCCGGACTTTTCCACCCATTTGCTGATTTCCTTGCCGCCCCCGTGGACGATAATGGGCTTAAAGCCTACCAGCTTTAAAAGGGTCACATCAGCAATGACATTTCTCTTCAGATCCTCGTCTACCATGGCGCTGCCGCCATACTTTACAACAATGATCTTACGGTTAAACCGCTGTATATAGGGCAAAGCCTCAATGAGCACCTGAGCCTTTTCCAAATATTTATCCATACTTTTATCCATGTTCATATCCTCCATCAGGAACGGTAGTCCGCGTTGATCTTTACATAATCATAGGTCAGATCACAGCCCCAGGCTGTAGCCCGGGATGTTCCCATTTTTATATCTGCAAGAACTGTAACTTCACTTTCAGACAAGATCTTTGCGGCCTCTTCCTCGCTGTAATCCAGGGCAACCCCATCCTTAATGATCTGGATCTTTCCCACGGCGCTTTCAAAGAACAGATCCACCTTCTGGGGATCAAATTCCGCTCCGGAATACCCCATGGCGCATAAGATCCTGCCCCAGTTGGCATCGTGACCGTAAATAGCCGTCTTTACAAGACTTGAGGTAACAACGGATTTGGCCAGTGTCACCGCCTGGGCCTTATCCTTTGCCCCTACAATAGTGACTTCAAAAAGGGCTGTGGCCCCTTCACCGTCCCCGGCGATCTTTTTGGCAAGAACTGTATTTACATAATCCAGGGCCTCTTTAAATGCGGCATAGTCTTCATTTTTCTCAGTGATTTCCCGATTCCCGGCCATGCCGTTGGCCAAAAGGATCACCGTATCATTGGTAGAGGTATCCCCATCCACGGAAATCATATTGTAGGTATCCACAATGCTGTCACTTAAAGCCGCCTGAAGCAGCTCTTTTGAAATAGCCGCATCCGTGGTAATAAAGCTGAGCATAGTACACATGTTGGGATGGATCATGCCGGAACCTTTGCACATACCGCCAATAACCACTTCTTTGTCCCCAATCATGGTTTTGACCGCAATCTGCTTGGATACTGTATCTGTTGTCATAATCGCATGGGCAGCCTCATCCCCTGCATCCAGGGAGTCCGACTTTCCTTCAGCCAAAAGGTCGATACCGTGCTTCATCCGGTCAATAGGAAGCTGCATACCGATCACCCCTGTGGAGGCGACCAGCACGCTGTCTGCCGGGATTTCCAGCGCCTGGGCGGTTTTATCGGCAATATCCTGGCAGTAATCCATGCCTTCCTTTCCTGTGCAGGCATTAGCAATGCCGGAATTAATGACCACCGCCTGAGCCTTTGGAGAATCATAGACAATCTTCTGATCCCACAGTACCGGCGCTGCCTTGACCACGTTGGTGGTAAAGGTTCCTGCGGCCACAGCAGGTACCTGGCTGTAGATCAGAGCCATATCCGTTCTGTTTTTATACTTAATTTCCGCGGCTGCCGCAGCTGCCTCAAAGCCTTTTGCCGCGGTAACGCTTCCTTCAATTACTGTCATCATGGAAATCCCTCCTAATTAAGAGCGGTTAAACACCGTTACATTTTCTTCATTCATGGGAAGCTCGTAATAGTTTACATCTTCCCGCTCATTCCAGCCAATATCCTGCCAGAATGTATTTCCCACCTTATTTTGCGTAAAAGCAATAAGGGCAACCTTATTGATCTGTTCTTCTTTCAGGGCTTTTGCCGCGGCATCTACCATGGCCTTTCCAATCCCGTGCATACGGTAATCGGATCGGACGCATACATGATAAAAATATCCGGTACGCCCGTCATGGCCGCATAAAATACTTCCTACCAGCTGGCCCTGATCCTCCGCCACCACGCTGGTGGTGGGATTTCTTTTTAAGAACCGTTCTACGCCTTCAAAAGAGTCATCAATGCTGCGTATGCCAAAGCCTTCAATGCTCAGCCACAGTTTTTTCAGGCCCTCATAATCTCTCACCGTCATCGTCCGGATCGTCATTTTTTAACTCCTTATGGGAACATGGGCACAAGATTCAGGCCTTCAGACTCATCCAGACCGAACATCAGGTTCATATTCTGTACCGCCTGTCCTGCCGCGCCTTTTACCAGATTATCAATAGCTCCCATGATCACTACCCGTTTTGTCCGGGGATCTACTTTAAAATTAATATCCACATAATTACTGCCTTCCACCCAGCGGGTCTGAGGGCAGACATTTTCATCCAGGAGACGGATAAACGTCTCGCCTTTGTAATACTTTTCATACGCGGCCCGAATATCCGCCCAGGAAACATCCTTTGTGAGAGATCCGTAAGCGGTCACCAAAATCCCTCGGTTCATGGGCACCAGATGGGGGGTAAAGCTGACAACAACAGGCTGGCCTGCCGCGTAGCCCAGCTGTTCCTCAATCTCCGGCGTATGGCGGTGGGTTCCTACCCCGTAAGCCTTAATATTTTCATTCACTTCACAGTAAAGATTATCCACCTTTGCGCCCCGGCCTGCCCCGCTTGTGCCGGACTTGGCATCAATAATAAGAGACTGGGGATCAATAAGTCCTTCCTTCATTAAAGGATAAGCGGACAATATGGAGCAAGTCGTATAGCATCCCGGATTGGCCACCAGACGGGCCTGCTTTATATCCTCCCGGTTGATCTCACACAAGCCGTAAACCGCCTCGTTAATAAACTGAGGGCTTTTATGAGTAATCCCATACCACTTTTCATAAACAGCCACATCTTTAATACGAAAGTCTGCGCTTAAATCAATGATCTTTGCCTTATTTAAAATGTCTTCATTCACCAGACTGGCACACAGGCCCTGAGGCGTGGCAGTAAAGATCACATCCACCGTCTCCGCCAGTTCTTCCATATTATCATCCAGGCACTTGCTGTCCACAAGCTGGAACATGTTGCCGAAAACATCCGAATACTTCTTATCAATATAGCTTCTTGAGCCGTACCAGACGATCCTAGCGTCTTTATGTCCTAAAAGGATACGCACCAGCTCCTGCCCTGCATAGCCGGTAGCTCCAATAATGCCTACGTTTATCATCTATCTCATCTCCTTCTGTTTTTTGTATTTTTATGCATTATTTGCATCTGTTTAAAAGTATACTGCATATATATTAAACCATCTTATCCGGTTAGTAAAGACATATTTTCAACAACTTTGGCTAAAAAATCAGGGTTTTAATTATCGATTTTAACTATTTTTCTTATGATTTTACAACCTGAAGGCTTCGGATTTTCCCCGGATTTTGGCCGTTATTTTGGATGTATGAATATTTCAGGTATTTTATACAGTAAAAACTAATAAAAATACATTTTCTCATAAAAATAGTGTTGCATTTTTATTCACTATCGTGTATACTCACGAACAGATACGTATGTTACTGTTTCCCCGTAAACAGTAACCGGATAACTGAACTGTTAAATATACAGAGCGAAATGCCTGTGAAAAATTTTGGAGGTTGCATTATTATGAAAGAGAAAGTGGTTTTAGCATATTCCGGCGGCCTGGACACTACCGCTGTTATCCCATGGTTAAAGGAAACCTTTGATTACGATGTGATCTGCTGCTGTGTAGACTGCGGTCAGGGCAACGAGCTGGATGGTCTGGAACAGCGGGCAAAAATGTCCGGCGCATCCAAGTTATACATTGAAAATGTTATTGATGAATTTTGCGATGATTTTATTATGCCCTGTGTACAGGCAGATGCTGTTTATGAAAATAAATATTTGCTTGGCACCAGTATGGCCCGCCCGGTCATCGCGAAAAAGCTTGTAGAGATCGCCCGCAAAGAAGGGGCTGTGGCCATCTGCCACGGCGCTACAGGAAAAGGAAATGACCAGATCCGTTTTGAGCTGAGCATTACTGCCCTGGCTCCGGATATTAAGATCATCGCTCCATGGCGTATGACAGATCTGTGGACCATGCAGTCCCGTGAAGATGAGATCGAATACTGTAAAAAACACGGCATTGACCTGCCATTTTCCCCAGACTCCAGCTACAGCCGTGACCGGAACTTATGGCACATCAGCCATGAAGGCCTTGAACTGGAAGACCCTGCCAATGAGCCAAACTACGATCATCTCCTTGTGTTAAGCGTAACACCAGAGAAAGCACCCGATGAGCCGGAATGTGTGACCATGACTTTTGAGGCCGGCGTTCCAAAGAGCTTAAACGGCAAGGAGATGAAAGTATCTGAGATCATTACCAAATTAAATGAGTTGGGCGGCAAGCACGGCATCGGCATTATTGATATTGTAGAAAACCGTGTGGTTGGCATGAAGTCCAGAGGCGTTTATGAAACTCCCGGCGGAACCATCCTTATGGAAGCTCACCGTCAGTTGGAGGAGCTGATCTTAGACCGTGCCACAATGGAAGTGAAAAAAGAAATGGGCAACAAGCTTGCTCAGGTAGTTTACGAAGGCAAATGGTTCACCCCGCTGCGGGAAGCCATCCAGGCATTTGTTACATCCACTCAGCAATATGTCACCGGTGAAGTAAAGTTTAAACTTTACAAAGGCAATATTATCAAAGCCGGCACCACTTCCCCATATTCCTTATACAGTGAATCTCTGGCCAGCTTTACCACCGGGGATCTGTATGACCACCATGACGCTTCCGGTTTCATTAACCTGTTTGGCCTGCCATTAAAAGTACGTGCCATGAAATTGACCGAAACAAAGACAAATAATAAATAATCCGGTAAAACTTACCCTGCACAAGGCCCGCCGAAAAAGCGCTGTATACTTTTTTGGCGGGCCTTTCCTTTAATGCTTGAATTCCCATTGACTTTTCCATGCAGTAAGAGTATGCTTATTTTATATAGTTGTATATGCAATAATTGCATCCGCAATATTTATCAACTCAAGCTTCCGTCTCAGGCTTGGGTAGTACACTTAGAGGAGGTATCTGCTTGAAGAAGGTATTTTTTTATCTGCGTCCCCATGCGCCGCGAATGATCCTGGGCGTTATGATTAAATTTACCGGAACCATTATGGATCTGTTTTTGCCATGGATCTTATCCTATCTTATTGATGTGATCGTTCCCAGGGAAAATATGGGGGAAATTCTATTTTACGGTTTTCTTATGCTGGTCTGTTCCATCATCGCCTGGGTGGGAAATGTGGTTGCCAATCGTATGGCCGCCAAGGTGGCCCGGGATACTACACAGCGCCTGCGCCATGACCTTTTCCAAAGGATCTCCTATCTTTCCTGCCGTCAGACAGACACCTTTACCATTGCATCCTTAGAATCCCGGCTCACCTCGGATACATACAATATCCATCAGATGATCGGCATGATGCAGCGCCTTGGCATTCGTGCGCCCATCCTGCTTTTAGGCGGCATTGCCATGTCAATGTTTATGGAGCCGGTGCTTACCCTTGTCCTGATCGCTGTCCTTCCTTTTGTAGGCGTTACGGTATTTTACATTTCCCGAAAGGGAATCCCTTTATACACTCAGCTCCAGCAGGCTGTGGATAAAATGGTCCGGGTCGTCCGTGAAAATGCTTCCGGGATCCGGGTCATCAAAGCTCTTTCCAAAACAGGATATGAAAAGAACCGTTTTGATGAAGCCAATAAAAATATTGTTGAAAAGGAAACAACGGCTTCTGTAACCATGGCCGCCAGCAGTCCGCTCATGAACTTTTTCCTTAACGCAGGGCTGACTCTGGTAGTGGTGGCCGGGGCCTTCCGGGTCAATGCCGGTCACACCCAGCCGGGAACCATCCTTGCCTTTTTAACCTATTTTACGATTATCCTTAATGCCCTTTTATCCATTAACCGTATGTTTATGATGTTTTCCAAAGGCTCCGCTTCCGCCAAGCGGATCAGCGATGTGCTGGATACGCCGGAAGATCTTACGCCAAAAGCAGAAGATCACAGGGAATCGCCCTACCACATTGAATTTGACCATGTATCCTTTGCCTATCATGTGGGACGGTCTGAAGTAGTTTCAGACATTTCCTTTGCCTTAAAGCGGGGAGAAACCCTGGGGATCATCGGCGCTACGGGATGCGGAAAAAGTACTATTATCAATCTTTTGATCCGTTTTTATGATCCGGACGAAGGCTCAATCCGGATCGATGGGGATGAGATACAAAGCATCCCAACAGGAGAGCTTCACGAAAAATTCGGCATCGTTTTCCAAAATGATGTGCTGTTCGCGGACACTATTGAGGAAAATATCCGTTTTGGCCGGGAAATCTCTGACGAGGATATTGACCAGGCCATTGAGTGTGCCCAGGCCAAACCATTTATTCAGGAATTGTCTGAGGGAACTAAAAGCCGCCTGACGATCCGGGGCTCTAACTTAAGCGGCGGTCAGAAACAGCGTGTCCTTATCGCCCGGGCGCTGGCCGCTCATCCCCAGATCCTGATCCTGGATGATTCCTCCAGCGCCTTAGATTACCAGACGGATGCCCGTCTGCGCCAGGCTCTGACAAAAAATTTCAGCGAAACTACAACCATTATTGTTGCCCAGAGGGCCAGTTCCATCCGACATGCGGACCATATCCTTATGCTGGAAAATGGACGGGAAATCGGCTATGGCACCCATGAAGAACTAATGGCCTCCTGCCCTGCCTACAAAAAAATCTGCATTTCCCAAATGGGACATGAGGCGCAGGACGGCGGCCCTGTGTGGAAAAAAAATAATAACATTAAAGAAACTACAGCGAAAGGAGGCGCAGTCTGTGAGCCGTAAAAAAGAATTCAATAAAAAAAGCTTTTCCTTTTTCGGAAAAGGCAGTGTTTCAAAAGAAGATGAAAAATATGTAAAAGAAAAACCCAGGGACCGGCGCTATGTGCTGATCCGTCTGTGGAGCTATTTATACCGGTATAAATGGCTACTGTTTCTGGCCCTGTTTCTTACCATTGTCAGCAATTTGCTGGGCCTGGTCGGGCCTATGCTTTCCGGCTATGCTATTGACGCTATCCACGGGCCTAATGATGTGGATTTTCCAAGAGTGTTCTTTTACGCAGGCTTAATGATCGCTTTTTACGCCATTTCCTCCCTGCTCACCTATATACTGACCCGGATCACTATCCGGTTCAGCCAGAAGATTATTTATCAAATGCGCAAGGATGTGTTTAACACCCTCATAGGACTTCCGGTAGGATACTTTGACCGGACTCAGACCGGCGATATTGTCAGCCGTATTTCCTATGATATTGATACAGTAAATGCCTCCCTGTCTAACGACCTGCTCCAGATCTGCACCAGCGTGATCACTGTGGTGGGGTCCCTGATCATGATGCTCATGATCGCCCCGGTCCTGGTATCCGTGTTTGCTATTACCATTCCGGCATCCATCCTTCTCACCCGGTATATGACCCGGCGGGTGCGCCCTCTTTTTAGGAAACGTTCCGCCAAACTGGGGGAATTAAACGGCTATTCCGAGGAGATCATCAGCGGCCAGAAGACCATTAAGGCCTACCACCAGGAAGAAACCATGATCAGCCGTTTTGACATAAAAAATACCGAAGCAGTAGACGCCTACTACAATGCGGACTACTACGGAAGCATGACCGGACCGTCCGTAAACTTTATTAACAACCTGTCCCTGTCTCTGGTCAGCGTCCTGGGCGCGATCCTTTACCTTTTTAACAGTATTTCCATGGGAAATCTGTCCTCCTTTGTCCTGTATTCCCGGAAATTCTCCGGCCCCATTAACGAGACGGCCAACATTTTAAGCGAGCTTCAGTCTGCCACCGCCGCCGCGGAGCGGATCTTCCGTCTCATTGATGAAGCCCCGGAACCGGCAGACGCTCCAGACGCCATTGAGCTTAAAGACGTAAAAGGGGATGTGCGCATGAACCATGTGCGCTTTGGCTATCTGGAAGGCCAGACGGTGATCCATGACCTGAGCTTTCATGCCGCTCCCGGAAGTCTGACTGCTATCGTTGGACCTACCGGCGCCGGAAAGACTACCCTGATCAATCTGCTTATGCGCTTTTATGATCCCTGGTCCGGAAAGATCACTGTGGATGGTCAGGAAATTTCCAGCCTCACCCGCAGCAGCCTGCGACGGGCATATACTATGGTCCTTCAGGATACCTGGCTGTTTACGGGAACCATTTATGAAAATATATCTTACGGAAAAGAAGACGCTACCATGGAAGACGTAGTCAATGCCTGCAAAGCGGCCTACATCCATGAGGCTATTATGCAGATGCCCCAGGGCTATGACACTATGCTCACCGGGGACGGCTCCGGCCTTTCCAAAGGCCAGAAGCAAATGCTCACCATAGCCCGGGCCATGCTCCTGGATTCAAAAATGCTCATCTTAGATGAGGCTACCTCCAACGTAGACACACAGACTGAGGAAAAGATCCAGCAGGCCATGCGCGCCTTAATGGAAGGAAAAACCTGCTTTGTCATCGCCCACCGACTATCCACCATTCAAAATGCCGACCATATCCTTGTGGTCAACGGAGGAGACATTGTGGAGCAGGGAAAACATGAAACGCTGCTGAAGCAGGAGGGATTATACGCAAAGCTGTATTATTCTCAGTTTCAGTAATGAAGCTGTTGAATTACTCTTACTTTTGAAACTCCAGTTATCCACTGGAAACGTAACAGCGGTAATTCAGAAGGACAAGATAAACTGGATTCGGTTTGGTCAAATCCTTCCAAAATCGGACAAAGGGCAACAGACTTTTGAGAAAGGAAAAAGCCCGGAAAACCGCATAGTTCCGGGCTTTTTGAGCATTTTTGAATTGGTTTGTCGGGCCTGTTAGCGCTTGGAGAACTGGGGTGCGCGACGGGCGGCCTTGAGACCCTTTTCCTTAAGATTTGGCAAAGGGTCAGCGAGAAATCTTTGCGTCCCTGGCGGCTTGATTCAATCCTTTGGTTCAATCAGCCAATCCAATAAATACCGTACCTGTATCCCATTGTAATTTCCGGGCGTTAGCCGATCCATGGTTAAAATCATCTTCTCATAATTGTCCCGGATATTTTCAAGAGGTCTGATCTCCCGCTCAAATGTCTCCTGTGCAGTCATGTCCGCTGTAACCTGAAGATATTGATATGCGCCCTGCTTCTGGGCAACAAAATCCACCTCTGTGTTTCCGACTTTGCCAATCGCTACCTTATATCCCCGACGCAAAAGTTCAAAATAAACAAGGTTTTCAAGAGAAAAACCCAGGTCATAGTTTTTACGTGGAAGGATATGATTTCTCAATCCCAGATCAACAATATACATTTTCCGGTTTGCTTTTAAAAGCTGTTTCCCGACAATGTCAAAACGTTCTGCAGGATAAAAAATAAAGGATTCCGTTAAGGCTTCCACATAATCCCCCACCGTATTGGGCGAGATTTTTCTTCCATTTGAAATCAGATAATCCGTAATACTTCTGACAGATACGGGATTACCCACAACACTTGCAAGATATTTTGCAATCGTCTTCAGCAGCGCAATATCTGTAATTTTCCTCTTGGAAGGATTGCTTTCCTTTCTTGCCTGTCTGTCCTCAATATCTTTTACAATGACCGTATTGTAAATCCCCTCCAAATAGGTGCTTACTTTCTCGTTGGTACGATTCATAGCGGCAATGTACGGCATACCGCCGTTTCTTAAATATTCAGGAAATCCCTGTTCCGGTTCTAAACCAGTCATAAAAAGAAACTCCCGGAGAGACAGCGGAAGCATTTTGATCTCCACATACCTGCCTGTCAAAAGTGTTGCTAAATCTCCCGAAAGCATATACGCATTGGACCCTGTAATATAGAGATCCACATTGGGCTTTACATATAAACTGTCTACAACCTTTTCAAAGGAAGGCACTTTCTGAATTTCATCCAGAAAAATATACGTGATTTTTTCGCTGACCAAACGTTCTTTCAGATACTGATGGAGCTTCTTGTAATCCAGCAGATCTTCGTACTCCAGTTCCTCAAAGTTGACGGAAACGATTTGCTCCTGTGTGACCCCGTTTTCCTTCAGCCATTGGTGAAACTGCATCAAAAGTGTCGATTTTCCGCAGCGCCGGATACCTGTGACCACTTTGATCACCTGTTCATCTTTCCAACGGATGAGCTGATCTAAATATTCTTTCCGTTGTACCAATGAAAATCACCTCCCTGTTAGTGTTCTCATTTTAGCACAGATTATTCCCATCGTCAATGTTGTGTTCCCATTTCGGAACAATAATTGATTTTTTGTCAAATCTATTCCAATATTGGATTTTCAACGGTAAATATATAATCCCCGGTCTGGCTTGCGCTCTTTTGCAGCTTTCCTATCAAGTCTACCCAATACAGGATTTGCTGTAGACTTTAAGGGCTTCCAACGGCCGCACTAAGTTTCGCTGCTCCTACTTTAGTCACATTTTGGGGATCAATCTCATATCCCAGTATTTCTTCCCATGGAGAAAGCTCAAACCCATAGTTTTCCGGAACGCGCAGCTGAGATAACAACTGCATGATCTCCTCCAAAGCGAGCGTATCCAATGAAGATCGATCCGGTATTGGATTCTGCTGCTTAAAGAACTCCTGAAGTTCACATTTTTTAAACACCGGTGTCTCATGTAACGTCGGCAGCACCGAAGGATCTACCGGTTCTATCCAGTCCTTTCTCGGATCACTTTCTGTCGTCAGCTCCAGAAGAAAATCATTTTTCTGGCCAGCTTATATTGACGAGCCATCGTTTTCCCTCCTACTGCTTTAGAATTATCCAAGTGCCTTTTTTTGAACTTTCACGCCGTATGAATCCATTAGACCTCAATTTTTGAATTACCCGGCGAACGGTAGACTCAGAAATACCTAATTGTGAAGCAATGAATGTCTCAGTCAAATTTGTATTTTGTTAAATGATCTCAAAAACAGCCCGATCATGTGCGCTAAATTTCTTCATGTCCCTATCATTTTATATTTGGAATTTGGAACCCTCGCAAGAAAATCTTCTGTCTCAGGTATAGATTTTATCAATCAAGACTATGCTCCAAAGTTCTCAATTCTTCCGCTTGCATAGATGAGTCCACCTTAACAAAATCTATGCAATAAGAATAGCAACTTTTTTGAGTTTGTCAATTTGTTTGGCAACTAAATCGCAAATTTGCCAACTTGTTTTCATATTTTGACAACACTTTTCAAATTTCAACTCTGTCTTCTTATTTGCGCTCATGTATTGCCCGGTATTTTCTTCACGCTTAGACCGGTTGTAATTTTCCCCTTCTACCCTAGACATATATTTTGTCACTCAAACCCTATATGACCGTTTTCCACGGGCAAAATAATAATTCCCACCTGCAAGCGACAGACGGGAATCTTCCAAAATCAAACAGTATTCACTTAGATCATGTGGCGAGCCCTTTTAAGCAATTTTATCCTTTTCCTGCAAAATCTCTTTTATCTGAGGAATCGTTTTCTTTTGGCCCCGCAGCCCCTTCAAAAGAAAAAACTGTTTACACAGGCAGTCTTAGAATCGAAAAATGAAGGGGGCTATTGCTCCTATGACAGAAGCCGAACTTCTGAAACTTATTCAAGGCGGCGAAAACATCCAGGTGGAATTTAAGAAATCCACCACCGAGATTACAAAGGATGTTTACGATACAGTCTGCTCATTTTCCAATCGGGACGGCGGGATCATTCTCCTGGGCGTCAAAGATAACGGGGAGATTTTGGGCGTTGCCCCGGGTGCGATGAACCGCATGAAAAAGGACTTCGTGACCTCCATCAATAATGGCCAGAAAATCAATCCGCCCCTTTACTTGCAGCCGGAAGTCCGCATCGTGGAGGGACGTACCTTGCTGGTCATTCAGGTACCCTCTGGCAGCCAGGTCTGCCGCCACCACGGGCGGATTTTTGACCGCAGCCACGAATCCGATATAGACATCACCGACAACTCCGATATGGTGTACCAACTGTACGCCCGGAAAAGCGGCAGCTACTTTGTCAACAAGGTGACCCGCTTCCAGATGGAGGACCTACGCCCCGACCTGATCGAGCGCGCCAGAGACCGCATCTTGCGAGAGATTTGTTCCAACAGCCTGGCACACCGGGATTTTTCCAGCGGCTATGTGGCAAAGTTTGTGATTGAGCGCAACCGGTTCTACACTGAAAACGCCGATCGTTCCCACGGATACGGCGCTCTGCACCTGTCCTCCTTTGAGCCGGATGCCAAAAACCCGCCCATTTCTAAAGTGTTCCGGGAGATCGGACCGCGGGGTGTGACCCAAGTGAGGACCCAAGTGACGCTCACAGACCAAATTTTAGCCTTTTGTGCAGAACCGCACTCAAAAGCCGAAATAGCGGAACATTGTGGATATAAAAACACAAAGGGATTTACAAAGAGGTACTTGCGGCCATTGCTAGACAAGGGACAGTTGCAAATGACCATCCCAGATAAGCCTCGAAGCCAACACCAAAAGTATATGACCGTACAAAAAGCTGCACCAGAAAATTAACCCCAATCAGGGTGCCGGAGAATCGTATGCTCCAGCACCCTGATTTTTTTGCGTTATGAATTTGGATGGACTACTTTCCTACAAAAATATGGATACCTTAAGCACCAAAAGATGGAGCAAATGCAGCGTTCACAACGCTTAATAACTGTTCTGGCTTGTTGTATTTTACTTGAGCGTAAACGTCCATTGTTGCCTTACTGTTTTCATGCCCGGCAAGATATTGGACAGTTTTTGGATCAACGCCTGCATAAAGCAGGTTAGTAATATAGGTGTGACGAAGTTGATGTGGGGTCACATCAAAATCAATGACATATACCAGCTTCGGATTGTATTTCTGATGACTGCCAGGAGTGGGCGTTACCGTACACTTACTTCCCGCAGGCAGTCTGCCAAACATCTTGGGATCGGAACATCTCGCCGGGCCCCCTTCGTTTTCAGCGTTGAGGAAATCACCGGTCTGTTATTTTCAGTTCGCCATGCTCTCCGTACAGAGATGTACGGCGTGGGAACATCCAAAAATACGTAATCCCACTGCAGCGCAAGGATTTCTTCCCACCGCAGCCCAGCATATAGACCAATCATCACAAATACATAGGGCGGCAACCCGCGAATGGCGTCCAAAAGCCGTTCTACCTGTTCATCCGTCAAAGCCTGCCGCTCCTCCTGCGGAACGCCTCCGCCTTTTGCCTCAAGGTATATCGTCGGGTTTGTATCAATCACATGGCTTTCTTTGGCCGCCCGAAAAATGCACTTGTAGAGGATTTACTCAAGAGCCGCCATTTCCTTGTCGTAAACTTCCTCGCGGGTTTTTCCGTAAAGA
>CAZMGH010000039.1:0-3573 GCA_964565805.1 uncultured Lachnospiraceae bacterium
CTGCCCTCCACCGGTGGCATGGGCACCACAGTGATCTATGTTGTAGGCGCTGCGCTGGTGATCGGCGCTGGTATCGTGCTGGTGGTACGCCGCCGCATGAGCGCGGAGTGATCCGCTGACGGACCGATCAGCAAAGGCATGATCTTTTAAAACGTTTAAAGGCCTGTTCGGGACGGGGAGCGGGGACGAGACCGCGCCTCCGTCTCCGGACGGGACATTACCCATTATCGCTGCGGCGGAGAAAATGGCCGCAGCGGCAAGGAGAACCCTGCAATGAAGACGATCAATTATGAAAAAGAAAAAACTGAATAAAAAGACAGTATCGACCATTCTTTTACTGCTGGTTTTTCTTGTAGGGCTGTCCTTGCTGCTGTACCCTACTGTCAGCGACTACTGGAACTCCCTTCACCAGACGCGGGCCATCACCGGCTATGCCGGGTATGTGGCCGATCTGGATGATGAGCTCTATGACCAGCTGCTGGAAGAAGCCAGGGCCTATAATGAGACCCTGGTGGACAAGGCCGACCGCTTCAGTCTCTCTGACGAGGAGCTGGAGGAATATGAGCAGCTCCTGACCGTGGAAGGCACCCAGGTCATCGGATATGTCCAGATCGATAAGATCGACTGTTATCTCCCCATCTACCACGGCACCAGCAGCGCCGTGCTCCAGGTGGGCGTGGGACACCTGGAGGGCAGCAGCCTTCCCGTGGGGGGCGAGAGCACCCACAGCGTCATCTCCGGCCACCGGGGCCTGTCCTCCGCCCGGCTGTTCACCGACCTGGACCAGCTGGAGGAAGGGGACACTTTCGTGATCACGGTGCTGGACGAGACACTGACCTACGAGGTGGACCAGATCCGCATCGTGGAGCCTACGGACTTTAGCGAGCTGGCCATCGTGGAGGGGGAAGACTACTGCACCCTGATGACCTGCACCCCTTACGGCATCAACACCCACCGGCTGCTGGTCCGGGGGCATCGGGTGGACGGTACGGAGAGCTCAACCGTCCGGGTAACGGCGGACGCCATGCAGATCGAGCCGTCCACCGTGGCTCCGGTGGTGGCGGCCCCGCTGCTGGCGCTGCTGCTCATCGGGCTGCTGGTCCGGACGGGGAGACACAGACATTCCCGCAAGGGGAAGGAACAAGAAAAACCATAAGGAGGTAATCAGACATGAGAATACAGAAACGACTGGCCGCGTTGGCCATGACCCTGTTGCTATGCTGCGCTTTTTCCGCTGCGGCCTATGCCCATGATGTGCCGGATATGACGCAGACCGGCGCCATATCTGCCGTAATGCTGTATGAGGATGAGGCCGTGGGCGGCGGAACGCTGACCTTGTATAAGGTGGGCGACGTGGCCGTAGACGATGGGGATTACAGCTTTACCCTGACGGATGATTTCGCGGGCAGCGGCGTGTCCCTGGAGGATGTGACGGATACAGAACTGTCTGCCGTCCTGGCGACATACGCGTCGGAAAACAATATCACAGGAACGACCATCAGCATCGCCTCTGACGGGACATGGACTGTTGACGGCCTGAGCCTGGGCCTGTACTTGGTGGTGCAGTATACCCCCGCGGACGGCTTTGAGGCCATCACCCCATTCCTGGTGAGCGTACCTATGTATGACGAAGGAGCCGGGGTTTACGTCTATGAGGTCAGCGCTGAACCAAAGCTGGGGACGCTGACCGAGGCGGAGACGGAAGCAGAGACAGATTCCGCGGAGACTGAGACGCCATCCGCGTCCGCAGGTTCCGTCCTGCCTCAGACCGGACAGCTGAACTGGCCGGTGCCCGTGCTGGCTGCGTTGGGCCTGATCCTGCTCGTCATCGGCTGGGGGATGCGTTTTGGACGGCAGAGGGGATCCCATGAAGGGTAAGTTTGGGATCATATGTATGTTTTTAGGGACAGCGCTGGTATTGGCGGCGCTGTCCCTGTTTGTGTGGAACCGCTGGGATGACAGGCGCGCGGGAGAGGCCGCGGCAGAGATACTGGACCAGCTTGAGGAGGAGATCGGTTCAAAGAGCGGCGAGAGCGAAGGGGGACAGGATCCATACACGACCCAGATGACAGAAGTAGAGATTGATGGGTACACGTATATCGGGTATATCTCGATTCCATCGCTAGGCATCGAGCTCCCAGTAATGAGCGATTGGAGCTATGAGCAGCTCCAGATCGCCCCGTGCAGGTATTACGGGTCCACAAAGACCGGGGACCTGGTCATCGCGGCCCACAATTATACCCGTCATTTTGGCCCGATCAGCCGGTTATCCCCGGGGGACGCGGTGTATTTTACGGATATGGACGGGGAGACGACCGCCTATCAGGTGGTAGAGGTGGACACCTTAAACCCAACCGCGGTAGAGGAAATGACCAGCAGCGGCTATGCCCTGACGCTTTTTACCTGCACTTACGGCGGCCAGAGCCGTGTGACCGTGCGGTGCGACGCGGTGGATTGACTTTTAAAATAGATCTGCTATACTAAAGAAAAGGAAGATGTTCACGGGCAGTTGGAAACAGCCAGTGTTTTCATCCCAGCTGTTTGGCCGGATGAATGGGAACTTTCCAGCTGCCTGTGGATAGAAAATTACTCTAAGATAAAGATTTCCATATTGAGATACGAAAGATAAGGATAATGAACAAAGAATATGGGAGGAATGTATTATCTTGGAGACTGAAAATACCTTATCGAAAACTATTTCCGCTGCTGGGGATAAGGCAGCCTATGACGCGGCTTGTAAGCGGCTCCTTGCCAATAAGACCATCTTAGCCTGGATCATGAAAAGCTGCCTTCAGGAATTTCGGGATATTTCTGTGGAGGATATAGCGGAAAAATATATCGAAGGCCAGCCCCAGATCGGGCAAGTTGCGGTGTATCCTGATGAAAATGCCCCTGGCGATGGGGAATTGATCCAGGGGATCCAGACAGAAGACAGTTCCATGACAGAGGGGACGGTCACTTTTGATATTCGTTTTAAGGCCATTGCCCCAGGCGCCGAAACAGAGTATATTACTCTGATCATTAATGTGGAAGCCCAGAATGATTATTATCCCGGCTATCCGATCATTAAACGGGGGATCTATTACTGCAGCCGGATGATCTCGTCTCAATATGGAGTGGAATTTGCCCGATCCCATTTTGAAAAGATCAGAAAAGTTTATTCCATATGGGTATGTACCAACCCGCCAAAATACCGGCAAAACACCATTAACCGGTACCGGATCCGGGAAGAGCGTCTTGTGGGCGCAGCCAGGGAGGCGGAAGAAAACTATGACCTGATGACAGCCATCGTCATTGCGTTAGGACAACCGGGCGATGGAGAATATTCAGGGATCTTAAAGCTCCTGGAGGTGCTGCTGTCATCAAAACGAGCTCCGGAAGAAAAAAAGCGGATCCTGCAGGAAGATTTCCAAATAAAAATGACTTACGCATTAGAAAGTGAGGTGCAGACAATGTGCAATTTAAGTAAAGGGATCGAGGAGAGAGCCATGTATCAAGGCGTGGCAAAAGGTTATAAGCAGGGCATGGAGCAAGGTACGCGGCAGGCAATCTTGTCATCCATTCGAAATCTGA
>CAZMGH010000039.1:3673-21468 GCA_964565805.1 uncultured Lachnospiraceae bacterium
CAGGGCATGGAGCAAGGTACGCGGCAGGCAATCTTGTCATCCATTCGAAATCTGATGATTTCTTTAAATATGACGGAGGATCAGGCAATGGTTATTCTGAAGATTTCTGATACGGATAAAGAAACGTACAGGGAGATGCTGCATCAAAAACAGTAAATGTCCGGTTTTGACGGGATCGTTTGGGTAAAAGTAAAGACAGTTCTGCGGATCTCAGGCTCTTTTGCTGAGACTTTGCAGAACTGTTTTTGTTATTACTCCTTATAAACAGCAACGATGAATTTAATAAAATTTTAATCTTTTGATGGAACTTCTTCAAATTCTTAAGGTAAAATATTATAATAAAACGATACCAGAGACTTCTATAAAAATCTATGGAAAGGATTAAGGAAATGTATAATATATTGGTATGTGACGATGATAAAGAGATCGTGAAAGCAATCGAAATTTACCTGATGGGTGAGAAGTATCATGTGTTTAAGGCTTATAATGGGCAGGAGGCTATGGACATCCTTGACCGGGAAGAGATTCATCTTTTGCTGATGGATGTGATGATGCCTGTGCTGGATGGAATCCGGGCTACGCTGGAGATCCGGAAAAAAAGCGGCGTGCCTATTATTATTTTGTCCGCAAAATCCGAGGATAATGATAAGATTCTGGGGTTAAATATCGGGGCGGATGATTACATTACCAAGCCCTTTAACCCTATGGAGCTTCTTGCCCGGGTGAAGGCTCAGCTTCGCCGGTATACAGTGTTTGGAAATGCTCAGAAGGAGTCGGCCAATGAGATTTATACGGTAGGAGATCTGGTCATTGATGATACCAATAAAGAAGTTACAGTTATGGGCGAGCCGGTGAAGCTGACGCCTATGGAGTATAATATTTTAAAATTCCTTGTGCGCAACAAAGGGCGGGTATTTTCCATTAAAGAGATTTATGAAAATATCTGGAAAGAAGATGCCCTTGCAGCAGATAACACGGTGGCAGTCCACATCAGCCATATCCGGGAGAAAATCGAGATCAATCCTAAAGAGCCTAGATATTTAAAGGTTGTATGGGGTGTGGGATATAAAGTGGAAAATCTATAAAGGTATTTGTAGGGAGTTTTGTGTATGGAAGATAAGTGGCTTCGGAAAAGTGTTCCCCTTAAAATATTGGCTCATTTGGCCATGTTTGTTTCATTTGCGGCGCTTATGGTTGTGATCGTTTATGTGTGTTTCTATGTGGAGTTGTATTTCGGATATTCCCGGGAAATGTCCACGGACAGTCGGAATGGGTATTTTAATTCCAGTCTGTTTTATGATGACTACAGCTCCGGCATTAGTAGCGTGATCAGCCTGATTAATGCCTGTGATGCCTATGAAGCTTACGGGGATATTTCCCAGATCGAATCCTGGCGGCAGATTTACATGGGCGATTATGTGAATTTCCAATATGCCCTTTATGATACAGAGGGAGAGTTGATCGTAAAAAGTTCGGGGTTTGACCTGACGCCGGAGGATGTGTCTCCATCCGGGGAAACGGATCAGGGAAAGATCTTTTACTACAGTATTGATATGGCAGGGCTTGATTTGTTTAATACGGAAAAAATTTCCGATTCTCAGTGGGATTATGTTCCGGTGAATGAGATTGGCAGCAATTTCCTTTATGATGAGTGGTATTTCTTCAGCAGTGAAGGCTCGGGGGATAATATTGGCTATGTGTACATTTATGTGCCGGAAAATCTTGTCTTTGGAGATGTTTTTTACTTCCATTCCCAGGTGTGCGCTGTCTTTGAGCAATGGCGCCTTCCAGCCATTTTAGGCGGCTTTGCGGCTCTGGGGATATTTATCCTGTGCCTGATCTATACGATTTTGGCATCGGGCTGGAAACGGGGACAGTCAGAGGTGCGTGTTTTCTGGTTTGATAAAATGTACACAGAAATCGCGGCAGCGATTGTCTTTTGTATTTGGGCCCTTTTTGGAATCGGTGTCGTGCTGTTTATCAGCTGGTCTTTAGATGGGCGGTATATTGGCGATATTATCTTGGTCGGGGCTGTGATGCTTCTTGCCTATATTGCGTCAATGATCAGTGTCTACAGCCTGGCACGCCGGGGGAAGGCCCATAATTTTATCTGTCAGTCTCTCATCTGGAGGCTGTTTCACGGAACCTATGTGGTGATCTACCAGGGGATTATTAATAATAATCTTATGCGGAAATACATTTCCGTTATCCTGGGTTTGGGTATTGCGGACTTTATTTTAATGGCGCTGGCATTTTCATCCGGATCCGGCCTGCTTTTTATCCTGATCATCGGAATCTACTGCTGTGAGTTTATTTATGTGGGACGGAAGCTTATGGCGATCCAGGATATAGCCAAAGGGGCAGGGGAGATTGCCGCAGGACATCTGGATTATAAAATTGATACAAAAGATATGGGCTCCGGCGTTTTTCTGGAATTTGCCAATAATATTAACAATATTGGACAGGGACTGAACCGGGCTGTGGATGAAAGTATTAAAAGCGAGCGGATGAAGGCGGATCTTATTACCAATGTGTCCCATGATATTAAAACACCCCTTACATCGATCATTAATTATGTGGATCTATTAAAGCGAATGAATATGACTGACGAGCCTGCCAGAGAATATATTGATATTTTAGATTCCAAGTCTCAGCGGCTGAAAATGCTTATTGAGGATCTTGTGGAAGCGTCAAGGGCTTCCAGCGGAAATATTACTTTGGAGCGGGCAAATATTGACTTTAATGAACTGGTGCAGCAGGTAGCCGGGACTTATATTGAAAAATACGATCAGCGTCAGCTAAGCCTGATCATGCGGGCGCCTGAGGAGCCCCTGATGATCTGGGCGGATGGCCGTCGGATGTACCGGGTTTTGGACAATCTGTTTAATAATGCCTTTAAATATGCCATGGGCGGCTCAAGGATCTATATTGACCTTTACAGCGATGAAGGCCAGGTGTATTTTATTATGAAAAATATTTCCCAGGCGCCGCTGAATATTACAGCAGAAGAGCTGACCCAGCGTTTTGTCCGGGGAGACGAGTCCAGGACCACAGAAGGCAGCGGTCTTGGACTGTCCATTGCCGAAAGTCTGGTGCGGCTTCACGGAGGCGCCTTTAAGATCTGCCTTGACGGAGATCTGTTTAAGGCGCTCATCACCGTGCCCCAGGTAACACTGCCGACGCCTGATTTTTATTCTTCGATGACATGAATTTCCAGATAGTCAAAATCAATGGACTCAATGAAATTATCCTGAGTAAAACGGGTCTTATCCCTGCGCTGGAACTCTTTAATATTTGAATCCAGCCATATAGGTTCCGCCAGATCAAAGGCAAGGCAGATCTGTGTCACTGCATGGAAAACCTTTTTTGTCCGGGAGGCCTCAGGGTCTTCATCACCGATGACAATGTCTTTGACCAGCCGGTTATCTTTAAATTCTTTACCCCACAACCGGAACATGGAACTTTCCCTTATACCATATGGGGAATGAGTGTAACTTTCTTATGCTCGACGGTTTCGGCGTAGAGATAAGGCAGGAACTGTCCCATGTTAGAGTATTCTTTAATGCTGTGGAGAGCCAGGCCCCGCAGTACCTGTTCCGGAAGCTTAACCTCTTCCGGGATCACCCGGACAGGTTTGTGATCCACTACATTGTATCCGATCCAGAAATGGGAGCATAAAAGGATTCCGGGGGCGTCCGGAGCGTTAAAAATTGTGTGGCACATTAAAGCTGTGGAACCATTGCCGCAGACGATCGTTGCCATATCGGATGCTTCCATGGCTTCCTTGGAAAATACTGTCGACGGATCAAGGAAATTGATCACGATCTCTTCCGGACCGCATCCGGTATCTTCAAGGACTTTATGGGTTACACCCCAGATTCTTTCGTTCATAGGGATGCTTTCATCGGTAAGACGGTCGGCCTTGGTTGTTTCTACAGAATAATGGTCTTCTTTATCCCAGATCACATAGCGGGCGCTTTCAAGGCCGTGCCATGCAAACCACCAGTCGATCATGTCCTTTGTGACCTCAGGCATATAAGTGTATGTAGATACATAGCCGCTGCCGTCAGGAGCATAGCCGTAGCCCACACGCTCCGGGGAAACATCGCAGGTTAAAACCTTATCCCGGTCTTCAACCAGGATCATATTTTCCACTGGCATAGGTCCTTTCACGATCAGTTCTCTGAGGCCCCATGCAGGCGCTTTAAGGTCTAATGCGTAATATTTGGCATAATACTTTTCCTGTTCTTCAGGTGTCAGAGTTCTCATGATAACACTCTCCTTAATTTTTGGTTACAGTATATAGAATCAGTGGGGAAAAGTCAATGATTTTGACATTATCCCCTGTATCCTATATAATATAAAGTATTACAGTACATCCCCAAAAAACGGGCCGCAGGGCAGACTTAAGGAAACGGAGGAGATAAAGCTTGGCACAGGATTATACTCTGATGGATGATATTGTCACCCATCATACCCAGCGGATGCAGAATCTGAAACAATACTATCCTTATTTCAGACTGGCAAAGGGATCTTTGGATACTTATAAAGACGGACGCTATGCGGGGCTGGATATGGGCTATATGGTTTTAGCTGTTTTGCGTTTTTTTATTGAGGAAAATCATTTTAAGGAAACACAGGTCACATATCCTATGTATCATCAGTTTATGAAGGATTTCCTGGAGCGGGAGTACAAGCTTGTCATGACCGGGGAAGAGTCCGGGGAGCTGATCCAGTACATTTTTGACAAGCTGTGCAATGACGGACGGCCCTTTATTTATTCCTATTACGACCCTGAAAAAAAGGCCCAGGTCCAGGAGCGGATCAAATATATTGACAGCCGGTTTGAGGATGATACTCTGGTGTATTTTATTACAGGGGATGGAATTGAGTTTTATCTGGACACAAAAGAGGTTAAGGATGAAAGCAAGCTTACCACAGAGCAGATGCTTTTAGAAAAAATGATCCGGGCCAGTAATTTTAAAGGAGCCCTGGATGTAGCGCGGCGCATTAACGGTGAAGTTGGCAGGCTTAGGGCGCGCAAGGATGAGGTGCTGCGCCTTTTGTCTCAAAATGTTTTCCAGGGCGTTGCCGCTTTAGATGATTTTTCAAAAAATGTCCTGGCCTGGTTTAAGGAAGAGCAGCGTTTATTTGCAGCCAATAAGGAACTGGTGGACCGCGCCCTTCTTACAGCTGAAAAAAGCCGCCCCGCCCAAGGGGAAGGATCCCCGGACGGGACCCGGTACACCATGGAGGAGATTTATGCTCTGAACCGGGAATTAAAGCGGGCGATCCGCCGCCACGAGGAACTGCTGTCCGCCTGTACTCAGCTTCAGGTCCAGGCGGATGAGCTGATCCAGAAAGCGAAAAGCAGCCGATTGCGCCAAGTGTTTTCCTTTGACGATTTTTTGGAGCGGATGGTTGTCAGGGATGATGCTTTTGCTCTGGGAGCCTTTGTGCGCCCTTTGGCGGATATGAACCTGCACAAGACTTTAAATCTCTACCAGCTGGATGCCATGCTGGATTATAAACTGGATGAGCAGGAAAAAGGAGAAAAGGCTGGGGCAGGCAAAGAGCAAATGTACGTTTATGAAGATGAAAAGATCGAAAGCCGTATTGAGATCAATTATGATATTTTTCTTAAGGTCCTTTTTGAACAGCTCCAGATCCGGGGCAGCTTTGATCTGAAGCTTTTAAATCACATGTATGAAATGAAGTTTACGGATAACATTTTAAAAAATGGAGATTATTTTTCATTTATTGTCCATTTAAGCCAAAAGTCCCATTATGATTTACAGGAGATCCGCCATCATCAGGATACCTTCCTGGAAGGCATTATCAATGCCTATGTTAAAAAGAAAGAAGCGGATGGGCAGGGAGACGGGATAAAGGATCTTGTTTTTGATCTTAAGTTTATGTCGGATGAACTGCTGACCTTAAGCTCAGGGGCTCAGATCTCTAATATTTATTTTACTGCAGCAGACAGGAGGGAGCGCTAATGGAACATAAAAATCTGGAAAAGGCGGTGGAGCTTTTTTCTCTCCTTTTAACCGGGGAGGAGGTTTCAAAAAAACATCATTTGGAGCTTTATGAGGCATATGTTTCCAATGCCCAGGTAGCGGATGCCCTGGATGTTCTCCTTAAGAAAAGCAATCTGCGCCTTTATGAGTATAATTATGCCCTGTATCTGACTTCCGGCGAGGGAAACCGGGTATTTGGATTTACCAATGATGAGCTGAAAAAAATCATTGGCCTGCGTTTAAATAAAGAGCTGTTTTTAGCGTATTTTATTATATTTGAAGTGGTCACGTTATTTTACAAGGATTCGGGAAATTACTCCCAGAGAGAGTATGTGCGGACAGAGGATGTGATCGAAAAGGTGAGCGCAGCCCTCCATGAAATGACGCCCAAGCTTGAGGTGCTTGTAAAAAATGATACAGAAGAAACCAGCTTTCGGACCATTTCCCTTCTTTGGGAGGACATGCCTATGACCACAGCCAATGAGGATATGTCTGCCTTAAAGGCAGCCAGGGGAACAAAAGTAGGCATGGTAAAGCTGGTGTTTAATTTCCTTATAGACCAAAACCTGTTTACGGAAATGGGCGGACGCTATTATGCCAGGGAACGTTTTAAGGCTTTAGTGGAAAATTACTATGAGGACAGCCGGGGAAGGCTTTATGAGATCGCGGCAAAGAGCCAGGCGGCTTCCCCTGAGGATAGTACAAAAAAGGAGGATGGCAATGCCCCACATTAATCGGATCCGTGTCAGTAACGTAAAGTATAATTTTGGCACTCAGTTTTATGATGATTTTATTATGCGCTTTGACGGGCGCAATGCCATGTATGACCTGGCCAACGGCGGGGGTAAAAGCGTCTTGCTGCTTTTGCTGTTCCAAAATCTTATTCCTAACGGTACGCTGGATGATAAGCAGCCGGTGGAAAAGCTGTTTCGCACCGGTGATGGGAGCGCCACCATCCATTCCCTGGTGGAGTGGAAATTGGATGATAAGGACATAAAGGATGATTTTAAATACATGCTTACCGGCTTTTGCGCCAGAAAAGCCAAAGATGAGGCGGGACGGGAGAAAAACCGTGACGTGGCTTCCATCGACTATTACAATTATGTGATCTTTTACCGAGAGTATAATGATAACGATATTATTAACCTGCCCCTTAAAAAGGACGGGGAGCGGATCACCTACACAGGCCTTAAAGCGTATCTGAAAGACCTGGGACGGAGGGATTACTGTCTGGATGTGCATATTTTTGAGCGAAAAAGGGAGTACCAGCGTTTTATCAGCAATTACGGCCTGTATGAAAGCGCCTGGGAGATCATCCGGGGGATCAATAAAACCGAAGGCCATGTGCGGACCTGGTTTGAGACCCATTACCGGACGACACGGAAGGTCATCGAGGATCTGCTCATCGAGGAAATCATCCAGAAGGCATTTCTGATGAAGGATGATCCTTTAACGGACAGCGACATGGCTCAGACCCTTCTTGAGATTAAGGATAAGCTTTTAGAACTGTCTAAGAAAAAAGAGGAGATTTCTGTTTATGAACGGCAGACCCAGGCCCTTGAAGACTTTGCGGGCCGGATCGAAATCTTGGATCAGCTTTATGATCAGGAACAGGATTTCTATGTGGATCTGGTAAAAACTTATAATACTGCCAGCAATGTAATGCGCCAGAAGGAAAAAGATCTGAACCTGGCGGCAAAGGAGACGGCCATTCTTTCCAAGCGATCTCAGGAGGCTGCCCGGAAGCTGGATACGGCCCGGATCCAGAAGACAAAGGAGCGGTTAAAGTCCTGCGCGGCGGATACAGGCAAGTATGAGCAGCAGCTTGCGGACCTTCGGACAAGGAGAAATGAGAAACAGCTGGAGCTAAACTTAAAGCAGAGCATGAACCATTATCTGGAGTATGCAGACTATAAAAATAAAGGGGAAACCGTGCGCCAGGTGATCGAGCATGCAGGCAGCGACAGCAGCGGTCTGGCGGAAGATCTTGCAAAATGCGCCGCCCGGCAGAAGGTGTGTTTTGAAAACAATGCCCGTGAGTGGAAGGATGCGATAAAGACATTAAAGGAACAGGCCAGACAGGATGAATCGGATCGTATTCTTAATGAAGAAAAATGCCGGGAACTGGAAAAGATTCTGGCAGTGGCTCAAAGCGAGACCCAAAGAGCTCAGAGGGATGAAAAGCGGGTCCAGGCCAGGATCACTTATCTGCGTCGGGACATTAACGCTCTTTTGGCTGAGGGAAGCGCAAAGGAGCTGCGCAGCCATGAGATCCGTTTGAGAAAAACTGAAAATGAAATTAAAGAGAAAAATGCCCGCATTGAGGAGATGAAAGAGCGTCTTCATGAGCTTGCCCTGCGCCGGGAGCGGATCCGGGGAGAAGAGGAAAATCTTAAAAAGCAAGCCCTGGAATTTGATCAGTTTGAAAAAGAGTGGAAGCAGAAAAAGGTCCGGGCAGATAAGCTGCTGGAATTTTATCACGCGTCGGATTATGACCAGCTGAAAACGGTGATTTATGAACGGTGGGAAAAGGTGGTCGTTGACCTGTTTAGGAAACGGGAACAGATCCGCCATGAAAAAACTGTGGACAAGCAGCTGGAGCAGTTCCAGCCCATGGTTGCTGATGAGGCGCTGTTAAAGATCATGGATCATATCCGCAGATGTCATGGTGTGACCTGTATTTTGGGCAGCGATTATCTGGCAGGATTGGAGCCTGTGGAGCGGCGTCAGCTTTTGGAGCGGATCCCCTATCTTCCCTGTGGGATTATCGTCCAGGAAGGGTTCCTTAAGATCCGGGAGGATCATCTTTTAGGATCCGGAGATTACGGGGAACATGTTTATCCCATCATTGGTTTGGATATGGTTTTAGGGGACAGGGAATACGATAAAGACGCCCATGTACTTTTTCTCACAAAAAATAAAGCATTATTTTACGATGAAGGGACAGTGGCCCAGTGGCGGGAGCGCCTGGCAGGGAACCTGGCTCATGGCGAAAAAGAGGCCGGACGGCTGGAGGACACAGGGAAAACCTATATGGCAGACGCCCAGTATCTGGGCGAATTTATAGCGAATTATCATGAAAAATACATGGCTCGTCTTGAAGAGGCGGCAAAAAATCAGGAAAGACAGGCTGCCCTTAAGCAGGAAAACGGGGAGCTGGATCTGTCTGCAAACGAGTGCCGTACATTGTCCCAAACGCTTGACCGGGACATCGCTTCTCTTCAGGAGCAAAAGGAAGTCCTTAGCCGGGAGATCCAGGTACTAAAAGAGCTGACCGGCCTGGAAAATGATCTGGCAGAGGCCGGTACACGCCATGAGAAAAACGAAGCTCTGGCCCAGAAGACCCTGGAGGAGCTTTCACTTCTTAAAAATGCCATGAGCGCAGGTCAGGAAAAGGCCCAGACCTGGGCAAAGCAGATGAACCGTATGAAGGCCCTTCTTGAAGACCAGGAAAAGACATGGAACACCTTGTATGCGCCTTATGCCAGCGCCGCGGATACTGTCGGCACCTCTGTCCCGGAAAACAGCGATGCGGTTGCCGCGGAGTTTCTTGCGTTAAAAGAAGTATATGAAAAGGAGCATACAGATCTTGAGGATAAACGCCGCCTTCTGGAAACTTACCAGCAGGGTATGGTCCGTATGGAGGAGCTGATCCGTGACAGGGGCATGTCTTTGGAGGAGCTGGCCCAAATGTATGAAAAGGGACAGGCAGAGGTGACAGGGAAAGAAGATCTGGAGGCTTTAAGAAATACCCTGGAAGATTTGTCACGGGAGATCCAGGAGATGAGCCGCACAGCCGCCGCAGTTCGGGATGACAAAAACCGCCTGGAAGGCAGTGTGGAAAATGCCATTGGCGTGGTGAAGGAAAAATATGGAGAGTTCCGGGAGGTAGAGATCCAGGGCAGGGATTATGACCGCTTTATGAAGGAGCAGGAGCGGCTTCTCGCATCTCTCCAGGAACAGCTGGTCCGCCAGAATGATGAGGCCAAGCAGTTGTCTAAAGAGCTGGACAGCGCCCTGGATACACGGAAGGATCTGGAGCGGCTGATGCGCACGGCCAGAGTGACCTATAATCTGACAAAAGATTTTTACACGGATGGCAGCGGCCTTCGCCGCAGGTTTGATCAGCTTTGCAACCGGTACGAGTATTTGAAAAATGACGAGACAGCCAAGCGGGAGGCTTTTGAGCGGAATCGGGATCAACTGGCAGATCTGATGCAGGAGCTTAAGGCCTTTGAGCTGGCAGATGAGATCCGGTATCATATGGATCTGCCTAAAAATATCCAGGAATCGGCAGAGCTGTCCGGACGTATCCGGGAGACTATACAGATTATTGCCCTGGAAAAAGACCGGATCCATCAGGGAATGGCAGATATGCTCAAGCTCAAGGAAAGTTTTGAGGATCAGTGTCTCCAGCGGTGTCTGGACATACGGACCCAGTTGGAGCGGCTTCCGGGATTATCAAAGATCACTTTAGACGGTCGGCAGGTATCCATGATCCAGCTAAAAATTCCTTATATCCGGGAAGAGCAGTACCGCCAGCACATGTCCGACTATATTGACGCTGTCGTGGCAGGGGCGGATGCTTACCGGGATTTTGACGAAAAGCTCCGGTATATCCGGGAGAAGCTTTCCTGGAAAAATCTGTTTTCCGTGGTTGTTACAGATATGAACGCCATAAGGCTAAACCTGTACAAGCGGGAGCGGATCCACGAGCAGAGCCGGTACCTGCGCTATGAGGAGGCCGTGGGCAGCACTGGTCAGTCTCAGGGGATATATATCCAGTTTTTAATTGCTATTATCAACTACATTTCCGCGGTAAATTCTCCTGACGGTGATGGAACCGAAACGAAAAAAGTGCTGTTTATTGATAATCCCTTTGGCGCGGCAAAGGATATTTATATTTGGGAGCCGATTTTTGAACTGTTAAAAACCAATCATGTCCAGCTGATCGTCCCGGCCAGAGGCGCCACACCGGCCATCTCCGGCATGTTTGACGTAAATTATGTCCTTGGCCAGAAAATAATCGATGGCAAAGTCCAGACGGTGGTCGTGGACTATTATTCTAAGATCAAGATCGAAGATGTGGAATATGTAAAAATCGATTTTGAACAGGAAGTCTTTGACTTTATTTAAGGGGTTTTTAGGATTGCAGGGCGCTGAAAGATGTGGTTTATCGTTTTTTGTGTGGATCTGACCAGATCCAGGTAGTGGAATAAAATAAAATCCCCTTTAAGCGGTTGTAAAGGCTTTTTAAGTGTGTTAAACTCATATGGAAGATGTCCGGCAGCCGTTTCCCTCTGGGAAAGCGGCTGCTTAAGGCAGCCTGAAAATGTGGTACATACCGCGCCGCGCGGTATGTATGTTGACCATAACTGTTCACGAAAAGGAGAGAAAAAGCGTGGAAAAAGTATCTGAAGCGGATTTAATAAAGCGTGTAAAGGCATTTATCCTCAATGATAATTATGCCGGAGCTCTGGCGGTTGTTAAGGGCGTGGATGCGAGCCGCATAAAAAATCCTCCGGTTTTGTGTCTGATCGGAGAGGTATATATGCATGAGAAACAGTATGAGGTCGCTGAGGAAGTTTTCTTGCGGGCTTATAATCGTTCTCCGAAAAACAGGAAGATCCTGGATCTGATCACCAGTCTGTATATTGAAATGGGTGAATACGCGGAGGCTGAGTATTATTATAAGGAATTTATTTCTGTGGCGTCCAGGGACCTTCACCGCTATATTTTAAGATACCGGATCGACAAGGGAAAGGGTGAGCGCCTTTCTGTGCTCATTGATACCCTGGAGCGGCTGAAGGATTACGAATATATTGAAGAATGGGCCTATGAGCTGGCAACCCTGTATGAGGCTGCCGGTGAGGAGAAAAAGTGCATCCATGAATGTGATGAGATTGTTTTGTGGTTTGGCCACGGAGAATATGTGGATAAGGCCATTGCCTTAAAGTGTAAGCTTACAGGCGAGCCTTTGCCGAAGATGACTACTGTGGAAATGGAACTGGAAAATGAACGCCGTTCCCAGGAGGAGGCCCGCTCCGGGGAAGCGGTCAGAGAAGCGGCTATGGCCCGGAGAGCCCGGTATGATGGCCGGGATCCTAAGCCTGCAGTCACTGAGTTTTCTCAGGCCGATGATGTTCATGTGATCAATCCGGATAATGTTCTGGAATCTGCCGGTGTGGATACGGGAATTGATACAGATATGATCCGCAAGGCGATGGAAACGGAAAGGCCGGAAGTATCCGGACCGATGACAAATACCGGAATGCTTTTTGACGCCATGAACAGCAGCCTTGCATCCGGACAGGAGAGGGACGCCGGGGTCCTTCAGGAAACAGATCTGGAGGATGAAGATACGGATGAGGATGAAATCTTAGAGGAAGAAGATCCTATTGACGAGCTGGAAGCGCTGCTGGCAGGACTTCCGGATGAGAATATGACCGAGGAAGACCTGGATGATGATGACGACTTGGATGATGATGAAGACCTGAATGATGATGAAGACTTAGATGATGATGACGACAGTCTTGAGGTGGAAGAGGCCCTGGAGGGCATGACTGAGGACCGGGATGAGGTGATCCTGGAGCAGGCAGTCTTTGGCGGCCTGCCATCGGGAGATATGCTGGAAGATGATCTGGATGCTGAGGATGAATTTATGGAAGACGATCTGGATGCTGAGGATGAATTTATGGATGATGATCAGGTTCAGGTCCAGATTTCAGATGAGGACGAGCAGTTTTTGGCTGAGCTGTTTTCCGGTTCCGGGGACGGCGAGGAAAATGAAGACGAGGTTATGACTGAGGATGTGGCCATTCCTCAGACGGTAAAGGGTATTTTTGCCACTGTGCCGGATGTGAAAAATGTCCATCAGCAGCTGGCCATGACGTTAAGCCAGTTTGAAGCGGCAGGCACCAATTATGACGTGCTGGTTCCTTATGATGTTAACTTTGTGGTCCTCAGCAATGATAAGGCCATGAAGTCCCAGATCGCCATCGGTATTGCCAAAGCGTTAAATACCTATGGAATCTGCGATAAAAATAAGATTGTCCGGGCAAAAGCTTCGGAGTTAAACCGTCAGGATTTCTCAGTGATCTTTGATAAGATTTCCGGCGGCTGCCTGATCATTGAACAGGCGGACGAGCTTTCAGATGCTTCTGTGGCAGTGATCGAAAAGGAAGTTTACAAAGACAATCAGGATGTGGCTATTGTGCTGGAAAGCCTTCAGGATAAGCTGAAAGCCTTCTGGAAGCGCCACAAGGAGCTGCGGGGCAAGTTCTTAAACGTGATCAATGTTTCCAAGTATAATGAAATGGAACTGGTAACTCTTGCCAAAGGATACATTGAGAAGCGGGGCTACGAGCTGTCTCCTGAGGCTGCCATTGTTTTAAGAGATTACTTTAAAAAGCATAATACAGACGAAGGTGTTATCAGTTATGAGGATGTTATGACCGTGGTGGATGACGGCATTGCCAACCTGGATAAGCGGAACATGAAAAATCTGTTTATGACAGTCCTTGATAATAAATACGAAGAAGCGGATATGTTAAAGCTTCTGCCGGAAGATTTTAAAGGCGTCCTTTAAAGGACTGCCGGGAAATGGCCGTCGGATCGCTGCCAGGCAGCGATTCGGGGCTATTTTTGTTGACATAGAGTATACCGTTTGGTATAGTATTACCAAGGAGGTAGCTATGGATAATCGGGAAAATATACTAAAGTGCGCCCTGCATTTATTTTATGCCAAAGGCTATGACGCTGTAGGCGTACAGGAGATCGCAGATGCCGCTCAGATCACAAAACCGACCCTTTACCACTATTTTGGCAGTAAACACGGGCTTTTGGAGAGCCTGATCGATCAGTATTATTCCATCTTTGCTAAAGCCTTGGAGAAGGCGTCGGTCTATGACGGTGATCTTCCCATGACATTATACCGAACGGCAAAGGTTTACTTCCAGACCGTTGAGGAGAATAAAGAATTTTACAAGTTTGTCATGAGTATGATGTGTTCAGGAGAGGAAAGCGAAACCTATAAGGCCAGCGCAGGCATACGCCGTCATCAGCACCAGCTGTTTACAAATTTATTTGATCAGGCGGCAGATATAATAGGAAATATGAACGGCCGCCAGGAGCAGTACGCCATTACATTTATAGGTTTTTTGAATCATTATCTTTTATACTGGTTCAGCCGGAAGCAAAAAGAGCATATTAGTGATGAACAGGCATTTTCTGTAGTCCATCAGTTTTTGCACGGGATTTACGTTTAAAGGAAATTTAATTTATTGGAGGTTTTTATAATGGCAGCATGGTATGACAGTGCAGTATTTTATCACATTTATCCCTTAGGACTTTGCGGATGTCCCAAGGAGAATGACTATACCGGCGGGGGAAAAGGATTTGAACAGCTGGATCTGTGGGTGGATCATATGAAGGATCTGGGATGCACCGCGGTTTATATTGGCCCATTGTTTGAATCCGCCACCCACGGCTATGATACAACAGACTACAAAAAGGTAGACGGGCGTTTAGGCGCCAACGAGGACTTTGCTCGGTGGGTAAAAAAGTGTCATGACGCCGGGATTAAAGTGGTGGTAGACGGGGTATTTAACCATACAGGCCGGGATTTCGCCCCATTTAAAAATCTTATGGAGGCGCGGGAAGGCTCCTGGGGCAAGGACTGGTACTGCTGGGTGAATTTCGGCGGACACAGCCCGTTAGGGGATGACTTTTCTTATGAATCCTGGCATGGCTTCCCGCAGCTGCCTAAGCTGAACATGGGGAATCCGGCAGTGAAGGAGTATCTTCTGGATGTGGTTCGCTATTGGGTAGATACCTTTGATATTGACGGCATCCGGCTGGACTGCGCCGATGTGCTGGATTTTGATTTTATGCGCCGTCTCCGCAGCCTGGCAAATGAGATCAAGCCGGAGTTCTGGCTTATGGGCGAGGTGATCCATGGGGACTACGGACGCTGGGCAAACAGCGAGACTCTTCATTCTGTGACCAATTATGAGCTTCACAAAGGAATTTTTTCAGCCCATAATTCTCATAATTATTTTGAAATGGCTCATTCCATCCGGCGTCTTTATGATAAAAATTACGGCATCTGCAAAGACGCCCGTCTGTACAACTTTGTAGATAATCATGACGTGGACCGGATCTACGATAAGCTGGAAAATAAAAAGAATCTTTTCCCTGTGTACACCTTTTTGTTTACCACCATCGGCATACCGTCCATTTATTACGGCTCTGAGTGGGGCATTGCGGGGCACAAGGAAAATGGCAGCGATGACGGCCTGAGACCGGCCATCGACCTGAAAACCTTTAAGGCGCCAAATCCTGAGCTGGAGGCGTTTATTACAAAGCTGGCCCACATTCATGGTCAGTGTCCGGAGCTTAGCTTTGGGGAGCAGGTGGAGCTTTTGCTGGCAAACCGTCAGTACGCTTATGCCAGAATTTATGAAGGAAAGGCCTGCATCGCTATTTTAAATAACGATGAGAAGGAGGCACAGCTTCATCTGCGGCTGCCCTTTGCGGGAACAAAGTGCCAGAACCTGATCACTGGGGAGCCGGTGGATGTAAGTCAGGGCAGCATCGCCTGGACGATCCCGGGAAACAGCGGGACCGTGCTGCGCCTTGAGTGATCTTTTTATGGCCTGAGGGATAAGGCCATATTTTGGCGGAAGTCGCGAAAGGAGACTTCCCCTGCGGCCTGAAAGGCCGGGAAGGAGGAGAAAATGATGAATCACAGGATCACCGATCTGGATGTGTATCTGTTTAGCGCAGGGACGCACTATGAGATCTATAATAAAATGGGGGCCCACATAGATAAAGAAGCAGGAAAAGAGGGCGTTTATTTTGCCGTGTGGGCGCCAAACGCAGCCGCAGTCAGTGTGGTTGGAGATTTTAATGAGTGGCAGCCAGGGGAGAATCCTATGGAGCCGGTGAAGGATTCCGGCATCTATGAGGTGTTTATCCCGGATCTTAAGGTGGGAGACTTGTATAAATTTGCCATTGAGACAAAAAAGGGGGACATTTTATTTAAGGCTGACCCTTATGGAAATGAGTCACAGCTCCGCCCGGATAACGCCTCTGTGGTGGCGGATATTTCCGACTATACATGGGATGACGGGGCATGGCAGGAGGAAAAGAAAAATTCTTCCGCACTGGATAAGCCCATGTCCATTTATGAAGTGCATCTGGGTTCCTGGAAAAAGGATGAGACTGGGGCAAATTGCGGGTTCCGCACCTACCGGGATCTGGCGCCGGAGCTAGCAGACTATGTGAACTATATGGGATACACCCATGTGGAGCTTATGGGCATTGCGGAGCATCCCTTTGATGGTTCCTGGGGGTATCAGGTAACCGGATATTATGCCCCCACAAGCCGCTATGGAAGTGCTCAGGACTTTATGTATATGGTGGATTATCTTCACCAGAGAGGCATCGGTGTGATCCTGGACTGGGTGCCGGCCCATTTCCCAAAGGATGCCCACGGGCTGGGACGTTTTGACGGGGAAGCGGTTTATGAACATCCGGACTGGAGACGGGGAGAGCACGCCCACTGGGGCACTTACGTGTTTAATTATGAGCGCCCTCAGGTGAAAAACTTCCTTGTGGCAAATGCTCTTTTCTGGATTGAAAAGTTTCATGTAGACGGCCTTCGGGTAGATGCGGTGGCTTCCATGCTGTATCTGGATTATGGCCGTCAGGATGGGGAATGGCTTCCAAACAAAGACGGAGGCAATAAAAATTACGAAGCTATTGAATTTTTAAAACACTTAAACTCCATTATCCGTCAAAGAAATCCGGGAGCGATGATGATCGCTGAGGAATCCACAGCATTTCCTAAGGTTTCCAGGCCGCCGGAGGACGGAGGACTTGGCTTTACCTATAAGTGGAACATGGGATGGATGCACGATTTCCTGGAATATATGAAGACGGATCCGTATTTCAGACAGTATCATCAAAATCAGCTGACATTTAGCTTCAGCTATACCTACAGTGAAAATTACGTGCTTGTCCTTTCCCATGACGAGGTGGTTCATCTTAAGTGCTCCATGATCAATAAAATGCCCGGGGAGCTTCCGGATAAATTCGGTAATCTTCGAGCTGCCTATGGTTTGATGGTGGCGCATCCCGGGAAAAAGCTTTTATTTATGGGGCAGGATTTTGCCCAGTTTAGAGAGTGGAGCGAGGAGCGGAGTCTGGACTGGTATCTGCTGGACACTCAGCCGACAAACCGTCAGCTGAATGACTATGTGAAGGCCCTCCTTCATCTGTATAAAGGGCATCCGGCCCTGTATGAGCAGGACTGCCATGAGGGCGGTTTTGAGTGGATCAATGGGGCGGACGCAGAGCATAATATGCTCACTTTCTGCCGCATGACAAAGGATAAAAAGCGCTGCCTGCTCTTCCACTTTAACTTCTCACCGGTGGTTTATGAAAAGCACCGGGTAGGGGCTCTGTGTCCGGGAGAGTACCGTCAGATCTTTTCCAGCGATGCTAAGGAATATGGCGGCAGCGGCAAGTATGGCCTGGTGACCATAAAAGCATCAGGAACCCCATGGGATTTTAAAGATTATTCCCTTGTATTTGATGTTCCCGCTTATGGTGTGGCGGTCTTTGAGTTTGATTATGTGAAGCCCATTAAGAACCGTCTCCGGGCCGGAACAAAGATCGTCCGGAGAAAACTGGGCTGCAAAAAATATGTGGCAAAAGAGTAAAGATATATGTCCGTTGGAGGGGCGCCCCAGGCAAAAGCCTGCGGCGCCT
>CAZMGH010000040.1:0-13686 GCA_964565805.1 uncultured Lachnospiraceae bacterium
CTGCTTTCACCGACAAATTAAAAGAACTGCCCCTGACCAAAAAAGATGCCCGCCAGTTTTCCCGCTTTTTCCTTGCCGGCGCCGCTTCCTGTGAAGTGGATAAACAGGGAAGGATTTTAATTCCAGCCGTGCTGAGAGAGTTTGCCGGTCTGGAAAAGGATGCTGTGCTTGTAGGTGTATCCAGCCGTATCGAAATATGGAGCCGCAGCAACTGGGAAAAGATCAGTGATGTGGATATTGAGGATATGGATAATATTGCTGAGCATATGGAAGATATTGGAATTACATTCTGATTTATGGAGGCTTGATGATGGAGACATCTGCGGAATTTAAGCACGTATCCATTATGGTAGACAAAGTGATTGAAAATCTGGATATAAAGAGCGATGGGATTTATGTGGACGGAACCTTAGGGGGTGCCGGACATGCATGGCACATATGTAAGCGACTGGGAGAAAATGGCCGTTTTATCGGTATTGACCAGGACGAAGCGGCTATTGAGGCCAGCAGGAGGCGTCTGGCAGAGTTTGGCGGCCGTGTCCAGGTGGTGCGCAGCAATTACTGCCATATGAAAGATTTATTATGGCAGATGGAAATTGATAAGGTAGACGGCATACTGCTGGACCTGGGCGTTTCATCCTATCAGTTTGATAACGCGGCCCGGGGATTTTCCTACAGGGAGGACGCTCCCCTGGATATGCGTATGGATCAGCGGCAGGCGATGACTGCCAGAGACATTGTCAACACATACAGTGAAAGTGAATTATGCCGGATTATCCGGGATTTTGGAGAAGACCGGTTCGCGAAAAATATAGCAAAGCATATTTGTCAGGCCCGGGCTAAAAAGCCTATTGAAACTACTTTTGAACTGACAGAAGTGATCAAGGGAGCGATCCCTATGAAGATTCGTGCCACTGGAGGCCATCCTGCCAAGAAAACCTTTCAGGCTATACGTATTGAACTGAATCAGGAGCTGGCAGTGCTTCAGGACAGTTTAAATGATATGATCGACCTGTTAAATGAAAATGGCCGCATATGCATTATCACCTTTCATTCACTGGAAGACCGGATCGTAAAGACCATTTTTAAGAAGAATGAAAATCCCTGTGTGTGTCCGCCCAACTTTCCGGTGTGTATGTGCGGGAAAAAATCAAAAGGAAAAGTGATTACACGTAAACCCATCATCCCATCGGAAAAAGAGATGGAAGAAAATCCCCGTTCAAAAAGCGCAAAGCTGAGGGTTTTTATGAAAAAGACAGAAGAGTAGTCCCTAGAATTTGGGATCATGGCTGCATGAGGTTAAAGATTCTTCATGCAAAAGGAAGGAGTGAAGGACATGCCACAAGACAGACAGACGGTAAGACGAAGCCGCAGGCCGTCCGATACGTATAATATGGGATATGTGGATGGAAATACAGTTCACGAACTGGAACCGGCTCCTTATAAAAAAAGTAAATCAAGGGAACAGATTCGCCGCGAGCGGGAAGCAAAGCGGCGCCAGGCCATGCGTGCGAAAAATCAGGAGATTGCTGTACGCAACCGGGCCAAGATACTGAATATCGATCTTAAATATGCGGCTTTTCTTGTGGCCGCCATGCTGATCACGTTGTTGATGTGCATTTACTATCTGAATCTCCAGAGCCGGATCTCCGAGCAAAACAGCCAGATTTCCAGCCTGAAGAGCCAGCTGACTGAGCTTACGGATGCCAACCAGGCAACGAGGGAACGCTTGAATAATGCCATTGATCTGGAAGCTGTATATGAGCTTGCCATCAACGAACTGGGGATGAGCTATCCGTCCAGCGATCAGATCATCTATTATTCCGGCGCCATCGACAACTATGTAAAGCAGTATAAAGAGATCCCTCAGTCCGATTAATAAGCAGGCGATGAAAAAATAACTGATGAAAGGAAACGGGGCTGTTGCAAAGGTTGCGGCAACCTCGTTTTCCATATGGGATTGACTGAAAAATGGAGGATATTATGAGACAAGATCATCAAGAGAGACGTCCTGTAAACGGGTCGCGCTCTTTACAAACCCCATCGGACAATCTAGTAGAAATGAGAACGAGAAAGAAAGGAACTTCAGGGAAAAGGACACGTCCGCCAAGCCGGCGGCGTATGAGGAAAAAGCCGCCTAGACGTTTTTTAAAGGATAACCGGCGGAAGCTTTTATTTGCATTTGGCGCTATTGTGGTTCTGCTGGGAGCTTTGATCGTAAGACTTATCTATATTTATGTAACCAGCGGAGACCGTTATTCCCGCCAGGTCCTTTCCCAGTTAAATTATAGCAGTACGACCATTCCCTACCGCAGGGGAGATATTACAGACAGAAACGGCACCATACTGGCCACCAGTGAAAAAGTGTATAATCTGATCCTGGATGCCTATGTGCTGAACAATTCCAAGGTAGAAGAGGTCGGGGATTGTGTGGAAACGACTCTGGATGTTTTGGAAGAATATTTTGGCCTTGAGAAAAGTTATGTCCAGGACATTATCGATGCGAATCCGGAAAGCCGGTACATTATCATGCTCCAGGATCTGACCTACGAAGAGGTGGAGCCCTATTATGACCTGATCAATTCTGAGGACGAAGCAGATCAGAAAGTGAGCCAGTATATAAAAGGCGTCTGGTTTGAGGAAGATTATATCCGGATTTATCCCTACAATACACTAGCCTGCGACGTGCTGGGCTTTACCGTGGATGGAAATGTAGGCACTTACGGCATTGAGCAGTATTATGATGATGTGCTTAACGGGGTTGATGGCCGGGAATATGGCTACCTTACAGAGGAAACAGATCTGGAGCAGACGACCATTGCTCCGGTAAATGGGGAAAATGTCCAGACCACCATTGATATAAATATCCAGAGAATGGTGGAGGAGATCATTTGGGAATTTAATGAAGCTATTGGAAGTATGAACACATCAGTGATCGTCATGGACCCGAATAACGGGGAGATTCTGGCTATGGCCAGTTATCCGGTGTTTAATCTGAATGACCCATGGGATTTGAGCAATTATTATACCGATGAAGAACTGGAAGACTACACGGATGAAGAGCAGGCGGTGATCTATTATGAATTATGGCGGAATTTTTCCATATCGGATACTTACGAGCCTGGATCCACAGCTAAGATATTCACTGTGGCCGCAGCTCTGGATGAGGCTGTAGTAGAGACGGATGAGACCTTTGTGTGCGATGGGGGGGAAGAATTTGAAGATGGAGATGGGTATACCTCTGTTCCCTGTAACAGCACTCATGGCACATTGAGTCTTTCAGGCGCGCTGATGTATTCCTGCAATGACGCGCTGATGCAGATTGGCGCCTTGCTGGGGAAGACTACATTTATAAAATACCAGTCTGCTTTTAATTTTGGTCAGCTGACAAACATCGATCTTCCCGGCGAGGCCAGTGCGTCAACCCTTCTTTATGATGAAGACACTATGGGAACAGTAGAACTGGCGACCAATTCCTTTGGACAGGGCTTTAACGCAACGGCAATCCAGATCGCTGCTGCATTTTGTTCAGTAGTTAATGGAGGCAGCTATTATCAACCTCATATAGTGAGTCAGATCACTACTGAGTCAGGCAGTATCGTTGAAACTGTGGAATCGGAGCTGATGCGGACCACAGTCTCTGAGGAAACCAGTCAGTATATTTTAGACGCGCTCCTAAAGACCGTGGGCGAGGTTCAGGAAGATGGCACAGTGATCCAGGGAAGTGGTGAAGAGGCCTATATTGAAGGCTATACCATTGCCGGAAAGACCGGCACAGCAGAAAAACATCCTCTTTCCGAAGGAAAGTGTACGGTATCCTTTATAAGCTGCGCTCCGGCGGAAGAACCGGAAGTGGTGGTGTACGTGGTTATCGACGAGCCCCAGACTGCCAGCCAGGGCGCCAGCTATTTGGCAACGATCATGAGCCGGAAGATTTATGAACAGCTCCTTCCATATTTGCAGATCTTTCCGGAAGACGAATCTGAGACAGATACATATGAAAGTGAGACAGAATCTGAAACCGCAGAAAGTGAAACAGAGTCTGAAACTATGGAAAGCGAAACATCAGAAAGCGGGGATGCTTCCGAGGAAGAAGACAGTGGAACATCCGGACTGACATCCATATTAAGCTCCAGCATTACTGAATTTTCCTGGACCCATCTGACAGATGAGGAAAAGGATGCGGTGATATGGGAATATTTGGGCAACAGTAACTCTGTAGAGCCAAGAAGCGATGTGCGTCCCGGTGCCGAAAGCGTGGAAGAGATGCGTGCGGCAGCCCAGGCTGAATCAGAATCTGAAACCGGAGAAAGCGAATCTTCTGAAGAAAGTGATTCTTCTGAATAAACGGATGAGTCCCAGTCCGAAGAATAAAACACATGTATACGTCTGGAAAAGCGCATGTCGGCAGCTGCTTGACTCGGCTTTACAATAAGCATGTTTTGTACTATAATGATTGTTCATAGGCGTCCGGAAGCCTGTGGATCACAGGTTTTCGGTGAAAAACATATAAGAGAGGTAAGGTACCATGTTTTCTGATCTGAAATATTCTATTTTGCTGCCAATACTGATCGCGTTTGCCGTCAGCGCAATTTTAGGCCCGGTGATCATTCCCTGGCTCCATCGGCTGAAATTTGGTCAGTATATCCGGGAGGAGGGACCGGCGGCCCATCAGAAAAAGTCCGGAACTCCCACGATGGGTGGAATCATTTTTCTGCTGGCAGCTATGGTGGCATCTTTATTTTTTGTCTGGGATTATCCAAAGATTGTTCCGGTGATGTTTACAACCTTAGCTTTTGGCGTGATCGGATTTCTGGATGATTATATTAAAGTGGTAAAGAAAAGAAACCTTGGACTTACGGAAATACAAAAGTTTGCGGCTCAGATCATTGTGACGGGTGTGTTCGCCTTTTATCTGATCCGGTACAGTGATGTAGGCACACGGATGCTCATTCCTTTTACCGGAGGCTTTGAGAATGGTATTTATCTGGAGCTTCCTATGTGGCTGTATATTCCCGCGTTATTTATCATTATGCTGGGAACTGTCAACGGAACCAACCTGACGGACGGCCTGGACGGACTTCTTTCCAATGTCACGGTTCTTGTGGCTGCCTTTTTCCTGGTGGTTTCCGTGGCTGTGGAAAGCGGCCTGCATCCGGTGGCCGGAGCAGTGATGGGAGCTCTCCTTGGATTCCTTTTATTTAACACATATCCGGCCAAGGTATTTATGGGAGACACAGGGTCTTTGGCTCTTGGCGGTTTTGTAGCGTCCATGGCCTATATGATGAATATGCCGATTTTTATCGCCATCGTAGGTCTGGTTTATCTTGTAGAAATATTGTCCGACATCCTTCAGGTGACTTACTTTAAATTGACTCATGGAAAACGTATTTTTAAAATGGCGCCTATCCACCATCATTTTGAGCTTTGTGGATGGGCTGAAACCCAGGTGGTTGCCGTTTTTGCCATTGTAACGGCGATTTTATGCGTCATCGGTTTCTTAGCACTTTAACGGATTATATCGGAGGAAATAATCATGGAATTAAAAAATAAAACCGTGCTTGTGGCCGGTACCGGCATCAGCGGTATAGGAGCAACAAAGCTTCTTGTGGCAGTAGGCGGCGCTCAGGTGATCTTGTATGACAGTAATGAAGCATTAACAAAAGAGGAGATCATGGGTCGGTTTGATATGCCCCTTCCCCGGGTTTCTGTGATTACAGGGGAGCTTTTGCCGGAGGTTATGGAAAGGGTCTGTCTGGCGGTGCTCAGTCCCGGGGTGCCTGTGGACGCACCTTTTGTAAAGGCTATGGAAGAGCATCACATTAAAATCTGGGGCGAGATCGAGCTGGCTTACCATTACGCAAAAGGTGTTTTAGCGGCCATTACAGGAACAAACGGAAAGACGACCACCACAGCCCTTACCGGCGAGATCATGAAAGCCTGGGTTGACCATGTGTTTGTGGTAGGGAATATTGGAAATTCCTACACTCAAAGCGCTTTGGAAACCACCGATGACAGCGTAACTGTGGCAGAAATCTCCAGTTTTCAGCTGGAAACCATCCAGGACTTCCATCCCCATGTGGCTGCTGTGTTAAATATTACGCCGGATCATTTAAACCGGCACCATACTATGGAATGTTACATTGACACAAAAAAGAGGATCTTTGAAAATCAGGATGAGGCGGATTTTACTGTATTAAATTATGATGATGAGATCACAAGGGCCATGGCGAAGGATACCAGAGGAAAGGTGATTTTCTTCTCAGGACGTCATGTTCTTGAGGAGGGATATTATTTTAAAGACGGAGAAATCCTGTGGGCCCATGATCATCAGTGTGAACATATATGCTATGACAGGGATTTGAATATACTGGGATTACATAATATGGAAAATGTCATGGCCGCGGTAGCCATTGCCACATGCCTTGGCATCCCTAAGGATGTGATCTTTAAGGCTCTCACTCAGTTTAAAGCAGTAGAGCACCGGATCGAATATGTAACTGAGAAAAAAGGCGTGTATTATTATAATGATTCCAAAGGGACAAATCCTGACGCTGCCATTAAAGCGGTAGAGGCCATGGTGCGTCCGACTCTGCTTATTGGAGGCGGCTATGATAAACAGTCCGAGTATGATGAGTGGATCCAGTCTTTTGAGGGCCGTGTCCGTCTTCTTGTCCTTTTAGGCCAGACAGCAGATAAGATTGAGACCCGCGCCAGAGCCCACGGCTTTAATGACATCATCCGGGTGGAAAGTCTTGAGGATGCTGTTCGTGTATGCGCTGAGCATGCACGTCCAGGTGACGCGGTCCTGCTTTCGCCTGCATGTGCCAGCTGGGGGATGTTTAAAAACTATGAAGAGCGCGGCCGTCTGTTTAAGCAATATGTACAGCAGCTTAAAGACTAATCCGGCTGGCCGGTCCCGGGAAAGGGGCGCATCCGCCCGGCAAGATCCGCTGCCGCGTCAATCCCAGGGAGTGATTCAAATGGAGCAGAGTAAAAATGCAAGACAGTCGGCCCGCCGGGTAAAAACAAAATTCCGGAGTCGGCAGAAGGCAAAGCAAAAGCCGGAGCGTTTTTTTGACTATAGTTTATTTTTTGTTATTATCTTTTTAGTTTGTTTCGGGCTGGTGATGATCTACAGTATTACCGCCTACAGCTACGGGACTTACTATGTGACCCGCCAGGGCCTTTGCGCTGCACTTGGTTTTATGGGAGCTATCGTCATCAGCCGTTTTGACTATCATGTGTGGGCAAAATTCGCGTTTATTGCCTATGTGATTATGCTGGTGATCCAGTTTATTACACCATTTGTTGGAACTTCAAGCCATGGTCAGAGCCGCTGGCTTGAGATCGGACCGATCCAGTTCCAACCTTCTGAGGTTTCCAAAGTAACGCTGATTCTGTTTTTGGCCTATGTGTGCAGCAAGACAGTAAAAAGTCTTCATTCCCCGTTAGGGATCGGAAAGGTCCTTTTTCTGGCAGCGCCTATGGTTTTTGCCGTAGTGCTGACAAACTTAAGTACAGCTGTTATTTTATTAGGAATCACCTTTGTTATTCTTTTTGTGGCCAGTGACCGGTATAAGCCTTTTGTGGCTATTATCGGTATAGGTGCGGTCGGTATGGTGGGAGGACTTTTAATGTACGCCTATCGTCTGAAGCGTATCACGGCATGGTTGAATGTGGAAACCGATGAGGGTGCCTATCAGATCCGCCAGTCTCTTTATGCAATCGGCTCCGGAGGAATTTTTGGTAAGGGCCTGGGTCAGAGTATCCAGAAGGGAAATATTCCTGAGGCCCATAATGATATGATCTTTGGTATTATCTGTGAGGAGCTGGGCCTTTTTGGGGCTGTGGCAGTGATCCTTTTGTTTATTATTTTGCTTTGGCGGTGTATGATCATTGCCAACAATGCGCCGGATCTTTTCGGAGCTCTGCTTGTTGTTGGCGTTATGACTCAGATTGGTATTCAGGCATTTATTAATATTGCCGTGGCCACCAATTTTATTCCCAATACGGGAGTCACGCTGCCCTTTATCAGCTATGGCGGAACTTCTGTGGCCATCCTTTTGTGCGAGATTGGCCTGGTGTTAGGTGTATCCCGACAGATAAAGCTGGAAAATTGACACAAAAGCCGGGGAAGTCTTCTTGCCCGGGGTGAAACAAAGCTTTATAATTGTCCGCATATTACGGACGTTTATAATATGATAAAAATTTTGGAAAACATGGGCTGTTTGGCAGATTTTAGCGGGGATTTCCTACAGATATGCAGTCTCAGATCATGGTCTGCTTAACAGGGATCAGAGGCGCCAGCGTCAGGGCTGAGGATCTGCGGGGAGGCGCAGCCCTGGTGATCGCAGGATTAATGGTAGAAGGTGATACAAAAGTTGAAGGTTCCGGCTATATTGAGCGAGGTTATGAAGATATAGCCAAAGATTTAAATCCGCTGGGAGTCCGGATCCTCAGGTTATAATACAGGTGATATTCATGAAAGAAAAATCAAGAAAAAAAAAAGAGAGAGTCCCGTTAAGTCCGGCGGCCCAAAGAGGAAAAAAGATTCGGGAAGAGCGGAGAAAAAGAAAACTTCGCCGCTTTTTTCTGGGGTTTTTGATCTTTTTGGTAGTGCTTGCTGTGGTGGCCCTGATCCTAATCTTCAGTTTTCGCCTGAAGACGGTAAATGTTACAGGAAACAGCCGGTATACCAGTGAGGAAATCCTGGATATACTTCAATTTGACGATTCTTATCAAAACACCCTGTTGTTTTATTTTGAAAAACGGAACATGGATGTGGAGAGCATACCGTTTATTGATGCTATCTATATGGATATTGGCGGGATGGATACGATTAATGTGGAAGTCGTGGAAAAAATAGTGATTGGATGTATAGAAGACAATGGAAGCTATATTTATATCGACACAGACGGGATTGTATGTGAGATCAGCGATGCTCGTCAGGATGACATACTGCTGGTCGAAGGACTGGATTATGAGAGTCCTCAGCTTAATCAAATATTGACAGTAGCAGATGAAAATGTTTACGATACACTTTTGACTCTGGCTCTTCAGACTTCAAAATATTCCCTGAGCGTGGATAAGGTAGTCTTTGCCGACGATGGCTCAGTGTCCATGGAAATAGGGGACATAACGGTGATGCTGGGAACTTCAGGAAATATGGAGGATAAGATTTCAGAGGTCAATAACCTTCTTCCTGAGCTGGAAAGCCGGGAACTTAAGGGAATACTTCATCTGGAGAATTATGATTCGACAACAGATTCTATAATTTTTACGAAAGAATCATAAATAGTAGTTGAAAAATTAAAGAAAAAAATATATTATATAGTATAGGAAACTAAATCAGAAGATTAATATTAAAGGAGGACGTACTCTTGCTTGAGATAAAAACAAATGAAATGGATGCAGCCGCAAAAATTCTTGTCATCGGTGTAGGCGGAGCCGGTAATAATGCTGTCAACAGAATGGTTGACGAAAATATCGTAGGAGTTGAATTTATCGGTATTAATACAGATAAACAGGCATTACAGTTATGTAAGGCAGGCCAGCTGGTGCAGATTGGCGAAAAGCTGACAAAAGGTCTTGGCGCTGGGGCAAAACCGGAAGTTGGCGCAAAGGCTGCTGAGGAGAATCAGGAAGACCTGGCAGAGCTTATGAAGGGCGCTGACATGGTATTTGTTACATGTGGTATGGGCGGCGGTACCGGTACCGGTGCAGCTCCTGTTATTGCAGGCATTGCCAAAGAGATGGGCATCCTTACTGTCGGTGTTGTTACAAAGCCTTTCCGCTTTGAAGCAAAACAGCGTATGAATAACGCTCTTCAGGGCATTGAGCATTTAAAGGCGAATGTCGATACGTTGATTGTAATTCCCAACGATAAGTTACTGGAGATCGTTGACCGTAGAACAAGTATGCCGGAAGCTTTAAAGAAGGCCGATGAGGTTCTTCAGCAGGGCGTACAGGGCATCACTGACCTGATCAACCTGCCGGGTCTGATTAATCTGGACTTTGCGGATATTCAGACCGTTATGAAGGATAAAGGCATTGCCCATATTGGTATCGGTGAAGGTCATGGTGATGATAAGGCGATTGACGCTGTTAAGCAGGCAATTACAAGTCCGCTCCTTGAGACAACCATCGAAGGCGCTACAGATATTATCATTAATATTTCCGGTGACATTGGCCTGATCGAGGCAAATGAAGCCGCTACTTATGTGGAAGAGCTTGCAGGGGAATCTGCAAATATCATCTTTGGTGCTATGTATGATGATTCCACACCAGATACTGCAAAGATCACTGTTATTGCTACAGGACTTGAGGAAGTCACCAGCACAGGCCAGGGTTCTGCTTACACGAAGAAAGCAGATAAGCCAGGCTTCCCGGGATCTTCTTCCAGTTCATTTAGAAACAGCGGCGCCGGTCATGCCCGTCCGGTTCAGCCAAGTTTTGCTCCAAGAAAGGAAGCGCCTGCGGGGAGCACTATCCAGATTCCAAGCTTTTTACAGAAAAAATAATGAGCAGCAGCATATCCTCCGCTGGCTACAGCGGGGGATTTGTTACGTCTCTGCAAGTTCAATCATTTCTTACGTTCTCATATGTATGCTGAGGATCCTTCGTGCATTTGGCATACATAACAGGCATATTCTAATGAAAAATATGACAGCCTTTTACGGGGTAGCCATCTTTACCGCAGGAGCAGCATTTTATAAATTTTAATCGGTTGCTTTCAAGTTGTTTAAACAAGATTTAAAAATACCATTGACGAACAAATGACCATGGGGTACAATGGTTTTAAATGAAGGCAAAGGAGAGAGATTATATGGAGCTTCTTCAGGGGAAAAGCGTATTTGGCGGAATTGCCATTGGAAAGATCTGCGTTTACCAGAAAGAAGAACAGCAGGTAAAACGCAGTAAAGTTGACGATGCAGACAAAGAGATCCAGCGTTTTCGTGAAGCAAAGGATCTGGCTGCTGCCCAGCTGGGACAGTTATATGACAAGGCTGTTAAGGAAGTCGGGGAATCCAGCGCAGCTATTTTTGAAATCCATCAGATGATGCTGGAAGATCTGGATTATGTGGAATCTATTGAAAATATCATTAAGACCCAGTCTGTTAATGCTGAATTTGCCGTGGCTGAGACCAGTGATAATTTCCAGATGATCTTTGCTTCTATGGATGATGAGTATATGCGGGGTCGTGCGGCAGATGTAAAGGACGTTTCCGAGCGTCTTCTGACGATCCTTCACGGAAATCATAAAGATGTCCTTCATGCCGATGAGCCGGTGATTATTGCCGCTGATGATCTGGCGCCCAGTGAGACGGTCCAGCTGGATAAAGAAAAGGTGCTTGCTTTTGTAACCATTCACGGTTCTACAAATTCCCACACAGCGATTCTGGCTAAGACGATGAATATTCCTGCGCTTATTGGGGTGGATATTGATCTTAAGGCCGTGGATGGAAAAATGGCTGTTGTGGATGGCTATGAAGGCCGGATCTACATCGATCCGGACGAGAAAACACTGGCAGGAAAGCAGGAAAAGCTTCAGGAAGATATTGAAAAGCGTAACCTGCTCCAGACTTTAAAGGGCCGTGAAAATGTGACGTTAGACGGACAGAAGATCATGCTGTACGCCAATATTGGGGATATTAGGGATCTGGGCATGGTTATGCAAAATGACGCCGGCGGCGTCGGTCTGTTTAGGAGCGAGTTTATTTATCTTGACAAGGATACCTTCCCAACAGAGGAGGAGCAGTTTAAGGTTTATAAGACTGTTGCCGAGACCATGGCAGGCAAGCGGGTGATCATCCGCACACTGGATATTGGAGCGGACAAACAGGTGGACTATTTTAATCTGGGCAAAGAGGATAACCCGGCTATGGGCTATCGGGCCATTCGTATCTGTCTGACTCAGCCGGAAATCTTTAAGACTCAGCTTCGGGCCATTTTCAGGGCCAGCGCTTACGGGAAGATTGCTATTATGTATCCTATGATCACTTCTGTGGAAGAGGTCCTTAAGATCAAGGAGATCGTGGCTGAGGTTAAAGAAGAGCTGACGTTCCAGAAGATTGCTTTTGGGGAAGTGGAGCAGGGGATTATGATTGAGACACCTGCCGCTGTTATGATCAGTGATCTCCTGGCAAAAGAAGTGGATTTCTTCAGTATCGGAACCAATGATCTGACTCAGTATACTCTGGCCATTGATCGTCAGAATGACAAGCTGGATGATTTTTATAATCCCCATCACAAAGCCGTTCTTCGGATGATCGCAAAGGTTGTGGAAAATTCCCACAAAGAAGGCATCTGGACCGGTATCTGCGGCGAGCTGGGAGCAGATCCAGAGCTTACAAAGCTGTTTTTGGCTATGGGCGTCGATGAGCTTTCCGTATCTCCAGGACGCATCCTGGGCCTGCGCAAGATCATTCTTGAAACAAATATGGAAAACTGCAGGGAGGAGATCCTTGCACAGTATCTGTAAAACAGATAGATAAAGGCCTCTGGCTCGTTGGAGCCGGAGGCTTTTCGGCAGCCATGATGCGCTAAGGGCGCCAGTACCATGTATGGAAGTCGGCATTGATCCGGGCTTTCATATTATATCAAAGATAATATGAAGGCAAAGCTCAAATGGAGGTGGCAAAGGAGCTGGGAATTTCCCAGGCTCAGATTGCGCGGATTGAAAAGAACGCCTTAAAAACTATGCGTCATTATCTGATCCAGGAAAAATAGCAGATGGTACTAGCCTTCTAGGCGGCAGAGAGCGTCAAAGGATAAGCTGCCGCCGAAAAGATCCAGGGCGCTGCCTACAGTAAAGTCCATGCGGCCCTGGCCAAGGCGGCGGATCACGTCTATATCTTCCATGGAATGGATACCTCCGGCATAGGTAAGGGGCAGGGCGGTGAGGGGGCACAGGCGCTTGATCAGATCTTTTTCAATGCCTGAAGATTTCCCCTCTACATCTACCGCATGGATAAGAAATTCATCGCAGTAGGGCTCCAGCATGGCAAAGGTTTCCTCGCAAATAGGCACCTGGGTAAATTTTTGCCACCGGTCTGTGACAATATAGTAATGGTCATCCTGAGGGTGATCAGGATTTTTTCGGCAGCTTAGATCAAGGACAAGATGTTTCTTACCGATTTTCCTACTTAATGACTTTAGCCGGTCCATACGGATCTGACCGTCCTTAAAACAGTAGGAAGTAACAATGACATGGGATGCGCCCCAGTTCAGAAAGTCCGGGGCATTTCCCTCGTTCATGCCGCCGCCGATTTGAAGGCCGCCGGGATATGCGTTAAGAGCCTGGCGGGCCTGCGCTATATCCGCTTCATAGTAGGGGGAGGATGACGGGTTTAACAGGATCATATGACCGCCGGTCAGTCCATGCTTCCAGTAAAGCTGCGCATACCAGGCAGCATCTTTAACAGAAATAAAATTTTCTCTGGCCTGGTCATTTTTGTCGGACAGGCTTCCGCCAACGATCTGTTTCACCTGGCCGTTATGAATATCAATACATGGTCTGAATTTCATTTCATTCACCTTCTTTATTTCTTTACACAGTTATCATTATATCGCAAAATAATTATAATGCCTAGAGGCAAAACTGTAGCTGTTCACCTTGTGAACAGTAAACCGGTTCATGGGGCGAAGCGTAACCGGACCTCCAATAAATGCCTTCAATAAATG
>CAZMGH010000040.1:13786-20941 GCA_964565805.1 uncultured Lachnospiraceae bacterium
GCCTTCAATAAATGTAAAAGTTGTGAAAAATTATGTTGACATAATATGGGAATTGTTTATAATATTTATATAAAACTAATGGCCAAAGGTGTTTTGGTGTGTTAGAGAAGATGTTGTAGGTGCCAGGAGAACATAAATTTATGAAATGCCCATATTGCAGTGCAGATGATACAAGAGTAATTGATTCCAGACCGGCGGATGATAACTGCGCTATCCGCAGAAGACGCCAGTGTGAAGTTTGTGGAAAGCGATTTACTACATATGAAAAGGTGGAGACGATTCCGCTGATTGTTATTAAAAAGGATAATAACCGGGAACCTTACAGCCGCCAAAAGATTGAGGCCGGTATTGTCCGTTCCTGCCATAAGCGTCCTATTTCGGCAGACCAGATCAGCAAACTGGTGGATGAGATTGAAACAGAGATCTTTAACCAGGAGGACCGGGAAATCAGTGTAAATGTCATCGGCGAGATCGTTATGAACAGGCTGAAGTCCCTGGATCCGGTGGCCTATGTGCGCTTTGCTTCTGTGTACAGAGAGTTTAAAGATGTGAATACGTTTATGGATGAGCTGAAGAAGATTCTGGATCACAATGATGAGATGACCACAGATCCGGAAAAGTGATGATGAAGTGGGAAATGCCCTGACCGATGCGAAACAGTGATGCTGAAACCAGAAAGTGATAAAAAACCTGCGGAAAATTTAATATGTTTTCCACAGGCTTTTTTTATGCGTGGGCATTTCTTCACGCTTTCAGATCAATTTTGTCAAGGATTCCGGAAAGGTAGGCAATGGTTATACCATAGTTAGTCATAGGTACATGGCTGGCTCTTGCTCCCTCTATCCGGGAAAGGACGTATTTTCGGTTAAACATACAGGCACCGCAGTGGATGATCAGATTATACGGGGACAGATCCTTTGGGAAATCCGGACCGGAAACGATGTCTACGGTCAAAGACGGCCCAACTTTTTTCCGAAGCATGGCAGGGATTTTTTCCCGGCCAATATCCTCAGCTAAAGGCGCATGAGTGCAGGCTTCCGCAATGAGCACCTTTGATTCTGGTGTTAAAGCGTCAATAGCCCGGACGCTGTTGGCAAAGTAGTCAATATCTCCTTTATACCCGGCAAACAGCACGGAAAAAGAAGTTAGACGGCTCTTTTCAGGTTTCTTCTCATAGACGGTTTTAAATACCTGGGAATCTGTAATAATCAGGTCCGGGGCGTCTTTTAAAACCGCCAGAGTAGGCTCCAGCATATCTGTTGTGCAGCTTAAAACACTGCATTTTTTATCTAAAAGCTCACGGATGGTCTGAACCTGGGGCAGGATCAGGCGGCCTTTTGGGGCCTGAATATCCTGAGGCATAACAAGGAGAACTATATCCCCCTGTTTCGCCAGGCCTCCCGTAATACTTTGGGCCTCATAATCTGAAGGAAGAGCGCGGATCATAGCCTGCCGCAGGACCGGAATCCCTTCCCCGGTTTTGGCGTTGACAATAACCGGAGCCATACCGATGCCTTCCTGAATCGCCTTGACGGAAGCTTCCTGGAATGTTTTAGGATTTCCGGGACAGACGGTCTGGTCTGCCCGAAGGTTAAGTACAGGGATAACGGGAATCTTTTCACTGTTAAGATCTTTGGCCCAGGAAAGCTCTGTGTCATCTGGGGCTGCTGAAAAAACCATGAGAGCCATGTCCGTTTTTTTCACCGCTTCCCTGGTCCGTTCAATGCGCATGGCCCCCAGGCTTCCTGTATCATCAAAACCGGCAGTGTCAATAAAAACGCAGGGACCGATGCCATGGATCTCCATGGATTTATAGACAGGATCTGTCGTTGTTCCGGCAATTTCTGAAACTAGAGCCGTATCTTGTCCGGTCAGGGCATTGATCAGGGAAGATTTTCCGCTGTTTGTGCTGCCGAAAATCCCAATATGGAGCCGGTTCGCTCTTGGTGTGTCATTTAAACTCATGTGACGGTTCCTCCTTTTATGTGCCATAGAACTCATGTGAATATCGCGCTATTCGTCTTATAGACAGCGGAAACATTCATCTTATGGACAGTTACAAATATTAGAACCGGAAATCTCTCTGTCCGGCGGCAATCAGATCAAGACGCTGACGGGTAATATCACGGATTTTATCACTGCCAATATGAAGAAGCTCCTGCTCGATCAGCTTCTCGCCGACAGTCTTTGTTTCCGGTGAAGCATAGTCCTCCAGGTATTCCTTAAAGGTTAAAATGGCATTTGGCTGGCAGCAGTTGACGATCTGTCCGGATTTAAGAAGGCTCATAAACCGGTCGCCAGTGCGGCCTTCCCGGTAGCAGGCGGTGCAGAAGCTTGGAATATGTCCCATTTCGGCCAGCCAGCGAACAACCTCATCCAGTGTTCTGGAGTCAGAAATATCAAACTGAGCAGAATTTTCCTCTTCCGGTTCAGGATCTACATAGCCGCCGACGCTGGTGCGGGAACCGCCGCTGATCTGGGAAATGCCAAGGCTTAACACCTTTTCACGCATACGCTTGGACTCTCTTGTGGAAATGATCATGCCGGTATAGGGCACAGCGATGCGGATCAGGGCAACGATTTTTTCAAAAAGCTTATCAGGTACTGCATTGGAGAAGGTGGACGGATCAATGTCGTCTGCCGGGCAGATTCTGGGAACGCTAATGGTGTGCGGTCCCACATTCCATACGGCTTCCAGATGCTCTGCATGCATAAGCAGGCCCACAAAATCGTATTTATACATGTTCAGGCCGAAAAGCACGCCGCAGCCCACGTCATCAATGCCCCCTTCCATGGCCCGGTCCATAGCCTCTGTATGGTAAGCATAGTCATGTTTAGGGCCTGTAGGATGAAGCTCCAGGTAGCTGTTTTTGTTGTAGGTTTCCTGGAAAAGAATATAGGTACCGATACCGGCTTCTTTCAACTTTCTGTAATTTTCCACTGTAGTTGCGGCAATATTTACATTCACCCGGCGGATGGCTCCGTTTTTATGTTTAATGGAATAAATAGTATGGATACTTTCCAAAATGTACTCTAAAGGATTCATTTTAGGATCTTCGCCAGCCTCCAGAGCCAGACGTTTGTGGCCCATGTCCTGAAGGGCGATAACCTCTTGACGGATTTCTTCCTGAGTCAGTTTTTTTCTGGCAATGTGCTTATTTTTCATATGGTATGGACAGTATGTACATCCGTTGACACAGTAGTTAGACAAATACAACGGAGCAAACATAACAATACGATTACCGTAAAAACGCTGCTTAATCTCTTTAGCCAGGGCAAACATTTTTTCAATTTCATCTTCCAGATCACATTCCAGCAGTACGGCAGCCTCTCTGTGGGAGATACCTTTCATGGCTTTTGCCTTTTCCAGGATCTGATCAATAAGGTGACGGTTATCTTTGTTTTTCTTTGCATCGTCCAAAGTGTCCTGGATTTCCTCGTCGTTGATAAATTCCTCAGCAATCATGGACTTTGGATTATAAGTATACATAGGGATCCTCTCCTTTTTATGTGTGGGAAGGGGCGTCGCCCCGACCGAAATCAATGGTGTAGCCAATGGCTTCAAACCGCCGGGACAGCTCGTCAATATGCTGGGCGGCTTCGCTGCCATCAGAGCGTTTGTTGTTATAAAGCATGTACTTTTTCCGCACACTGCCTGGAGACAGGTTTGGCATGACCACATTCCCCCCGGCTAAAATCCCCAGCTCCCGTCCATTTTCAGCAATGGTGCTTAAGGCAGTGGTAGAGGGTAGAAGGACCTTGGGATGCATAAGCCGTAAAATAGATAAAAGCACAAGAGTTTGAGTCATAGACCCGGCAGCTTCCCGGGCAAAAGGAGTATCCTTGTGAGGGATAAATGGGCCGATGCCGATCATTTCAGGCTCCAGCTTTTTCAAAAAAGCAAAATCATCCAAAAGGGTATCTATCGTCTGACCGGGGGATCCGACCATAAATCCGGCCCCGGTCTGATAGCCAATGGACTTTAGATCATAGAGACAGTCCATTCGGCGCTTAAGACTTAAGTTCTCCGGATGAAGCCTGCGGTAATGATTTTTATCCGCGGTTTCATGGCGGAGCAGATACCGGTCCGCTCCGGATTTATACCAGAGCAAATAGTCCTCATGGCTCCGTTCTCCGATGGAGAGTGTGACCGCGCAGTCGGAAAAGGTATCTTTTATGGATGAAACCAGATCTGCCACATCCTGCGGAGAATAGGTCATGTCTTCCCCGCCCTGGAGTACAAAGGTGTGAAGGCCCAGGTCATGTCCTTCATGGCAACATTCAAGGATCTCCTCCCGTGCAAGCCGGTACCGGGACGCTTTTTTGTTACCTGCCCGAATACCGCAGTAGTAGCAGTCATTGCGGCAGTAGTTGGTAAATTCGACCAGTCCACGAAGATAAACCTTGTTCCCAAAGGTTTCATTGGCCACTCTGCGGGCATTTTCATAAAGAAACTGCCGGTCTTCTTCTGCTTCCGGAGAAAAAAGGTGGGTCAGCAGGGATTTCATGGAATCCTCGGGAAGATTTTTTTCGGATGCCAATTCTCGGATCAGCAGATGAGACTGGTCTGAAAACCGTTCTGGCATTTTTGGGGTGAAGGATAAAATCCCCTGATCTTTTGAATTTGTCATGGCTGATGGTCCTCCGGCACGGAGGATGTGATCTTTGAGTAAAGGGTTTTTGTACTTACATTAGGAAGCATCCCCAGTTTTCCGGAAAGGGCGCTGATCTTATTGGCAGGGGCATCCATAACAACACTGATAATGGATATATTTTTCTCTCGGTAGGGAATCCCCATACGCCCAAGGATATACTTGCTGTAATCGTGAAGGATAGCATTGAGCTTTTCCACAGCTTCCGGATCTTCCACGATAATACTGACAACAGCAATGCGTGATGGTTGTGTTTCCAAAATAAATGACCTCCTTACAGATTTTGTGTCTGCCGGTCACAGCAAAAATGCCTGTACCGGCGTAAAGGTACAGGCATAAAAAGCAAGATATATAAAAGATCCTAGGATGAAAAATTGTAACTATTTAGGATAAAGCCATGGCATCTGCGGTAAGAAAACAGGGCTCTCCTATTGCAGGATCAAAATCTTTGCCTTCAGGAATGACCTTTAAGCTCAGTGACCGTTACATTGGGACTGCCGCGCTTTGTGCGGCAGAAATATTCCCTATACTTATCTTATAGGACAATGCTTTTATTGTCAACAAAAAGCGATAGTTAATCAGACTCCCGGCATACAAGGGAGTTTCCGGTCAGTGACTGAAAAAGAAGAATTTATTTCCATGGCGCAGCCATTATGGTATACTTAAATATAATCTGTAAAACACCGAATATATGCAAACTTTAGGAGGAGCCTATGAAAGTTCAGGAACTTAGGAAACTTTTGTCCAGCGCGGATCGGGCACTTTTGGAAAAAGCCTTTGTGGAAAGCTATAAACAATTTTCAAAATCCAAAAAGGAACTGGAGATCGATCCATTGATCATGGATATTTTATCAGGAGAGATCATGGAAAAGGGTAAAAGTAAGATAAGCGGGGAAAAGAATGAATTTGCGGATTTTGACGCATTTGAATATGAGGTCCAAACATTTCTTGAAAATGCATATGCCCAGAATTATTATGTTCCAAATCGTATTATTCCCAAAAATCAACGGTCAAAATGGCGGTTTATGGTGAAAAAGTATATCAAATATATTGAAAATCTTCGACCGGATGTGCCTTACTATCAGCGGGGAACAAAACTGTTGTGGGATCTCTATACGATGCTGTGCTATGCATGTAATTATTATCTTTTTTCCACAGATGACCCCTTTCGTTCCATTGGATGGGGGCAGCCGACCCTGTTTCGTTTGCTTGTGGGAAAGGTTTTAGGCGTTCCCTATTCACAAAAGGAACTTTCCGGTCTTCTGATCACGGCGGCTTCCGGCGGGTTAAGCCGGGAGGCGCTTCATGAAATGCAGATGAATATATTAGTCCGAGCGTTGAAAACTCCGGATGAAAAGTACGCTGCTTTGGAGGAGGCCCAGAGACTTGTTGGAAATTGGAATCTAAAGAATGATGACAAGAAGATAAGTTCTTTAGATGAGTATGAAAGGGAAGAAGGGAGAAATAATCTCTGCGGCCTGGTACTGTTGTTGTCCGTATCTTTGAATGAATCGAAAAAGGGTATTGAATATTATTTTAAATACAGCAATGGACATTCTAAGGAAATTGTGTTGTACTGCGCTTTGAATCTGATTTCCTGGTTTAATGATGATGATCAGACATGGATAGATGTCTACAGCTACGGTTTAAAGCAAAAAATCCAGCCCAGGGAAGTGCTGCAGCAAGAGTATGCGCAGCGGCAGGCCAAGCTAAGCTGACCTGCATGATAAGTTTGCGGCTAAATCTCGGCGTCCCTGGAGACTGAGATCCCCGGGGACGGGGCACAGATAACGCTGCACTGAAACAAAACAGCAGCTACCGGGGCAGTAACATAAATAAGATTGTCCCTGTGCCGGAAGACCGTATAATCCGGAAAATGGATCTATAGATGTTCCTGCAGGCTTTTGTATTCTTTTTGAATATATTGGCAGATTAAATCTGTCGGAGCGTCTTTTTCAAACATGATTTCACGTCCTACGACAATCTTTCATTAATGAAACTCGACAATAATAAAACGAAATTCCAAAGGCTGCAAAAGTATTTTAAGGTTGAGGGTTTGTTTTTCAATGTTTTCATGGTGAATAAAAATACCGGGAGCGGAAAGGTCATTTAAGAGTTTTTCATCTTCTGGCCGTAATTGTTCTGGAGCGCCTATAGCTACCCATTGATCAAAACAAGAGCCGTGTTCACGATTAATATAATATTCCCGGATCGTTGCATGAATTCCAGGTACATTTCTCAATGTTATATGATATTCTTTAGGATTAAGCATGGTAAATGGCGTATATCGATTCGTCATTGTCATATCGAAAAGTTCACCGCTGGCAAAAAGCCGACTGTAATGCTCATAATTATAAAGGGCGATTTGTATGTTTTTTGCCCCTTGGCTATGAACCATCCACTTCCCCGGCCAATACATTCATCTCCCAGTTTAGACAGATATAGGCAATTGTTAAATCGCTAAAATCATTGATTTTACTGTCTTTTTTTCTTTTTTGTATAT
>CAZMGH010000041.1:0-20768 GCA_964565805.1 uncultured Lachnospiraceae bacterium
AGATTTATGAATCTGTTGATCGTAGATGATCAGCCAAGCATTGTAGCTTCATTGCTGACAGGGATTTCCTGGCGGGATTATGGTTTTGATAATGTATTTTCAGCAACTTCTGTTCTTTCTGCCAAAGAAATACTTTTAAAAGAGAAGGTGGAGATTTTACTGACAGATATTGAAATGCCTGTTGAAAATGGGATTTCGCTACTATCCTGGGTAAGGGAGCGAGATTTACACTTAGAATGTATATTTTTAACCAGTCATCCGGACTTTTTTTTCGCAAAACAGGCAATCTCACTTTCTGCCGCGGATTATGTCCTTCAGCCTGCCAGAAATGAAGATATTATCCGGGCGGTAGAAAAAGCCAGAGACAAGATTGTCAAATATCAAAGGACAGTGGATGTAAAGCTGGATCAGTTTTCCAGCGCGGCTCAGAATACTGCCATCCGTAAATTTTTTGAAACCTGGCCGGAGCCGGATAAAGCGGATGGGGCGTTGTCAGAAAAAATCGCGGGATTAAAAGAAATGGGGATCGACTGCCATGAAGAGGATATTGTATTTATTCTGTGGGTGGAAATTGTACGGTGGACAAAAATTCCCGGGAGTTCTGTGGAAAATCTTAGCAAGTACCGGGAATGTATGAATTATGTTTTAGATTTTGTTCAGGCACGGAGCATTAGCTACTCTACAGATGACATTCATTTCTATACGGTGATTTTTAATGGGACAGAAAAGGACATTGGATCCCACATAAAACTGTTTATGGAAGATCTGTTAAGCTCAGCCGGAATGGTCATATATATTTCTATGGGACAGGTTGAACTTAAGAACGTAAAGTTAGGGCTGGATCATTTCGCAAAGCAGGGCAGGGAATATCTGGACAGCGGTGAAAGAAATCATTTTTTGCGCAGCAGGATGGATATGATGGAGCTTCCGAAAGAAGACTATGATGTTTCTATATTGCCTGAGGGAAAACATTATAAAAACTATTATGAACAGATCATAGATTATATACATACAAATATCGATCAGCCGTTAACAAGACAGCATATTGCGAAACATTTATTTTTATCTCCCGACTATGTAAATACTATTGTTAAAACGTGTACCGGATGTTCATGTACAGAACTAATCGTCCGGATAAAGATGTCTCGCGCGAAGAAACTCCTGGAATCCTCCCGGCTGCCTGTGGGGGATATTGCCCGTCAGGTAGGTTATACAAGCTTTGCGTATTTTAGCAAGGTCTATAAAGATACTTATCAGAAAACTCCCCGAGAATCGAGAAATTAAAACAAACGCAGGATTTTTCTGCTATTTGCTTTTTGAAACAGATAAGCGCCATCCGCTTTAAATGTCAGTGAAACGTAAGGATATTTAAGTCGGATGGCGCACGGATCAGGACTAATCCGTTTCAAAGGGCACGATGATCTCAACAACCGCATCACTATTTTCATTTCTGAAAGTGACCGCTGCTGTGTTTCTGTAAACCAGCCAGAGGCGGTAGCGCACATTGGAAATTCCTATTTTTTCATGCTTATACACCATTTCTGAAGGATCTGTGCTGTTTAACATTTCAAGAGCCTCGTCAGAAAAAGCTCCATTATTCCGAACGGTTATTTTTAACCGATTGCCATCTCCTGCCGGGATGATCTGGGCGGTGATGTGGATCATAAGCTCCAGATCGGCGGCGCTGTGTTTTATACTGTTTTCTACAAATGTGACAACAATCATTGGAAGACATCTGACATTTACACTCCGGCTGTCAATATCCAGAAAAAGTGTTATTGGGCGCTCAAGGATATTTTGAAGCTGGATGTAACTTTGGCATGTTTCCAGTTCATCCTTCAGAGTGACATAGTTTTGAATATCCCTAAAAGCCTGAGCAAAATAATTGGAAAGGGCCAGGATCATCTCTTCGATTTTGCCATAATGTTTGAGTTTTAGCTGCGTATACATATTTTTCAGACAATTCAGGTAAAAATGCGGGCGTATCTGAAGCTGAAGAAATTGGAGCCGTGCGCGGGCCGCATCCAGGCGCTGCTCATACAGTTTTTTGTTGAGGCTTTCAAGATTGTCAAGCATTTGGTTAAAATTATCAGCAAAGGAGCGAAGTTCGACAATATTGCTCCGAACAGGTATCCTGGTGATTTGGTTTTGTTTTTTGACCTGATTAAAAAAGCGGTCAAGTTGGACAATAGGCGTAAGGAATGTGCGCTGGAGAAAAAAACACAAAACAGGAATGATCATAATGAAAGCACAAATGAAAAATAATATAACACTCTGAAATATATCAATATTTCCAAAAGGATTTGCCCTTGGAGCCGGACAAGCGATCCACATAGGAACAGAACTGTTTAGTTGAGTTGTGATCCATGCCGTATTATCTAAGGTATCCTTCTGAGCGCTGTCGATAAAATGCCAGTTCAAAGTGTCAGCATCCGTCAGGTTTTTAAACTCATAGTTCCTGTTAGGATTCATTATAATTGTAAGTAATCCGTAATCCGAGGCAATCTGATAAAGTAAATAGACCTCTCCTTCCACGGTGGCTGTGTTCCAGCACCTGGATGAGTCTTCCGTGTTTTTGGGAAAATCTGAGGCGAGCTGGCGAAGCTCTTGGGGAGCATTATAAAAATAGCGTGAATAAATATAATCGTCGGCGGAATTATAGAGAAAAACCGCGCATATGGAAGAATGAAAGGAATACTGCTCTTTTAGTCTGTCTACAATTTTAGCCCCGTTTAAATAAAGATTTTTCCGGTTGCTGGATGTGGAAAAAACAAGAAAATCCATACTGTTAGCAGATGCTGCGGCGGCAGATTCCACAACCTGAATATCGTTATCTACAGATTTTACGATTAAATTTTGAGCATTAACAATAATATCCAGCTCCCGTTGGGTATTTTGATCGAGCGTATAGTAAAATAAAATGATGATAAGAAGGATCAAAGGGATCACTGAAAAGACAATTACTGTATAAAGAATGGTTTTGGTGCGCATTATTTTTTTCATCGTATACCCCCTATTGCGATATATGTATGATTAACCCCCTGTCTATAAGTATAACCTAAAACACCTTTGGGTTATAGTGTAAATACACAACAATTCCTGATTTTTGATAATGTTTTCCGTTATTTTTATAATTTAATAAAAATTAACGGTATTTTTATATAAAATATGATCCAATGTCCGGTAAATTTATAGAGAAGTTTTGGATGAATGTATAAAATTAAAAACATCAAAAAGAGAAAGCCCGAAAATAAATTTACAGCAGGAGGGAGGAGATGTTGTGCGGACAAAAACAGAACAAGAACATCCGGATCGGGATTTGAAAGGATACTGGCTAAATGGCGGGATACGCGCTGTTCCCCACAATCTGTGGCTGGACATCCGGAGAAATAAGGTCATTTACATTTGTCTTGTCTTTATTTTGGCGTTTTTTATCATTTTTAATTACATCCCTATGGCAGGACTTCTTATGGCGTTCCAGGATTATTCACCGGTAAAAGGTATCTTTGGCAGTAAATGGGTAGGACTGGAAAATTTTATTGATTTTTTCCAGGGACCTTTTATTGGGAGACTTCTGAGAAATACTATTGTTATTGGTGTTCTGGATCTGGTGATCAACTTTCCGGCGCCTATCATATTCGCCCTGATCCTTAACGAGATCACTCGAAGGAAGTTTAAAAAAGTTATACAGACGATCAGTTATATGCCCTATTTTGTTTCAGCGGTGGTAGTTTGCGGATTAGTTATTAATTTTACAGAAGCGGGAGGCGCTATCTCTAATCTGATAGCGTTTATCACGGGAACAGAATCTGCCAATTTATTAACTAAAGGGAATAACTTTTGGTTAATTTATGTGCTGCAAAACATGTGGCAGGGATTAGGATATGGTTCAATCATTTATCTAGCTGCTTTAAGCAGTGTAGATCAGGAGTTATATGAAGCGGCATACTGTGATGGGGCGGGACGCTGGAGGCAGACCCTCCATGTGACCATTCCTGGAATTTTGCCAACGATCATCCTTATGCTGATCATGCGTATGGGTACAGTATTTTCTGTAGGGGCTGACAAGATACTGCTTTTGTACTCTCCGGCGAATTATGAATATGCTGATGTTATTAATACCTATATTTACCGTATGGGTCTCCAGCAGTATGATTATGGTCTTTCAACAGCAGTTGGACTTTTCAATTCTATTATTGGTACAGCCATGCTTTTGATAACAAACAAAATCTGTAAAAAAGTGACGGGAACGGGAATGTTCTGATTACAGGGGGGTGATTTTACAATGAGATATAAAAAGACAGTATCCCGCCGGGTGTTTCTGGTGTTTGCCTATGGATTGATGATTCTTATCGCCATAGTATGTCTGGCGCCGTTATGGCATGTACTTATGGCGTCTATCAGTAACCCAACGCTGACTACTAACAGTAAGGGATTAGTTTTATGGCCTTTAGGAAATCTGGACTTTAATGCCTATGAGATTATTCTCGGTTATAGCCGGTTATGGAGAAGTTATGGAAATACAATCCTTTATATTATCGGACAATGTATTGTTACCGGCACAGCTACTGTGATCGCCGGATATGTTTTTTCAAGAAAACGGTTTTTCTACCGAAATACTTTTATGATGATCATATCCTTTACCATGCTCTTTAATGGCGGCATGATTCCTACATACATGGTAGTGCGTAATCTGGGGCTTATTGATACGCCATTGGCGCTGATCATTCCTCAGACGCTAAGTGTTTTTAATATCCTTATTATGCGTACATCCATGGAAAATATTTCAGATGCTCTTGAAGAGGCAGCAAGGATTGACGGCGCCAGTGATTTTAAGATTATGTTTAAGATTATTTTGCCCTTATCTAAGGCTACTTTCGCGGTTATAATGCTGTTTACCATTGTTATGAAGTGGAATGACTATATGTCGGCTCTGCTGTATCTGCCTACACGGACGGATCTTTATCCTTTGCAGATGGTCCTTCGGAGTATTTTAATAACTACAAGCCAGGATCTGACGTCAGCCAGTGATCTGGCAAATTCAGTAACTCTTTATAAAAAGTCAGTAGAGTACGCGGTCATTGTTGTATCTACACTGCCCATCCTTTGCGTTTATCCTTTTGTTCAGAAATATTTTGTCACAGGGATCACCATTGGGGCGGTTAAAAGTTAGATTAGAGGAGAAAAATAGGAGGAGAAGCTTATGAAGACAACATGGAGAAGGGTTGCAGCGCTTATGCTTGGCGCTATAATCGCTGCGGGAAGTCTTGCCGCCTGTGGCGGAGGTAATGATGAAGATGGGAGCCAAAATAGTAACGCTTCACAGTCTGTAGAAAATACAGGCGAAACTGTCAGCAGTGAACCGGAGGAGCTGACGCTGCCTCTGACTGAGGAAAAAAAGGAACTGACAGTATGGCTTGTCTATAACGGAACAGAAGTGACTGATCTTAATGAAATTGAGGGTGTCAAGGAAATGGAAGAACTGACCAATGTTCACATTAACTGGATTCCTGTGAATAACTCGGAGGTCAGCGAAAAATTTGGCCTTCTTCTTGGAAGTGGAGATTATCCGGACATTATTTATCCGGCGTCATATTCTTATCCCGGAGGAACGGAAAAGGGAATTGAGGACGGAGTCCTGTTAGATATGGATTCCTATATCCGTGAGTATATGCCCAATTATATGAATCTGATCTCACAAAATGAAGACGCGAGAAAACAGGCCACCTCCGATGATGGCAAGCTACATTCTCTGAAAATAATTGTTGGAAGTGATCTGACTGTTGAAAGTGAAGGTAATTACCTGGGACTGGCTTACCGGAAAGATCTTTTAGATGAGATGGGACTGGAGGTGCCAACAACCATTGAAGGATGGCATGATGTTCTTGTGGAATGTAAAAACAGAGGTATGGAGACGCCGTTTAGTATTTCAAGTGTTGGAGCCAGCGAGATTTCATGGGCCTGGGGCGTTCAATCCCAGGCGATGAATAACTATCTCCAGCTTGATGGCTCACAGGTTGTTTTTGGCCCTGCGTTAGACGGTTATGGAGAGTATCTTGAAACAATGCGCCAGTGGTATTCCGAAGGATTGATCGATCCAAACTTTACCTCTGGATCAATGCTTGAAAAATGGCAATTTGATGATCTTGAAAATGACGATACTATGCTTATGTCAGCGATTTCTTCATTTTGCGGAAATAATGCGTATGCAATGGGATTTATTACAAGGGATACTGTGGATTTACAGCCGATTTTAAGCCCGGTGTTAAACGAAGGGGAAGAACCTGTTAAATGGGAGCGCGTTATTGTAGCCAAAGATAATATTTATGTGACAACTGCCTGTGAAGATCCCGTGCTGGCGGCAAAATGGCTGGATTTTCAGTACTCAGAACAGGGACAGTATTTGAACTGGTATGGTATTGAAGGAGAAACTTATGAGCTTGGCGGGGATGATAACACGCCTCAGTATACAGATTTTGTCTTAAATAATCCCGATGGCCTGTCGGCTAACAGTGTGCTGCAGCGGTATGCCCTGGATAATCAGTCATGGTTTGGAAAACATGATTTCAGTGCCGGGATCAAACTGACATCAGCCTTATCCGGGGATGGAAGCAATGCTCAGCAGGATGCCGTGGACCTTTGGAGTTCTCCGACAAAGAACATTGCGCTGACTGAAGGATTGATGCTGACCGATGAGGAAGGCGATGAGGCCAATAGCAAGATAACCGCTTTAGTCACTTTAGTTCAGGAACATACAGTTAATTATATTCTCGGTACAGACACAACATCTCATGAAGATTTTGTACAGCAGCTTTACAATTACGGCCTTCAGGATGTTCTGGATATTTACCAGGCCGCATACGAGAGGTATCTTGAAAGGTAGTTCTAAACCAGGGGAAGTTTCGCGCTTCCCCTGTCTTAAAATAACATTCTTATGAAATAAGAGATTTGCTAAATGAAAGGAGCGGGGATTTTATGGGAACACGTTTTAAATGTGGAGACGACACTATTGCCAAAACTTCTTCTGGAAAGCTGAGAGGTTTTTACTATGATGGGATTTATGCTTTTCATGGCATCCGCTATGCCAGGGCAAAAAGATTTGGAGCGCCGCGGCCGGTGGAACCATGGGAAGGCGTTAAGGATGCTTTAAGTTATGGATATATTTGCCCGGTATTAAGCCAGCCCCGTCCAACGGGAGAGGTGGCTACGCCTCATCGCTTCTGGCCGGAGAGTGAACACTGCCAGTATTTGAATATATGGACCAAAAATCTTGATCCCTTAGTAAAAATGCCGGTACTTGTATGGTTTCACGGCGGAGGTTTTTCTTCCGGATCGTCTATTGAGCAGGTGTGTTATGAGGGAGATAATCTGGCAATGGACGGAGATGTGGTCGTTGTAACAGTAAATCACCGTTTAAATGTTTTCGGCTTTCTGGATATGTCCGATTTTGGAGAACAATACAATAATTCCGCTAACGCGGGGATCGCCGATCTTGTGGCCGCCCTGAAATGGGTGAGAGAAAATATTTCAGCCTTTGGAGGAAATCCTGATAATGTGACGATTTTCGGACAGTCTGGCGGCGGAGGTAAGGTGACAGCCCTGGGGCAGACAGAGGAGGCTGACGGCCTTTTCCATAAGGCAGTGGTCATGAGCGGTGTGATTTCTCAGAGTATGATGGATTCAGAGGTAGACGCTAAAGAACTGGTCATTTCTATATTACATGAGTTGGATCTTGAGGAAAATGACGCGTCAAAACTGGAGAGTGTTCCTTACAGACATTTGATCGAGGCAGTAAATCGGGTCGAAAGGAAGTTTCAGAAAGAGGGAAAACGTATCCAGTGGGCGCCAAAACCTAACGGCTGGTATAAAGGCGATCCCCTGTCAGTTGGATTTTCTCCCCATTTTAAAAAGATCCCTACCATGGTTGGTACTGTTCTTGGTGAGTTCAGTTTGGAACCGCCTGTACCGGACAAGGAACAGCTAAGCCCCAAAGAGCGCAGGGAAATTGTGGCCAAAAGATATGGGGAGGAACATGCGGATGAACTGATTCGGCTATTTAAAGAAGCTTATCCAGATAAAAATGAAGTGTATTTGTGTAATCTGGATCTTACTTTTCGTCCGGGTACAATTGCTTATATTAAAGAAAAAGCATCGGTTAGTCAGGCCCCTGTGTATTCTTATATGTTTGCGACTGTCTTTGATTATGACGGGGGCAAACTGGCATGGCATTGTTCAGATATTCCTTTCTGGTTTCACAATACAGAGAGGATACCAGTATGCCAGATTGACGGGGTGACCAAGCGTTTGGAAAATCAGATGTCTATGGCTCTTGTTAATTTTGCCCGAACAGGCAATCCAAATACTTCCGGGCTTCCCTGGTGGGATGCCTGCACGGCAGAACATATGATCACAATGATTTTTGACGCTCAGTGCAGGGAAAAAGCAGATTATGAAGATGCGTTGATTCCATTAGCGGTAAAGACGGCGCCATCCTTTCATTTTGATCCGTCAATGTTGGATGATGACGAGGATAGTGATGGAAAAGCATGGGTTTATTAAATCAGAGAGGTTGGATGAATGAAAGGATTTGGAAGAAATTTAGTTAAAGGATTTTTACATACAGATGGAACGAAAATAGTCAACGGTGACGGACATCCTGTTATCCTTCAGGGATATGGGTGCGGAAACTGGACAAATCCCGAAGGTTTTATGGTTGGAGGACCAAAAGACCTTGAACTTAAAGGCGGGATATTTTCTCCTAAATATATTCCTCCAAGGCGTTTTGACCGACGCCGCACGTTTAATCAGGTTCTTCAGGAACTTTGTGGTACAGAATATGCAAGGAATTTCTGGCCGGTATGGTATCGCAACCATTTAGGAGAAGCAGATATTCAGGCAATGGCTGAACTGGGGTTAAACAGTGTTCGGCTCCCTATTAACGCCGTGACTCTCCTTGAGGAAGAACCGGGAATGGTGTGGAATGAAGACGGTTTTAAAATGTTGGATGACGTTATTGACTGGTGTGAAAAATATAAGATTTATGCTATTTTAGATCTTCATGCCGCCCCAGGCGGCCAGTCGGCCACAGCTTGTGACGGTGGCCTGGACAATTATCCTCATCTTTTCCTGGATGATGAGAGCTGGGAACGGGCTCTGGCTATATGGGAACGGTTGGCCAGACGGTACGCAGAACGATGGATCGTTGGGGGATATGATCTTTTAAATGAGCCGGTCAGCCTGCCCAATCACAGGTACTGTGTGCCGAAACTTGCCCGGTTTTATGATGAAGCCATCGCCCGCATCCGTGAATATGATAAAAATCATATGTTTACCCTGGAAGGAAGCTGTTTTTCTCGAAGCAATGAGATTTTTGACCATGATTATGACCCGGGGTATCATAATTGGTGTATTCATGTTCATATGTACGGCTCCTCTCCGGAGCGGAAAGATTTGTACCCTTATCTGTTAAAAGGCATGGAATATAATGTCCCTGTATGGATCGGAGAGGGCGGCGCCGAAAATCATGTTAATGCCGTATTTTTTGATATTGCCGCTGACTATGGCATCGGTTTTAATCTGTGGTGCTGGAAAACGGCTATGGAACGTGACGGTGAGACACGAGCTGTTGGTTATCATCTGCCTAAAGACTGGGAAACTGTCCGGGGCTATTTTTCTGGGGGCCCAAAGCCTTCTTATGAGAAAAGTATCGCTGTTTTTGATGAACTCCTGGAAAATATTAAATACAAAAACTGCGTACATAATAAAGACTCCATCCGCATTTCCCGGAAAGTACCTCCCCTGAATCTTCCGGCAGTGGGATATGACAACCTTCCAGGAGACGGTCAAAGTTTTGTAGGGAGCTGGAATTTTGGTAATCTGTTAAATTATCGTCTGGAAGATCGGACGAAAATGGTATGGACTCCCGGAGTGGAGGAGCCAAGGCCTGGTTTTGAGATGTATGAGGATGAAAATATTCAAAAGCCTTTTAATCCGCTGGATGTGCTTATGCTTGAACTTTCTCAGACGGAATTTGCTGTTTATACAGTTTATGAAGTTGGGACTGACTGCCCGTTAAGTCTTTTTGGGAGAAGCTGGGGATCTGAGTGTGCTGCAGTGATAGATATTTATTATGATGATGTTCGCGCCGGCTCTGTCACTTTGGGTGAAGATCTTAAAATTTATAATACGGCAACCTGCCTTCCGGAGAGAAGGAAATTAAAAATAAAGCTGGAGGCTGTTTCTGGATGTGCCCAGATAAAAACTCTACTCATAGGAGGAGAGGACTATGAAAAAACTTTATGATGTGACGATAACTTTTGATAAAAAGGATTTTGACGGAGGTGTAAAAACTGTCGGACTTTTGGGAGAATTTCTCTTTTACCAAAGTAATTTGGAAGGCAATAGCGATGCGTCTGGCATGGTCTAACTTCCTTATGGATGATCATATACTTCATAATTTTTCCGAGAAAGGGACACGCATTACTGATCCGAAAAACAGACCGAATGTGCTTACGACAACCGGAACACAGTATAACAGTGAGCTTTATGTGGGGACAGGAGAGGATTACCCATGGATTTCTGCGGACAGCCAATACAAAGTTCTGCAAGGGACTGTTTCTTACATAACGTACAGGGATATTGACGGCAAGATGCAGGCGATTGGAATTTATTTACCTCCGGGATATGATAAACACAGAGAATATCCAGTTGTATTTGTATCTCATGGCGGAGGCGGAAATGAATCAGATTGGTTTTCTCAGGGGAATGTTCATAACATCATGGATAATTTGATCTGTCAGGGAAAGACAAAGGAAGCTATCCTGGTTACAATGATAACAGTGTCTATGAATGGAATTTTGAGAAGATTTATCAGAATTTAAAAAACTGCATCATGCCTTTTGTCAGACGTTTATTTGGAGCTTCAGCGCAGAAGGATGAAAATGCTTTCTGCGGTCTGTCCATGGGTAGCATGACAACCCTTTATATCTACATGCATCACCCGGAAAGCTTCAGATATTTTGGGGCCTTTAGTGGAGGGATTGCCGGAGGAGAGCATTTTTCCCTGGATAATCCGCTGCTGAAATATGTTAAATGAATGATTGGATGCGGAGAGGAAGATATTGCCTATAATGAGAGAGACATTGGCATACCTCCAACAATACGGGCGCTGAAAGCTAAAAATCTGCCATTTATTCCATGGTTTGTGCCTGGCTCCCATGATTGGTTTTGCTGGCCTCAGATGTTTGCTTATTTTGCCGAACATGTTTTGTGGAAGGAATAGGTGTACCTCATGACGTAGGCGTTAGCACGAAGCGCGGAGAAACCCTAAACCCAGGCGATATAGGATAAAACTGGCGCAAATATGCCTATATTGCCTGGTTTTTTACCGATCTTTCTGCGGGAAGCACAGATCTTTCCTTGCGTGTACAAAAATAAAAACAATAAGAAATCGCCTTGATATTTATTTCACAAAATGTTATCCTATCTGTGCATTGGTTAGCCATAACTAACTAATGAGAAAATATATTAATAATCATAAATAAATATCGTCTGATTTTTTAGAAAGGTGGTTTTTTATGGCAGTTTATGAGGCATGGTCCGGCTTCACCGGAAGAAAATGGACCGAAGAAGTCAATGTACGGGATTTTATCCAGAATAATTATACCCAATATGATGGGGACGAATCCTTTTTAGCAGGGCCCACTCAAGCCACAGACGCCCTTTGGGGAGAGCTGCAGAAGCTTCAGAAGGCAGAGCGGGCCAAGGGCGGCGTTTTGGATATGGAGACTAAGGTGGTGTCCGGGATTAACGCTTACCCGGCAGCGTATATTAATGATGATATGAAGGAATTGGAGCAAATCGTAGGCCTTCAGACAGACAAACCTTTAAAGCGGGCATTTATGCCTTTTGGCGGCATTAAAACCGCGGAGCAGGCCTGCGCCACATACGGGTATGAGATCGATCCTCAGCTCCACAAGATTTTTACAGAGTATCATAAGACGCATAATCAGGCTGTTTTTGATTCCTATACTCCGGAAATGTTAAAAGCCCGCCATAATCATATTATTACAGGACTGCCGGACACTTACGGCCGGGGCCGGATCGTGGGAGATTACCGGCGGATCGCTCTGTATGGCATTGATTTTCTTATTGAGCAGAAGCAGAAGGATCTTTTAAACTGCGGAGATGGCACCATGCTGGATGAGGTAATCCGTCTCCGGGAGGAGATCGCTGAACAGATCAAAGCATTAAAGCAGATGAAGGAAATGGGAAAAACTTACGGCTTTGACATTTCCGGTCCCGCAAAAAACGCGAAAGAAGCTGTTCAGTGGCTGTATTTTGGTTATCTGGCAGCCATTAAAACCCAAAATGGGGCGGCCATGAGTGTAGGCCGTGTGTCTACATTCCTGGATATTTATATTGAAAGAGATCTTAAAAACGGTATATTAACAGAAACTCAGGCTCAGGAACTGATCGATCATTTTGTAATGAAGTGCCGCATGGTAAAGTTTGGCCGTATCCCTTCTTATAATCAGCTTTTCTCCGGTGATCCGGTGTGGGCAACGTTAGAGGTTGCCGGTCTTGGCATGGATGGCCGCCATATGGTCACGAAAAATGACTACCGTTTTCTCCACACTTTGGAAAATATGGGACCATCGCCGGAACCGAACCTGACTGTGCTTTATTCCTCCCACTTGCCGGAGAATTTCAAAAAATACGCTGCGGTAATCTCTGTGCGCACAAGTTCCATCCAGTATGAGAACGATGATGTGATGCGTCCTGTTTGGGGCGATGATTATTCCATCTGCTGCTGCGTTTCCGCGACTCAGACCGGTAAAGAGATCCAGTTTTTCGGCGCCCGGGCCAATCTGGCCAAGTGCCTGCTGTATGCGCTAAACGGCGGAAAGGATATGAAGACCAGAGAACAGGTAGGACCGGAATACGCGCCGGTGACCTCAGAATATCTGGACTATGATGAGGTAATGCACAAGTTTGACCTGATGATGGACTGGCTGGCCGGACTGTATGTAAATACACTGAACCTGATCCACTATATGCATGATAAGTATTATTATGAAGCAGCGGAAATGGCTCTCATTGATACAGATGTGCGCCGTACCTTTGCGACAGGTATTGCTGGATTCTCCCATGTGGTGGATTCCCTGTGCGCCATTAAGTACGCAAAAGTAAAAGTGATCCGGGATACAGACGGAACCATCATTGATTTTGAGACTCAGGGGGATTTCCCAAGATACGGAAATGACGATGACCGGGCGGATGATATTGCTGTGTGGCTGTTAAAAACCTTCCTTGAGAAGATCAAAAAGAGACATACTTACAGAAATTCTGAGCCAACCACATCCATCCTTACCATTACTTCAAATGTAGTTTATGGAAAGGCGACAGGAAACATGCCGGATGGACGCCGGGCAGGCACGCCTTTAGCTCCCGGCGCAAACCCAAGCTACGGAGCAGAGCGCAGCGGTCTTTTAGCTTCCTTAAATTCCGTGGCGAAGCTTCCTTATGAGTATGCCCTGGATGGTATTTCAAATACCCAGACGATTAATCCGGGAGCATTAGGCCACAGTGAGGATGAACAGAAAAATAATCTTGTTCATATTATGGACGGTTATTTTGACCAGGGCGCGCATCATCTGAATGTGAATGTATTTGGACGGGAAAAGCTGGAGGATGCTATGGAGCATCCGGAAAAGGAAGAATACGCCAACTTTACCATCCGTGTGTCCGGTTATGCTGTAAAATTCATTGACCTGACAAGAGAGCAGCAACTTGATGTGATTTCTCGTACCTGCCATGAGCGGATCTGAAGAGATTAAAGGCAGGATCCATTCCCTGGAAAGTTTTGGTTCAGTAGACGGACCCGGCGTCCGGTTTGTGGTTTTTATGCAGGGCTGCCGGATGCGGTGCCAGTTTTGCCATAATCCGGACACATGGGATCTAAAAGGCGGACAAACCTGCACCTCAGAGGAACTTCTTGAAAAGGCGTTAAAATACCGGCCTTACTGGGGAAAGCAGGGCGGGCTCACCGTCAGCGGCGGTGAGCCTTTGCTCCAGATGGACTTTTTACTGGACTTTTTTAAAAAGGCCAAGACCAGGGGCATCCATACGGTGATCGATACTGCCGGGAATCCTTTTACCCGGTCAGAGCCGTTTTTTGGAAAGTTCAGGGAACTGATGGATTACACGGATCTGCTGCTTTTGGATATAAAACAGATCAATGATGAAAAGCACCGGCGCCTTACTGGAGTTTCCAACAAAAACATTCTGGATATGGCCAGGTACTTATCCGATTCCGGCAAGCCGGTGTGGATCCGTCATGTGCTGGTGCCACGCCGCAGCGATTATGATGATGACCTTAAAGGCCTTGCGGAGTTTATAAAAACATTAAAAAATGTTGACCGGGTAGAAGTACTTCCTTATCATACCATGGGCATGATTAAGTGGCAGAAGCTGGGGATTCCCTGCCCCCTGGAGGGAATAGCTCCGCCTGCCGGGGAGCGGGTGGAAAATGCCTGCCGTATACTGGGAACAACATATAAAGGATAAAAGATGGTACCGATCACAATGTGACCGGTACTGGCATGTAACTGAAATTATTACTGATCTGTAAATAGTTGTGGAAAAGATGCTGTATATGCGTTATCATAGGTTTAAGGCGTAAAAAGTTATTCTTTTAACTGGCGGAACGGTAGCTATGGCAGTGCTTTAAAAATATGAGGAAAATTCTTATGAGATCGGAATTAAAAATATGGCGGCCCGTTAAAATGCGATGTATTACTGGAGCCGGGCTGGCGGCGGCAGCTTTTCTTTTACTTATGTCATCTGCGCGTATCCCGGCTTTTGCCCAGTGGTATGCTGTTACGATTTATCCTGTCTATGTAGGGAGTATGGGACGTATCATGGGGATTTTCCCCTTTTCAGTTGTGGAAATCCTATTGTATCTGTTTATTCTGGGTGTTGTGATTTCAGTAGTTTATACACTGATCCGGATGATCCGCGCGGGCTGTGTTTTAATGCCTGCGATCCGGTGGCTGTCCGGCGTTTTTATGGCGGCAGGGGTTCTGTTTTTCTGGTATGCCCTGGGATGCGGGATCAATTATCACCGCACATCTTTTGAAGAGGAGACGGACTATGGGATGGCCGAATATACCCTTCAGGAGCTGAATGAAACATGTCAGTGGCTGACGCGGACAGTAAATGAACTGAGCAGTGAGATACAGCGGGATGACAATGGTCTTATGATTCTGGAGGAAGGGGCTTGTGATGCCGCTGTGGAGGCTATGTTATCCCTGGGACAGAGCTTTGCCGGACTGGACGGATTTTATCCCAGGCCAAAGCCGGTGGCTGTGTCGGAAATATTATCGTATCAAAGCCTAAGCGGAATTTATTCGCCATTTACCGCGGAGGCTAATTATAATGCGGATATGATTTCGTATAATATTCCCTTTGCCATGTGCCATGAATTGTCCCATCTGAAAGGCTATATGGAGGAAAAGGAGGCAAATTTTATTGCTTTTTTGGCCTGTATCGGTTCAGATCGGACGGATTTTCAGTACAGCGGCTATCTTCTGGCATGGATCTACTGTACAAATACATTATTTGATAATGATCCTGTCCAGTGGCAGGATGTGCGGACAGGCTTGGCGGAGGAAGTGATGGAAGATTTATCTGCAAACAGTGACTTTTGGGCTTCTTATGAAGGAAGTATCTCCCAGATTTCTGATTGGGTGAATGATACTTACCTGAAAGCTAACGGCCAGTCCGAGGGCATCGTAAGCTATGATAAAATGGTGGATCTGGTAGTGTCGTATTATTTGTCATAGGTTCTCATATATGGTGGAGAAAGGATGATCATTTTTGAAGAAAAAGGCGATCTGCAGTCTTGCTGCGGCCATGATCTTAACGGTGGCGGGAGGGTGTGAAAACAGCTCCCTGTCTTTTGTGACAGAAACTCAGGAAGCCTCTCCGGCGGAACTGTCTATTTTTGCCATGAATACGTATATGACCTTGACCGCCTACGGGGAGAATGTAGAAGACGGTCTGGAAGCTGCCAGGGATCAGATCTACGCTTTGGATGATCTGTGGTCTGTTACCGATGAAAATAGTGATATTTACAAGGCAAACCACAGCGGCGGACAGGCTGTGGAGGTAAGCGATGAGACGGCAAGCCTTGTAGGCTTTGCCCTGGATATGGCAGACCAGACGCAGGGGGCCTTAAACCCGGCCATTTATCCGGTGCTGACGGCTTGGGGATTTACTACAGACAGCAAGCAGGTGCCCTCTCAGGAGGAAATCGACAGTCTCCTTGAAAAGACCGATTACACTCAGATCAAGCTGGATGGAAATATGCTGACCGTTCCAGATGGGATGGAGCTGGATCTTGGTTCTGTGGGCAAAGGGTACGCGGCGGATCTGGTTACGGAAACTCTTAAGGATTGCGGTGTGGGATCGGCTATTTTAAGCTTAGGTGGAAATATCCAGGCCATCGGCAGCCATCTGGATGGTACGGACTGGCAGATCGGGATCCGGGCGCCCTGGGAGGAGGGGTATATTGGCATCCTTTCAGTCAGTGATGTGGCCGTGGTGACTTCCGGCGGCTATGAAAATTATTTTGAGGATGAGGACGGACATATTTACTGGCATATTTTGGATCCGTCCACAGGCCGCCCGGCAGAAAGCGGTCTACAGTCTGTGACCATCATCGGCACAGAGGGCCGCATGTGCGATGCCCTGTCTACGGCCCTTTTTGTTATGGGAGTAGATGGCGCCCGGGATTACTGGCAGGAAAATGGCGGATTTGATATGATCCTTGTGACCGATGACCGGGAGATTCTGATCACCGAAGGGATCGCTGATGATTTTGAAGCTTCTGAGGGCTGGGATACAAATCTCCAGGTTTTGGAAAAAGAGTAACCGATTTTTCTTGTTATATTTGTAATATTGGACTATAATCAGAATATAACATTCAAAAATGATCTGTCAAAATGAGGTGATGAGATGCTGACAAAGGAAGAAATGCCTGCATGTCCGGTAGCAACGACCATACAGTTGATTGGCAGCAAGTGGAAATTATTGATCATGCGCAATCTTATGAGTCGGCCCTGGCGTTTTAATGAACTGCGCAAGGATCTGGAAGGGGTCAGCCAGAAGGTACTTACAGATAGTCTCAGGGCTATGGAAAGTGATGGGATCATTACACGTACCGTGTATCCTGAAGTCCCGCCCCGGGTGGAATACGCTCTGTCTCCCCTGGGAGAAACTATGCGCCCTATTTTAGATGCCATGGAGAAGTGGGGCAGAGAATATAAAGAAAAAATGAAATGAGACAAGCGGCCAGAGTGGAAAATCCCCCTCTGGCTGTTTGTTTTTTGGCGATACGTCAGGCAAGGGGCCGCCGGGCCTGTCAGTCACCTTTTAGTGGTACTGTTCGCTGGCAAGCCAGTAAACAGTAACCTTTTAGTAACTTAGGTTATAAAAATGTGCGTACTTTTTTTCCTAAGTCCTCTATACTACAATAAACTTGTAATCAGGAAATCCCGCAAGGGGATACCCATATGGCCTGAGGAGATGGCCGGAAAAGGAGGAAACCCCACAAGGGGATACCCATATGGCCTGAGAGGACGGCCGGAAAAGGAGGAAAATATTATGGCACTGAAAAATCTTATTGGATGGGCAAAGAAAGTAGAAGCAGCTCCGGCTGCAGCATGCGGTTCCGCCTGCGGCGCAGCCGGTCAGCCGGAAGAGAAACCGGCAGCGTGCGGTTCCGCCTGCGGCGCAGCCGATCAGCCGGAAGAGAAACCGGCAGCATGCGGTTCCGCCTGCGGCGCAGCCGACCAGCCGGAAGAAAAGCCAGCGGCATGCGGCTCCGCTTGCGGCGCTGGGGACAAATAAGATTCATCCCCCTCGCCTGCAGCGATGGCTGTAGGACAAGCCTGTTTATGTCGGCCTAGTCGGCATAAACAGGCTTGCCATTACCAATAGATGGGCAATCAAAAAAAGAAGAATGGCAGCTCTCAAAAATAAATGGCAGCCCTTTAAAATATATATGTAGGATTTTCAAATATGAAAGTGAGGCTTTACATTAATGAAACAGTATTTTTCTTTTCAATGGCATATTACCGATGAGTGTGACCAGCGGTGCAAACACTGCTACATTTTTTCTGAGGATGCCTGTAAGAAGCTTAATTCCATGAGCTGGCCTCAGATGCAGGATGCATTTTATAATTGTCTGGATTTTTGCGAAGTATATGACCGCCTGCCTTACTTTTACATTACCGGCGGAGATCCTATCCTGCATCCGGATTTTTGGAAGCTTATGGAATTGATGAAAGAACATTCGATCCCATTTACCATTTTAGGCAATCCTTTCCATCTCAATGATCAGGTCTGCAAGAGACTGAAAGATTATGGCTGTGAGAAATATCAGCTGTCCCTGGACGGGATGGAAAAGACCCATGACTGGTTTCGTAAACCGGGATCTTTTAATATTACCCTTGAAAAGATCGGCTGCATTAACCGTGCCGGTATCCGCAGCGTGATCATGACTACGGTATCCGGAACAAACATAGAAGAAATTCCGGAAATCATAGACACGGTAGTGGCAGCAGGGGTGAATGTTTTTGCTTTTGCCCGTTACTGCCCGACCAGCGACGAAAAAGACGTAGGTATTGAGCCACTTCGCTACCGGAAGCTTTTACAAGACTGCGACCGAAAGTTTAAGGCTTATAAGGCCAATGACTGCAAGACTTATTTTAATAAAAAGGACCATTTGTGGACCTTATATGAATATGAAACCGGAGAATTTAAGATTCCGGAAAATGCCTGCCCAGGAATGATCTACGGGGGCTGCAACTGCGGCAACTGCCATATAACGATCCTTCCTGATGGGGATGTGTATGCCTGCCGCCGGGTCCAGAACAGTAAGGCAGGCAATGTTTTTGAAGACCGGCTGGCAGATCTTTGGGTAAGTCAGATGGAGCTGTACAGAGATTACACAAAATTTGAAAAATGCTCTAAATGTGAGCTGCTTGCCTGGTGCCGGGGATGTCCGGCGGTAGCCAGCGGCAGAGACGGTAATTTTTATGCTGCGGATCCCCAGTGCTGGAAGGAGGTTGGATCGTCGTGAATGAGATTATGAAAACCATCCTCCATCGCAGATCTATCCGCAGATTTGAGCCGATACAGATCAAAAGAGAGGATCTTGAGCAGATTCTTCAGGCCGGACTTTATGCCCCAAGCGCCGGGGGGCGCCAGGGAGTTCTCTTTGCCGTATGTCAGGACCCAGAGATCAACCGGCGGCTTGGCCGGATCAAACGGGCAAATTCCCGGCCGCGAATGGCTACAGCTACCAGCTATGTATCCAAGGAACAGCCAAGCATTGCCGATGATCCTTCACTGACCAATGCTTTTTATGACGCGCCCACAGTGATCACCCTGTTTGGTCCCCGGGGTTTTTTGTTTACTCCGGAGGACTGCGCTGCTGCTGCGGAGAATATGATGCTGGCCGCAGACGCTTTGGGAATCGGATCCTGCTATATTGGACAGGGGTGGAACGCTTTTAAGGATCCTTACGGCCAGGAAATACTGAAAAAATGGCAGGTGCCTGGGAACTATTACGCAGTCATGGAACTTTTACTTGGGTATCCGAAAAAGACAGATCCTCATCCCGGGCCAAAGCCCCGCAGAAACGGACGTATATTGTGGATGGAATAAAGGCTTTGGCCAGAAAAAGGCTAAAGGAGTGATGGTTTATGCATTTTTCAAGATCAGAAAATACCCCTGATGGGATAAGCAGGTTGGCAGAGGCGCTGGCAGAGGCGGATGCGGTCATTATCGGCGCCGGCGCCGGACTGTCCACATCGGCGGGCTTTGTATATGCGGGGGAAAGGTTTGACAAATATTTTAGGGATTTTGCGGCGAAGTATCATTTTAGGGACATGTATTCCGGCGGCTTTTATCCCTATGATACTTTAGAAGAGCACTGGGCTTACTGGAGCAGGTACATTTTCATTAATCGGTATATGGATGCGCCTAAGCCAGTTTATGAGCAGCTTTATGATCTGGTTAAGGATAAAGACTATTTTGTGCTGACAACCAATGTGGATCACTGTTTTCAAAAGTCAGGCTTTGACAAGCGCCGTCTGTTTTATACGCAAGGGGATTATGGGTTGTTTCAGTGCGGCAAACCCTGTCACCAGGATACTTATGATAATGAATCTGTGATCCGGAAAATGATAGAAGCTCAGGGGTATGTGGTGAATGAGTATGGAGCGATGACCTTGCCTGAAAATGTTATTCCCAGCATGTCCATTCCTTCGGAGCTTGTTCCTCATTGTCCAAAATGCGGCGTGCCTATGAGCATGAACCTTCGGGCAGACGGCACATTTGTGGAGGATGAAGGGTGGCACAAAGCTGCCCAGCGCTACAGCGATTTCCTCCGCGGACATGAAAATCTGAAAGTGGTATTTTTAGAGACAGCCGTTGGCTACAATACGCCAGGCATAGTAAAGTACAGTTTCTGGCGGATGACACATGATTGGCTGAACGCCACGTATGCCTGCCTGAATTATGGTGAAGCGTATGCGCCTGATGAGATCAAAAGAAAATCCATCTGCGTGAATGGCGACATCGGAGAGATTCTGACTGCGTTAGAAACTCAGTAAAATTGAATAGGATCAATCGACGATCATGAAAAAGGGGCTGTCGGATAATACCGTTTTTGGCGACTTGATGGCCCTAAAAAAGAC
>CAZMGH010000042.1:0-18520 GCA_964565805.1 uncultured Lachnospiraceae bacterium
ATATGGGAACAAAATCGCAATTACTGAAGCTTTTTGAAGAAAATAAAGGCGCCTACCTGTCCGGAGAAGATATTGCCAAAAGGCTGTCCATTTCCCGCACTGCGGTGTGGAAGGCGGTGAACAGCCTGAGAAAAGAGGGCTATGAGATTGACGCCATTCCCAACAAAGGCTACTGTCTGCCCATCCGTACAGACATTCTCTCTGCCCAGGGGATACAAAAATATCTCTCCCCTGCGTGTAAAAATCTTGATCTTAAGGTCTTTTCCTCAGTAACTTCTACAAATGCGCTGCTTAAAGAGCAAGCCGCCGCCGGGGCTCCAGAGGGCTGTGCCATTTTATCCAATGCCCAGACGCAGGGGCGGGGACGTATCGGCCGGAGCTTTTATTCTCCACCGGATACAGGCATTTATCTGAGCCTGCTGCTGCGGCCGGACGCCTACAGCCCCCAGCAGGCCGCAAACCTTACCACCATGGCCGCAGTAGCAGCCTGCGAGGCTATCGAAGCCACCGCCCGCCGTCCGGCACAGATCAAATGGGTCAATGACATTTTCATGGATGGAAAAAAGGTGTGCGGAATACTCACTGAGGCTTCCTTTGGCCTGGAAAGCGGACACCTGGATTATGCGGTCCTTGGTATTGGCCTTAATGCCTACGCGCCGGAAAATGGGTTTCCTGAAAACATTGAAAATATTGCCGGTTGTATTTTTCTCCAGCGGGAAAATGACGGAAAAAACCGTCTCGCCGCGGAATTTTTAAACCGTTTTATGGATCTGTACCTTAACAGGGATGACCGTGGCTATGTGGAAAAATACCGGCAGCGCTGCCTTGTCCTTGGGAAAAAGATCAACGTCCTTTCTCCTTCTGAAACAGTTTCCGCCACTGCCCTGGACGTAGATGACCAGTGCCGCCTTGTGGTCCTTTATGACGATGGCTCCACCCAGGCCCTGTCCTCTGGCGAGATCAGCGTCCGGCTCTACTGACGATCCTGCAAACATGATGATCCTGCGGCCATGGACTTTTCTGAAAAGCTCTGGTTCGCAGGATTGTTATTAAATCTGACGTATAAATGATGGAATAACGGGATAATGAATTATATAATGATGCTGGATGCTATGAATTTCATTGAAAGTGAGGCGAGGAAAGACTATGGAATCCCGTAAAACATCCGCATCTTTAATCCCTAAAGGGGAATTTGGCAAAAAGCTGACAGCCTTAGTGCTGCCTATTACGTTCCAGCAATTTATGCTGTCTGTGGTCAGCGCATCCGACGCTTTAATGTGCGGCGCCATCAGTCAGGACCTTTTGTCTGCCGTTTCCCTAGCAAGCCAGGTTACATTTGTTTATAATCTTTTTCTTGCAGCCATGACCATTGGGACAAGCATTTTCGCGGCCCAATATTGGTGCAAAGGAGATACGTCGGCCATTGAAAAAATACTTGCCATTGTTTTAAATCCCTCCATGGCCGTATCCTTTGTATTTTTTGCCGCTTCCGCCATTTTTCCGGGACTTTTAATGAGGATCTTTACCCCGGATGCCCTTCTCATCGGCTATGGGACAGATTATCTGCGGATCGTCAGCGTCACTTATCTGATGTGCGGCTTTTCCCAGATTTATCTGTGTATTATGAAAAACAGCAATCTGGCCGGAAGGAGCATGGCTATCAGCTCCACAGCGGCAATTTTAAATATTTTCCTAAACGCCGTGCTGATCTACGGTCTTTTCGGCGCGCCGTCCATGGGGGCGACAGGCGCGGCGGCTGCCACAGCCATTTCCCGGGCCGCGGAGCTTTTATGGGTCATCTTTGAAATGCTGAAAGCCGGGCGGATCAAGGCCCGGTTCCGATATATGCGCCGCACAGACCGGCGCCTTCGCAGGGATTTCTGGCGCTATACCCTGCCTGTCCTTGGCAATGAACTTGTGTGGGGCGGCGGCTTTACCATGTACTCTGTGATCATGGGCCATTTAGGCACAGACGCAGTAGCCGCCAATTCTATTGCCAATATTGCGAAAAACATGATTGCCAGCCTGTCCTTAGGCATCGGCAACGGGGGCAGTATTATGGTGGGCAATGAGCTTGGCGCGGGAAACCTTCCCAAAGCCAGGGCCATGGGAAGCCGCCTGTGTCGTATTGCCATCATCAGCGGCATTGCCTCCGGCGCATTTCTCCTGGTCATCCGTCCCCTGATCATGATACTTACGGATCTTTCTCCACAGGCTCAGACTTACCTTTGGTGGATGCTTTTTATGTGTGCCCTTTACATGGTTGGGAAATATATTAACGGAACAACCATTGCCGGAATCTTTTGCTCCGGCGGGGATTCCCGCTTTGGGTTTATATGCGATGCCGTTACGTTATGGTGCTTTACCGTTCCTGCGGGACTGCTGGCTGCCTTTGTATTTAAGTGGCCGGTGCTGGCGGTATATTTTATCGTTAATCTGGATGAGATCGTAAAGCTTCCTGCCGTTTACCGACATTATAAAAAATACATCTGGCTAAAGGACCTGACAGTAAAGGCCCCGGAAAACCATCAGGCATAGCTGCTCAGCGCCCGGCTCTCTAGTTTTATCACGTATTTTCGCATACAAGCCGGTATACCCTGGACACATTTTTCCCATACTGGGACATAAGATAGGACAGCTCCGGATCCCCGGAAATGGAGCGGTGATAAGACACCTCACGGATCTGCCGGATATTTTCGTCTGTCCCCAGGCGGAGATGCTGCCTGGCCTGATTCAGCACATCGTCTGTCAAATCAATGTAGTCCTCTAAGATCTTTATCTCATCCCGGCTGCGGCGCCGCACATTAGTAAGGAAGATCATCTGCTCCATTTCCGAAACCATTCTCCTGGAAATTTTCAGAAATTCCTTTAATGCTCCGCTTTTTTCCAGGTTATTTTTCTCTATATATTCCCTGAGCTGATCGTGGGTCATATGATAGCTAAGCTGAGCGTTACAAATAATACCATAATCTAAAGACATACTTAAAGAGCGTCTCAGGATAAGCAAATAGATATGATGCATATGAAAAATCTGCTGGATATTATAATGAAACTGCTGTCTCATGCTTGTAGGGAAAAAGAATCGGTTCACCACCAATACAATCGCTATAGCAGCGATCACATACAAAAGACGCAGTTTGACAGCGGAAGATTCCCCCATAGCTAACGCAGCCATTGACAAGCCAAAGCAGGTGACAAAGCACGCATGGATCCGGGTCCCAGACGTGGCCGTATACATACATACCCCCATAATTCCTGCCAGGATAAAATTCCATGCCGAGCCGGGCAAAAGAGGAAGGACACAGATCATGATCCCACAGCCTACAGCTGTTCCGATAAAACGGGTTTTCATCCGGTACTGACTGTCCTCATACATAGGGCGCAAAAGAAGGAAGGCGTTTAAGGGCAGCCAATAGCCCCGATCTGCCTGAGAAATAACGGCATAAGCAAAAGTGATCGTCATGACCAGGCTCATACGCATGGCAAAACGAAACTCAAAGGCGTCCATTTGAAAATGGCTGCGAAACCACCCTGGCAGCCGCTGACTCTCCGGAATTTTCCATCCGGAAGAATCCTCTCCTTCTTTAAACTGCCTGAGTGTATCTAAAACAATAAGAAATTGTCGGAGACTGTTTTGCATAACATAAAAAAGCTCTCCGTCCTGGTCCTTAGTTTCCTGAAGCAGCTTATATCCCCGGTCAAACAGATCGTCCCGCATGGCATTTTCCCAGAAATCACAGGACCCTGCCGCCTCCAGATAATCGGCGCACCGGCGGGCAAACGCCAGCTCTTTTTCCCTTTTTGCCTCATCCTCCGATAATGGCAGCTCCTGCCCGCTTCCGATAAAATAGGCTGCCCGCTGAAAAAGCAAGGCAAAGATGTAAGAAACTTTCCCCTCTACATCAACGATTTCCCGCCGTCCCCGGCGCATATAGGCATCTCTGTACAAACTCTGGGAAAGCTGGTAGAGTATCTGTTCTTCCTGACCGTCAGATCTTTGCTCTGCCACTGTCCGCAGCCAGGCGGCGCAGATCTTAAGCCCCTTTTGTTGACGGCTATAGTCCGGGACCAGAGGATGCGCCATCCGGTAAAGAACCATGACCAGAAGGAAGCAGGCCAGACTATAAAGAAACGCGGCGCTCTGACGGAGGAAGCCATAAAAGTCCAGAGGGAGCAATTGAAGGAAGATAAATGTCATCAGGCTGGAAAAATAGGCCAGCTTGTTAAACCGGTCTGACTTGAAGAAAATCTGACAAAAGGAAACGATAAAATTTAAAATCATCCGGGAGATCAGGTTCCATGTGGCTACATAGGCCAAAAGACATAAAAAAATCTGTATTCCTATAATTCTAAAGATTTTTCCCCAGGACTGACGCTTACTGTAATTGACTTTAAAGACCACCGTAACAATGGGCACCGCCATAACATAGCGGGCTCCAAAGATAAAGATCACCGTAGAAAATAAAAACAGAAAAAACGCGATTACCGGAAAAGCTTCTTTAAGCTTTTTCCAAGTTGCTAACGCCTGGTTTTTGATCATTCGTTCAGCCTTCCTTCCTCTTTTGCCTTTCTCAAGTCTCTGGGGCCGCCCCCGTAAACCTCCCGGAACATTTTTGTAAACAGCTTATAATTATTAAAGCCATGGCGGGCAGCAATATCCGTAATACTGTCATTTCCCGAAAGAATATCCTCATGGATGTGCTCCAAACGGAGCAAATGGACATACCGGATAAAATTCACGCCCATTTGCTTTTTGAAAAAGCGGCTGAAATATTCCCTGCTAACGCCAAAATATCCGGCAATCTCCTCCAGAGTGATCTCTTCCCGGTAATGGGACTGAATATACGCGGTGATCAATCCCATCCGGTCCGCCAGGGTTCCTCCATCCTCATTCCGCCGATTTCCGGCAATCTGGCCAATGGCAGCAATGGCCAGGTCCACTTCCTCTTCTGTGTTAAACCAGCCAAAGGAAAACCGTACTGCGCCACACTCCCTGGTGCCAAGGGCATCATGCATCCTTGGAGCGCAGTGGGCCCCGGAACGGACGGCAATCTGAAAATCCGTCCATAAAATATCCGCGGCTTCTCCAGAGTCATAGCCTTCAATATTTAAGGCCACGATCGGCGCCCGGTCACAGGAAAAATCACCGTAGACCTTTACCCTCTCCACATCTTTGACCCCCTGGTAAAACCGGAGCATCAGATCTCGCTCTTTTTTGTGGATCGCGTCAATCCCCGTTTCCTGAATATATTCTATCGCCTGTTTCAGACCTGCGATGCCATGGCTGTTTAAGGTTCCTGCCTCCAGCCGGGTGGGATACTGAGGCGGCTGGTCCCGCAAATAGGTCTGGACGCCCGTCCCTCCCATTTTTAAAGGCCGGATGTCCACCCCTTGGGCAATACACAGTCCACCGGTGCCCTGAGGTCCCATAAGCCCTTTATGGCCGGTAAAGCACAAAACACTAATGTGGTCTTTTTCCATATTTACGTTAAAGCTTCCCGCTGTCTGTGAGGCGTCCAGAATAAAAAGAAGGCCGTGGCGCCAGGCAATTTCTCCCACAAGATGAATATTTATAAGATTTCCCGTAACATTAGATGCGTGAGTGCAGATCACTGCCCTGGTATTTCCCCGGATCAGATCTTCGATCTGAGAAACATCCACGTTTCCCTCATGATCGGCTTTCAAAAAGCTGACCCGGGTACCAGATTCCATAAGATGATACAAAGGACGAAGGACTGAGTTATGCTCCAGATCTGTGGAGATCACATGATCCTCAGGTCCGATCAGACCTAAAATAGCAGTGCTCAGCGCTTCTGTAGAATTGCATGTAAAGCATACTCGCTCAGAGCTGTCCAGGTGGAAAAGGGCCGCCGCCCCTTCCCTGGCCTGATAGATCACCTGCGCCGCCGACAAAGAGCTGCCGTTGGCTCCCCGGCCGCAGTTCCCCAGGTTTTTCATGGCGCAAGCCACTGCCTCCACCACACACTCCGGTTTGTGGATCGTTGTGGCTGCATTATCCAAATAGATCAATTTCAAATTCCCCCAATACATTGTTCCTTTATAAAAGTCTATCATCTTTCTTTAGATGGTGTCAATCCTTTGAAAAAGATATTGTGAAATAGATCGGACTTAAAGAAGGAGATTTGGAAGAATTTAATAATTTTTTCGGATATTTGGAATTTGAAATCTGACTGTTTTATTCCATAAGCGTATCAAACAATTCACGGACGCCCTCCGCGATCAGCTCATCACAGACTCCGGCCTGTACAGGCCCAAACTGTTCAAAGCACCTGTGATCCACGCTTGTTTTATCAATAATGTAGCCAATGCTGTGCTGAACATGGGTGATCACCATCGTCTTGCGGTAAGGAGAAGCCTCACGGCAGGCGTTTCCAATCAATGCATATAATTCTGCCGCAGCTCCAACAAAAGCCACATCTCCTAAAATAGCTTCCTGAATATACAGAGGGATCTTTTTATCCGGGGTAAGTATCGGTTCAGGCAAACTTTCTCCCGGTTCCAGCGGATAAATATGATTTGTAATATCATTTACCCACTGCATATCTGTCCCTTCTGGGAATTTCTGTGAAGGAAGGTCAACAAAACCCTCTCCAAATTTCATAGGCATATTTTTGTTATATTTACATATAGAATTAATTGTTTTGCAAATATCCACGCCATGCTGTTTTCCCATTAACGTGATCAGATTATACTGGAGACCGGGAATCGTTTTAGCCATATAAGGAAATCCCTCCGGTCCATAATCTCTTAAACAATACAAGGCAGGATTCTGATCTCCGGCAGCTCCGCTTGTCCAAAGGACAACAGCTTCCTTGCCAAAACGGGATTCGGCATAATCCTGGGCGATTCCCGGAATATTTCCCGACACTTTTGTTTTACCGTCAACATCTACATCAAAATAGCCTAAGGTCGCATGCATCCCATAATTAACAACGGCTGCGATAAGCTGTCCTTCCATATCAACAAATTTCATCACATAAACCGTATGATCGCAGTACCCTTCCGGTTCAAAGCCCTGAGTATAGGTTCCCAGTTCTGTTTTCATATCACGGTTCCCATTAATGTAACTTTTTCCTTCACCAAAACCATATCGGGCAGGCCGCAAAGAAGATTTCGCTGCCTTTACTGCCTCCACCGCATTTTCTATGACATAATCCATGTATTTTTTATGCTTTTCCTGATCTTCTTTTTTTGCTGAAAAGACCATATCACAGGCTGTATGGTTGTGGGTAGCTGCCATAAAAATATGCTCCTGTAAAATGCCCGCCTCCTTTTCTACGCGGGCCTTAAGGATTTTTGGATCCGGGACGCCCCCAAGGTCAAAATTAAGAATTGCCGCCATTGTTACACCATTGTCTAAAACAATAGCTCTTGTATGACAATCTGAAAATATATCTGTATATGGTTCTTTATTAAATGATGGATAAGGCATCATCTCCAGTGTCGGATTAATGTTTCGCTTTGCGGCGCCTGCCATGAGCTGACTCATTTTTATTCCCCCTTAATACAATTATCCTTTAACGCCGCCCAGAGAAATACCTTTAATAAAGTATTTCTGAAAAAACGGATAGGCGATCAGCAGCGGAAGGATACCGACCGCAGCGATTGCCATACGGACAGTAACCGACGGAATACTGGAGGTATCCAAGGCTACGCCCATTTGGGCCGCGTTTGACGCTAGGAAGTTTACGTTATTATTGATCTGGTTTAAGATAAGCTGTATCGTATAGTATTGCTGACCATCCCTCGCGGACAGGAAATACAGTCCGTTCGTCCAGTCATTCCAGTAAGCGATCGCTGTCATAATGCCAATGGTAGCCAGGATAGGCACAGCCAAAGGAAGGACAACCTTCCAAAATACCCTGAACTCTGACGCTCCATCGATCCTGGAAGCCTCCATCAGTTCTGACGGAATATTATTTTTAAAATAATTGCTGACCAGAATGATATTAAAAGCGTTCATCATCAAGTTAGGCAAAATCAGCGCTAAAAATGTATCCCTGACATTAACAACGTTGGTGTAGACAAAATAAGTTGCTACAACGCCGCCGTTAAACAGCATGGAGATTACCACCATGACCGTAATGAGCTTTTTACCGGGAAGATTACGTACTGTCAGTCCGTAGCCAAACATGGCGGTAATGACCAGAGACAGCCCTGTTCCAATGACTGTAACGATGATCGTATTTATATATCCTCTCCCTACCAGGGTCCACTGATCGATAATATATTTATAGGCTGTCAGACTCCACTTTGCCGGAAAATAGGAGTAGCCGTCAGCAACAGCGGTGGCGTTATCCGTTAATGAACCGATAAACAGCAGCAGCAGCGGTAAAACAGCCAATACAGACAACAGCGTTAAAATAATGTACGCCGCGATTTTCCATCCTTTACTTTGCTTCATTTCATCGCCTCCCTAGAACAGTGAATCTTCCGGCTGTACCTTGCGGACGATAGCGTTGCAGCCTACAAGAGTGAGACAACCTACAACGGACTGAAAAACAGAAGCCGCTGAGGACATTGAATAGTCATTGTTGTTCATTAAAGCATTATATACATATACATCGATGGTCCGCGTTGTCTGATACAACATACCGGAATTTCGCGTAACCTGATAAAATAGTCCAAAATCCGAATTAAAAATACGTCCCACATTTAATATAAACAAAATAATGATCGTAGGCTTTAACAAAGGCAGAGTAATGCTTTTGATCTGCTGCCACCGGGTCGCTCCGTCCAAAGCGGCGGATTCATAATATTCCGGGCTGATACCGATCAGGCTGGAGTAATAAAGGACCGTAGAAAAGCCTATGGACTTCCACACCTGAACAAAGGTCAGGATAAACGGCCAATATTTAGGCTCTGTATACCAGGAGATTGGTGCTATCCCCAATGAGGACAAAATAGAGTTATTGATCAGTCCCGTATCCGGAGACAGATACGCGTAAACCAGATAGTTTACGATAACGTAACTTAGCAGATAAGGGATCAGGATCAGCGTCTGAAAAATTTTCAGATGTATCCGTCTTTGGATCTCGTTAAGCAGAATGGCGCATAAAACACCTAAAACAATCCCTAGGACAATAAACACCAGATTGTATCCCAGCGTATTTCGGATCATCGTCCACGCATCACCGGAATTAAACAAATATTGAAAATTATCAAAGCCAGCCCAGTCACTTGCAAAAATCCCCTTTTGAAAATCCAGGTCCTTAAAGGCAATAACAATACCAAACATGGGCAGGTAATTATTCAGTATAAGGTACAAAAAACCTGGAAGCATCATAATATAAATAGGCATCAGACGTTTCCATCTGTGTTTCTTTACTTTTTCTTTCATATGAAAAACCCCCTTATACCACAGACATACGGTCTATGGCGATCTGAGCTTTTACGTCCGGAGCAAAAGCCCCGGACGCTATTTTCCAAATCCCGATCATTCCTGTTCAGCCATCCAGGCGTCCAGCTGTTCCTGATTCTTGGCAATAATGTCGTTAATCCCGGCATTTTCAAGAGCAGTTAAAAACTGAGGAAGGACTTCTTCCGGATCCACCGCGCCACACTCAAGAGCCGTACGATAAGTGGTAATAACATCTGTTACAGCGCTGTACTGAGTGCTCACTTCATCGGGATTGAAGTTATATCCAAGATATTTGGATGTGGTCGTTTCGTCAATCTCCTCGTTAAAAACAGCAAGCTGTTCCTTATAATCCGCAGGAGAGCTTTCCCAAACCAGTCTGCTCTTCACGTCCCCATACAGGCCAAACCACTGATGGAAGCCGCAGGTCTGGGCGTTCTGACCGTCAACATAGCCGATGCGCCCGCTGCCGTCATCTAAATATTGATAATCTACGCCTTCAATACCATAGTAAAGCAGGTTAATAAGGTCTTCGTTTTCATACATCATATTTAAAAGCTTCATAGCCGCTTCCGGATTTTCACAGGTCATAGGAATACTCCAAAGCTGGGCATTAATATCGCTTTGCATTAATACATGTCCCCGGGTAGTTACTGCCACCATGTCACATCCGTTTGCGGAGGCCTGCTGATCGACCATGTCTAATTCTGTCTGGATAAAATAGGATTCAGCGGTTCCCGCGGTAACTGCCGCCTGCCCGCTGTCTGTGCTGGTAGCGCAGTCGCCGTTAAAGTATCCGGCCAGATACCACTCCCGCATCGTCTGGCAGAACTGAGCATATTCATCTGTGGCAAATATATTAATGATCGTATCCTCTGTATCCGACCCTACTCCCAGGATCCCGCCGCAGGCGGCATCCGCGCCAAGATAATCCACAATGTTGAAATATTCAAACAAAGCGATGTTTCCGCCGCCTCCCGCGATCTGGATCAGAGTTGTATCCGGGAAGGCTTCTTTAGCCTGAGCGAGGAGATCCGCTAAATCCTCCATAGTCACATCCTCAAACTTATCCCATCCGATCGCGTCCGTTACCTCTGTTTTCATCGCAAGCCCCAAAGTCACTCCGTATTTTTCATAAGAGGGTATGCCGTATAAGGTTTCACCCACATATCCGCCAGGAAGTATTTCCCCTGCTTCCTCCGCGATCGCCGGCCCGTATTCCTCATAAAGATCATCCAAGGACAAAAGCATGTTCCGGTTTACTAATGACAAAAAACTGGAACGGGACGAAGACACAATAAGGTCCAGCTGATCCCCTCCGGAAATCATGAGGGGGATGTTTGTCTCCGCATCCATATAACTTATAGGATATAGTTCAACCTCTACGTTAATTTCCGGGATCGTGATCTCATTAATGGCTTCTTCTACAATTTCCAGATCCGCAGGCTGAGCGTCAAAATACAGCCATTCCAACACGATCTTTGTAGGTTCTCCGCTTTCTCCATCCGCGCTGGCGCCGCTTTCCCCTGAGGCGCCGCTGCTTGTACATCCTGCTAAAAGTCCTGCCGTTAAAGTCCCCGCAAGCAGTAATGCTGTCCATCTCCTTTTCATCTTTGCTTCCTCCTATCTTTGTGCAAATCGTTTATTGATGAGGTTATTCTAATATACTTTTTATTCCTTTTACATATCTTTTATCCGCCAACCGCCTATCTTTTTTCCACTTTTTATATTGCAGCCAACAAAAGAACAGGGCATATAAGCATTTTAACCAACGCTTATATGCCCTGTTCTTTATTTCCCCTGTTTTTGACTAATGAGACTCATTTCCTTTTCCATACAGGTTTGGCGGTACCCCATAGGTCTTTTTAAACATATTGACAAAATTAGCGTAATTATCGTATCCTAAGGATTCCGCAATCGCGTAAAGTTTTAAATCCCCCTCTTCGATCATTTTTGCCGCCAGCTTCATCTTTTCCCCAATGATAAACTTATTAACAGTATCTCCTGTATGGCCTTTAAAAACCTTGTTAAGATAATTCGGATTCATCCCGGCCTGGGCCGCAAGGCCTGTAAGAGACAGCTTTTCCGACAAATGAGAACGGATGTAAAAAACCATATCCTCAATAATTTCATCCATATTCTGGGAAATCTTTTCGTGCTTATGGCCTGCTTCAATTTTCTCATGCACCCATTGACGTCCATACCGGCTGAACTGTTCCTGCTTTAGTTCTTCTTCCGTCTTTCCGATCATTTTCAAGATCAGCTTTTCTACTTCTGAATAATCCATAGGCTTAAGAAGATAGTCAAATACGCCAAGACGGATCGCCTCCTGAGCATAATCAAAAGATGCATGGCAGGTAAGAAACGCGCAGGGGATCTGGCTGCAAAAATCTTTTCGCAGCCACTGTAAAAATTCAAGGCCATTTTCTTCAGGCATTTCAATATCGATCAAAGCCAGATCCACCTTATTTTCCGCCAGGATCTTTTTTGCCATGCGGGCAGAAGAAGCCTCATAGATTTTGCCAATCCCGATCCCATCCCAGTTTACACCGTCAATCAAAGCCCGTCTTGTAAGGTTTTCATCATCCAGGATCATAATACTGTATTTTTCCATATGCCTCACCCCAAATCTTTAAGCTTCCGGCAGCTCCTTTTCCAGCGGCAGCATGATCTTTATGGTTGTCCCTTCCGTAAGAACAGATCCTACGATCAGCCGACACTTCTCCCCGCACATAGTTTTTAGCCGGTAGTGGGAATTATAGATACCGATATGGGTCCCATCCTTTTTATCAATAGGCTTCATGGCCTGGATCTTTTCAAGGATCTCAGGCTCCATTCCCGGTCCGTCGTCCTTTATGGTCAGCACTCCATAGTCATTTTCTTTTTTCAGGACGATCCGGATCGAAGTCTCTGTATCCTCGCTGACAGCGTATTTAAAAATATTTTCTACAAAATTGTGAAGGAGTAAAGGCGGTATCCGGTAGTCAAGCAATGCCTCATCCAGATCCCATGTTACGGTAAAGCAATCGATAAACCGGCGCTCCATCATGCGGATAAAATTTTCCACAACCTCCGCCTCGCTGCGGATCGTCACTGTTTTTCCGCTCTGGAACATATGACGGAAATATTTGGATAAATATACGCTCATCTGCTGGATCCCTTCAAAGTCCTTCAGCTGGGCCATAGCAAAAATCTGATTAAACGTATTCAGCAGAAAATGAGGCCTAGTCTGGAGCAGAAGATTTTGGAAAGCCATCTGCTCCCGTTCCAGCTTCTTTTCATAAGATTGGATTTTTAACGCATGTATCTCTCCAACCATGGAGTTGATCGAATCCTGAAGACTTACAAATTCACTGGAGCTTTTAAAAAATGGGATTCCTTCCGACTTTCCTTCACCCAGTCCTTTAAGTCCTCTTTCAATCCGGTGGATCGGTTTTACGATAATTTTCCACAAGATCAGAAACAGTACAGGAATGATCAAAAAAGAAAACAATGAAAGCCAGTAGGTTATCCTTGCCACCACCGGCATCATCAGACCGATCTCCTGCCGGTCTAGATGAATATGGACATAGCTTCCCGTAGAGCCTACCTCTCCTGTAACAGATACAAATCCCGTCTTTTCTTCCGCAACCGGCTCCTGATCCATATAGATTTGGATTTTTTCATAATCCAGATCTTCTTTAAGCTGATCCATAAAAAGATCCATATCGATCAACGCTCCCAGATAAACGCCGTAATATCCAGTCGTACGCACGAAATAATTTTTCCCGTCAATCCGGATCCAGCCCCAGTCTCTGCTTACTTCTGCCAGATGATTCTCTTCGATCAGCCGGGACAGTCTGTCCTTCTCTGAAACCTGGAGTATTCCGGAAGCTTCCAGCAGCGTATCTGTACTCTCTACATATAAATACAGCACGTCCGCGTAGCTGCAAAAAGCCTTCTGATCGATCAGATCCCGGTTCATTGCGTACAGAGAAATATAGTCCATACTGTTCCCTTCCCAGCTGCACAACCGTATAAAATCTGTATTTGTTTCCTGAGTCGTATAAAAGTAATAATCTAAACGGCTTATTTCCGCCGCCAGTCCATTAAGACTAATATCTAAAATGGACTGAGCTGAATTTACCGCCTGGATCCTAAGGGATGCAAGATAGCTCCTTAAATTCACCATCAACATCACATATAAAGGGATCAGGCACAAAACGAAAACCACTACGATCTTAAAAGATACGCCATTTCTTAGTTTTGTTTTCATAAAGCAAAAAATGAAACGCTTCCCACAATGCCGCACGGGGACATTGGGCGGTGAGGCGACATGGAACAAATCGAAGCCCCCGCGGCTTTAGCCTTTCTTTCCGCCAGCGTAGCCACCTCGATCCTCAGATCATTTCCAGCATTTACAGCTTCCGGCGGAATATAAAATACAAAGGGACTTTGGACTCTCATGCCAAGGCTCTTGCCGTTAAAAAACACCTCAGCCGTTTCATAAACCTGATCCAGCTTCAGGATATAACCGCGTCCCTTCTTAAGATCCACATGAGTCTCATAAATATAATAACCGGAAAATTCAGGAAAATATTTTTCCATGCCTGTAAAGGGCGCTTCAACAAGGATGTTTTCCTCTACAGATACCTGGACATCTTCAGGATAAAGCCCGGCTTCCATGTCCCTAAGCTGTCTCAGGTAATCTGCGGACTCTACCCGGCCCACACGAAAAGACTCCACCGTTACATCCGGAGTTTTTTCCGGATCCTTTAAAACAGCTTCAAAATAAGGCCATGCCTTCGCCTGAAAACAGCTGTTTTCGATGGCCTTAAGTTCGCTCTCGTCTTTAAGAAAAATGATCGCACATAATTCCAGCGGGGAAATACGAAGATCAAGAGTTTTATATCCATCCTCCAGAGAGGCCCACTGTATCTGTCTTACTTTATTTTCCCAAGGATAATACCGGACAGGAATACCGCTGGCCTTTACTGTGATCCGTCCTGTATAATCCTCTCCTGCCAGTTCATTAAGAATGAAAAACTCATCCCTGTCTTCCAGCTGATAGTGATAGGCAGTAATCCGCTTATTGTCCGGGCAAAAAGACGTATTCAGGGAAATCATGCCGCTCTTTTTTATATAACTTCCCACAGTACGCGCGGGAATAACGGGTACGCTCTCCACGGCCCGGATAAAGGCTTCATTTTCTTCCGATTTTCCCCCAATGATCCCCTCCGGCATCCGGTCTGTAAAGATCAGCGGAAAGCGGCTGTTTACAGCATCCATGACAAATCCGGCGGTATTTTTTTCCAGATATGCGCAGCCGCAGATGATCAGCGCCTGATAGGAAATGTCGTTGACAGTCAGCGTCTTTCCGTCAAAGCCCATCGGATACTGGTCATTTTCAGCAAATACGTCTGCGGGAAGAATGTGAAAATCCACCTGAGACTGGCTTAAAGAGCGGCACACAGGGATATTGCTCCCGCCATCTCCGGCCCACACGCCTTCCGCCGCATATAAAACAGCCGTATCCGGGCAGGGCGTGCCACCGTCAATTAAATGGCACACCCGGTTTCCATAGGCCATAAGCTGTCCGAACGCCCGATATGCAGGGTTCTCCCCACGGGCATAAAAATGGGGCGGGCAGTCCGGATCCGGAAAGGGCGCCGGAGAAAAAGCATGAGGAACAAAACGGTTAACGCCCCGCGCCATAAAATGATCCAGCATAAACTTTTGCTCCTTTGGCCCGGACTGCCATCCGTAGGCGCCGAAATTTTCACACAGAGTCCGGCCCTTTTTCTTAGGATCGATAGCTCCGTGAGACGCTCCCAGCTTTCCAATCGTGTAATGATAAAATCCGGCCTCATCCTCACATGCCGGCTGATCATGGCGCGGAGCATCCCATCCATGGATCGTCACCTGGCCGCCAATATTATCAACACCTGCCATGTGCTGACCTGACAGCCCGCGGAAAAAATGTCCCATAGAGGCTCCCAGATTCATATTCATATCACAATCTTCCAGCATGTGTCCGATATATTCCACCCCGTGTTCCTGGCACCAGCTGCCGATCTGCTGTGAAAAACATTCCGATACCAGCCGGGTCACCATATCCATATATGCCGTCCGTACCTTCGCCTGGAGTCCCTTATCTGAAGCCGGGGCCCACAAGTAAGGCAGGACACTTTTCCAGTCCTCCGATCCATATTCCCTGGTAAAAGCAGCCATAGCTCCGTCTGACCATGGGAGATTCTGTCCCGGCGTACCTACGGGCCCTATTGGCATATATCCTTCCACATTTCCCACAGGTGGCTCGTCGCTGAAAAAACCGGCAATGACATTTCCAAAATACCCTTTGTAATGAGCATAATGCGGCTCGTAGACCTGGTCGATCAAAATACGGCAGGACGCGGGATCCATAAAATTAATATAATCATTTCTTCCCTTTGCGTTCCGTGTAATATAGATGACAAATATTTTAAAATATCCCTCCGGAAGATCAAAAACGCACTGGCCATTTTTTATATTCCCTGTAAGATCCACCGGCACGCCGAGAGTTCCGCCCTCCAGCACTGGGCAGGCCAGGATCCGCACCAGCTCATCATCTGAAAAATCATCATCCGCTGCCGGAGGGACAGGCATCCACGGAGGCAGCGGGGCAGGGCAGGTATACTCTTTTACCGAAAACTCTGCCCGGCTCACCGGACCGGCCATTTCCAGAGTGCGATAACACATATATTTGTGTTTTAAATTTTCAGGCGCGTTTTTCATTGCTCCATTGGCAAATCCTGTGGGAAAATGAGAATCATCCAAAATCCACACCTTCATGCCCAAAGCTTTGGCCTCATCAAGGATCGCATCCATATCTTTCCACCATTGCTCCCCTGCGAAATCCGGATGGGGCCGACTTTCCACACATACGGCCTTAATGTTCGCGTCATAAATCCTATGCATGTACTCCCGTAAAACAGTCTCATCCTCGCCGTGCTGCCAGAAAAACGGAAGCATATAATTATCTTCTCTGTTTTCAAGTACCTCCATCAGTCTTTTCATAAACCTTCTCCTTTGCTTTTTTTACGATGTTAGCAATATTTTCATCATATTTATATCATTATTATGTCATTTTTATAATTATTACATCCTATTTTAAAATCCTGATGGCTTATACTTTTCCCTGAACTGTCGGGGAGACATGTGTTTATATTGTTTAAAGACTTTTCCAAAATAGCTCTGAGACGGAAAATTAACATATTCGGCGATCCTGGCAATACTTTCATCGGAATACATCAGCAGATTTGCCCCATGATCAAGCCTTACCTGTATGATATGATCCTGAAGGCGTATCCCGGTTTTCGCATGAAACAGCCTGGACAGATAACCGGGACTGATCCCCAGCTGAACCGCAATATCTTTCACATAAATTTTTGAACGGTAATGCTTTTCCACATAATCCTTGCATCTTTCCACATAGTTGGAGGAACTGCGGAGCATTTGATTTTTCAGGACACTTTCCGTCAGTTCCCGCACCGCCCTGTTCCGGCACAGGATCACCTGATGAATTTGAGCGCAGGCGTCGCTTTTCTGGATAAAAAAGTCGCTTAACCGGTAGGCCGCGCCGGGAGAAAGGCCTCCCTGGATCGCCGCCCTGGTACACAGGGTAATCCCGGCTACGGCGGCATTTTTCCAGTGATTTAAATCCTTTCCTGAAAGCCTGCCAAGATATGTGTCCATTTTGTTTGAATAATATACCGCGTCTTCCACCTGTCCTGCCCTGACACAATCTAAAAGCCTGCGCTCCTCCTCATAGGTGTGATGGGATCGTTCTTCTTCATAGGCGCTAAGAAAAGCCTGTGCCCGCTCTGTTTGAATTTCCCGTCCTTTATCTATAGGATTCTCCCTGATCAGTTCTTCATCGGTGAAGCCTTTATCCAGGATCAGCAGCCCTGCCAGCTGGATGATCCCAAAGATCTCCTGGAGCAGATAGGTCCTGGCAGGTTTTGGGATTCCTCCGTCTATACCATACTTATGACAGAACTGCCGCCATTCCACAGAACTAAGATTTCTCATGAGCATCGGACCTGCCCCGTAATAATTTTCCTTCCGCTTTATACAGGCAAAACATACGTCAAATTCGTCCATATAAATATACGGCACAGAAAGTCGCTGCGCTCCCCGGATCAGCTCCTCCTGAAGCCATTTTGAACAGCACACCGGATTTTTTCGGACCCGTTCCCCGAAAGATCCTTCAAGTCCTATAAAATCTACGCCGAAAAGACGTTCCAGTTTTTCGTTAATAAAATCAATATTTTTCATCCCACCACCCCTACGATTTTAAAAAATCCCGCTTTAAAAAATTCCCCGAGAAATTTGTTGATTTAATCTGCTAAATATGTATAATTATAAAGGGAAGCCCTCTTTCGGGCGCCTTTATAGTAAAAGACGCTATATTGTTCCTGTTAATTAGTCATATTACCATAGAAAAGGAGAAATGTAAAATGGCAGAAATCAACTTAAGTAAGTATGGCATTACCGGCACCCTGGAAATTGTACACAATCCTTCTTATGAATTACTATTTGAGGAGGAAACAAATCCGGCGCTTACAGGCTACGAAAAAGGCCAGGTAAGCGAACTTGGCGCTGTGAATGTTATGACCGGCGTGTACACCGGACGTTCCCCTAAGGATAAGTTCATTGTTATGGATGAAAATTCTAAGGACACTGTATGGTGGACCTCCGATGAGTATAAAAACGACAATCATCCGGCAAGTAAAGAAACCTGGGATGTGGTTAAGGACCTTGCGATCAAAGAGCTGTCAAATAAAAAGCTTTATGTTGTGGATGCTTTCTGCGGCGCAAACAAAGATACCCGCATGGCCATCCGTTTCATTATGGAAGTGGCATGGCAGGCTCATTTTGTAACAAATATGTTCATTCAACCCACTGCCAAAGAGCTGGAAGACTTTGAGCCGGACTTTATCGTTTATAACGCTTCCAAAGCAAAAGTGGAAAACTACAAAGAGCTGGGCTTAAATTCTGAAACAGCTGTTGTATTTAATATTACAAGCCGTGAGCAGGTGATCCTGAACACATGGTACGGCGGCGAGATGAAGAAAGGTATGTTCTCCATGATGAACTACTATCTGCCGTTAAAGGGCATCG
>CAZMGH010000043.1:0-17506 GCA_964565805.1 uncultured Lachnospiraceae bacterium
CTCTGTATAACCTGCGGCTATGGTAAGCTATTCAAATTAAGTATTTGCACTTCTTTTTTTATTTTTGTAAAATAGAAATGATAACAACGATGCCTGATCTTACATCAAGGAGGGACATAGGATGATTTATAAAAATTTTCAGGGCTTAAAGCTTTCTGCCCTGGGCATGGGCGCTATGCGTCTTCCGGTCATTGACGGAAATGATGGAAATATAGACCAGGATACCACTCAGCAGATGGTAGATCTGGCCATTGAAAAAGGAATCAATTATTTTGATACCGCATGGGGTTACCATAACGGCCAGTCTGAGATATGTCTTGGAAAGGCTTTATCGAAATATCCAAGAGAAAGCTATTATCTGGCAGATAAGTTCCCAGGCTACGATCTGAGCAACATGGGTAAGGTTGAATCTATTTTTAATAAGCAGCTGGAAAAATGCGGGGTAGACTATTTTGATTTTTATCTGTTCCACAATGTATGTGAAATGAACATTGACGCCTACCTGGACAAGTCCTATGGTATTTTCGACGATCTTATGAAACAGAAAGAAGTCGGCCGGATCCGTCATTTAGGCTTTTCCGCCCACGGAAGCTACCAGGTTATGCGCCGTTTTCTTGAAGCCTACGGCCAGTACATGGAGTTTTGCCAGATCCAGCTCAATTATCTGGACTGGAAGTTCCAGGATGCCAAGGCAAAAGTCGAGCTTTTAACAAAATATAATATTCCTGTATGGGTTATGGAACCGCTGCGGGGCGGCCGCCTGGCTTCTCTTCCGGAAGGGGACGTAAACACCCTTAAGTCCCTTCGCCCGGATGAAGATGTTCCGGCCTGGGCATTTCGTTTTCTCCAGTCCATTCCTCAGGTCGCTGTGATCCTGTCCGGCATGTCCAACATGGACCAGCTAAAGGACAATATCCGCACTTTTGAAAGGGACCGTCCTTTAAATGACGCTGAAATGTCCGCCCTTTTATCCATTGCCGACAGTATGCTTGATAAAAAGATCCTGCCTTGTACAGCCTGCCATTACTGCACAAGCCACTGTCCGAAGCAGCTGGATATTCCGTCGCTTCTGGAGCTGTATAATGAACATAACTTTACCGGCGGCGGCTTTATCGCGCCTATGGCTTTAATGGCTGTTCCCCAGGACAAGCAGCCCTCTGCCTGCATCGGCTGCCGCAGCTGTGAAGCCGTCTGTCCTCAGCAGATCAAGATTTCCGAAGCCATGGCTGATTTTGCCGCAAAGCTGAACGGCTGATTCAAAAAAGACCGGCCCATGAACCATCTGCAGGTTCGCGGTCCGGTCTTTTTGTATGTTTATCTTTTTGTTCTTCAGGCATATTTACTGTTTTGTGCCGCAAAACGGACAGAACACCGCCTCATCGGGCATCTCCTGGCCGCAGTTTTTACACACATTGTCCCCGGGGCGAGGGGCGCTTTCCCCTGCCGTCCCGGGATTTAGCGGATGAACCTTTAAGGCCTTGTTCATAACATCCCGAACCTCTTCCATGGAAATATGCTGATCTTTGATCATCAGGGATTCGGGAGACAAAATCTCATCCTGCTGTGTATAAGGTAACGCTGCCCGGTCCATGATCTGACGGATCGAATTAAGACTATTTTCCAGAAAACTGTTCATGGAACCATACTGATTTTCCAGTTGGGCGCCTTCCTCCTCAGTGTCCTGGGGAAGATACCGGCTGCCGCCTAAGGTAAGCCACTCAAAATCCTCTTGATACTTTTCCGACCAAATTCCGGAAACGCTGTTCTTTAAGGATGCGAAAAAGCCTTTGGAAGTGTTGTTCTTTTCATCCATGTGTTTTTTATAGGCAATGGCATGGCCCAGCGCCTCATAGTAAGCCCGGTTGGCCTCTAAAGCCGTATTATAAACCACGCCTTTGACTGTAAGAAAATCCTTGTTCATCATGTCATACCATTTCAGGTAAGCTTCATTTTCCAAATGAAGGATCTGACCGGATTGAAAAAGCTCCGTAGCCTCATACCACATGGACGTATATTCGGTGCGTTTTTCCGGGCGGTACAAGGCCTTTTCGGAATACAAAATATCCTGCCGATTCCACACCCGATTCATACATGCCGCCAGCTGAGTATAAATATCCCGGACACAGGTTTCCATCCCTTCTGCTTTTTCTTTCAGGCCCTGAATGTCTGCCTTGCTTTTACACGGCGCTTTGAGCAGCCCCTCAAAGGTTTCGCACTCTTTTCTGGCCTGACCTGCCTGCTCCCGTGTGTCAAACATAATATTTTTAACATTCCGGTACCGCAGATCTGCCCGCTTTAGCGCCTCTTCCAGATAATCGGCATATTTTTGCCGGCTTTTACAGGAATAAGCGTTCACCTGGTCAAGGATCTGACGGATCTCATCTTCCTTATTTCCGCTGATCCCATGCGTCTTTTCAAACAGCTCCTTTAACTCCCGGCGAGCCTTCCCGGCCAGGTCGTCGTCCTCATAAACGATCCCATCCACAAAACGGGCCGCTTCCCGGGCTTTCTGGATCAAAGTATCAAAAGCGGAGATATAGGCGGACCCATCCACACTGCCGTTTTCACAAATGGTTTTGATCGTTTCCCTGCCATTGTTTAAAGCTTCTAATTCTGTCAGGTCCATCCCGCGAATATGTTTTTCAACAAAATCAAGCTTATAAGTGTCCATAAAATCCCCCAGTCCGAAAAACCGGGTCATCTCCGTAAGCACATTGGAAGGATCCCCGTAATGGTCAAACATATACACGTATAGTTCTTTTTTAAAAGGATAAATCCGCGCAATGGAGGCGGCCTGGGCAATCACATCCTCGCTGGTGACCACGCCATTAACAATATTTTGAAAGATGACCTGAACATCCCGAAGCTTTTCATCATCCAGCCCCTGGATCAGGTGATCCGACTGCTCCATAAGCGCCCGGACCAGCCCCTGGTGCATCCCCATAACCGACCGGTACAGGCCGTCAGCCAAAGTGTTTAGCGTGTCCGGATGGTTAAATAATGCCACCAGGTTCGGACAGATGATCGGGGCAATACTGTCCCCCACGGAAGGATATTCTGCCCCTGTAGACCAGTCCATAGGCATCTTCCCAACAGCCGGCATGGAGGAAAACGCGCTGCCAAGCCATTTGCTCCGGTAATTTTGCTGCCACTGCTTTACAGACGCCGACATTTGAGCATTAACGATCACGGAGGTGTAGGAATTGGCGATTTTGTCGCAGGCATTGATCCATACCTCCATGGGCACCAGGCCGTATCTTTTAATAAAACGCTCTGTGTCGTAATTATAAATATGGTTTTTGCCCATAAGCTCAATACACCAGGATGCTGCCTGAAGCACATAGGCCTCGCCTACATTAAACACATTGGCCACCACCTGGTCAATGCTGTGGTAATCTCTCTGATACTGCTGTATAAATTCACTTTTCAGCTGAGCGGCAATACCCTCCATCTCCTGGCGGAGGCGCGCGTAATTTTCCTGCCCATCGCTGACGGTTATTGTTTCCCCGTAAAAATCAAACTCTTTCACGACTTTTTGCCCCTTTCCGGCGCGTTTTCCAGCGCCCTATATCCAAGACGTACATCCTCCATAAGCCGGGCCATGTCCTCCGGAACATTTTCCAAAAGGTACTGCCCGCCCTTACTGTGCTTTTTCATATATTCTTCCCGCATCATATGCCGCGCCTGAAGGATTTCCTCCAAAAGACCTGCCGCAGACAGCCGCCTTGCTCCCTGCCCTAAAATGATCACCTGCTCTGTCCCGTCCGAAGTGGCAACGGTCACATGATGCTTCCTACCGATTTCATGGACGGTCTTTTCAATATACTGATCTGCGGTTTCCGCCTCCTTGGTGTAAACAATATAAATATTTTTATACTGTAAAATCTCCCCCGGATGGCCTTCCACCCGGTAAGCATCAAACACAAGGATCAACGTATTCTGACAAAAACCCTGGTAATCGCACAAAATATCCGCCAGCTTTGTCCTTGCGCTTTCCAGATTTTCCCGGGACAGCTCTCTTAAGTCATCCCATGCGAATATTATATTATATCCGTCAACTAAAAGATACTCTTTTACCTGAGATTTTTCACTTTTTAAGGCGTTTTTGCCGCCAAAACCCCCTGGTTTTGCTGTGTAATCCCTGGTTTTTGTATAATTAAAGCGGTTCCGCTCCCGTTTCACAGGACCGTAGGTCCTGGCAAAAATTTCCTCCAGCTCCTTTTCATCCGCCCAACCGCCGGAGGACGGTTCTTTTGGAAAAGGCCGAGGCTTTTCCGGTTTTTCCCCAGGCGCCTTTAAGCAGCTGGGAAGGTGCATATACTGGGGCACCTGATCCCATGGCACGAAAAATCCCGCCCCATGGGCGCAAAAAATAGAGCCTGTGGGATTTTCCACATCCGCCTCGCTGTCATAGCTGATGTCCCGGATCACTTCCTCGGCATTGCGGCAGGGCTCGTACCCGTCGACTGTGGCAAACAGTCGGCCCATGCCTTTGGTATATACAGACACCTCCGCCTCATAGCCCCGCATGAGGGCTACCGGAGCCCGCCCGGTAATACTGGTCATTTCTCCCAAGGTCTGCGGCGGCTCAAAGCTTCCGCTCATTTTCTGAATATCTGCCAGGGCCCGTCCTACATTTTGTGAAGGAATCTCCAGGCGGAAACCATACACCGGCTCAAGGAGGACGCTTTCTGCCATCTTCAGTCCCTGGCGCACTGCCCGGTAGGTGGCCTGACGGAAATCTCCCCCTTCCGTATGTTTTAAATGAGCCCTGCCGGACATAAGGGTAATCTTCATATCCGTGATGGGAGAGCCGGTAAGCGCTCCCGGATGTTCCCGCTCTGCCAGGTGGGTTAATATAAGCCGCTGCCAGTTCCCCTCCAGGGCATCCTCGGAACAGGCCGTAGCAAACACCAGTCCGCTTCCTAAGGGCAATGGCTCTAAAAGCAGGTGGACCTCCGCGTAATGGCGCAGGGGTTCAAAATGTCCCACCCCCTCTGCCGGGGCTTTAATCGTTTCTTTATAAACAATAGCGCCGGAATCAAAGGTCACCTGGATCCCGTACCGGCTGGAAATAATGCTTTTTAATATCTCCATCTGAACCTCACCCATGACCTTGGCATGGATTTCCCTTGAGGCCTCATCCCACACAATATTCAGCTCCGGGATCTCCTGAGCCAGCTCCCGCAGGCGCCCAAGGATTTCCAAAACATTGCACCCTTCCGGCAGAGTGATCCGGTAGCTTAGCACCGGCTCAAGGACCGGACGCTGACCATCCTTTTCAATACCAAGACCCTGCCCGGCCCATGTGCCTACCGGACCAGTCACTGCGCATATGCTTCCCGGAAGCGCTTCCCGCTCCATTTTAAAGGAAGCGCCGGAATAGATCCGCACCTGATCTGCCTTCTCCAAAGGGTCGTTTCCTGTATCCAAAGGCATTTTTACCTTAAGCACGCCTCCAGTCACCTTCATATGGGTCAGACGGACGCCTTTATCATCTCTGGAGATTTTAAAAACTCTTGCGCCAAATGCTTCCGGATATTCCCGGCATAACGTATAGTCCTCAAGTCCCCGGATCAGTTCCCGGACGCCTTCATGGCGCAGGGCGGAACCAAAGTAGCAGGGAAAAAGCTTTCGCTCCCGGATCAGTTCTGCCACATCCTCTGAAGAAATTTCCCCGGTTTCCAGATATTTTTCAAGAAGCGCCTCATCGCACAGGGCTGCCTCTTCCATAAAGGCTTCGGTCATAATGTTCCGGGAAAAGTCCAGGCAATGGCTGCCAAAGCGGGCCTCGATCTGAGTCTTTAACGCTTCCTTATCGGTTCCCGGCTGATCCATTTTATTAATAAATATAAAGGTAGGAATGTGATACCTTTCCAAAAGCTTCCATAATGTTTCGTCATGGCCCCGGATCCCGTCAGCGCCGCTGATGATCAGCACCGCGTAATCCAGGATCTGAAGGGTCCGCTCCATTTCCGCGGAAAAATCCTCATGGCCCGGCGTATCCAAAAGGCTCACCTGCTTATCCCCCAGGGTAAGCTCTGCCTGCTTGGAAAAAATAGTGATTCCTCTGGCCCGCTCCAGGGCATTGTGATCTAAAAATGTATCCCGGTGATCCACCCGTCCGGCCTTACGGATCGCTCCTGTATCATATAAAAGATTTTCAGCCAGGGTCGTCTTTCCCGCATCCACATGAGCCAACAGACCGATACATAAATGGGAGGACAGGATCCTTCCCGACTTATTTTCTCTGTTTTCAGACGTATCTTCCATAAGAAAATACCCCTTTCTGTAGTATGATGATGCATGTATAATCATACCACAAAAAGGGGCATCGGGCGACGGGATTTTATTTTTTTACATTGAACTCGATCCATCCGTCCCGGGCCTGGGGCGAAAATGCCGTAATCTTTACCCGGCCGCTTCCCCCCAAAGTACGGATCAAAGCGCCGCCAACCCCTCCTTTAAGGCTGATCATATCCGGCCCCACCAAGGCTGCCGGTCCCCGGGCCATCAGCCGCACAGGCCCGTTAAAACCAGTGAGTGTCTGGCCGTTTTCGTCCACAGCCTCAATATGGATCAATGCCATGTCGTAGCTGTTTTTTTCCACAAGACATGTATGACTGCTCTTCAGTCTTAAAAATGCCGTCTTTGACGGCCCTTTATGGATTCTTGAAATCATCTGGCCGTCTTTAATAAACTCAAAGGTAAAGCCTGCGCCCATTCGCCGCCAGGCGTCACCCTCTCCATATAAACGCTTCTTATGGATCCGCACCGGAGGATGGGCCAATCCCCCAAACATTTCCCGGTCCGGTTCAAAGATTCCCACAGACTCGCCTTCCCTGAAAATTTGGACCTGATCGCAGTTGGTAAAGATCCATACATATCTGCACAGACTTTTATGCCCCCAGGGCTGGGGCATGATCACATGACACACACATTCTTCCCCCTGGCTGGCACAAAGCCATGCCGCCGCCTTGGGATTGCGGAACATATCCATGATTCCTTCATAGCAGATCCCATCGTCATCTCCCAGACCGGCTCTTGCCGGATAATCTGAGACGGACCAGATAAAATCCCCGTTTTGTGTCTGACCGGCATAAACCTTTTCCAGGGCCCGGCCACATTCCAGCGCCTGTTCCAGACGGCAGACATCATTGTCCCCGATTTTTGCAGGAAATACGCTGCCATCTTCCCTGCAGGTCACCAACCGGACGCTGCGGCTGGGGTCCATGCGCCGGGCAATTCCCAGCGCCTTTTGCTCATTCCTGCCCTCTCCTTCACTGTAGATCTCCCACTGGATCACTGACGGATGATTGCGAAAGGCAGGGATCATCTCCCTTAAAGGCTGAAAGCTTCCTGACCCATTGTGTCCGTCTATCGGAATCCCCATAAACACAAGAAGGCCTTTTTTATCACACTGACGGATAAAATGCATGGAAGGAGGGCCAAAAGCGGTACGCACGGCCTGAAGGCATAGCGCATCCTTTAGCCGGTCCGCTTCCTGCTTCTGCAAAGACTCTGGAACCGCAAATCCCACATAGGGAAAACTCTGCCGCCGCTCCAAACCGGAAATGGAGCGTTTCCGTCCATTTAAATACAGGCCGTCTTTTTTAAAACTAACGTCCCTAAAGCCAAAAGCCTCCCTTAAGCTGTCTAAAAGTCTTCCCTGACCGCTCCATAAAGTAAGCTCCGCAAAATAAAGACACGGCTGTTCTATATCCCAGTAGTCCACCCGCAGGAAATGAGCCCGCAGGTTCATGGTCCGGTTTTTTCCCCGGTCAAGATCCCTCAAATCCTCTTGGGATAAGTGGTTCTGAAAAAATTCATCGATACTGTACTGCTGAACATAAATACAGTTATCATCCCCGTCAAAAACTGCCAGCTCCGCAAATGCGCCTTCCTCCATCGACTCTAAAACTTCCCTGGAAAAGCGCACAGAAACGACCATTTGAGCAGGACCGCAAAGCTCATGTGTTCCCGTATTTTTTGTCCGGATAAAAACATCCTCTATACATGCCCGGTCCTTCACCTGAACATAGACATCGCCCCAGATGCCTCCGGCAAAGACGTCAGAGGACGCGCCCCGGATCACCTGAGCGGGCGTCAGCCGGCTGCCATCGACCCGCACTGCGATCCGGTTTTCCCGACCATAAAAAAGGTAAGGTGAAATATCCGCTGAAAATGGCGTATAGCCCCCTTCATGGCCCATGACCCAATGTCCATTAACATAGATGTCTCCCCGCCATGCCAGGCCTTCGAAAGTGAGCCAGAAGGCTTTGCCTTTAAAATCTTCCGGTACGGAAAGCATGCGCACATAGCCCCACACATTTGAGCCTTGTCCCGCTCTTTTTTCTGTTTGGTTTTCATGAAATGTTAAAGCTCCATTATATGAAAAAGCAGCTGCGTGAGGGAGGCGCACCTTTTCCCCCTGAGCTGCCACACTGGTACGAATACAGGCATCTGTCCAGAAAGGGTAGAAAATCCATCCGTCATTTAAATAAAACCGTCCCATTGAATACCTCTTTTCTATATCCGCTGTTCACCAGATGAACAGTAATCTACATCGTTAAACCGTCAAAAATCACGCTTCAGGTATAGTATATCGGATTCTGGTTTTAATTACAAGATGGGTGGAAGAAGTTCCTTCCCCTGCGCAACCGCAAAAGGGCCTGTCGGGAAATAGACAGTCTAAGACAAGAGCCGATGTGATTCATGCGAATCACATCGGCCCTGTTGGCTTTGGCGCTTAACTTTTTCCTGCCGTCCTATCTGTATGGTTCACTGTACTGCAGCTATGACATGCGCCGCAGTTTCCACCGCAGCCGCCGCAGGCGTTTCCGCTTTTTTTGCTTTTGATCATATAGCGTATAACAAGAGCGACAACAACGATCAGAATTATTAAAATTACTGCTGTTGGTCCATTCATATGCATCACCCTTTGATTTTTTATATTAGAGGTTAGCATCTTCTAACCACATTCAGATTAGCACTTCCCTAAAGTTTTGTCAAGCTAAAAAAATCCTGATAAAATTTGAATTTTCTCTGAATTTATGTTATGCTTTGCCTATACATGATGACACCAGGATCCAATAGAGATTCCCGGCGCCATGTAAAATACCACGACGAAAAAATCGTTGCTGTTCACGGGGAGCAGCAAAAAATCCACAGGGGGTATTACGATTGGCTATTCACGAATCTGCCGAAAACTATCTTGAAACCATACTTATGCTCAGTCAGGTTAAACCGGAGGTGCGGTCTATTGACATTGCCAATGAGCTGAATTTTTCCAAGCCAAGTGTCAGTGTAGCTATGAAGAATCTGCGCAACAGCGGTCATATTAAAATGGATGCCAATGGATTTATCACGCTGACCGATTCCGGCTATGAAATCGCCAGCACCATTTATGAACGGCACACGCTGCTGTCCCAGGCGCTTATGCATCTTGGCGTGGATGAAAAAACAGCCGTCCAGGACGCCTGCCGAATCGAGCATGTCATCAGTCCGGAAAGTTTTCAGGCTATTAAGGAACATTTAAAAAGAAAAGAGAACATGTAAAGATGAACACAAAATTAGAACGCAATGATCCCTGCTGGTGCGGCAGCGGACAAAAGTACAAAAAATGCCACATGAATTTTGATGAACGGATCCAAAAATTTGCGGATCAGGGGCACATCGTCCCGGAACATTCCATGATCAAGAACCCGGAGCAGATTCAAAAGATCAAAGAAAGCTGCAAGATCAACAATGCGGTCCTTGATTATGTGGAGGCAAATATCCGTCCCGGGATCTCTACCCAGGAAATCGACCGGATGGTTTACGAAAAAACGACAGCGCTGGGCGGTATTCCCGCGCCTCTGGGCTTTGAAGGATTTCCCAAAAGCGTGTGTACCTCTGTCAATGACCAGGTATGCCACGGTATCCCATCCGAGTCGGATATTCTCCAGGAAGGAGATATTGTCAATGTAGATGTATCTACGATTTATCATGGCTATTATTCCGATGCTTCCCGTATGTTTTGCATCGGGGCTGTATCTGAGGAAGCCCGGCGCCTTGTGGACGTTGTCCGGGAATGTGTCCAGGTTGGCATTTCCATGGTTAAACCCTGGACGTTCCTTGGGGATATGGGGGCTGCCGTCCACGCTCATGCTGGGAAAAACGGCTACAGCGTTGTCCGGGAGATTGGCGGACATGGCGTTGGCCTGGAATTTCATGAAGAGCCCTGGGTCAGCTATGTATCTGAGCCAGGCACGGAGATGCTCATGGTCCCTGGCATGATTTTTACCATTGAACCTATGGTTAATATGGGCGGCCCGGAAATTTTCTGCGACGAGGAAAATGGCTGGACGATCTACACAGAAGACGGCTCCTTATCTGCCCAGTGGGAAGTGACAGTCCTTGTAACAGAGGATGGCTGTGAGGTCCTTGCCTGGTAATCCATCCCCTCCGGCCTATGGAAATGGCAGGGAATTTCAAGGCTCCTTAAAGGAAGTTACTGAAATCCTCCAAAAATAACAGGACTCAAGCGGCGCCTAATGCGCCGTTTTTTTGCAGCAAAAAAGCGCGAGACGGGATTCGAACCCGCGACCCTCGCCTTGGCAAGGCGATACTCCACCACTGAGCCACTCGCGCATATTACTGAAACTTTATGAAATTCTTCTCTGTCACAAGGACGATGTTTATTCTACAATAGATTCTTGAATTTGTCAACGATATTTTCAAAATTTTTCAATTTTGTAACATTTTTGTAATATTTTTCAATTAGATGTTACTGTTTACCGGCTTGCCAGTAAACAGTAACCGTAAGACTGGCATTTCAATCCCAAATTCATCTACAGGTTTATGTTATTTACCATGATACAACACAAAAGCGCTCTCCGCAGGCAGCTCCATATGGATCTTTCCATTATGAACCCGCATGGTCCCTGTGTTTAAAGCATAGCCGCAGGATGTGGTTTCAATGAGACATTCCAGCTTTTCTTCATCTAAAATCCCTAGCTGCCATACGGGAATATCTATCGTCTTTGCTTCGGTGGGATGGTTGTTCTCGGCGATCACCAACTGGGAATCCTGGTCAAAGCGTCCATAGGTGATCACATTCCACTGGCCTCCTAAAAACTTTATGGAGCCGAACTTTAATGCTTTATATTTTTTATGAATAGCGATCATATCTTTATGGAACCGGATCAGTTCCTGATCTTCATGGCCCCAGGGATAGGATCGTCGGCTGTCCGGATCCGTCCAACCGCAAACGCCCGCTTCATCCCCATAATAAATCGTGGGGGCGCCGGGCCATGTCATCTGGATCAAAACAGCAATACGCATCAGCGCCATATCAACATCCTCAGATGCCATCTGAGCCCCCACGCTGCCAATCCGCCCTACCTTATGATTGGTTCGAGTCAGGAATCGGGAATGATCGTGATTAGACAGTTCATTCATGGCCACATAAAGAGATTCATGGTGGAAACGGGACATATGATGGCTCATCGCTCCGTAAAAGGATTCAAAGTTTCCCAGCAGATCCCCGCTGTACTCATCGCTGTGCTTTTCCACCCCTGCCAAAAACCAGGTCACCGGCTCCATAAAGGCATCGTAGTTCATTACGGTGTCCCACTGATCTCCCTGGAGCCAGGCTGCAGGATCTCCATAATGCTCTGCCAGGATGATCGCCTGGGGATTCGCTTCCTTTACCGCATCTCTGAACTTATGCCAAAACTCATGATTATACTGGGAGGAATGGCCCAGGTCCGCGGCCACGTCCAAACGCCACCCGTCTACATTATAGGGGGGTGATACCCATTTTTTAGCAATCCTTAAAATATACTGCTCCAGCTGATCCGACCCTTCATAATTTAACTTAGGCAAAGTATCATGACCCCACCATCCGTCATATTGAGTGTTATACGGCCATGTACTGTTTTCAGCAAACTTGAAAAAGCTGTGATAGGGACTGTCCTTTGTAATAAATGCCCCCTTTTCATAGCCTTCCTGATATTCATAAATCCGCTCCCGGTCCATCCACTTATTAAATGAACCGCAATGGTTAAACACACCATCCAGGATCACTCTCATCCCCCGCCGGTGGATCTCCTCTACCAGCTTAATAAACAGGGCATTGCTGGCCTCCAGATTTTTTTTATTTGTTACCCGGCATATAAATCTTCCCGCACCGGTATTTTCATTTTCCCAGTGCTCCAGTACCCGGCCCGAATCCTCTACGATCCGGCCGAAATGAGGATCAACATAGTCATAATCCTGAATATCATACTTATGATTTGACGGCGAAACAAAAATCGGATTCAGGTAGATCACGTCCACCCCAAGATCCTGGAGATAATCCAGCTTATCCATGACTCCCTGAAGATCTCCGCCATAAAAACGTCCTACATCCATAGACTGAGGCAGACTGCTCCAGTCCTTTACCTGGGCCACCCGCTGATGGATATAAATGTACTCCTTATCCACCACGTCATTGGCAGGATCTCCATTACAAAAACGATCAACAAAAATCTGATAAAACACAGCGCCTTTAGCCCAGTCCGGGGTATGAAACTCAGGTACCAGCTTAAAGCTGTAATAAGACTGGACTTCATCCATGGCGCCCCGTTTATTATAATAAACCGTCATTCGTCCGGACACCGTCTTAAAATAATATTCCTGTCCTCCCTTTCCGCAGGGAATAACTGCCTCATAATAGTCAAACAACGGATCCTTCATGACCTTTTTCATGGCAACCTCACGGCCATCTAAAACGACATAGGCAAATTCTACATTATTGATCCCGGTACGGAACCGCAATATAGCTGTGTAACCACTGTCACACTTTATAAAACTTCGATAATATGCTGTTCCGTCTGCAAACAAAGCGTTTTTATTAATCAACGGATGCATATGGTTTACATAAAACTGAAGCTGTTCTGTGTAAGGCATACTTTTTAAATCCATTTCCAAGCCCATTCTATCCTGCTCCTTTAGATTAAAAGCTCTGAAGGAGTTTTTGCCTTCAGAGCCTACGTATATCTTTTAATTAAACGATGATACCAGGGTCAAGTCTTTATTTGACTCCAACATCATTAAATAAAGCTTCAAATTCTTCCCGGTTGATTTTTTCCTTTTCGATTAAAAGCTGAGCGCAACGGTGGAGCACATCCATATTTTCATCAATCAGGCGCCGGGCCTCTTTATGGCAATCATCTACGATACGTTTGATCTCCCGGTCAATCGTGCCGGCCACATCCTCACCGTAGCCTCTGGTATGGGCCAGATCCCGTCCGATAAATACCTCATCTTCCTCGTTGCCATAGCAGATCAGACCCACTTCATCGGACATGCCAAACTTGGTGACCATAGCTTTGGCCGTGGCTGTGGCCTGTTTAATATCCTGGGAAGCGCCGGTCGTTATATCATCAAAAATGATCTCCTCAGCCACCCGTCCTCCAAGGGCCACAGTAATATCCTGAAGCATCTTTCCTTTTGTATTAAACATTTCATCCCGTTCAGGCAAAGGCATCGTATAGCCTGCGGCGCCCATCCCTGTAGGAATGATGGAAACGCTGTACACCGGTCCTACATCCGGAAGCACATGGAACAAAATGGCGTGTCCGGCCTCGTGATAAGCCGTGATCCGTTTTTCCTTTTCGGAAATGACCCGGCTCTTTTTTTCTGTACCGATTCCAACCTTTACAAAAGAATTGCGGATGTCCTCCTGGACAATATATGCCCGGCCTGCTTTTGCCGCCGTAATGGCAGATTCATTCATCAGGTTTTCCAGATCCGCTCCGGTAAATCCCGCTGTGGTCTGGGCGATCTGATCCAGATCCACATCATCCCCTAAAGGCTTGCCTTTCGTATGGACCGCCAGAATCTCTCTCCTGCCTTTAACGTCCGGACGTCCCACAGCGATCTTCCGGTCAAACCGTCCCGGTCTTAAAATGGCAGGATCAAGAATGTCCACCCGGTTTGTGGCCGCCATAACAATAATGCCTTCATTCACGCCAAAGCCGTCCATTTCTACAAGGAGCTGGTTTAATGTCTGCTCCCGCTCATCATGGCCTCCGCCCATACCGGTGCCTCTCCGGCGGGCTACCGCGTCAATCTCATCAATAAACACAATACACGGCGCATTTTTCTTGGCATCCGCAAACAGGTCACGGACACGGGAAGCGCCTACACCCACAAACATTTCCACAAAGTCCGAACCGGAAATACTGAAGAAAGGGACTCCTGCCTCCCCGGCAACAGCCTTTGCCATAAGGGTTTTACCGGTTCCCGGAGGTCCTACAAGGATCACGCCTTTAGGAATACGGGCGCCAACCTGGGTATACTTTCCGGGATTTTTAAGGAAATCCACGATTTCCTCCAAATCCTCTTTTTCTTCCTCCAGACCCGCGACACTTTTAAAGTTAATATTATTGACGCCTTCCCGGGTCATTTTTGCCCGGCTCTTTCCAAAGTTCATCATCCTGCTATTTGAGCTTCCCGCGCTTTGCTGGCTGGAAACAAATGAGAGGAATATGACAATGGCCGCAACGCCAAATACGATCAGGACAATATTTTCCTCGATCCAGGACGGCCGCTGCACATCCATCAGCGCATAAGCCGTAAAGCCTTCATCATCCATCAGCGTCTGGACTTCGCTTACATCCGAGGTATAAAAGCTTTTCTGTTCCCCATCGGAAGTGACCACATACACGACGCCGGTAGGCACCTCCTCATTTTGGGAAATGACCACCTGGTTGATCACATCTCCTTCTGCCAGATCCTCCTTAAATTGGGGATAGGAATAATTTCCCACATTTCCCGCGCTGCTCTCAGACCAGACCACATAGATCAGCAGCAGGATAATAATGGCAAAAGGCCATATACTCATTCTTTTTCTGCTATTCACTTTTTATCCTCCTTACAGTTCTACAGCTCCGATATATGGAAGATTTCTGTATTTCTGAGCATAGTCAAGACCATAGCCCACCACAAATTCGTCCGGGATCTCAAAGCCCACATAATCCACATGGACATCCGCGATCCGGCGGTCCGGCTTATCCAGTAACGTACAGATCTTAATGCTTTCCGGCTTACGTTTATACAAAATCTCCACTAAATAGTGAAGGGTATTCCCTGAGTCGATAATGTCTTCTACGATCAGCACATCCTTGCCTTCCAAAGGCTCATCCAGGTCCTTAACAATACGCACAGCTCCGGAGCTGGTCGTGCCGCTGCCATAACTGGATACAGACATAAAATCCATAGATACCGGAACACGGATACGTTTTGCCAGCTCGCACATAAAAAATACGCCGCCTTTTAAAACGCATACTAAATGTACGGACTTGCCTGCATAATCTTGGGAGATCTGTTTTCCAAGCGCTCTGATCCTGGCATCAACCTCTTCCTCATTTATAAGGACTCTGATCTTATCTTCCATCTTACTTTTCTCCTTTAACCTTTATCTCTAATATTTTTTTTGTATGTCCGGTAATCTTACAGGATTCGCTCATCCTTCCGCCGATGACCCACAGTACATGGCTCCCGTCGGCAATAAGCAGCAGCTTATCTCTTTCTTCTTTCGGTATCTTATCATCGATCATCACACGGCGCAAAAGCTTTCTGCTCCCTTTTTTATCAACAATAAGATAATCGCCGGTACGACGGTGGCGTAATTGAAGCCTGTTTTCTATTCTATCATAATCCAGCCATTTCGTATACCGATTTTCCTCAATTCTTTGATTTTCCTTGTGATCTTTTACCGACAATTCCACGGTAATTCCGGCATTTTCTATGGAAACGGTTGTTATTATACCAGTTTCGTTGGAAATTTCCAGAGGTATTTCCTTAAATTGTGTCATCTCTCTTTTCCCAGGCTCAATAAATTTCAGTTCCTGATACCCTCTTTCCACAACAAGACCATAAGGAAGGCAGGTCTGCTTGCCTACAGGTTTATTAATCAGATCCATCACCTGATATACATGATCCCGGGTAATATCCTTAAGATGCCCGGCCTTCTCCCCGATCCACCGGCGCAAAATCTCCCGGGTCAGTACCGGATCCAGCATTTTAAGCTGGTCCGCATCCAGACTTTTATCCGGCCGGATTACTTTATCCCATACCTTATCCCGTTCTTTATCCATATACCTGGCCAGCTCCCGGGTCTCCTCCGCCAAAACTGCCATATGATCCACTGCTCCCGGATTAATATACTCCCGAATATAGGGGATCAGTTCATTGCGGATCCGGTTTCTTGTATATGTATTTTCAAAATTTGTGTTATCTGTACAATAAGAGATCTTTTCCCTAGCCAGCAGTCCTTCGATCTCCTGCCGGTCCAGACTCAGCAAAGGCCGGATCACATTGCCACGCGTCGGGCAGATCCCAGTAAGGCCGTGAATACCGCTTCCCCTGAAAATATTCATGAGAAAAGTTTCCGCCACATCATTTTCATGATGGGCCACAGCAATTTTCCCCTGATCCCATCCCAGTTCCTTTAAGGCCTGATGAAAACACTTATAGCGAAAAGTTCTGCCAGCCTCCTCCTGAGACATTTTCCACACCTGGGCCAGCTTTGGAATATCTCCATAAAAAGTTTTCCACAAAATACCATGAGTCCGGCAAAAGTTTTCCACAAATTCCTGGTCCCTTTTTGCCGCTTCCCCCCGGATCCCGTGATTTACATGGACCGCGCACAAGGACAGATCCAGCTTTTCTTTTAGCGCCATAAGTACAAAAAGAAGGCACATGGAATCCGCGCCTCCTGAAACTCCTATCACCACACAATCCCCCCGGGCCAGCATGTGGCAATCCCATATATATTTTTCAACTTTTCTTATCGTATCATCCAAAATCGATCACCCCTCCGTAAAAAGCCCGGATGAAGGCTGGGCCTAACTAACAGCCCAATCCTGACTTCGCCTATATGGACAGTTTACCACAGCGGGGCGGGGGTGGCAAGGCGAGCGGATCAGGTTTTATAGTTTCCTAGGAGCTGAATGTGTCCAACTGGGTAAACGTCCCCACCGGCATGACCGCAGCCATCCCCCAAAGAATTGTCTGTCATATCCTGGCATGAAAAAATAAAAACCTTTCGGCATAATGTCTGCATCTGGGGTATTTTTTCAGTTTTCCAGGGATTTAAAGTATTTTAGGTTAAATGTAAGGCGTTCGGTTGGCTGAACTACTGTTGCTGTTCTTTAAGTAGACAGTAAACCCCGTTACTGGCTGCCGTGTGACCAGTAATAAAATTTTTATAAAAGCATTGTGATTTTTTCCGAAATCGTGTATGATGAACATGTGCACATTCAATCCTAACAGGCTGCAAAAGCACATGATTATGCCGCTATTATGGCGGAAGAAAGGAGGATGCTTATGGACAACACTGCTATACTAAACCAGATTCTCGAGGTGGTCCTGGATCTTAAAGCAGGAATGGAAAGACTTGAAAAACGTATGGATCGCCTAGAAGAGCGTATGGACGCCCTCGAAGAGCGTATGGATCGCCTGGAAGAGCGCATGG
>CAZMGH010000044.1:0-17175 GCA_964565805.1 uncultured Lachnospiraceae bacterium
AAAAAGCCGGAGAAGACCTGAAAAAATCCATTATGTTTAATTATCAGTAATCTCCAAAACACTGCAAAAACCGCAGGTTTTAGCATTTTTCCCAAAAGCTTTCTAATGAGGTGCTATAAGCAGTCAGACATTTTATTTTTTAATTGTCTTTAAAAATATCTTTAAGAAACCGGTCCGCATGGGTGACCCAAAAGTCAAAGTTGGGATCACCCTTGCCATCAATAATTTTCCACCCGGCATACCCGTGAGGATGCCCGGCAAACGTATGAACCTCAACAGGAATGTCCCGGGCAATCACCCACGGCATAAATGCTTCCAGATTTTTTATGCACACATGATCCTCGCGGCCTACAGCAATAAAAGTAGGGGGATACTTTACGCCCGCCTCATTGTAATCTGTACCTGCATGACGCACGCCGTAGACACAAATATAAGCGTTCATGCTGCCTGACAGCTGATCCAGATCATCAGGTACATATTCCGGAAAATAATCTGAAACTTTCTGATTGCCGGAGTAATGCTCAATACACTTATCTCCGGTGCATCCACCGTTGGAAAAACCTGCGTAAGCAATGTGCTCCGGAGATATGCGGTACTGTTTTGCCTGGGACCGTACCCACCGTATGGCGCGGGCAGCGTCGGCACCGGTTTCATAACCGTTCCATGGCCCCTGATTGGGACGGCATTGAAGAATAAAACACTGATACCCCAATTGATTAAATTCCAGACCGATCTGATAACACTCATTGATCGTTCCTGCCCCATGTTCTCCTCCGGCCACCAGAAGAATCGCCCCTGCCGCTTTAGGAAACTGAGACTCAGGAACTGTCATTTCAAGCATATAAGGTTTAAAGTCCGGTTCGTGATTATATAAATTTCCTTTGTTTTCCGTATACACGGTTTGAACCGGCATATTTCCCTCCGGCCACAGATAGATTCTCTCTGGAGCGTCCGGCAAAGGCTGAATGGCCTGACGCTTTTTTGAAAAAACAGTCTTTAGCCGAGTTCTCTCCTCAGCCGTCTCTGCCTGTGTCATTTCCGTCTGGCATTGAAACAGGTCAATCAGCTGATCCACCGGATACCTGGTGGGGTCCTCATACATAGGGATAGCCAGATTGATCTCAGTGCCACATTCTAAAGCCACCTGGCGCATATGCTCTGTAACTCCCGACCGTTCCCGGAAAATTTCTTCATTTTCTTTCATTGCTGCATCCTCTCCTCTCTTAAAATCCCAGTTCTTCCAGCCATTCGCCGCAAAGCTGGCCCCAGTGGTTTACATGGGGAATATCCATGTGAAGGTCATTTTTTCCATCTGCCATTGCAAGGCCATGAATACCTGGCTGAAAAATATGAAGTTCATAAGAAATCTGAGCATCCTGAAGAGCTTTCGCAAGACACATGCCATGACGTCCATCATCGCTCATCGTTTGCCAGATAAACATGGGCGGTGTATCCCAGGAAATATTTTTCTCTATTGCCAGATAAAGACGCTCCTTGGGAGTATCTCCCATTAACGGATCTCCTTTTCCGCCAAACGGAAGCGGAAAAGACACACCGGACATAGCGCCATATCCTATTACTGCTGCATCCAGACGGCTTGAAAAACGCTCTATAGGATCCGGGCTGTCGAGATGGCCATCATCCGGATGAGTTGCGCAATTTCCAGAAAGCATTCCGCCGGCTGAAAAACCCATAGCAGCTAATTTTTCTCCCAGATTCCAGTCTTTCTCATTACTTCTTAAAATACGGATAGCCCTTTGCATATCCGCTATACAATCAAGGCGTGTATACGGCAAAAGCCTGTAAGCCAGTATCGCCACATTAAAACCAAACTTCCAAAAATAGTAAGCGGTATTAACCCCTTCACAGCCAGTACGCCAGGAAAATCCACCCCCGTGGGCAACAATAATTGTTCCTCTGCGGGTCCCGGATACCGAAGGAACAAACACAAAATAGGGATTTTCCTGTAAAGGGGTCTTTTGAGGATCAAAACCCGGCGCTCCATCTTCCCATAAATATGTTTTATAAAAAGGCTCCATGGCTTTATTCCATACGGAAAGATTACCTTCAATATCCAAAGTACCGTCTGACATTTTGTGTTTTTCTATGGGAAATATAGCGGCGTTTTCTTCCACTGCCTTTTTTAATAGTTCTCTGTTTTTTAAAAATTTATCCATCACAATCCTCCAATAGCACCCGAAATGGTTTCACAGGAAGCCCGCTGCTGTTGTACAAATTGTCATTGCAGAAGTCGACCCATGCCATGCGGACCTCTGCTTTTTTTCCAGGATAATTCAGATCAATATCAATACTGTCCTTATACACATGAACCTTATAGTGATTCTGCACGATTCCGTCTAAGATCACATCCAAAGCCTGAATTTGATCCCCATTAACAAAAAGTCCATCACCGAAGTAAAGAAATTTTAGCCTTATCCGGTCTTTCTTTAAAATACCCTCAAACAGCTCCGGAGACTGACTTAATATATCTTCACCGTATATCTTGTTTCGGGCTAGAAGAGCAAGGCGATGTCCCACAGGGTGCTTATTTTTAGGATGGACGTCTGTCCGATCTCCTACATCCATTGTACATGCCATGTATACATTCTCTACCTGATGTTCCACCAAAGCCTGCTGTTCTCTTATTGGAATAAAATCGCATCCCCAACTGAGCATTGACGCATACAGTCCAGGAAGCTGCACATAAAGAAACGGAAGTTCCTCATGCCAGCCATCTCTCCAGCAGCGAATCATGCGGGTAAACAATTGGCCGTACAAATGAGGGCGATCCACATCGTCTTCACCCTGATACCATAAAAAACCGGCCAGAGTATAAGGCATCACCCGGGACAGCATAGTGTGATACAGTCCCGCAGGACGATAGGGGCTGACCGGAGTACAGTGGGACTGACGCATACGGAGAAGCTGGAACCGGGAAAGTCTCAGCATTTCCGGCAATTCCAAAGGTTCCTGAATTTCCCCAACTGCCTGTGACAAAGGGGCAATCTTTCTGTACTCATCCATGTAGACCGCCAAATCTCCTGTAAAGTAAACCTCATCCAACCATGCGCAAGCAGACGTTCCCGACCAGCAGCACACAATGATCCCTACCGGCACTTCCCCAAGATAGTCTTTAATTTCTTTGGCAAAATAGTAGGCAACAGCGCTAAATTTTTGCACCGAATCCGGATCTGCGCTTCGCCAAATCGATAAGCTGTAATCCACTTCTTCCTGAGGCTGCCCTTCATAGGCCAACTTGGGAATATTGTAAAAACGCAGCCACCTGGAATCCGCCGTCTTTACGGCTTCTTCCCTGGAACAATCACCCTCCAGCATAAACTCCATATTTGACTGTCCCCCGGCCAGCCAAACCTCCCCAATGCCTATATTTTCAAACTTCAGCATTTCGCCAGATCCGGTACTGACCGTCATAGTAAGATTTACAGCAGCATCTCTTGCAGGAAAGACAATACACCAAGTTCCATCACAGGCCTCCGTTCTCTGGCTACAGTGATCTATAGTGACTGTCACCGTATCTCCAGGCAAGGCACTTCCCCAAATATGCAGCGGTTTATTTCTCTGTAAAATCATACCATTCTGAAAAATTTCCGGCATTTTTAATTTCATCGGATACCTCACTTCTATTAAGGCTGATATATACTTTCCTTTGTCTCAGGATCACGGCTGAAATGAGAAAAAAACTCAAATACCTGGCGGCACATTTCTGGAGTCGGCCAGTGGGGCATATTCATTTCACACATGATCCTTACGCGGGCAATACCGTCCCTGCTTTTTATACTTCCAATATAGTTAATAATCCCATCTGCAACTACAGTTTTACGACAGTCATCTTCTAAAGGCAATCCAATGTACTTTTCCTCCTGAGAAATATCCTGACTTGTTTTTAAATCCATCATGTCTTCAAAAGAAATTTCATTTCCTTTATTCGCACGAATCCAGTGATTAATTCCTTCCAAAAGCTGTGCAGCACAGGGTTTTCCTGTTTCCCGATCTTTTCCATCATAAATCGGGAATCGATGTCCATCCAAATTGCCGGAAACAGTCATTATCGGCATATAAGTCCCCATAGCCACGTTTCTAGCGACGCCATCAAAAGGCGTCTGCGGCTCCGGACCAATAGGCTCATTCGTAAATCCGTTGGAAATAGGCGCACCGCAGGGAGCAATCGCTGCGTAAACGTCCGGCCGTTTGTTCCCGATAGTATTGGTCATAAATCCTCCGTAAGAAAATCCGGTCAGGTAAACACGGCTTTCATCGATTGGGTACAGCTGTTTTGCTTCCTCCAAAATTTCATCTAAAAGATCGTCAAGTTCCAGAGCCGGAGCAATAACGATCCACTCCCGTCTGGCGGCCTCCTGAGGAAATCCCCAGCCATCCACGATGCTGATCGGATTAAATCCGCCGTGAAGTACGATAACTACGGGGTATTTTCTTCCCTTATTCTCCGGGTCAAAAGCGCTGACGGGTACAAAAGAATTCCATCGCTTAAACCGGTTTTGTATGGAATAATCCGGCACATCCCAGTGGTATCCAGTCTTCATCTTATATTCTGTCCAGCTCATCGGGTCTTTTTCCCCGTGAAATTCCTTCACCATTCCAAGCTTTGCCCAATATGCGATCACCTCCGGCGAATGATCGTCAAGATTCATCAGGACAGGCTCCATCATTTTTTCCACAGCGTGGATAAACCCGCCTTTTTTCAGGGCTTCTACATCCACCTGAGGGTTATACGTTGTATATAAATCTCCAACCTTATCAATTCTTCCGTCATCGGTCATAACAAACTGCCGGTTTAAAATTTCATCATAACGTTCCACACAAATACCTCCATTGCTCTTTTTCACTGTTCCATAGAAAACGCCGGTTTTTCACCATCCGTCCATCCGCGAATGGCAAAATCAAAGGATTTCAGATCAGCATCCATTTCTGCCCGGCATCCCCCGTAAGTCCATCGTATCCTAAGTACAGCGCCATCGTTTTCGGCACAAATGTCCGCCCCTGGTTCAAACGCCGGGAAGGCGTTCCTGAATTTCAAAAGTTCCAGCTGTCGACTAACAACCGGCCGCTTCATCCTTTCGGCAATCTGATCCCAACTTAAATTTGTCCGGTTGATCTCTTTGTGTCCGCCGACTCCGGCTCGCCTGACCGCCTCTTTATCATTTTTTCCAGCAAACAGATCCAAATACCAGATCTGAGGCAGTCCCGGCGTAAACAGCTGAATCCCCCGAGCCAGCAGCAGAGCCCGTTCATCCTCCCCTAATGCGCTGAAATACGCAGCATTGACCTGGTAATACATATTTTTCTCCCCGTGGAGATTTTTAACATAGCCGCCTCGGGATACAATAAGGTTAATAAGTTCCTGAATCCGTTCCTCCAAAAGCAAGCCCTTTAAGTCCAAAAATGGGATTCCATCGTGGCAACCAAGCATATTGACTGCACTGATCTTCTCCTGGATCAATTCCCGGATCCACCGGACAAGCGCAGTTCCGTCTCCCCGGTCAAGGGCGTCAATGATCAGCCCCGGAAGGAAAAAGTCATAGGTCATATACCCTTTTTGGGCAATTTCCTTGTAAATTTTCTCATCGTATGCGCTGTGGATCTCCGGAAGAAAAGACAGCCCCCTTTCATCTCCCAGTCTTTTCAGCCGTTCCAGCAGTTCCCATGTTTCTGGCACATTGAAAAAATTTTTCCTTCCCGGCGCCTTTGCCGCATACGCAAAAGCGTCCAAGCGAACAATCCCCGCACCGTAGCTTTTCAGCCGATCCAGTGTATCCTTATAAAATTCCCAGACCAGCGGTGAGGAAATATTAAAATCCATCTGTCCCAGATACTGACGGTAAGGCTTCCCTTCCAGTTCCCGAACCTCCTGATAAAAAGTGTTCCAGTAGGGAACTTTTTCGCCGTCTGGCATATCTACCATTAAAAAAGGAAGACCGGGCTTTCTGAAAAACATGGGTCGGAGCATATCTTCATCAGGAAGAATATAGCCCTCCTTCGTCATCGTTCCGCGGCCTTCCCAAAACCGATTCCAGTTAATAAAAAAATCTTTGTACCTGGAATTTTGTCCGTTTTTTAAAATATCTTGAAATTGGGGAGAAAGCACAGAGCCGTGATTCATGACAAAATCCAGCTTCATGACAATCCCCATGCGACAAAGCTCTGAAAAGTCTTCCTCACTGGCCATCCGGGGATCCAACTGGTAATCGATCACCGAAAATCCCCGGTCCAGATCTGAATGATAAAGGCTCGGAAGAATATAAAACCCAGAAAAAGCGCCTTTTACAGCATCGTCTTTCAGCCATTGTACAATATCCCCCAGAGAGCCGCCTAAGCTGTCCGGATATGCGTTCAGCACAGGTCTCCAGCTTATTTTTTTGTTTTCCATTTTCTTCCTCTCCATGTTATTCCCAAAAACGATCCCTCAGACCCAAAACTGGATCCGAATCCAAATGGGCGCTTACGCCTGGTTCAGTTTTACATACTCGTCATAAGTTATCCGCTGACCCTGTCTGGATAAGATCACCACCGCCTTGCGCGCCAGGCTGACCTGTTTCTCCTGCTCAATTTGAAGCACCATAGAGACAAAGGGATGATCTGCCTGCCCGTCCCGGGCGCGTCTGAGACGGTATGTCACAGTCTCCTCCGGCGTACTGTTAAGAAGCACCGGAAGATCCACCCCCTGAAAGTAATTGCTGTTCGCATGCGTCCACTCCAGGATCAACAACCCATCCTTTTGAAAGTGAACTTTTTCGTACCAAAACGCAGTCATATCCCGCCCCATACGGCGCATCCACACATCTTCGGCTCCAGATTTAAACTGCCAGAGAATATGTTCTACCTCTTTATAATCGATTTCATCCGGCCCGCCCAAATAGGAAGACAGAGCGACTCGGCCGCCTTTTAAGTAAGTCTCCATCCAGGGATCGTCTAAAATATGTCCCGGATCTGCGTCCGAATTTTTTTCCTGAAATTCCTGGAGCCGGGCAAGTCGCTCCGGATTCAATTCGCCGGATAATACCAATCCCCGAACCCCGCCTTGCCGAAACAGGCGAAGCCGTTCCGCATCATTATACTCCGGGATACGCCGGGGATAGTTATCCCCGGACATCATATAAGTATCCACTCCATGTTTGTTAAAAAAGCCGGTTAGCAACACTCCGGTTCCAGACTTTCCAGAACCAGAGCCGCCGCAAAGGCCGATCACGGCTCTGTTGGTTTTATTGCGCTTTAAAAGTTCGGAAACCCGATCCAGAAGCAGCGGGATCAGCGTGACCGCTTTAACCACCAGTTCGCTGCCGATGACGATTTTATCTCCCGGCATATCTCCCGATACCGTCTCTCCCAGTTCCTCAATCTCCGCTTTTAAACGCCCGGCATCCAAGTGGTTTTTAGAAAGCGTCTCCAACTTTTTTAACAGATCGCCGCCGTCCAACGATTACTCCTGGGCCAGCCACTCGTCTAATTGGGCCTGGCCTTCTTCAATAATCTGATCAATTCCCGCAGCCTCCAGAGCGTCCACAAAAATCGGTATGTATTCTTCCGGATCCAGTTCGCCGCAGGATAATGCGCCGATATACTGAGTGACCACATTGCTGACAGCGGATACCTCAGAGGTAACATTGGATACATTAACAGCGAATCCAAAAACAGGACTACGCTTCGCAGTTTCCATATTTTCCGCCATGAAAGGAATATCGGATGCGCTGGTGATCCCTTCCATGGAATACATAATAAACTGGTTTCCAATGATACCGCAAGTTAAAGCCGCCGTATAGGGCACAGTCTCCATCGTTTCTCCATCCGGCCACAGAATAGAGCCATCTCCGGTTCCTGCGTCAACCCAGTCAGAACCCTCAACGCCAAAGATAAGGCTGTTGATCATAAACTCGTCTGTATAAAGCATATTTAAAACCTTGGCTGCCGCAGACGGATTTTCACAGGTATAAGCGATGGCTGCTGTAAGTCCGTTAGGCACAAGCATATCCTGGGATAATGGAATCGCTACGGTTTCATATGGATTTGAACCGACCAGCGACATACCTTCCACCGTATCCACATCATAAGCATATCCGATAATATAGCTGGCCGCTCTTCCTGCTGCTACCAGGTCACTAGGCGTATCTGTGGCAACAGACGCATCTGAAGATATATAGCCGTTCTGATTCCATTCATAAGCAATCTGGCATGCCTCCATAAAGTAATCTGTGTCATACATATTTAATACAGTTAAGTCATCTCCTACGATGCACAGGCCATTATTTAAACTTGTTACCTCATAATCTCCTTCACCTGCCAGAACAGACGTAAGATTAAAACTGTTTCCTGCCCCATTCGCTCCGATCGAAGGAGCGATCGCATCCATCTCCGGATACATTTCGTGGATGATCTCAAGCACCTCGGTCAGATCTCTTACGTTGGTAATAGACTCCCGGTCAACGCCCAAACTGTCAAAAATCTCTTTAGGGCAAACCCAGTAATAAATCAGAACGCTGCCTTTATAGCACGGGATCCCATAGGTCTGTCCGCTAAAAACACAGTTTCCCAGAAAATCCTCCCCCATGATCTCCACAGCTCCGGCCAGCTCGTTATCCAGATAATCATCTAAAGGCAGAACCTTATTATCTTCAACAGCTACATCTAATCCGTTCACAGGGATATAAATATCAATTTTGTCTCCGGATACCAGCTGCATATCGATCTGAGTAGTATAATTGGTTCCATCCACCGGATCCAGATCGACAACGATATTTTCCCCTATTGAAGCCAGGTATTCATTCATGGCATTTTCAACCTCAACAATACCTTCATCAGATGGCATGGCAGCCAAAATAGGGTATGAGATCTTTATTGTAACTGCCTCGCCTGAATCGATGCTGCCAGATGTTGTATCGGACGCGCTGCTGCTGTCCGTGCCTTCTGAACTTCCGCATGCGGCCATAGCCACAGCCAATACTCCGCTCAAAACCATTGCCAATACACGATTCTTTTTCATAAAAAATTCCTCCTATCTTTTTTATTATTTGAGCCTGTCATCCTTTAACTCCGCCGATAACAACCCCTTTGATCAGCTGTTTCTGGATGAAAGGAAAAACTAACGCTACAGGAAGTACTGCCACCAGGGCGATGGCCATCCGCACGCCTACGCTTGGAAGATCCACGCCTGCCAGGTTCGCCCCTTCTGCAAGACTGGACTGCTGCTTTAACAGGTTAATATTGTTCATTAGCTGATTAAGATAAACGTTAATACTGTACAGCTTTGAATCTGAAATATAATAAAGGCCATTTGTCCAGTCATTCCAATATGCAATACCAGCAAACAAAGAGATAGTAATCATCACCGGCTTTGAAAGAGGCACCATGATCCTCATATAAATCCCCATTTCGCTGGCTCCATCGACTCTGGCCGCTTCAAGGATCTCCACCGGAATACTTGCCGTATAATAATTTCTCACCAGAAGTATATTCAGTCCGCTCATCAGATAATTCGGCAAAAGCAGCGCCCAGATGGTGTTTCGGATGTGGAAGATCTGTGTCCAGATAATGTAGGAAGCCGTCATACCTCCGTTAAAAAGCATCGTAAAAAACACAATAAAAGCAAAGGTATTTCTCCATTTAAAATCCTTTCTGGATAAAGGATAGGCGAACAAAGATGTGATCATGACATTCACGCATGTGCCGATCACGGTAACAAAAATGGATATTCCATAAGCTCTGAAAATTGTTTCCCGCTTTGCCCACAAATATTCGTAGGACGCCAGATTGATCCTGCTGGGCCAGAAGGTATATCCATCTCTCAAGAGCGCCTGCTCGTCAGTGACGGAGGCGCTGATCATTAATACAAAAGGCGCCAGGCAGATCACCGTCCAGATCAGCATAACGACCAGCGCAATCGCTCGAAACCTTTTTTCCGAATCCCACTTCTTTCTCATAAATCCGCCTCCTAAAATAAAGCGCTTTCTTTATCCACTTTACGTACAATACCGTTGGCTGCCAGCACCAGAACAAACCCGATCACGGATTGGAACACACTGGCCGCTGACGACATACTTACATTATTCAGTTCCATTAACGCCCGGTAAACATATGTATCAATGGTCTGTGTCGTGTCATACAATACCCCTGAATTCATAGGCACCTGTAAAAACAGTCCGAAATCTGAATTAAAAATACGCCCCACAGACATAAGAAGATTTAAAATAATCATGGGCCGGATGATCGGAATAGTAATGAAAAAAATCTGCTTCATTTTTCCGGCGCCATCAATCCTGGCCGCCTCATACAGGCTCTTATCAATTCCGGAAATCGAAGCGATATAAATAATCGCCCCATATCCAGCGCTCTTCCAGAAATTCACAAATGTCAGTATAAAGGGCCAGTACTTAGCTTCCCTGTACCAATTGATCCCGTCCCCACCAAGAATGGAATTATTTATAAATCCATTGGTGCCTAAAAAGGCGTAAACAAGGTAAGCCACAATGATTATGGAAACCATATTGGGGAAACATATGGCAGGCTGGATAAATTTAGCGATCTTCATCCTGCCAATTTCTGTCATCATAACAGCTATGGCCAGCTGGATCACCAGACCTCCCGCTATAAAAACCAAGTTATAGCAAAGAGTATTCCGGATCATAATAAATGCGTCCCGGGTTTTGAACAAATATTCAAAATTTTCAAAACCACACCAGTCGCTGAACAAAATCCCTTTCGTGTAATCCAGATCCTTGAACGCAATGGTAATGCCAAACATGGGTAGGTAGTTGTTGACAATAAGATAGATCAATCCTGGCAACATCATCACGATCAGGGGAACATAGCTCATCCGCTTCGATTTACTTTTCTTTTTAAACAACGCCTCCGTAACTCTCCCTCCTGATAAAATTTTTTCTCCGGCAGATTGTTTTGCCCGTCTGCCAGACTTTCATTGTGACTTTATTATAAAAATTCCTAGGGGAGAAATCTTTCAAAAATGTGCGTTTTCTTTTCGTTTTTTAAATAGCTTCTTCCCCGGCAGCCATAACAAAAGAGCCTGAACGGCTGAAAACAATGTTTTCCAGACATTCAGGCTCTTTATCTTAACCATTATTCTGCCATATACCACCGATGCTTATGGCTCTCAAGATCCAGCATCGTTGTTTTAATATAAGCAATCAATACCTTTTCCACAGAAAAAGAAAGGAGAAAAAAATAAAACGAAGGTACCACCATGATTGCAGGCGGCCAGAAATATACCAGAACGATCCCGCCGATCAGCGTAAATACCATCGGAACTACCGTTTTCAAATTGGCGAAAGCCATGGCCACCGCCAGACGGACCGCTGAGCTTAAGGGCATTTGAAAACGGGAGATGACCGGAATCAGATATAAGCTGACACAAACCGTTATAAACAGCAGGACCAGCCAAAAAGCAATAAAAAATCCACCCAGACCGCTTTCCAAAGCAGCGCCGTTTGAGAAATCCCAGGCCGTGTACAAAATCAGGCCTAAAAGCGCGTAAATAACACTTAAGAACGCTCCCTGCTTTATATTTTCTTTAAATCCATGGAAAAAATCTCTCAAAGGATACCCGGCCTGTCTGCGGACAACCTTTACTGCGGCGTAATATAAAGCAATAGTCGCCGGTACGGCAGTAACCACCGGCACACATAAAAGGATCCAGAGAATGTTTAATATAACCAGATCCGCAAACCTGGTCAGGCCTTCCATAAACGGATTATTTTTAATAAACGACATGTTCCTTCCCTCCCTGTTCACCCTTAACCTGACTGCGCCATGCAAAGGGCGTCATATGACAGTATTTTTTGAAAATTGTTGAGAAGTATGGAATATTTTCAAAACCTACTTCTATAGCAATATCCGAAACTGTATCATTTGTATCCGCTAAAAGCTTTTTCGCATGATCGATCCGGCAGCTGTTTATATATTCTCTTAATGACATTCCAACCTGCTCGCGGAAAATCTTGCTTAAATACGTAGGCGCAACGCAGATCGATGCGGCAATTGCGTCCCGTCCTATATTTCTCTGATAGTTCTGATCAATAAAACGTTTCGCTTTACCGATCACAGAGTCCGAGCTTAAGATCTGCTCAATCTGGTCAATCGTCCGGTCATATAAATAACTGGCGTATCGTATCATGTCCATTGATGAATCTGTTGCGCGCATACTAAGCAAACGAAAAGTTTCATCCTGAAAAAGAAGATTCGCCTGAATATGATTTTCATAAAGGCATCCATAAAAAATCTGGATCAGATCATGCTGGATGGTTTGCATAAGTTCCAGGCTTAACCGACTGATCTTGTCATATTCTGCCATCTTTAGCTTTAAATATACGATAAATCCCGCCTTTTGGCGGTCATGGATATACGTCTCGACCTTCTTTAAATCCACCCCAGTGCCTTGTCCGGTCTGCTCCTTTTTCATTTCAGAAAGAAACCGGACATCTCCCCGATCCGCCCTGTTTTCAGAAAAAACCTTATCCATTTCCTGCTTTTTTACACAAAACTCCCTTATAGGAACCGGTTCGGAAATCAGGCAGAAAACAGTGATTTCCAAGTACTTTTCACAGACACGGATCAGTCGTTCACACCGCTCCCGGATCAGTTTCTTACTGCAATCCTTTTCTGAAACCGGAAGGATCAATGTAAAATACGGCGGACTCTGGTTTGGCGCCGCCGGGGCATCGTTTATGTTATCTCCAATGATTTCCGTTGCCAGATTCTTGAAAATAAAATAAAACTCTCCTTCTGTCAGCCTTTCTAAATGACCGATCCGCTCCTGACTGCAGCCGGCATAGATAAGATAGTATCTTTCTTCTGTGCTAAAGGGCAGCTTTCTGTCCTTGATGGTTTTTTTAAGTTCTTTTTCATTTTCATCAATCATTTTATTAAACAGCAGGTACATAAAATTTTGCGTAGAATCCTTTGTATGGGCATCTATGATTTCCTCTGAAGAATTTTTTCCCTCTTTTTTCTTACATCTTGTAACCACCTGCAGCAGTACGGCCAAAAGCTCCTCCGCCTGAAAGGGTTTTAAAAGGTAATCCACTGCACCGTACCTTAACGCCTTCTGAGCGTAGGAAAACTCATCATGGCATGTAAGAAAGATTACTTCCGGCGCGGATCCGCCTTCCTCTCTAAGTTTTTCTAACATACGTATCCCGTCCATTTGGGGCATTTCTATATCGCTGATGACGATTTCCGGATGATGCTCCCAAATAAGCTTTAACGCCATTTCTCCATGCCAGGCAGTGTAAACCTCAGAAATCCCATAGTCGCTCCACGGAACAGTATCTTCGATCAACTGTATCGTTCTCGGGTCATCATCAACAATTAATACCTTCAACGTTTTCCTGACCTCCTTTAAATGGGATACGTAGTTCCACCACAGCTCCGGAAGGAATAGCGCGGCCAACCCACATCAAACCTTTTTTTCTGTAAATCAGCCATAAGCTTCTTTTTATGTTGCTTAAGCCGATATGGTTTCCATCCTCCGAAACCGTCAGCGTGTCGGCATTGTACCGCTCAATCTGGTCTTGTGTAAATCCGTCTCCGTTATCCTCAATAATGACTCTGTAGCCGTCAAAATCATTGTCTTTATACAACTGACACCGTATAAAAATGATCAACGGTTCCGACAGCTTCATCGCATATTTAAAAGCGTTTTCCACTGCCGTATAGATAAACAGATAGGGAATTTCCTTATCCTCCAGCGCTTTATCACATTCTGTCATTAAAATACAGGAATCCTTAAACCGTATATTTTGCAGTTTAACATAATTATTAATGTGTTCCAGTTCGGATCTTAGGCTGACCATGGTTGTCTGGATCTTCATCATATAACGCATATAATCGGATAAATAGCCCAGATATTCCCGTATGGCGGCCCCTCCGTCATGGTAGGTCATATTGCTGACCGTTGTTATAGCGTTTAAATAAAAATGAGGACGCAGCTGAGCTCTCAGCTGTCTTAATTCCATATCCTGTTCCGACACTTTTTTTTCATATAAAGCCATCTGAGCGGAAACGATCTGCTCAAGCAGATATTTAAGTGTACTTTGAAGATCGTAGACTTCCCATATTCTGGAATCCACATTGACCTTTATATGTTTTAAATCCTCTCTGGCATCCTTGACCTCATTGGCAAGAATCTTTACAGACCTTAATACTAAACGATCCAGAAGCCTGCTCTGAAGAATGATCATCGCAATACAAAGCAACCCGATCAAGATAAAAATAGCCAGAATATTCTGACGCCATATTTCCAAAAATACCGGTTCAAAATAACCAGAAATGGTCATTTGACCTCCCACTGAGGTTTCAGGGAGTTCTTCCCCAGTATAGGATTCCTGGATATAACCGGAGGTTGTCCAGTACGTCCCGCCTGCATCGGTTATTTTTATAAATACGCTCTGATCCTCTGCCGCCTGATAAAAACTGTCAAATAAAGTTTCGCAAGAAATCGCCGCACCAACGTACAGACGGGCATCGACATGATAGTAGACCAGGAAAGAATACGTCTCCCCATCAACATAGGAAATAATCCACCGATTTTGAGAAGGCGTTGTTGACAGAGAAGACACATTTTCCCGGATGAAATCCATAAGCTTAAGTTTTTCCTGGGTATTGTCCGCAGTGCCGCTGATAAGAAAGTCCCCCTCCCGGTATGCGAATAAATATTCCAGATCCCTGTATGTATCCGCCTTCTCCTGGATCAGATCCCGCGCCTGCAGTTTATCAACATACTTGCTCCACAGTTCCTCTCCCCAAAGACCGTTCATATCAACAATGGTCCAGAAGGTTTCTTGAATCTGCTGAATATCCAGCGTAATCCTTGCGTTGGCTTCTCTTGCGTACATGGACAGGAGATTACTTTTTTCTTCCCGAATATCCCGAAGGGACACCCGATAATAGTAAAGGCAAAGCGCAATAATGATCGCGAGAGCAAAGATAAAAAGAGCAATCTGAACAGCGATCATAACAAAGGATACGGTTTTTTTCTTCTCCATTTTACTCACTCCCATACACTGGTTCGGTCACAGCTGCGCACATCCTGCCACTTCTCTCCTAATCCTCCTTTACAACCGGGACATTCCTGCCCCGTCTTTCATTCTGCCTGCGCAGATGCCTGTTCTGTTTCATGAGGCGGAAATACAACTGAATTATCCTGAGAAAATAGGTATCTGACGCCATCTGCGTAGTACTTTTGCCATGCAGATTCAAAATGAGGCTCTCTGGAATCCATCACACTGCATACATGGCGATAATCCATTCCTTTTGCTGTCATATAATCATAAAGATCCAGCTGAAAATAAGTGATCGTGCTGTCCATAGTTTGTCCGCCATCATAAAAATAAAAACGGTTCTCCCGTATCTGATCGACTTTTTCATCAACAAGACGATAAAAATATTCCTTCTCCGTGACCAGCAGTGCCGGTGAAAAGCAAAGCGCCCTGCCAAAGATTTCCGGCCATGTGGCTGCTATGTAAAAAGACATAAGTCCCCCCATGGACGAACCGCCAACCCCGGTAAATTCCTTTTCAGGTTTTGTTAAAAATGTTTTATCAATCGCCGGTTTTAAATCGTTTACAATAAACCGGGCATATAAATCTCCGCGAGGCGTTTCTCCATGGTATATCTTCCCGCTTTTCACAAAATCTGACAATGTACAGGGCGGACACAATTCTTCAAATCGGGTCTGAGCCGTATCCAATGCCACTACGATCGGCTGCGCCTCCTCCGGCACCTTCCGCATTTCCTTTTCTACAAACCATTTCCACCGGTCATCCAGACCGGAAAACAGATTCTGTCCGTCATGCATATAAAGAACAGGAAAGCGTTTTTTGCTGTCATACCCTTCAGGCAGCCATACCCGAACCGTTCTCCTTCGTTTATCCGGCATCGTTTCCATAACCGTCTCAAAAATCTTTACTGTACCATATTCAATATCTTTTTGTCCCGGGTAATCCTTAATCTTTATATCCATTTTTCAATCTCCCTGTTTTCCGATCCATCCAAAGCTGTTGCCAGATTGAATAAAGGTTACCGGAGTTTCATCTCCAATCACCTGGGGAAGCCACTGAGACATATATTCCATCCCTGGTTCCTCCAGATTAAAATGTCCTACGTTGATCAATGCTCTATTCTTCCCCAGAGCAATAGAATCCTGCACATATTCACCGATCGTCCAGTCAATAATTTCACCGGGAATGATCAGCTCAATATTATTTTTATCAATACTTTCAATGCCAAGCTTGTCCCATTCCGTCGCCATATAATGAGCGCTGATGGAAACCCGCGTCACTTTCATCTTCGGGTCGCCGATAATCCGCACTCCGTCAATGCCCATGACCTTTTCCAGATGCCAGGCCACCTCTTCTACAGTCGTTTCCGGGAGCACATAATAAGAGTCAGGAAAAAAGCCATCTCCCTGTTTATATGATTCCCAGCCCAATAGTTTTATCAGCCCTGAAAAAATCCCATCCGGTTTGTCTGAATGGAGATGATCGTGGTTTCTGTATATAACCATACCAGTTTCATCAATAAGTTTCTTTTTCTCCTGGTATACATGATTTTCCTTCAACCACTGAGTATCATCCCAGCCGTCAAAAAATGTAGGCTCGTGGCAGATAATAAAATTATACCCCATGGCTGCCGCCTTTTTTATCACAGCCGCAGTCGGACAGCACGTTACAGCAATGCCTGTACATTCCTTCTGATCATCACCGCAAATAATACCATCGCAGGTTTTTTCACGATCTGTATAATGTACATGATATGCTTCCATTTTCTTCACAATTTCACAGATTTTCATAGACAGCTCCTCCTAAAAAACTCCAAATCGCCTGTTGGATCATATAGTCCTGTAATCATGCAGCAAACGCATGGTTGGGGTGTGATATACAGTCAGTCTATCACGTCTATAATACATTATAAAGGATATATACAAAAAATCTTTTAAAAATGTGTCGATTGCTTTCATTTTTATATAAAATGATAAAAGGGCCAAGTAGATATGTTTTCATGCTTGCATGAAAAAACATATCTATTTGACCCGAAAAACACTGAAAAGGTGCCGTTTATGGCCATCAATTCTACGACAAGAAAAAGGATCACAAAATATAAACCTCTTCTGGGAACCGGTCTAAAACATCCCCG
>CAZMGH010000045.1:0-16487 GCA_964565805.1 uncultured Lachnospiraceae bacterium
TTATTCCTGTATATTCAGCCACTTTTTTACCGTAGCTTCCATCTCATCCACATCGCACTGAGTCGTGTGAAGGACCGGAGCTGTACGCAGCTCTTCTACTGCTTTAGGCACCGGTACGCCGGAGATATTAGACAGCTCATCGATCAGTTCAAAATCATCCATGGCTTCACACTTTTTATCAATGGCTGTCATAACGCTTCTTGCAAACTTAAATGGGCTTGCTGTGGAAGCGATCACTGTCTTTTTCGTATCACTGGTATCACCCACATATTTTTTATAAACAGCGGCTGCCACTGCCGTATGGGTGTCGACCACATAGCCGGTGTCCTCAAAAAGATCATGGATCATGACAGCGGTTTCATCCTCGCTGGCATAATTTCCATAAAAGTCCTGAAGAGCTTCCTTCATCTCCGGTGTGATCACATACTTGCCTTCTCCGGAAAGAGCAGACATAAGGCTGGTATTCACTCCTGGATTATCTCCGGCGATCTTATAGATCAGCCGTTCCAGATTGCTGGAAACAAGAATATCCATAGAAGGCGAGGATGTAAGGATAAAATCCCGGTTGCGGTCATAAATACCTGTTGAGAAAAAGTCATACAGGACCTTGTTTTCATTAGACGCGCAGATCAGCCGGTCAATAGGCAGGCCCATATTTTTTGCATAATACGCGGCCAGTATATTTCCAAAATTGCCTGTAGGAACCACAATATTGATCTTTTCTCCGTTTTTAATCTCCTCGTTATGTACCAGCATGGCATAAGCATAAACGTAGTAAACGATCTGGGGCACCAGACGTCCAATATTAATGGAATTTGCTGATGAGAACTGATAGCCGTTTTTGTCCAGCGCCTTTGCCAGTTCCTTATCCCCGAACATTTTCTTTACTCCGGTCTGGGCGTCATCAAAATTTCCATGGATCCCTACAACAAAAGTATTCTTTCCTTTTTGAGTCACCATCTGCTTTTCCTGTACCGGACTGACGCCGTCCTTAGGATAAAACACAACGATCTTTGTCCCATCCACATCGGCAAATCCGGCCATTGCCGCCTTGCCTGTATCTCCGGATGTAGCTGTAAGGATAACGATCTCATGATCCACATAATTCTTTTTGGCGCTGGTGGTCATTAAATGAGGCAGGATTGACAGAGCCATGTCTTTAAAAGCAATGGTTGCGCCATGGAAAAGCTCCAGATAGTAAGCGCCATCCGCATAAACCATAGGCGCGATCTCCTGAGCATCAAACTTAGAGTCATAGGCCTTGTTAATACAGTTTTTAAGCTCTTCCTCAGTGAAATCTGTAAGATAAAGCTTCATAACTTCATAGGCCACTTCCTGATAGGTCATCTGGGCCAGCTTTTCTACCGGAACATCCAGCGCCGGAATACGGCTTGGTACAAAAAGGCCGCCATCATCTGCCAGCCCTTTCAAAATGGCCTGGGATGCTGTCACACCTTCCTGGCCTCGGGTACTTTTATATATCAGTTCCATGGAAAATATCCTCGCTTTCATACTTTAATTCATGCCGTTGGCAGTTTTGCAGGTTCGATTATAGCATATTGATCAGGGGTTAGCAAGAGTTTTAAGGCCAAAAAGTTGCGCCACAGGCGTACAAATATCCGCTTATAGCGCACATCAATTGACCCACAGATGAAATGATGCTATAATAGTCAAGGCGTCAAAAGGTCTTTTGACGCCCATGCTACTACTGCGTTTTCCGCAGCATTACTACCAGGAGGAGAATATTTATGAACGAAAAAAAAGCCGGCCAGACCGGGGTACAGGTCATTCTTGGACTGATCCTCGTCTTTTTCATCATTTCCTTTGCCGTTGTATTTACCCTGAACTTTCGGCCCCTGTATTATTTTGATATAGGCCATTTGAATATTTCCCAAACTTCCGGTTATCCAGAAAATGAGATCCGTGAGAACTATGACGTACTCATTGATTACAATTCCATCTTCGGCCCGGACACTCTGGAATTTCCAACCCTGGCCATGTCTGACAGCGGCCGGATCCACTTTGAGGAAGTGAAGGCGATCTTTGTTGCCGTACAAATCACCTGTATGATTACGCTGATCCTTGGGGCAGCAGGAATTATATGGCAAAGGAAGAAAAAAGACTGGCGTTTTTTTAAATACGCTTCCATACTGACCATTGCCATTCCGGTGATCCTTGGAATCCTTATCAGCCTCAACTGGGAACAGGCCTTTGTCACCTTTCACCATATTTTCTTTAATAATGACTACTGGATCTTTGACGCAGCCACAGACCCGGTGATCACCATCCTGCCGGATACCTTTTTCTTCCACTGTGCCGCCATGATCCTTGGTCTGGTCATTGCAGGCAGCGTGATCTGCTTTATCATTTACCGGCTGCTCCGATCCCGGTCAAAAAGCCGCCGCAACTAAAAGTTGCGGGATAATTGGCGGCCGCTTGCCAGGCGGGTGATGCCCAGGCTTGCGGCCGCCATGCTTGCATGAGCGTGGTATCTCGATGCCGACCGAAAAATTAGTACACCCCAAACAACAGCCGTATGGCCGAAATAACAAACACCACAGCGCACACAGCAAAGATCGTGACAAAGATATATCCACGGCTTGTAAACAGGCCAAATTCCTCCGGGTCAAAGCTGCGCTTCTTCACACATCTTAAGATGGCTCCCAGGTTAAACAAAAAGACAATAAGCATTCCGGCCAGGGAAAGGAGAAGAAGGACGCGCTGGAGGATGCCCATCACATTGGCTTTTTCTCCATAGGAGCGTACCTCGATCACTTTATTGTGGGTGACACATGTAAGCACATTATCATCTTCTAAAACATCTTCATAGTTGCTATTTTCTACAAAATGACCGGTAAAGTTTTTTGGATACTGGAACCGGTAGTAAAGCCCTTTTGTGGACTGGGAACCGCTGAGGAATATGGACAGATCGATCTTATCTGTATATTCATACCGGATCCGGTTCAGCCGATTTTCCTGGGACTGGCCACCGGTCAGGGAGGAATTGCTCATGGAGTCATTTCCATCCAGGAAAATACAGGTCAGTTCTGACAGGTTTTCCGCGCTGTCCGCAGTCAAAGTCACCGTATAGATAGTATTACTTCCGGACGTGGTCTTTTCATAAGTAATATTATCCTGGATCCGCTCCTGGATCCGCTCTTCAAACTGCTCCCCGATAATACTGTTTTGCTCCGAGGTCAAGGTAAAAATCAGGTTCCGGACAAAGTCCCTCTCATTATTCATGACAGTATCTACTTCCACCTTATCAATATCTACACTGTAGCCTAAAGAAAGGGTGATCTGATCCGACGGAGCTACCGTCACATAGGTGCTGCAGTATTCATCAGTATTTTCAAAAGTACAGCTTTGAATGTACTGATAGGTGCTTTCGCAATTTTCAAAGGAATGTTCCGGCGAAGCCTTTAAAACATAGGTCATCACAGTATCCGGGTCAGAAAAATCCAGAAAATAGGAGCCGTCCAGATACTGAGTGATCTTCCGCTGAGCCCGAAGGGTATCTGCAGAATCACTTTCCTCTGTCACTTCAAAAACCGTATTATCTGTGTGAAGGGCCTGATTCAACTTCTCTACATAATCCTGAGTGCTGACCGCGCTGACCCTGATGGTATAAACCGTACTGTCTTCTGTGGTCCGGGAGGAAAATGTTCCCCCCTCAGGAACCAGGTCGCTCATGATCTGAACCAGCTCCTGACCTAAGCTTTCCACCACCTGAGCCCCTGCATAATAATCGATCACCACATCAAAGCTGCTGTTACTGTTTAACGTGGTTTCCACAGTAATGGTATCTAAGGCGTTCGACTCCATCCGGGAAATGCTGATACAGTTTTCTGCCGCAATTTCCTCACCGTCAAATACAAAGGTCGTTGTCCCCGGGGTGAAAAGATCCTCATTCGTCTTTCCGTCCAGCTGGGAAATTTCTGAAATCATAGCATCAGTCAGCCAGAAAAACAACTCCGTGGAGGTGAAATTTTCCTCAATAATAAAGCCCTTCTTTAACAGGCTGTCTGAATATTCAAAATAAACCGATGGCATATTTTCAGCATCATAGCTGCTGCTCCCGGAAAATATGGCCATGATCTTATCATAATATTCATCGTAGGAAGCAAAAGGAATACTCAGCGTGATCTCCACCTCGCCGCTATCCATCTGCTGTGCCTCTGCATCCATATCTGCCGGAACGTTTTGATCTAGCAACTGGTTTAATTCTTCAAGATCTCCGTCAAAAAGAACCTCAAATTCCCTCTGGCTCATCACAGCCGTCATGACTCTCTCCCCTTGAAAATCCTGATCCACGCTTAAAATGGTATCTACGGACAAGGGACTTACAGATGAACATCCGGCCAGCAGCATAAATACGCAAAAGCCAATGATAATCAATATATTCCTTTTAATCTTTTTCATCATGTCACTCCATAACTATTATGTTGCTGATCACACAGCGGCTGGTAACCGGTCAGGAACGTATCCTATTTGCTGTATCTTATCACACAGCGCCGGGCAAAGTCAATGGCTCTGGCTACTGTAGCTTCCCGGACCTTGGCCCGGTTTCCGCTGAAGTGACATTCCATCACTTCAATATAGCCTTTCACGTAACAGCCAATATATACAAGTCCCACCGGCTTTTCTTCTGTTCCGCCGCCAGGGCCGGCAATACCGGTCACGGAAATAGCCACATCGGCGTCGGCAGCCTTTGCCGCGCCTTTCGCCATGGCCTTGGCTGTCTGAGGGCTTACTGCCCCATGCTTTTTCAATGTGTGATTTTTTACGCCTAAAAGGGCATGTTTTGCTTCATTGGCATAAGTGACAAAGCACTGGTTGATCACATCCGAGGCGCCGGCAACATTAATAAGCCTTCCCGATAAAAGGCCTCCGGAACAGCTTTCCGCTGTGGTTATGGTCCATTCCCGCTTTTTAAGCAAAGAAATCAGCTTATCCTCCAAAGTAACCTCTTCATGAGTTGCAAAAATATTTATGCCAAAGCGGTGCTTTAACTCCTTTAACACCGGACGGATCATCTTTTTCGCCGCCTCAACGCTCCCAGCACGGGCAGTCACCCGAAGATGAACCTCTCCGGTCTTTGCATAAGGCGCAATGGTAGGATTCGTCTGGGCATCCAGCAGGTCCTTGATCTGAGCCGCCACAAAGCTCTCTCCCAGGCCGCCGATCTTAACCGTCCTGGAATAAATCACCCCTTTGGTCAGGTGGCTTAAGTAGGGCCGTATATCCTGCTCAAACATGGGATAAAGTTCATTTGGAGGTCCGGGAAGAAGGATCACGGTTTTATTATCTTCAGTTTTCAAAATCAGTCCCGGCGCTGTGCCATTATGGTTATCCACCACAACAGCGCTTTCCGGCACAAGGGCCTGCTTCCAATTATTATCCGTAATGACCCGGTGCATCGTGGTTTTAAAATATTCTTCAATACATTCCCGGGTATGGGCATCCTCGGCCAGGTCTTTTCCCAGTACCTTAGCCGTAATCTCTTTAGTCAGGTCATCATTAGTCGGTCCAAGGCCTCCCGTAAGGATCACCACATCGGACCGTTTCAGCGCCTGGCCCAGGGCATCTTCCAGCCGGTCCGGGTTATCTCCTACAGTGACCTGATAATAACAGGATAAGCCAAGAGCCGCGCACTGCTCAGCCAGATACCTGGCGTTCGTATTTGTAATATTTCCCAGCAAAATTTCAGTTCCTACAGAAATCAGCTCAACGACCATCAAATCTTCCCTCCATTCAGAAGTACCTCTTTGTTTTTAACAATGTAGTCGATCAGGGAAACGACGGTAAGGATCAAAGATGCCCAGATCAGTACCTGCTCGATCCAGTAAACAACTGTGCCGCCAAAGTTGGGCATCATAAAAATAATCGTGATCATCTGGACTGTGGTTTTTACCTTGCCCCAGTAGCTGGCAGCAATAACAATACCGGACTCTGCCGCCACCAGACGAAAACCGCTGATAATAAATTCTCTGGCAATAATGATCAGCACGATCCAGGAGGGCATCCGTCCCAAATCCACATAGCATACTAAAGCAGAAACCACCAGAAGCTTATCTGCCAGAGGATCCATAAACTTTCCAAAATTTGTTACCAGGTTATATTTTCTGGCAATTTTTCCGTCTAACATATCTGTCAGGCTGGCAATAATAAAAATAGCCAGCGCCACATAAACGGACCAGGGGCCAATCCTTTCTGCTCCCAGTAAAAACACAACGAAAAACGGAATTAATATGACTCTTAATATTGTAAGCTTATTGGGCAGATTCATAAAGCACTTCTCCTATCAAATCATATTCATTGGAGGCAGTCACCTTTACCGGGACAATATCCCCCGACATAAGCTCCTCCTGGGCGGAAACGAAAATATATCCGTCCACATCTGGAGCGTCCTTATATGTACGGCCAATATAAATATTATCCTCCGGAAGTTTCCCTTCAATAAGCACATCCATGGTCCTGCCTACGCAGGATTCTGAAATTTCAAAAGCGATCTCCTGCTGAAGCTCCATAAGACAGTCTCTGCGCCGTTCTTTTTCCTCTTCATCTACCTGATCCGGCATCACTGCCGCAGCAGTTCCTTCCTCAGGAGAATAGGTAAACACGCCAAGACGGTCAAAACGCATTTTTTCCACAAAATCCATAAGGACTTCATGATCCTCCATGGTTTCTCCCGGAAAACCGGTGATCAGCGTGGTCCTTAAGGCAATGTCCGGAATTTCCTCCCGAAGCTTTCCGATGATCGCCTCCAGATCCGCCCTGGTAGTCCTTCGGCCCATACGCTTTAATATATCATCACTGGCATGCTGGATGGGAAGATCCAGATAATGGCAGATCTTTTTCTCCTCCTTTATCACCTGGATCAGGTCGTCTGTAATCTCTTCCGGATAACAGTACAAGATCCGGATCCACTGGATGCCGTCAATAGCGCACAGGGCTCTTAACAGCTCATGGAAAGTCTTGCGGCCGTAAATATCCTTCCCGTACACGGTGGTTTCCTGAGCGACAATATTCAGCTCCTTAACTCCGGCCTGGGCCAGCTCCCGGGCATCTTTTAATATCAGCTCCATAGGATAGCTGCGGAAATTCCCCCGGATCTTTGGAATGATACAGTAAGAGCAGTGCTTATCACATCCATCGGCAATTTTTAAATAGCTGCTGTAGCCTCCGGTAGTGATCACCCGGCGCACATCTGCCATGACCAGCTCATCCAGACCGTGGACATCCACCTGACGTTTGCCATCTAAAGCGTCCCGGATCACCTGGCATAAATCGCCAAAACCGGTCGTTCCCACCACTGCGTCCACTTCCCGGATCTCGTCCAGGATTTCCTGCTGATACCGCTGGGCAAGACAGCCTGCGGCAATAAGCGCCCTGGCGCTTCCGGACTTTTTGTACTCTGCCATTTCAAGGAGCGTATCCACGCTTTCCTGTTTGGCGTCATGGATAAAGCTGCAGGTATTTACAATGATAATATCTGCCTGGGCCTCATCATCCGTTAAGGTATAGCCTTCCTTAGCCAACATTCCCAGCATGACCTCCGAATCCACCAGGTTTTTGTCACAGCCCAGGGATACAAAATATATTTTCATGTAGCTACTCCTTATTTTCCGCTTTTTGTCTGGCAGATTCCACACAATTGGACATAAGCATGGCGATAGTCATCGGACCTACACCGCCGGGAACCGGAGTGATCATGGAAGCCACAGGCTCCACCCTTTCAAAATCCACATCCCCGCAAAGCTTGTTCTGTTCATTTCTGTGGATGCCCACATCAATGACCACAGCCCCTTCTTTTACATATTCTTCCGTAAAAAATCTCGGCTTGCCGATGGCACATACAAGAATGTCCGCTCTTTTGCAAATTTCTTTAAGATTTTTTGTTCTGGAATGACAGATGGTCACTGTGCCGTTTTCCCTGAGCAAAAGCAGGGACATAGGCTTTCCTACAATATTGCTGCGGCCCACCACCACACATTCTTTTCCTTCAATAGTCACGCCGCTGCGCTTTAACAGCTGGATGATCCCGGCAGGGGTGCAGGATACAAATCCTGGCTTGCCAATACACAAAGCGCCTACGCTGCGGGGACAAAAACCGTCCACATCCTTTGACGGATCAATGGCGTCAATGACTGTATCCTCATGAATATGGGCCGGCAGGGGAAGCTGGACGAGGATCCCGTCAACGGTATCATCCTGATTCAGTTCACGGATTTTTTCAAGAAGCGCCTCCTGGGTAGTCTCTTCCGGCATTTCACAGGAAATGGACCGGATCCCAATATACTCGCAGGCCTTCTTTTTATTCCGCACATACACGCAGGAGGCTGGATCCTGGCCTACCAGGATCACTGCCAGGGTCACAGTGATTCCCCGGGCCTTCATCTGCGCAACTTCTTCCTTTAGTTCATCTTTAATCTGGGCAGAAATCTTTTTTCCGTCAATTAACTGTGCCATATATCACGCCTCCTGTCCTATTTAAAACAAACCGGTGATCTTGCCGGATTCATCCACATCAATGCCTTCTGCTGCCGGTTTTTTAGGCAGACCGGGCATGGTCATGATGGCGCCGGTAATGGCAACCACAAACCCAGCTCCGGCAGATACATAAACCTCACGGATATTTACTGTAAAGCCTTCCGGACGGCCTAAAAGTTTCGCGTTATCTGACAGAGAGTACTGGGTTTTGGCCATACAGACCGGCATATTGGAAAATCCCATGGCCTCGATCTTATCCAAAGCCTTGGCTGCTGCCGGAGAATAAGTCACCCCATCTGCTCCGTAGATTTCCCGGGCAACGGTTTCGATCTTTTCTCTTAAAGACAGATCGTCCTTATATAAGGGTTCAAAGTGGCTCTCCTTTGTCTCCAAAGTCTCCACAACCTTTCGGGCCAGCGCTTCGCCGCCTTTGCCGCCCTCTTCCCATACCCGGGCCAGGGCAAACTGAGCGCCCCTCTCTTCACAGAACTGTTTCACATAATCCAGCTCTGCCTGAGTATCGCTGACAAAAGCGTTTAAGGTTACGATCACGGGAACGTGATATTTATGAAGGTTTTCAATATGCTTTTCAAGATTTACGATACCTTTCTTTAACGCTTCCACATTTTCCCGGGAAAGGTCTGCCTTAGCCACACCGCCGTTATACTTTAACGCCCGGACAGTGGCAACTAAAACCACGGCATCCGGTTTAAGACCGGACATACGGCACTTAATATCAAAAAACTTCTCAGCCCCAAGATCAGCGCCAAAGCCTGCCTCTGTAACGACAATATCCGCCAGCTTTAAGGCCATTCGTGTGGCCCGGACACTGTTGCAGCCGTGGGCGATATTTGCAAAAGGACCCCCGTGAACGATCGCCGGTGTATGCTCTAAAGTCTGGATCATATTTGGCTTAATGGCATCTTTTAAGAGGGCAGCCATAGCCCCTACAGCCTTTAAGTCTGCGGCAGTTACCGGTTCTCCCTGGTAAGTGTAAGCAACAATGATCCTGCCCAGACGTTCCTTCAGATCATGCATGTCTGCAGCCAGACATAAGATCGCCATGATTTCAGAAGCCACAGAGATCACATAATGATCTTCCCGGACAACCCCGTCCATTTTTCCTCCAAGGCCAATAATAATATTGCGCAGGGCACGGTCATTCATATCCACACACCGCTTCCACACGATCTGCTTAGGGTCAATGCCCAGAGCATTTCCCTGCTGAAGATGATTGTCCAGCATAGCAGCCAGAAGGTTATTAGCAGAGGTAATGGCATGAAAATCGCCTGTAAAATGCAGGTTCAGATCCTCCATGGGAACAACCTGGGCATATCCGCCGCCGGCAGCGCCGCCCTTAATGCCAAAGCAGGGACCTAAGGAAGGCTCTCTTAAGGCGATCACTGCTTTTTTTTCAATATAATTTAACGCCTGGCCAAGTCCTACGCTGATGGTCGTCTTTCCCTCGCCCGCCGGAGTAGGGTTAATGGCTGTGACCAAAACCAGTTTGCCGTCTTCATTATCTTTGATCTTGTCCCACAGCGCATCGCTTAATTTTGCCTTATATTTTCCGTAAAATTCCAGATCATCCTCCTGGATACCAAGACTGGCGGCTACGTTTTTAATCGGCTCCATTTTCGCTTCCTGAGCGATCTCAATGTCTGTCTTCATAATGACTTCCTCCTATTATCATACGTAATCTTCTACATATTGTTCAAATTCTTCCGGGCTCATGAGGACTTTTCTTGGTTTTGTACCTTCCTCAGGGCCTACTACGCCGGCTTCGCACAGCTGATCCATGATCCGGGCCGCACGGTTAAAACCGATACGATACACTCTCTGGAGCATACCTATGGATGCTTTATCTTTTTCAATAATCATCCTTCCGGCTTCCACAAAGTATATATCTCGCTCCGGCGCGCTGTCTTTTTCTGAAGAAAGAGCCCCGGAACTGATACTGCTTACAATAGACTCATTATATACCGGCTGCTTCTGGTCTTTTGTCAGGAAATCCACCACAGCATTCACTTCATCATCTGAAACAAAGGCGCCCTGGACCCGCACTGGCTTCTGATAGCCGGTGGGATAAAAGAGCATATCCCCTTTTCCAAGAAGCTTTTCTGCCCCGTTCATGTCAATAATGGTTCTGGAATCCACACCGGAGGACACGGAAAAAGCGATCCTGGAAGGGATATTTGCCTTGATCAGACCTGTGATAACGTTAACTGAAGGCCTTTGGGTCGCAATGACCAGATGGATCCCTGCTGCCCGGGCCAGCTGAGCCAGACGGCAGATAGCATCCTCCACTTCATTGGATGCAACCATCATTAAATCGGCCAACTCGTCGACGATGATCACGATCTGGGGCAGGCGCTGATGTTCTTCCGACTCACTTCCCGCTGCCTCGATCTTTGCGTTATAGCTTTTCATATCCCGCACATTCAGCTGGGCAAATTTCTTATAACGCTTGTCCATCTCAGCCACCGCCCAATTTAAAGCGCCGGCCGCCTTTTTCGGATCTATGACCACAGGAATGAGCAGATGGGGGATTCCGTTATAAACGCTTAACTCTACCACCTTAGGGTCGATCATGATCAGGCGCACATCCTCAGGCTTTGCCCGATAAATAATACTCATGATCAATGTATTGATACATACTGACTTACCGGAACCGGTTGCTCCGGCAATAAGCAGGTGGGGCATTTTCGCAATATCAGCAATGATCACCTGGCCGCCAATGTCCCGACCTACGGCAAAGGTGATGAGAGATTTGCTCGTTTTAAATTCATTGCTTTCAAGAAGATCCTTCAGCATAACGGTCGTATTTTCTTTATTTGGGACCTCAATACCCACAGCAGCCTTTCCCGGGATCGGCGCCTCGATTCTTATATCCGTCACTGCCAGATTTAACTTAATGTCATCCGTCAAAGACAGGATCTTGCTTACCTTAACGCCCTGTTCCGGAGACAGTTCATAACGGGTCACTGACGGGCCGCAGCTTATATTAGTCACATGAACCTTTACTCCAAAGCTGTCCAAGGTTTCCTGAATCTTTTTGGCTGTCTCCTTTAAATAAGCGTCTGAATCCCCTGTGGCGGACATAGGCTTACCCCGTTTTAACAGCTCCATGGGAGGAAATACGTATTCCTTTACCGCAGGTACAAGCTGGGCATCGGTCACCGGTTCCGGACTGTTATCCACTTTGGCCCTGCCACTTTTGGCAGCCCTGGATGACGCCGCCCTGTTCGCCTGTCCTCCCCCGGCTTCCTCTCCGGCTCTACCTGCAGCCCGCTTCACCGCCTGGGCCGGAGAAACATCGGCCTGGCCAGGCACATAGTCGGAAAGATTGGTATATTTTTCCTCGATACTCCGCTCCCGGATGTCTTTGATCTCGCCCAGATCATCAAACATATCATCGTCTGATTTCCCGCCATGAGAAGTCTTCAGTACTTCCTCCGTCAGGGCAGATTCAATATCTGCCACCGGCAGCGGCTGGGTCCTATCAAAGGGACTGGGCTCTTCCAATGGCTCCCCAACAGTAAAGGAAAGAGCACTGCTTCCGGATTTGTTCGGCCGGTCTGGCCCTGGTCTTGCTTCCGGCTGTTTCTGCATAAAATCCGGAATATCGATCAAAGATTCTGTCTGCTTTTTACTTTCAGACTCAAGCATATCTATATCCAGTTCCTTCGGAGATAAATAGACCGGGTCCGGCGTAAACTCAAAGTCCAGAGGATCCTCATCATTGACCGGCTCCATACGGGTAATGGTAAGAGCCGGAAATTCCGGTTCAGGCTGACTCTCCCCATGATCTGTTTCTGTTCCAATTTTTGTCTGATCTGTTTTTTCTTCTTCTTTGGCCGCTGCTGCTTCTAAAGTCTCACCCACTGCTCCCGCTGATGGGTTTTCGCCTGCCGCTGCCACTGTTTCCGCGGCTGCTGCCGATTCTTCCGATTTCTCATCCGGCTTTGGAAGGGCAAAGCCAATAGGCGCTACAGACTCCCCGTAAGCATTTTCCGGCTCGATCATATCCATGCCGGACTTTTTCCTCCGTTTTCGCCAAGGAACCTTCTTTTCCGGCATTTTGGAAAATTCTTCATCGACATCGTCAATATCGTCAACGTCATCCTCCCCGGCCGCAAGACGGGCCTCTTCCTCTTCCAGTCTCCGCTGCTGCCTGGCCTCATTCATCAAAGCAGCGCGCTCCCGGTGATGCTTTGCTGCTGTCTGACATGCATTGCGCAGACGGACCGCAATGGCCACAAAAACAGACTTTCCTGCAAGCAGGACAACACTTACCGCGAAAAGAGCCGCAATGATCAGATAGGTCCCCGGAATACCAAACAGAGGGATTAAAAGCCGACATACGCTTCCGCCTACCAGACCGCCGCCATTTTTATACACAGCGCTGTCTTCAAAATAGTTCAGTACAGTAAGATAATTTGTCCCGGGATTTGTAACCATCTGCAAAAATACGGTTACTGTAATAAACACCACAATTCCCGAAATGATCTTTACCACAGCAACACGGCTGTGCCGGTTGGATATGTAAAATGCTGTTCCGAAAAATACCAAATAAGGAATCAGATAAGCGATCCATCCAAACACTCCGAAGATAAAATAAGAAATATGGTTTCCCACAGTCCCGCATAAATCATAAATACTTAAAAGCAGCAATATGGAAACCGCCAGTGCAATGATCAGCTCAATCTCATCATACATGCTGCTGCGCTGACGGTAATCAATATCATCCTTTGAGGCTGATTTGCGGCCCTTCTTTGCCGATGTCCCCTTTCCGGACGCTGTTTTCTTTGATGTACCGCGTTTCGTCCCGGTACTCTTTTTTGTTGTGCCCGCAGACGCAGAGCCTTTTTTCGCCGTTGTCCGGGTTCCCGAACGGGCAGTTCCTGTCTGCCTTGCAGCCATGGAATCATCCTCCTTTAAAATGAATTGCGAAACATCTGTCCGCATATGCTGCCTTCAAACGTTTCGCAACAAAAAACAATAATCATCAGATAAAGAAATAACAGAATATAGCGATCACGCCGATCACTGCGCAATAGTAAGCAAAGTATTCATACTTGGCCCGCTTGACCACATTGATCATCAACTTCACGCACACAAAACCAACCACACCGGCAACGATCATACCTGCCAGGTAATTCAGGATTAATGTGCCATCTACCGATGAAGAACCAATATGGCGCAGCTCCAGAAGATTGGCTCCAAGGATGGCCGGAATGGATGTAAGAAATGAATACTTTACCGCAAAGGACCGGTCAAGGCCTAAAAACAGGCAGGCCGCAATGGTAGAACCGGATCTGGAAATTCCCGGCAAGGTAGCCACGCCCTGGGCCAACCCGATAAGGGCCGCATCACTGTACTTTGTTGCTTTTGCTTTTTTCGTCCCATTAGGCTTTCCATCCACTAAAAGCAGGATAACAGCAGTAATCACCAGACAAACCCCCGGTACGATCAGCGTATCCGACGCCTTCTCAATAAGGCCGCTAAACACTACGCCAATAATCCCTGTAGGTATGGTGGTTATAATAATCAAGGCCGCAAACTTCCGGTAAGCATTTTTAATCAGTCGGCGATATGTGCGGTTCTCCTTTTTGATCTTATTCATAATAAATGTCCACCCATTGACACATAAATCCACAATCAGCCCCACACCGTGAACCACCAGATTTTTAAAATCCTTCCAGAACACAATACACACCGCCACCAGTGTTCCCAAATGGAGCAAAACCTCAAACAATACACCTGTGTCTGTCTCAATGCCAAACAGTTGCTGGAAGATTGCCAGATGACCTGAGCTGCTGACCGGCAGGAACTCTGTAAGTCCCTGAATCAATCCCATAAAAATCGCCTGTAATAAATTCATACCTTGTACCTTCCCACTGCCTGCACACCTGGTCAGACAGCTTTATCCTCTCGTTATTTATCCTATGCTGTGAAAATTTTCCATATGCTGAAAACACACACAGACCCGGCACATGTTCTGGGACACGTCCGAAAAAATCATCACAGAAACTCTTTTTTATCTTACTACATTTTTATACATTTGTCAAAAACTGTTACTACTTTCCGATCAGCACTGAAGTTTTTAAAATAAACGTAGATAAATATAGGCAATATGTGATAAAATGGTGATACCAGGATCAAATAAATATATTTTTCATTTCCGGATGAAAATATACAGATTTGACCTAAAAAACGCCGAAAGGGAATGGGATTATGAAAAAGCGAAAAATCATCAAAAAAACCGGTATCGCGGTTTTAACAGCGGCATCCGCTATGAACGCTTTCTGCACATATATTTTTGTCAGAGCCTTTGGAAGAAAGAAAGAAGATTCAAGAATTACCAAAAAAAAGAAGCTGTCTCTGCGGGAGGAGAAGCAGGCGGCTTTTTTACAGGAAAGGAAAGAATGGCTCAACCATCTGCCCTTTGAAGAGCTTTGTATAAAGTCCTATGATGGCCTGAAGCTTTATGGACGCCTTTACCTTCCAAATGCAGAGACATGCGCTGATGCAGGTTCCAATGCTATGGGTGTTCATGCATCACAGCCACGGTCAAGGGCCGTCTCATCTCCTTCAGGCAAAACAACGATCATTTTGTGTATCCATGGGTATCATTCCGATGGGATCGGGGATTTTGCCCCATTTGCTCCATTTTATGTAAAAAATAATTATATTTTCTGTCTTGTGGATGACCGTGCTCATGGCAAAAGTGAAGGAAAATATATCGGCTTTGGCTATCATGACCGATACGACTGCCTGGCCTGGGCCAATGAACTTGTCCGCCGTTTTGGAAGCAAGTGCGAGATCTTCCTACACGGGATCTCCATGGGGGCTGCCACAGTGCTGTCCTGCTGCAATGCCAGACAGCTGCCGTCTCAGGTCAAGGGTATTATCTCAGACTGCGCGTTTTCCAGCGGGTGGGATCAGGTCGCTCATGTAATGAAGTCTCAGCTTCATCTTCCCGCCTTTCCCCTTCTCTCTGTGTACAATAAAGTCTGTCAGGCCATGGGCGGCTACAACTTAAAAAGCATCCACCCGGCAGCGTGTGTAAAGGATTCCAAGGTTCCTATTCTCTTTATCCATGGGGATGAGGATCATTTTGTCCCCACATCCATGGTCTACCGTCTGTATCACGCCTGCAAAGGCCATAAGCAGCTGCTCATCGTCCGTGGCGCGACCCACGCCATGTCCTATCTGGTGGATCCCAAGTCTTATCAGAAGGCCTTTAAAGATTTTATTAAACGATGCAGAGTTGGTAACAGTTCAGCTCGCTGAATTGTTATCACAGGTTCCTTAGCGAAAATAATTTTTATTGCCAGGAAATACATCTTGCGCTATAATAACAAAGGCAGGTCAGTTCCGGGAGGAGTGCGGTATCTTCGATACCCGTATAGCCGGTGTCTAAGCTCACTTAAAGATTATTCTTAGAAACACGCGGCTGCTGAGCTGTCTTTTTTAAGGCATCTGCCACCTTTGCATAAACCGGCAGGCAGATACCATATTCTTTTGCCATTTCCGGAACAGCATACACGAGCCCGTCAATTTCGCTGTCTTTTCCCTGCCAAAGATCCCTTTGCATTGACGCGCAGGCATCCGGCAAAAGGCCATCAATTATTTTTAAATTGATCTTCGCCAGGTCATCCGGCATATGAAGCCCCATGGCCCTGCCTAAAATACCGATCTCTTCCACCATCTGAATAAAGGTTTCTCTTATTTTTCCAGGTTGTTGCATCTGTCCGATACGCACATCATAATAAGCCCCGCAGCCCGCCATCGGCGAAATAAGCGAAAACTTTATCATGGCATCGTAACGTATATTTTCAGATAAAACACCGTCAATACCGCTGTCCTTAAGATCTTTTTCCACAAGTTTAAGAACCGGGCGCTCATCCTCCGGATTTCTCACGCCAAAGATCACCCGGAATATATCCCCTTTCTGTACAATATGCCCCGGAGATTTTATCTCCGCCGCA
>CAZMGH010000046.1:0-16404 GCA_964565805.1 uncultured Lachnospiraceae bacterium
ACATCAATCTGGTGCAAAACATTGACTTCGCGAATACTTCCGGTGCGTTTGTCGGCGGCACAGGTCATACTTTCTTAGATGTTGAAAGCATGGCCTTTTTTTAATTCGTAGGAAACTGCGTTTCTATGAAATGCGCTATCAGTCATTTTGCTGAAAGAAAACAAAAAAAGAAAATAATTTTTGGCAAATATTTATAAAAAACAGTGCTTGGATACAGTGATTTATGTTACGATTGTGTTCTGAATTATTTCTTCTTTATATTTCCCTATCAAACAGATACTCCGACAGTCGTATTTTGTCCGGATTTTCGGAACTATTTAAGAAAGTAACCTGCCCTTTGTGTCCATCGGCGCGCAACAGTCCCGCTGCATCGACGCGGCGCCGCAGCTCTCTGGCGGTGCCGAAGCTGCCGTCAAAGATCTCCACAGACGGGCCGACGATGGCGCGGATTTTCTTTTTGACAAAGGGATAATGAGTGCAGCCGAGGACTACGCCGGTGAGATGCTTGTCAAGGTATGGAGTAATTTTTTTTTGGAGGTAGCTGTCTAGATCGTCTCCTTCCAGGTCTCCTTGTTCCACGAACTCCATGAGGCCAGGGCATGGCAGCGGGTAAATCTCCGCCTGGTCTTCGTAGAGGGCTTCCAGGTTGTGAAATTTTTCTTCTTTTAATGTGACGGGGGTCGCCATGACCAGAACCCGCGGGTTGTCGCAGGCGAAAACAGCCGGCTTGATGGCCGGTTCCACGCCCACCAGGGGAACGTCCGGATAAATTTTGCGAAGAATCGCCACGGCGGCGCTGGTGGCGGTATTACATGCCACGACGATGGCCTTGGCGTGTTTATTCTCAATAAAATCCGTGATGCGGCTGATAGTCAGGCGGCGGACTTCTTCTGTGGTCTTTGTGCCGTAAGGGGCGTGCAGAGAGTCGCCAAAATATATGAAATCTTCCTCCGGCATCAGCCGTACCATCTCTTTTAGTACGCTGATGCCGCCCATGCCGGAATCAAAGACGGCGATGGGATCCGTAATCTGTGCCATAATATCCTCCAAAAGTCTGTAAAACAGGTTGTTTCTTTATTAAAAAACTGTAAAACAAATTTTTTTATTTTTTCCAAAACATAAATAGTATAGTTTCTTTTTCCGGCGAAATCAAGTATAATCTGTATTTGAATGCAGGAAAGAATATATCGAAGGGGATTTTTGGATTGGCGTCTGCATGGACAGAAATAAAACAACAGAAATGAAACAGATGTTTTTTATAGCAGATTAAAGAGGGAAATGATATGGGAAAGAAGATATTGGTGGTCAGCGATAATCATGGAAACATGTCGAATCTCAGCATGGCGCTGGAATTCATGAAAGGGAAGATAGACGCCCTGGTACACTGCGGCGATTCGGAATTTACGCCGGAGATGCTAAAAGGCATGGCGGACTGTCCGGTTTATCTGGCGGAAGGAAACTGTGATTATTATTTCAACGGGGACAGCGAGGACATTTTTGAGATGGAAGGACATGTCTGCTTCGTGACCCATGGCAACCAGTATGGCGTCAATTGGGGAGAAGATGAGCTTCTTGACAAGGCAATGGAAATGGGAGCTGATATTGTATTTTACGGGCATACCCATGTGCCGGCCTATCATGTATATGAGGAAGAGGGCGTGACGATATTTAATCCGGGAAGTATTGCTCAGCCAAGACAGGATCCACCGGTGCCCAGTTTCCTGGTGGTGGAATTCAAAGAGAACGGCCAGGTGGAATCGCATTTTTATAAATTGTAACCGACAGGGGCTGGATATAGCCGACGGGAACTGGATATAGCCGACAGAAACTGGCATTAAAAAATAAACGAAATTGGCCATTTTAGGAAATGCCAGATTGTGCTATGATACGAAAGCGGTAATTTAAAGACGGCTGGAGGTTAATATGAAAAGACAGAAAAGGGTGGCGGTAATCAACGATATGACCGGATTTGGACGGTGCGCCGCGGCGGTGGCGCAGCCGATTATCTCCGCTATGAAAATACAGTGTTGTGTGGTGCCGACGGCAATTTTGTCGGTGCACACCGGGTTTCCCGATTATTTTCTGCATGATTTTACGCCATATCTCAAATCCTATATAGATAGCTGGGAGAAGACAGGAGTTACTTTTGACGGCATCTGTTCCGGTTTTATCGGATCAAAGGAACAGATTTCGCTGGTTATAGATTTTTTTAAGCGATTCAAACAAAAAGATACTTTGGCGGTGGTGGATCCGGTGATGGGGGATTACGGGAAGTTGTATTCTTCCTACACCGATGCCATGTGTCAGGAGATGAAACGGCTGCTTCCCTTTGCGGATGTGCTCACGCCGAATCTGACGGAAGCCTGCCGGATGCTGGATCTGGATTATCACAGTGTGGATATGTCTCCGGAGTCGTTGGAAGAAATCAGCCGGGCATTGAGCGTTCAGGGGCCGGATCGGGTGGTCATCACCGGATTGCAGCAGGGGGCGCAGATTTTTAACTTTGTCTATGAGAAAAATAAAAACGTAAAACTCATCGCCACCAGAAAGATTGGCGGCGACCGCTCTGGAACCGGGGATGTATTTTCTTCCATTGTCACCGGCGCGCTGCTGCAGGGAGATGATTTTGAGAAGGCGGTGCGAAGGGCTATCGCATTTCTTGACAAGACCATTGCGTTTACCGTGCGGCAGGATCTGCCGTGGAATTACGGAATATGTTTTGAAGAATATTTAAAGGAGTTGTAGAACATGATATTATATACGGCAAAAGATGGTGTTTATTATAATCTGGAAGATTTCCGTCAGGACTTATCGGATCTGAGAGAAAATGGATTCACCAACAAAATTTATATTAATATGACTAACCGCTGCTCCTGCGCCTGTACGTTCTGTTTGAGGAGCCTGAAGGAATTTAATGAACACAACAGTTTGTGGCTCCGGGAAGAACCGACAGTGGAAGAAATAAAAGCGGAATTTATGAAATATGACTGGTCTCATGTGGATGAGATTATATTCTGCGGTTTTGGGGAGCCGACCATGCGGCTGGATGATTTGACTGAGATAGGCGCTTGGTTAAAGAGCGTGCATCCGGACATTCCAATCCGGGTCAACACCAATGGATTGGCGGACCTGGTCTTTGAGAAGCCGACGGCACAGTATCTGAAGGGAATTGTGGATACCGTTTCCATAAGTCTCAATTCTTCTGATGCACAGAAGTATCTGGATGTAACTCGCAACCATTTCGGCCTTAAATCCTATCAGGCCATGCTTGACTACGCAAAAGATTGTCAGAAATACGTTTCTCATGTGATGATGACTGTGGTGGATATCATCGGTGAGGAAGAAGTAGCTGCCTGCCAGAAGGTCTGCGATGACAACGGACTTTTTCTCCGGGTTCGTTCATATGAAGCAAATTAATAACATGGGCTGCGAGGCTTCGTTATCTTCTGGGAGAAAAATTCGTCATCGACCCGAGAAATATGCACGCCTACGTCATGGGAGAGCATGGGCGTCAGCTGTATCGTAGAACTTATTCTGAGCGCAGCGGACAGAAGGCATATCTTTAAAATGTCCGCTGCTTTGCCGCGGGCGGGAAAATATTTTTCCAAAAGCAGACAAAGTTGTTCTTTTTGTGCTATACTAATGTACTGAATGGCCGCAGGAATGACTTAAGAAATAAGGAGGAGGCAACATGGATTATTTACTGGATGTGCATACACATACAATTGCCAGCGGACATGCCTATAACAGCATGATGGAGATGGCGAAAGCCGGATTTGAAAAGGGACTGAAACTTCTGGGTATCACAGAACATGCGCCGATGATGCCGGGAAGCTGTAACAATATGTATTTTCACAACCTGAAGGTGGTGCCGAGATCTTTGTGCGGCATCGAGGTGATGCTGGGCGCCGAACTAAATATTCTTGACTATGACGGACATGTGGATCTGGATGTCCATGTGCTGCGTCAACTTGATATAAAGATTGCCAGTCTGCACAGCGTATGTATCCTGCCGGGAACGAAGGAAGAGAACACTCGGGCAGTGATGGGGGCTATCCGTAACCCGATGATTGATATCATCGGTCATCCGGACGACGGCATCTATCCTCTGGATTACGAACCCATTGTGGAGGCAGCGAAGGAGACACATACACTGTTGGAAGTCAATAACAATTCTCTCAATCCCATGGGATCCAGAAAGAATACCCGGGGCAATCTGATTACCATGCTGGAACTCTGCAAGGAATATGAGCAGCCGGTGATCATGAACAGTGACGCCCATGTATTTTCCGATGTGGGACGCCGTGATTTTTCCGAGGAACTGATCCGGGAGCTGGATTTTCCGGAAGAACTCATTGTGAATCGTTCTGCTGATGTATTTAAGGAGTATATTAATTTGAAATATCAAAAATAGGGGGAAGGCACTATGGGTAAAAATGTACATACACCGGAGGTGGAGAATCTGTTGAAGGGCATTCTCTGTCTGGAAAATGTGGAAGAATGTTATGCGTTTTTTGAGGATTTGTGTACCATCAATGAGCTGCTTTCTCTTGGACAGAGGTTTGAAGTGGCAAATATGCTGAGAGAACACCGGACGTACAATGAGGTGGCGAAGGAGACGGGAGCGTCCACAGCCACCATCAGCCGTGTCAACCGCTGTTTAAACTATGGCACGGACGGCTATGATCTCATCATCCGCCGTCTGAAGGAAAAGGAAAATAAGGATAATGAAGAGTAAGGAAGATAACGGAGAAGAATAATAGAAAAGAGTACGGCCTTCCCGCCGCGGCAGACATGATCTGCCGCGCGGAAAGCCGTACTCTTTATCTTTTTGCACAAAATCAGTCAGCATTCACGGCTGATATCTGTCCTGTCTTTGTGGAGTTGTCCGCTTTACTTTCCGACATGTTTATTCTGACTTAGTATTCTTTATTGCTTTTTTCTGCTTTTTTCCACAGGGGCATTTTTCTTCCGGCGGTAATCAATGATTTTTTCTATGGCTTGTTTACGTACATAAATATCATAGCAAAGCTTATAAATGAAAACCAGATTATCTAAATATTCGGCATTTTCCGCGGAAGGAGAAAAATCAGAAAAGGAACCTCGAGAATGCTCCCAATCCGTTAAAATCTGTTCCTCAATATCCGGGTGTCTCTCGGACATCTCTTCGAGAAGCTTATCATAAATGTTTTTGAGAGAGAGCCCGGTTTCTTTGTGTTCTGGAAAATATTCCGTGGTCAAAGGTTCCAGAATGCTCTGTATATCCGTGATGGAAAGCATATTTTTCAGCCGGTAAATGAGAAGAAGGAGGAAAATATGTTCCCGGGAATATTTTTTCTTCACAGAGGGCGGAAGAAGATGATTTTTCGTGTAGTTATTGATCATGGTTTTGGTCATAATTTTATCGTCGGGGTATCTTCTGGAATCTGCCAGATGCGTATCCATAAAGGTGGTAATCTGATCCATGTACAGGTCAATGTTGGGAATATCCGCCGACGGAACGGCGGTTACCTGCAGCAGGGAATGCAGCCAGTCATTTGTATCTTTATTCAAAAAATCGCCTCCATATATTCAAATGTAATATGATAAATGTTCGGATACATTTTCATGTCCCAATGACAGACCGTACTGTCAGAGATATGATAGCTATATTATATTGTTTTTATTACCAGATGACAAGAAAAAGTGAAAATATTTTTATTTTGCAGAAAATTCCCCGAAATTACTGTAAACGAAAAGTCTTCCGGAAAGGAAAACAGAAAAACGTGACATCCCAGGCCGGGTATTGTATAATTGGGGTACATTCGCGGCGGCCGGCAGGCATGAAAATATCGGAGAAAAAGATAAAGGATGACCGGAACGGCGAAGGGAGTCATGGTAGGTAAATGATAAAAAAATAGATAACAGAGCAGATAGGAGGATTATATGGGTTTTTTTGGCGGACAATTTGCCAACGTAGTAGAATGGCAGGAGACGAGAGATGACGTTATTTTTTATAAATGGAACAATGATGAGATTAAGAGGGGCTCCCGACTGATTATCCGTCCGGGTCAGGATGCGATTTTTATGTATAACGGAAAGACGGAAGGAATATTCAGGGAAGAAGGCAACTACGATATTGAATCGGATATTATTCCTTTTCTTTCTACGCTGAAGGGATTCCGTTTTGGATTTAACAGCGGTCTCAGGGCGGAAGTCTTGTTTATCAATACGAAAGAGTTCAACATGAAGTGGGGAACCAAAAATGCGGTGAATCTTCCACATCCGTCGCTGCCGGGAGGAATGCCGGTTCGAGCCAACGGTACGTTCCAGTTTAAAGTGGGCGATTATGAGATGCTCATTGAGAAGGTTGCAGGCATAAAAAAACAGTTCACCACCGATGAAGTGAGGGATCGGGTATTGTCCCATCTTGACCAGCTTTTGCTGCAGTGGATGGTCAAAGAAGGGAAAGATATGTTTAATCTCCAGGCCAATGCCTCCGAGATTTCCCGGGGAATCATGACGGATTTGGATCGGGAGCTTTCGGATATCGGTCTTTCCATGACCGGATTCCAGATTAATGCTGTCAGCTACCCGGAGGAGATTCAGGATATGATCAATAAGGTGGCCGGACAGAGCATGGTGGGAGATATGAATCGTTACCAGCAGATGGCTGTGCTGGATTCCATGACAAAAGGAAATGGTCAGGGAGGTCAGATAGCTGCGGATATGGCTTCTATGCAAATGGGGATGATGATGGGACAGCAGATTATGAACCAAATGAACCAGACACAGCAGGGAGGCGAACCCGCAGTTGATTCCGGAGCGATACTGTCTCCGGGTAATGGCGTTTCCGGAAGTGGACAGAATGTTTCCGGCAACGCACAGAACGTTTCTGGCCCGAATTTCTGTCCGAACTGCGGCCGGAAAGCAGACGGGACGAATTTTTGCCCGAACTGCGGTCAGAAATTAAAATAAAGGCAATATAAAGCAATATTAGGAAGGAATTCTATGAGTATTTATGATGCATTAAATAAAGAACAAAGGGAGGCGGTCTTCTGTACGGAAGGTCCCCTTCTGATGCTGGCGGGAGCGGGAACCGGCAAAACCCGTTCACTGACCCACCGGATTGTATATCTGATTGAGGAAAAAGACGTAAATCCCTGGAACATTCTCGCCATCACCTTTACAAACAAGGCGGCGGGAGAGATGCGGGAGAGAGCGGCAAATCTGGTGGGATCCGGATCGGAAAATCTGTGGATAAACACGTTTCATGCCACTTGCAGCCGGATATTGAGAAGGCATTCGGACTTGCTGGGCTATAACAGGAGTTTCACCATCTATGATGCCAGCGACCAGAAATCATTGATGAAAGAAGTCCTGAAGGCCATGAAGATTGACACAAAGCAGTTCCCGGAGAAGGCGGTGTTGTCTGCCATTTCCGCGGCCAAAAACGAGTGCAAATCTCCGCTGGATTATCGGAACGATTGCGGGGAAAATTACCGCGATATCCGTATTAGCGAGATCTATGAGGAATATCAAAAGCGGCTCAAAGAAAATGATGCCATGGATTTTGACGATCTGCTTGTGAAGACAGTGGAACTATTTCAGTCTTATCCGGATATCCTTGACTATTATCAGGAACGGTTCCGATATATCATGGTAGATGAGTATCAGGACACCAATACCGTACAGTTTATGCTGGTGAAGCTTCTCGCCTCCAAGTACAGGAATCTCTGCGTGGTAGGCGATGATGACCAGTCCATTTATCGGTTCCGGGGAGCTAATATTTTTAACATTCTGAATTTTGAGAAATATTTTCCGGATGCTCACGTCATCCGACTGGAACAGAATTACCGTTCCACCCAAAACATTTTAAATGCCGCCAACGGCGTCATTGTCAACAACAAGGGAAGGAAAGAAAAAAAGCTCTGGACCGAAAATGTACCCGGCGAACTGGTACATTTCAAGCAGTATGACTCAGAATATGATGAGGCGGAAGGCGTGGTTTCTTATATTAATTTTCTCGCCATGCGCGGAGTGCCGTATGAAGATATGGCGATTTTGTACCGAACCAACGCCCAATCCCGCATTTTTGAGGAAAAGTTAAAACAGCGGGCAATTCCCTATGCCATTGTGCGGGGAATCAGTTTCTACGACAGAAAAGAGATCAAAGATTTGATGGCTTACCTGAAGGTGGTGGACAACGGCAATGATGACCTGGCGGTGAAGCGAATCATCAACGTGCCAAAAAGAGGAATCGGACAGACCACTGTGAACAGAATCCAGAATTATGCCATCCTGCATCAGATGTGTTTTCTGGAGGCGGTGTTTAGGGCGGACTCGATTCCGGAAATCGGAAGGGCCGCTTCCAAAATCAAAAAGTTTGGTGAAATGATCCGTAATTTCCGGGACTATGTCAGGGAAAATGATATCAGTGAGTTGATGCTTTACATACTGGACGTAACTGGATATAAAAATGAGCTGGAAGCGGAAGGTACTGACGAATCGGCGAGCCGGCTGGAAGATATTGACGAACTTATCAATGACATTGTCTATTTTGAGGAGAACAATGAAGAACCGACGCTCACCGATTTTCTGGTGGAAAAAGACATGTATACCCTCAATACCGGCATAGATAATCTGGAGGAAGGTTCCAATAAGGTTCTTCTCATGACCCTCCACAATGCCAAGGGACTGGAATTTGCCAATGTGTTTCTGGGAGGCATGGAGGAAGGAGTCTTTCCGGGATTCGGAGCTATGATTTCCGGAGATGAATCGGAGATCGAGGAGGAACGACGTCTTTGTTATGTGGGGATTACCCGGGCAAAAGAGCGTCTCTATTTGAGCGCTGCCCGCCGGAGGATGCAGCGGGGACAGGCACAATATAACCGTGTGTCAAGATTTGTGGATGAGATTCCGGAGGAATATCTTGATAAAGCGAAAAAGACACCGGTGCAGGAAAGGATCGACAAGGCGATGAAGGAAGCGGAATCCCATCGCTATGCCTACGGCACCAGGGGCAAAAAGCCATACAGTCTTGATGATCATAAGATAAAGCCGCTTTCGTCTCTTGATTATGCGGTGGGAGACCGAGTAAAACATATTAAGTTTGGCGAGGGAACGGTGGCGGACATTGTTCACGAAGGAAAAGATTTTGAAGTTGCTGTGGATTTTGACCGAGTAGGCCGCAAAAAAATGTTTGCTTCGTTTGCCAAATTGAAAAAAGTGAAATAATGTATTGGTAAAGAAGCCTTGTGCGTGATATAATAAAAGAAAACAGTAAGGAGGCATATGAACATGAAAAATATTGACGAATTAATCGGAGTAGCAAAATTATCTAATCTGATGAACAGCCGTAAAGAAGAGAACGAATCCAGAAAGATTTTATGGATTCTCGCAATCATCGGAGCTGTTGCCGCAGTGGCAGGAATCGCCGCTCTGGTTTATAAATATTTATCTCCGGACTATCTTGATGACGTGGATGAAGATTTCGATGATTTTGATGATGATTTCTTCGATGACGAAGAAGAGGTGGAAGAACCTGCTGAGGATGCCGAGGAAGCCACAGAAGAATAATGGAGGACGAATAAAAGTATAAGAGAGGATGCAGGAAGCCTGTATCCTCCTTCCAGTTGTTCAAATTGTTTAAAAAATATATATAATTAAAAATTCAAAGAAAAAAATGAAAAAAACCGTTGACATTTATTTCAGCCTGTTATATAATGCTATTTGTCAACGCGAGAGCGGATGACAAGCACAGTACCGGGGTGTGGCTCAGCTTGGCTAGAGCGCTTGATTTGGGATCAAGAGGCCGCAGGTTCGAATCCTGTCACCCCGATATTTTGCGGGTGTAGTTCAATGGTAGAACACTAGCCTTCCAAGCTAGATACGTGGGTTCGATTCCCATCACCCGCTTTCCTTGAGCAAAGGAATACAGATGAGTCTGTAGCTCAGCTGGATAGAGCAACGGCCTTCTAAGCCGTGGGTCGGGGGTTCGAATCCCTTCAGGCTCGTTTATCAGTTTAATATTGATATGGTGGGTATGGCGCAGTTGGTTAGCGCGCCAGATTGTGGCTCTGGAGGCCCAGGGTTCGAGTCCCTGTATCCACCTTAGGAAAAAGTTGCTTTAATTTAAGGCAGCTTTTTTTCGTGTGGCACTGAACAAGGTAAAACGTCAGGCACCGACTGAACCTGGAAAAGGGCTTGACTGGGGCGGCGCCGACCCCGGACCGGCAAAACATGAAAACTGGGAGGTTAAGGAAAATGACGATGAGGCAAAATATTCATTTAAAGTGCCCCGGCGGCTGGATCAATGATCCTAACGGTTTTATTTATTACAAAGGGAAGTATCATTTATTTTATCAGTATTTTCCCTATGGGACTCAGTGGGGACGGATGCACTGGGGCCATGCAGTCAGCCATGACCTGGCCAGCTGGGACCATGAGAAGATTGCCCTGTATCCAAGCAAATATAATGATGCTGACGGGTGCTTTTCAGGAAGCGCTGTGGAGCATGAAGGAAAGCTGTATCTGTATTATACCGGGATCCGCTATGAGAACCAGGACCCGGAAAATACTAATGTAAGTCTGGATCAGAAACTGATCGCTTCCCAAATGATGATGGTATCTGAAGACGGGATCCATTTTGATAATGTGAAGGATAAGAGGACCATTATTGCCCCCATTGAGGACCCTCAGATCGGATCCCGGAGAGACACCCGTGATCCTAAGGTGTGGCGGGGAAAGGATGCCTGGTATATGATCCTTGGAAGCACACAGGAGTTAAAGGCGGGCAGGTTTTTATTTTATAAAAGTACAGATCTGGAGCGCTGGGAATTTGTCAATATGGTTCAGGGTGACAAAAATCTGGGGATCATGTGGGAATGTCCGGACTTTTATGAAGTAAACAGTGAACAGGCCCTTGTTTTCTCGCCGATGGATATTATTTCTGTCAATGGTCAGGGGGAAAACCACACTATTTGTATGCCGGTCACTTTTGATGAGGAGCAGTGCGCCATGACATTGTCCAAAAACTATCAGTTTTTTGACTACGGCATGGATCTGTATGCGCCTCAAAGTACTACGGATGCCCAGGGGCGCCGGGTGGAAGTGGCATGGCTGAGGATGCCGGAGTCTCCTGACGGAGAGTGGATCGGCATGTTTTGTATCCCAAGAGTTACAGAGGTGATTGGTGGACATTTTTATTTTAGAGTCCATCCCAATGTGGATAAACTTTTTGTAAGGAAGATTGCCTCTGCGGAAGAGGCCGCTCCGGACGGATATAAGGTCAGCGCGGACCTGCCGGAGGACGGATGGATAGATCTTGGGGGCTACCGGATCTTTAGAAAGGGAAAGACCATCTGTACAGACCGGAGCCGGGTTTACAGAAATCATAGGGAATGGCAGTGCAGTTTTGCCACGCCGGAATTAAAAGACGGGTTTCATATTGATGCTTATGTGGATGAAAATATGATCGAGGTCTATGTGAATCAGGGAGAATATGTGATCACCAATGGGGTTTATGATCTGACAAAAACCGCAAAGGCCGGTCCCGGTGTGGACATGGAGATATATACTTTGGATGTCCATTAAATATAAAAAAGGCGTTAAGTATGTTTATAAGCACGCTTAACGCCTTTTTTCTGCCGCTTTCCCTAAATCCCCTACTTTGCCAAAATCCAAAAGAAATTAACAACAATCGTCCCTATAAAAGCCAGGAAAAACATTTTGGTTATGGCTTTTTTCAGTGCCGGGTTTTTCCAGGCCCGGTCGTAGAGGGTCATTAGGATCATCACGGACGGGATCATAAAAAAGATCCCAAAGTCGCAGCCGTACCGCTGAAGGATACCGGCCATCTGTATATCCGCGCATACAACGATAAGGGCCATGATCAATGACAGGACCGTAACGCCCCACAATCCTTTTTCTTTTAAGCCTTTTTTAGCCTGGCGGATAAACAGCAAAGCCCCGGTGATCAGGTTAAACCAGAAAAATCCTCCGTACATGGTTTCCATGATGGTTGTTCCCTGATAACTGGTATCCTTATGGGCAGCCGTCATAAAAGGAAACGTTCCTGTAAACTCCGGCGGCTGGATCAGGTACATAAATAATCCGAAAGGCAGCCGGTCCAGGTGAAAGCCCCGGTGAGTCATGTCATTGGTGGTCAGGTTATAGTTGGCTCCAAAATCAAAGGGAGAGCCAAAACGGGCCCAGTTATAATACATTACCAGTCCGGCAACGATCACATAAGGCAGGGCTGTCCACAAAATCCTTATAAGCAGAGCTTTTCGTTCGTCTGATCGAGGGAAGCTTGTCTTTACATATCTCCAAAAAAGCGGCAGGATCAGAAAGCTTCCCACCAGCATCTGAGGACGGCAGGCAGCTACCAAAGCCATGAGAAGCGCCCCGCCAGCCAGAAACCGTGTATCCGGCCGACACACAGCTGAATGTATAGCCGGAATCTGAGATGGGGCGGAAGGCTTTGAAGGCGCAGCCGTTCCGGCCTGGGCAGTGTCGGCCCCACCCTCCTCCGGCCGCCCATCCAGGGCCCGTACCCAGCAGTAAAGTCCCCAAAGGGTAAGGGCCAGGGCCATGGAGCCGGGCATATTGTAAAAGGTGGGGGGATTGACGATCAAAAGAACGCCGCATCCTAAGACCATGGATACCTGGAGCAGGAGGAACAGGCCAAAGGATGTATGTTTAAAATATCTTTTTATAAGCCGGTGCAAAAGGCTGGTCACACCGGCGATGATCACCGCTGTATTAATAATAATGCCCACAAAGGTGGGAAATGCCGTGCCGGTGAGGAGATACCAGGGCAGATAATAGACCAGCACAGGCAGTATGCCGAAATAGCAGTAGTATTTGCCGTTATAAAATGCTGTATCCCACTGATATTCTACATCGTCCGCGTTTCTCTGGCCGTTATCGTAAGGATTTTCCATTTCCAGAAGCTCCTGGGACGGCTCAATGTCCAGATAAAAGTGGCCCTCAGTTAAAGAAACCGCCAGTTCATAATATTGGTAATGGTGGGCCCAGGGCGGATCACAGTAGGTTGTATTTCCCATGGCAATGCCGGAGGCAATGGCCAGCTCCGCCAGCATAAGGCCAGTGATCACAGCGGTCTGCATGGGTCTGTGGATCCTGCATTTGATCCGATAAAGGGCAGAGCCGGGACGGATGGCATACAGGATCAGCAAAAGAATGTACACTCCGGCCAGCCGGGTCGGGGAAAAGTCCAGGGGACGGCGGCAATTTAACCCTATATCCTCAAGGATAATCATGTCTCCAGGGACATCCTTTAAAATGATCTGAAGACTTTTTGCTTCACCGCTTAAATTCAGCCGGATGTATTTCCCGGATTCTTTTACAGTAGAAAGGGTGACCTCAGGCAGGTCATAGTACTGGTTATTTCCTTCATCCCTGGCGTAAATCTGGATGGACAGGCTGGTACTGTCGGATAAAGGGCAGGAAACATCCAGGTAAAGATTCTGGGCCGCTGCATTAATATTTTCCACAAAAAGGGTCACATTTCCGCTGCTATCCGCAGAAAGAGCCTGACCGGACGTTACAGGCTGTCCTTGGTCATCGGTCAGATCATAGCCGGACAGGGGGGAAAATGTCATGGACTCAAAAGTGCGGAAATTAAATAAAAACAATTCCATGCCAACCGCTATGACTGCCAGGATCACACAAATCAAGGGAAGCTTTTTCATACCCGTCATTTCCTGATTATGCCTGGATGTCCGAACCATTTATATGAAAAGCATAGACTGTTTTGGAATCATAGGATTCTCCGGCCTTGAAAATAATGGACGGGAAGTTTTCGCAGGCCATGGCATTAGGGTAATACTGGGTTTCCAGGCAAAATCCGCTGCGGGGAACATAGGCAGTACCGGACTTGCCTTTCTGGCCTTCCAGGGAATTGCCGCTGTAAAACTGCACTCCTGGAAGGTCTGTGTAAACGTCCATGACAATGCCGGTTTTAGGAGACGCAGCCTGGGCAATCTGGCGCATGCCGCCGCCATCCAGACAGAAATTATGGTCATAGCCGCCGCCACGCTTTAACTGTTCATTTTCCAGGTTTATCTCCTGTCCAATGGCCTTTGGCTGACGGAAATCAAATGGCGTATTTTCTACAGGCAAAAGGGTTCCTGTAGGCAGACAGCCGCCATCGTTTTCTGCAAATGAAGCGGCATGGATCGTTAATGTGTGGTCCAGGATGGACCCGTCAGACTCGCCGGATAAGTTAAAATAAGTGTGATTGGTCAGATTGATGATGGTGTCCTTGTCGCTGACGGCATGGTAGGATAAGGTGAGCCGGTCATCATCATCCCAAAGATAATCTACAGAGACTTTCAGATTTCCCGGATAATTTTCTTCACCGTCCCGAGATATGCGGCTGGCCCGGATCCCTCCGGGAATCTCTTCTACATCAAAAAGCTGCTTGTCAAAGCCAAAAAGGCCTCCATGGAGGTGATTGGGGCCGTCATTTGCGGCAAGAACATAGTCTTTGTCGTTTAATGTAAAGCGGGCATTGCCGATACGGTTGCCCACCCGGCCGATGCAGGCGCCCAGATAACAGCCGTTATTTCTGTAATCTTCCAGGGTGCTATATCCCAGGGCAACGTCTACAGGGCCCTTTTCTGTATTTAAGGTAATGGATGTGATCGTCGCTCCATAAGTGATCACTTTAATAAAGTTTCCTTTTTGATTGGTCAGAGTATATTCATAAACGTTCTGGCCATTTAGTGTGTCAAAAATTTTTTTCGATACTGTTGTCACTATACATTCCTCCTATCTTTTTGGGCCTGGTTTTCAGGCCATATAGGTATCCCCTTGGGGGGTTCCCCCTATTTTTTGGGCGCCGTATTGACGGACGATCTGGTGGAACTGGCCGCCGATACGGGAGATTTCTCCAAGAACAGCAGAAATTTTGTCTTTGTCCAGGAACCAGTTATCTCTTGAAATTCCCCGGGTAATGGTAGGGCAGATGAGAAAGCGGGTGTCTGGATACAAAACCTCATAGTACAGTCTGCATCTGCGGGCGTGATATGCCTGGCAGCAGATGATCGCCTGGCGGATGTGAAGACCAAGCCGGTCCGTTACCTGCCGGGAATAAATGGCATTTTCATAAGTATATGTAGCCTGATCTTCTTTTAAAATGGATTTAGGATCTACGCCGTCTTCCAGGAGAATGGCTCTTAAAAAATCCCATTCTGTGGCAAAGGTGCGGCCATGAAATATGGGAGGCTCATCCTTTGACCCGTCAAAATGTCCGACAGTCTTTGAATATTTTCCGGAAGGAAGAATATAAGGGGCAAAGCTGTCCTTATACAGCTTTGCCGCAGTATGAGCCAGAGCCCCGTAGCTGCCTCCCGGAATAAAGATAATATCCGATTTTTCCGGTGTGTCTTCAAGAAACACAAGTTCTGTTAATTCATCTAAAAAATCCATAATACCCCCATGCTGCGGCAGCAGTCCTGCGATGGCAGCGTCCAGGATGCGTACTTTTGCGCAAAGGTACGCGCACTTCGTTTGCTGCGCAAAAGACGCGGTATAATCGCAGCCTTCGCGGCTATTATACCATGGGGATCATGAAAATTCCAGAGGCAAAAGGGGGATCAGCTTACCGGGCGGCGCACGGCATTATCCTGAAATCGGAAATAATCCGGCCGGTGGCGGGACTGGGTGTATTCAAACATCTCTCCCTGGTCATTGTAAGTTTGGCTGGTGACAACAGCCAGGCAGTTATAATCATTCAGCTCAAGATATTTTTCATCAATCTGGGTCATTTTTTCTACGGTCATGATCCGCTTGGAGGTAACGATGGTCATATGGAGTTCATTTTCAATATAGTCATAGATCGACTGGGCGGCGATTTCCGGGGTCAGACCCGGCACTAGATCCTGGCGGAAGTAATTATGGTTTAAGATCAGCGCCTTTCCATCCAGATCATGGACCCGCTGGACATAATATAACAGGGTCCCCTGGGCAAAGCCGGTTTTTTTGGCAATTTTTTCGTCTGCATGAAGCTGGGTAAAGGCAATGACCCGGGTTGTTCCCTTCCGGTGGTTGCGGATGGAGGACTCTTTAAAGGACTCAATGCTTCCCAGGATAAATGAGTTGGGTTCCACCGGCTGGAAAATATTGCGGACCCCTTTGCCCTGCATGGTCTGAACATAGCCGTCCTTGACCAAAGCGGCAATGGCGCGGCGAACGGTGTTTCTGGAGCATCCATACTCTGATACTAAGGTGTGTTCAGAAGGAAGCATTGCCTGAACTTCATATTCTCCGGTTTCGATTTTAGTTTTTATGTCTTTATAAATATGGTCATATTTGATTTTAGGCATGCAGCACCCCTTCGTAAAATTACAGCAAACTTGTTTAAACATCTGAACATCTATATTCATTATAATAAAG
>CAZMGH010000047.1:0-1297 GCA_964565805.1 uncultured Lachnospiraceae bacterium
TCAGCGTATCCCGGTTCACTAGTTCTTTAACTGCTCTGCAATAGCAGAGGCGATCACAATATCACCATCATACCACAAAACATAAAAAACATAAAAAACTCTACAAGGTCATGGGATTGACATTGCCAGAGGGATACCTTAAAATAAAACCCAACAAACTGCTGCGAAGGAGATTGACCATGAAAATTGTGCTGGCAGCCATTAATGCCAAATACATACATTCCAACCTGGCAGTGTATTCCCTGAAGGCATGTGCGGAGCACATCTCCGGGGTTCAGGTGGCAGTGGAGGAATTTACCATAAATAATTATATTGATGAGATTCTGACCCGCCTGTACCGGGAAAAATCGGATGTGCTGGCATTTTCCTGTTACATATGGAATCTGACCATGGTGGAGGAGCTGACAGACCTGATGAGCAAAGCCGCGCCAGAGGTTAAGATCTGGCTGGGCGGCCCGGAGGTGTCCTATGACGCTGCGGATGTGCTCAGACGCAATCCCGGGGCGGACCTGGTCATGCGGGGAGAAGGGGAGGATACTTTCCGTGAGCTGGTTTCAAGGCTGGCTTCAAGCCCGGCATCACAGGTTCAGGACATGGCAGCTGACGAAACCTTATCCGGGATTCCCGGTCTTACTTTCCGGGCCGGAGACGGGCGTGTTGTGGATACGGGAGAGCGGCCGCCGGTACTTATGGACAGTATTCCTTTTCCTTATAAAAATATGGACATTTTTACAAACAGGATCATTTATTATGAGAGCAGCAGAGGGTGTCCATTTTCCTGCAGCTATTGTCTGTCTTCCATTGACCGGCATGTGCGCTTTCGGAGCCTTTCACTGGTTTTGGAGGAGCTTAAGTTTTTCCTGGATCATCAGGTGCCTCAGGTAAAGTTTGTGGACCGGACGTTTAACTGCCGTCATGACCGCACCCTTGCGATCTGGCAGTTTATTAAGGAGCACGACAACGGGGTGACAAATTTTCATTTTGAGGTGACGGCGGATCTTCTGAATGAGGAAGCGCTGGCGCTTTTAGGCACCCTTCGCCCCGGCCTGATCCAACTGGAAATCGGCGTCCAGTCTACCAATCCTAAGACCATTAAAGCCATTGACCGGGTCATGGATTTTTCAACACTGTCTCAGCTGGTCCAAAGGATCCGGAAAGGGAAAAATGTCCACGTTCATCTGGATCTGATCGCAGGTCTTCCATGGGAAGATCTGGACAGCTTTATCCGGTCCTTTAATGATGTGTATGCCTTAAGGCCCAATCAGCTTCAAATGGGATTTTTAAAAGTGCTGAAAGG
>CAZMGH010000047.1:1397-15539 GCA_964565805.1 uncultured Lachnospiraceae bacterium
GGGAACAGGTGACTGACGGACGGAAGGTTTCCCGCCTGGAGCGGTACGAACTTCTGCGCCGGTTTGCCAAAGGGGCTGTTGAAGGGGCGTCGGGGATGGATGAGGGACACAGGTTTGTGCCGGAGCTGTTTGACGATATTCTCCGGTATGACTATTACCTTCGGGAAAAGGCAAAGATCCGCCCGTCCTGGGCGCCGGAAAACGGGAACTTTAAAAAGGCAATCGCGGCCTTTTACTCATCTTCACTCATGAGAGAGAATTATTTTAAAGAATACGATGATAAAAATTACCGCCAGATCCGCAATCTTACCCATGTGGAGATTTTCTCATGGGATATTGGGGAAAGCGCTCTTGCCGGGCGCCCGGTCCAAAAAGAAAACGGCGGCGTGCTGTTTATGTATCGGCACAGAGACAGACTGACCTATGAGGCGGAGGCATTTCCATTAGGGGAGGATCTGCCGGTAGGGCAGGAATAGGAAGGAGAAAGGGATGCTGAAATCCTATGTAGCCCTTGACCTGGAAACCACAGGTCTTAGTGTGGAAGAAAACTGTATTATTGAATTTGGCGCCTTAAAGGTGCGGGACGGGGCTGTGGCTGACCGGTTTATGACCTTTGTAAAGCCGGAGGAGGAGATCACAGACCAGATCACGGAAATCACCGGAATTACCAATGACATGACCGCGGACGCTCCGTCTATCGATCAGGTCATGAAGGCTTTTGTAGACTTTTGCGGGGATGATGTGCTCATTGGCCATAATCTTTTATTTGATTTTTCATTTGCCAAAAAGTATGCCAGCCGGTGCGGCTATCTTTTTGAAAAAAGGGGGATTGATACCTTAAAGATCGCCCGCGCTGTGTGTACCGGTGTGGTGTCGAAAAGCCTTGGCGCTTTGTGCGACTATTACGGTATTGTCAATGACCAGGCCCACAGAGCCTACCATGACGCTCTGGCTACAGCCAAGCTGTATCAGACCCTGGCCCATTATTATGAAAATGACCATGAGGCCCTGTTTGCCCCGTCCCCATTGGTCTACAGAGAAAAAAAGGTTCAGCCAGCCACGCTAAAGCAAAAAGCCTACTTGAAGGAATTGATCAAATATCATAAAATAGACTTTGATGAGGACATGGATGCCATGAACCGCAGCCAGATGTCCAAAGCCATTGATAAAATCATACTTAATCACGGCCTTCCGGTCCGGCGGCCGGAGAGGGGTAGATGTTTGTAAATTTTCAAAAAAATGTCTTTTGTCCAGACATGTATAAAGAAAGAAGGAACAGAGCATGTTTCATAACAGGAAATCAAAACGAATCGTGTCCGGTGTGATCATTGGGATCCTTATTTTTGCCATGGTCGCCGGGATCATTGCCAGCTTCGGTATGTAGGGATATGCATCCGGACGGCTCAGTCTGTAAGAAATAAATTTGGGAGTGCAGCAATGAAAAAATTATTAAATATACTGGCTATTTTGGCAGCAGTCCTGATTGTTTCAGGGATCTTTTCCGGGGGAGCTTATGCTGCCGCTCAGCCGACGATCCCTCAGGGGGTGGAAGTGGAAGGTATTGACCTGAGCAATATGACCTCGGAGGAAGCTAAGGCAGCATTAAATGACTTTATTGACCAGGTGAAAGGCGGGACCCTCCATCTGACTGACGAGGAGGGTGTGGTGATGGATATTCCCTTTTCCCAGTTTGGGGTGGATATTGTTGACTATGAAGTGGTGGATACCTTAAGCCAGATCGGCAGCGAGGGGAATATTTTAAAACGCTATAAGGCCTTAAGAGATGTGCAGAACGGCCATGGAGATTATACCATCCAGTTTACCTGCGACACGGAGGCCCTGGAAAATATTTTAAATGAACGGGCAGGAGAAGTGAACCGGGAGCCGGAGGATGCTATTTTAGTCCGCCATGGAGGACAGCTGCTGATCACGGATGAGGTGATCGGACGCACATTAAAATCCGCTGAAACAGCCCAGCTGGCGGCAGAGGCCATCACCGGAGAATGGGACCGGCAAGACCTGACTGTAGAAGCCGCCTTTGACCAGGTGGCTCCGGCTCATACGGCCCAGGAGCTTTCCGTTGTCCAGGATGTGCTTGGCACCTATACCACAAGCTTTGCGGGAAGCGGCTACAACCGTATCGAAAATATAAAAAATGGAGCAGCAAAGATTGACGAAACAATTCTTTATCCCGGAGATGAATTTTCATTTACCCAGGCTGTGGCTCCATTTACTTCAGATAACGGGTACTGTCTGGCAGGGGGCTACGCCTCCGGCAGAATTGTAGACACAATGGGCGGCGGGATCTGTCAGGTATCCTCTACCTTATATAATACCGTGCTCCGGTCAGAACTGACGGTGGTGGAACGGACCAATCACTCGATGACTGTAGACTATGTGCCTTTGGGAGCGGATGCCACCATTGCGGAGCCCACCATTGATTTTAAGTTCAGAAATGATTACGACTACCCAGTGTATATTGAAGCCTACACTTACGGGAGTTCTGTGACTATAACCTTTTACGGCAAGGAGACTCGGCCTTCAAACCGGACTTTGGAATTTGAAAGCGTTACTGAGCAGACCATAAATCCCGGCGAGGATGTGGTAACTGAGGATCCCACCCTTCCGGTGGGTTATGAGGAAGTGACACAGTCGGCCTACACCGGCTATGTTGTCTCTTTTTATAAGCTGGTCTATGTGGACGGGAATCTTGAAAGCAGGGAGCTGATTAACCGGAGCACTTACAATGCCTACCCCAGGTATGTGACCCGGGGAACAAAGCAGCCGGAAACTGAGACTCCTGAAACTGAGACGTCCCAAACCACGGCGCCGGATGGCGCATAAGGAGGTTTTTGCCTTTGAAGCCTGGGAAATTAAAGGAAAGTGTTTTAGACCGGTCTGTGTTTAAACAGATTCATAAAAGAAATGACAATATATTATGTAAGCCAAAAGCCGGTCTGGGTTATCAGACTTTGATAACCGGGCCGGATACATACGCGTGGGTTTCTGTAAATACGGTGGAGGGAACCCCTTTTCAGGCTGGGGCTATGATCGTGGCAAGAGGGATCAACAGTCTGGTCTGCTCCGGCGCGAAGCCGGCAGGGATCATGGTATCTCTGACCGTGCCGGAGGATGTGGAGGAGGCGGAATTTCGGAAAATGATCTGGCGGATTGAGTCAGACTGTGAAAAGGAAGGCATCGATCTGGCGGGGGGCCACACTCAGGTCAGCGCCAATGTCCGCCAGGTCATTGCGGCGGTCACCTGTCTGGGCACAGCCCCGGGACAGGGGGCCGACCGGCCGGTGAACGGCGGCAGCGGGGGAAAGGCATTGGCGGCCCCCCTGGCGGGGCAGAGTATTATTATGACCAAGTGGGCCGGTATGTCCGGCGCTTGGCTTCTGGAACAGGAATATCATGAAGCTTTTGTAAATAAATATAATCATCACATTGCCCGCCAGATCCAGGCCATGGACCAGTATTTTTCTGTGAGAAAGGAAGCCATGGTAGCTCTGGAGCAGGAGCCGTGCTTTTTATACGATCTTTCAGAAAGCGGTGTATTCGGCGGTCTGTGGGAAGCTGCCCAGGCAGGTCATACAGGCCTGTGGGTGGATTTAAAGCAGATTCCCATCCGCCAGGAAGTTGTGGAGCTTTGTGATTTTGTGGATATAAATCCATATAAGATCCCCTCGGCAGGGGCATTGCTCATTGGCACAGAACATGGGGAACGGCTGGTGAACACATTAAAGCGTTTGGGTATCCCGGCGGCAGTGATCGGAAACTTTACCCCGGGCAATGACCGGGTGGTGACCAATGAAGATGAGGTGCGCTATCTGGAACCGCCCTCAGGAAGAGAATTTCCCAAAAAGGTTTGTTCATGAGATGGACAGCAACCTAAAAGATAGGAAGGAAGGCTGATAAAAATGAAGGAGAAAATTTTATCCGTAATTGAAAAAAACAGCAAGATCAGTGTAGAGGATCTGGCCGTTGTTTTAGGTGAAAAGGAAGAAGATGTGGCTCAGGCCATTTATGAAATGGAAAGAGATAAGACCATTTGCGGTTATCATACCATTATAAACTGGGGAAATACATCCATTGATAAAGTCGTTGCCCTTATCGAAGTCCGGGTAACGCCTCAGAGAGGCCAGGGCTTTGACAAGATTGCTGAGCGCATTTACAATTTCAGCGAGGTGGACACAGTGTATCTGATTTCCGGAGGCTATGATCTGATGGTCATGCTGGAAGGTAAATCGCTTCAGGAGGTTGCCCACTTTGTTTCCTCTAAGCTGTCTACCATGGACTCTATTTTAAGTACAGCCACTCATTTTGTTTTAAAGAAATACAAAGACCATGGGACGATTATGATCCCTGAGGCAAAGAAAGAAAGGATGCTGATTACACCTTGAGAAATCCATTATCAAAAACCATTACAAATATAAAGCCTTCAGGCATCCGGAAGTTTTTTGACCTGGTCACGGAAGTGAACGATCCGGAAGTGATCTCTCTTGGCGTGGGAGAGCCGGATTTTGATACACCCTGGTTTATCCGGGAGGAAGGCATTTATTCCCTGGAAAAGGGCCGTACCTTTTACACCTCCAATTCCGGCTTAAAGGAGTTGCGAGAGGAGATCAGTCGTTATCTGGAGCGCCACTGTAATGTTTCTTATGATCATCAGCATGAGGTGCTGGTAACAGTGGGCGGCTCTGAGGCCATTGACATCGGCCTGCGGGCTCTGCTGGATCCAGGAGATGAGGTGCTGATCCCTCAGCCAAGCTATGTTTCTTATGAACCGTGTGCGATCCTGGCAGGAGGCGTGCCGGTGATCATTAACCTGAAGGAGGAAAATGAGTTCCGTCTGACAAAGGAAGAGCTTCTTTCCACCATTACCCCTAAAACCAAGGTGCTGATCATGCCTTTCCCTAACAATCCCACAGGGGCCATTATGGAGAAAAAAGACCTGGAAGACATTGCCCGGGTGTGCATTGAAAAGGACATTATCGTTATGTCTGATGAGATTTACAGCGCTCTGACTTATGGGGTAAAGCATGTGTCTATCGCATCCCTTCCCGGAATGAAGGAGCGGACCATTCTGATCAACGGCTTTTCCAAAGGCTATGCTATGACCGGATGGCGTCTGGGCTATGTTTGCGGACCGAAAGAAATCATTGAGCAAATGACAAAGATCCATCAGTTTGCTATTATGTGCGCCCCAACCACCAGCCAGTATGCCGCGGTTCAGGCCTTAAAGTACGGGGATGATGAAGTAGAGAAAATGCGCCAGTCCTATGACCAGCGGCGCAAGTTCCTGATCCATACCTTCAGGAAAATGGGCCTGGAATGTTTTGAGCCTTTTGGGGCATTTTACGTATTCCCAAGCATAAAAAGCCTGAACATGTCTTCCGATGAATTTGCTCAGCGGCTTTTACAGGCAGAAAAGGTAGCTGTCGTGCCGGGGACCGCCTTTGGCGACTGCGGCGAGGGCTTTTTGCGTATTTCCTATGCCTACTCTCTGGAGGAGCTTAAAATTGCCACAGACCGCATCGCCCGTTTTGTGGCTTATTTAAAAGAGCATCCGGAAGAAAACACGCATCCGGCGGGTGAAGCGTTATGATGAACATTGTTCTTTTAGAGCCTGAGATGCCGGCAAATACGGGAAATATCGGGCGGACCTGTGTAGCGACGGGAACAAGGCTTCATCTCATCGAGCCTATGGGATTTAAGATTAACGACAAAACAATAAAGCGTGCCGGACTGGACTACTGGGATGATCTGGACGTGACCATTTATGACGATTTTAAAGATTTTCTTGAGAAAAATCCCCAGTGTGCCGGAAAGCTTTACATGCTTACCACAAAGTCCCGCCATTCCTACTGTGATGTGTCCTATCCGGAGGACGCCTGGCTTATGTTTGGCAAGGAAAGCGCCGGTATCCCGGAGGAAATCCTTGTGGAATATGAGGAATTTTGCGTCCGCATCCCTATGATGGGGGACATTCGTTCATTAAACCTGTCCAACTCTGTGGCTATCGCCCTGTATGAGGCGCTGCGGCAGAATGGATTTGAACAGTTAAACCAAAAAGGACATCTTCATCGCCTTCACTGGAAGGATGAGGATTAAAAAAGGGGGCTGTCTCACTTAGTGAGCCAGCCCCTTTTGGCAATTGGCCAAACTTAAGCCATCAATTCCTCCATTTCATCAATCAGACGGTCAAACAGCTTTAATGCCTCTTCAATAGGCTTTGGAGATTCCATATCCACGCCAGCGCCACGAAGGAGGGAGATAGGATCTTTGGAGCAGCCGCCGGACAGGAAAGAAATATAATCCTTAACAGCACTTTCCCCTTCCTTTAAGATCCGCTGGGACAGGGCAATGGCTGCGGAAAAGCCGGTGGCATACTGGAATACATAGAAATTGTAGAAGAAATGAGGAACACGCGCCCATTCCATATCAATTTCCTGATCTACTACCACATCATCTCCGTAGTATTCCACATTTAACTGATGATACAGCGCATTTAAGTCATCGGCTGTAAGACCCGCGCCGTTTTCACTGGCTTCATTGATCTTCATTTCAAATTCCGCAAACATGGTCTGACGATACAGAGTGGTGCGGAACTGTTCCAGGAAGTAGTTGATCAGGTAAGCACGAACCTTTTTATTCTGGGTTTTTTTCAGAAGATACTGCATCAACAGGGCTTCATTACAGGTGGAAGCAACCTCGGCGACAAAGATCACATACTCTGCGTCCGGCGCCGGTTGATTTTTATTAGACAGCCAGGAATGGATGGCATGTCCCATTTCATGGGCCAGGGTAAATTCAGAGTTTAAAGTATCCTTGTGGTTGAGAAGGACGAAAGGATGAACCTTATGGCCTGCAGAGTAAGCGCCGGAACGCTTGCCTTTATTTTCATAAACATCGATCCATCGGTTTTCAAAGCCTTCTTTTAAAATGGCCTGATAATCCGGGCCAAGGACAGCTACGGCTTCCATAACTGTTTTCTTAGCTTCCTCAAAGGTAATCTTTACATCCGCGTCAGGAACCATGGAGGTGTAAAGGTCATACATATGAAGCTCATCTACTCCCAGAAGCTTTTTACGCAGCTTCATATATTTGTGCATATAGCCCATGTTATCGTGAACGGTCTGGATCAGGTTTTTATATACGCTTACCGGAACATTGGTCACATTTAAAGCAGCTTCAATGGTTGACGGATACTTCCGGGCCTGAGCAAAGAACTTTAACTGGTTTATCTGGGCGGCTAAAACAGCGGCAGAAGTATTTTTATGCTGTTCTAAAGTATGATACAGGTTTATAAATGCGTCCCTTCGGATACGGCGGTTGCTGCTTTCCATAAAAGAGATAAAGCTTCCGTGGGTTAAAGGGAGTTCCTTGCCGTCATCGTCAATCACCGGCGGGAATACAGCGTCCGCATTATTCATCATGGAAAAAATGGTTTCCGGCCCATTAGCCACCTCGCCGGCAGCGGCTAAAAGCTTTTCTTCCGAAGGAGAGAGGATATGGTCCTTTAACCGGCGCACTTCCATCAGGCTGCGGCGGTAAACTTCAAGACCGGGCTCTTCCTTAAAAAACTGCTCTAAAGTGTCCTCTGGGATTGCCAGGATCTCCGGGCTGGAAAAGGACAAGCGTCCCACACAGTCTACATAAATGGACATAGCTCTGGAAGACATGGCCTGGTAAGTGCTGTTGGTTGTATCCACATCGTAGCGGCGCTGGGCATAGCCGTAAATATTTTCAATATTTTCATTGATCTGAGTTTCCAAAGCGCAGTATTCGTAAAGGGAAGCTGCACTTTCCCCAAGTTTCCCCTGATACTTTAGGATTTCCTCTGTCTGAGCGGAAAGCCTCTTTACAGCCTCCTCCCAGGCTTCATCGGAAGGGAAAATATCTTCGATGGCCCAGGTATCTTTCGGGTCAACTTCACTTCTTAATAAAATTTTTGATGCATCTGACATGTGTGTCACTCCTTTTTATAGTGATGTTAATGAGATTGGAATCAGAGGGCCTGGACGGCAAAACATACAAGAATAATCGCGCCCAGGATGATCCGGTACCATCCAAAGACTTTAAAGTCATGCTTTTTAATGTAGGCCATAAGGAACTTAATGGCCAGGATGGATACGATAAATGCCACAACCATGCCGACCAGGAGGATCATCAGTTCCTGAGAGGTAAAGTGAAAGCCAAACTTTAAAAGCTTTAAGGCGCTGCCTCCAAGCATAGCCGGAATGGCCAGGAAAAAGGTAAACTCTGCGGCCACAGTTCTGGAAATTCCAATTAGCAGAGCGCCTACGATGGTTGCCCCGGACCGGGAGGTGCCGGGAAATACAGCGGCGATCATCTGAAAAACGCCGATGATCAGAGCTGCGGTGTAAGTGATCTCGCTAATGGAATGAACGTGGGCATTTTTGCGGAAGTTGCTGTTTTCAATGACAATAAACAGTATACCAAAAATAATAAGCATAATAGCAACGGTAATATAATTGTAAAACAAAACATTCAGCCAGTCATCAAAAAGCACACCCACAATGGCAGCGGGCACAGAGGCAATAACGATTTTCAGCCACATGATCATCATGGGCCGGTCCACCGTCACTTTCGTCTTTTCCTTGGCTTTTTCCAGGCCAAAGGGGAAAAGTCGTTTCCAGTAGATCACCACAACCGCCAGGATGGCGCCAAGCTGTATGACCACAAGAAACATTTCCAAAAACTCCGGGGTGACATTTAAAGGCATAATCTCATCCAGGAGAATCATATGTCCGGTACTGCTGATGGGCAGCCATTCTGTAATGCCCTCGACAATACCGAAGATAATCGATTTAATCAGTTCAATCATAACGGGTCCTTTCATATTGTTGATTATTGCCGTGTCCCTCACGGCATCAGGGGGTCCCCCTGCGGGATTTCATTTTTGGGGTTTTTATTCTTTAAATTCAACAATGGTCACGCCGGTTTCTCCTTCACCGAAGGCGCCGAGACGGAAGGACTTAACATTTTTCATCTTCCGCAGGCGCTGGTGGACAGCGTTTCTCAAGGCGCCGGTCCCCCGGCCGTGGATAATGGTTACCTGGGACAGATGGGCCAGATAAGCGTCATCCAGGTATTTTTCCATTTCAGGAATCGCCTCATCCACGGTTTTTCCAATAAGATTAATACTGGTGGAAACACTGGCGGACTTGCTCATCTTGATCTTACCGGCGCCGGTCTTTTTAAGTACCGGTGTTTTGATCACCTCTTCATCTAAAAGCTCCAAGTCGCTTAAAGGCACCCGGGACTTTAAGATCCCCATCTGTACCTGGACATTGCCCTTGGCATCCGGGGCAGATGCAACGATCCCTTTGATTCCCATGCTGCGGACCATAACGCTGTCCCCGGCCTTAATATCTTGAGGCCGAAGGCTGGTCTTTTTTCCGTTAGAAGAAAGGGTCAGGCCGCTGCTGACTTTATTGAGTTTTTCCCGGACCGCGGTCCGTTTGGCCTCCATGGCTTTGGCGCTGCCGCCGCCTGAGGAAAGCTTGTGCATATCCCGGATGGTCTGATCGGCAAAATCTTTGGCATCCTGAAGGATCTTCTGAGCCTGTTCCCGGGCCTCTCGAAGGATCCGCTCCTTTTGCTGGGCCATATTTTCCTGCTTAGCTTCCAGACGTTCCTTTAAGGTTGCCATCTGGGCCTTGTAGTTTTCTATTTCCTCCCGCTCAGTTTCAATAGTCTTCCGGCTGGATTCCAGATCGGAAAGAAGATCTTCAAAATCCTGGTCCGCGGCGTCCATATTTTTCCTGGCATCATTAATAATATATTCCGGAAGCCCAAGTTTTTGGGAAATGGCAAAAGCGTTGCTCTTGCCGGGAACGCCGATCAGGAGCCGGTAGGTGGGGCTTAAGGTGGCTACGTCAAACTCGCAGCAGGCGTTGCAGGTCCCTTCCTGGGACAGGGCAAATACTTTCAGCTCGCTGTAATGGGTGGTAGCCACCGTGGTGACATTCCGTTTTAAGAGATTTTTTAAAATGGAAATAGCCAAGGCCGCTCCTTCCGTAGGGTCGGTTCCCGCGCAAAGCTCATCCATCAGCACAAGACTGCGGTCATTGGATCCCTCCAGGATCTTAATAATATTGATCATGTGAGAGGAGAATGTGCTTAAACTTTGCTCAATGCTCTGCTCATCCCCAATATCCGCAAAAACATTTTCAAACACGGACAGTTCCGACTGGTCAAAGGCAGGAATGTGAAGCCCGGCTTGGCCCATCAGGGTAAAGAGACCTACGGTTTTTAAGGACACCGTCTTACCGCCAGTATTGGGGCCGGTAATGATCAGCAGTTTAAAGTCTTTGCCCATAGTAATGTCAATAGGCACTACCTTTTTCCTGTCCAGAAGGGGATGGCGGGCCTTTTTAATGTGAATATAGCCTTTTTCATTAAACCGGGGCTCTGTGCCGTTATAGGTGCGGGAAAGGGCTGCTCTGGCAAAAATAAAGTCCAGCTGGGTCAGCACAGTGACATTTTCTTCCAAAGTCTCTGTGTGTTCAGCGGCCTGGGCGGAAAGCTGGGCCAGTATTTTTTCGATCTCTTCCTTTTCCTTGATCTCCAGCTCTCTTAAGTCATTGTTCAGCTTAACTACAGCCATAGGTTCAATAAACAATGTGGAGCCGGAAGAGGACTGGTCGTGGATCATGCCTTGGACCTGGCTGCGGTACTCTGCCTTTACGGGAAGACAGTACCGGCCGCCCCGCATGGTAATAATGTTGTCCTGAAGCTTTGAGGCCATGGACTGGGAATTTACCATGGTATTTAACTGGGAACGGATCCGGTCATTAGTGAGACGGATGCTGCGGCGCACAGATCTTAAGCCGGGACTGGCATCATCCGCAATGTCCTCTTCTGAAAGTATGCACCGTTTGATCTCATTATTCAGGGGACTTAAAGGTTCGATGACAGAAAACATGCCATCCAGGCTGTCCTGAGTGGCCTGGGCATTTTCATCAGCCTCCCGGCCCTGGCTGTTTTCCCGCCGCCCGTAGGTTTTGGCACGAAGGGCCACATCCAGCAGGGAAGCTAAGGCCAAAAGCTCCGGAATATTCAGGGAGGACCCTACCTTAAGCCGGAGCAGGGATGGACGAATATCTTTAAGCCCGGAAAAAGACAGGTTTCCCTTAGCATAGATCCGGGCAAGAGCGTCACTGGTCTCCATCTGCATCTGGCAGATTGTCCCAAGGTCTGTAGACGGAACAAGATTTTTACACAGGTCCTTTCCCATAGGAGAGCCTGCAAGCTCTGTCAGCTTTTCAATGATCTTGGGATATTCCAGAATACGGAGTGCTTTTTCATTCATTTTTTATCACCTGCGATTCTTTAAAAAGTCAATCAGCCCTATTGTAACCGATATGGAAGGAAAATGGAAGCTGATTTTAAAATACAGCGGGGGTCTGGCAACAGTTCAGCCGACGGGACTGTTACGCAGTCTGGCAGGCGCAAATTTGATATGGTAAAATCTCTATCCTTGCAGTATAATACAATAAGACTGCTTTCATAATAACAGTTTGGCCAGTCGGTTCAGCCAGATGAACGGTTATTTTTATGGGATACGCCTGGCAAGGGACGGCCCTGCTTAAGCGAGAAACCATTTGCCGGGCAACATTTTTATATAGAAAGAGGAATGTTATGAAATTTATCGAAACATTTAGAGAAGGAGAAACTATCTCCGATATTTATCTTTGCAAATCCAAGCAGACGATGAAAACAAAAGCAGGGAAGACATACTATTCCCTGATCCTTCAGGATAAAACCGGAACCATTGATACAAAAGTGTGGGAAATCTCCGGAGGTATCGAGCATTTTGAAGCCTTGGATTTTATAAAGGTGGATGGACAGGTCACAAGCTTTCAGGGATCTCTTCAGCTTAATGCCCGCCGCATCCGCCGTGTCCAGGAAGTGGAGTATGATCCTCAGGACTATATGCCCATCAGCCAGTATAAGATTGAAGACATGTATAAAGAACTTACCGGATTTATTTCCAGAATCCGGGAGCCTCATCTGAAAGCTCTGGCGGAAAGTTATTTTGTAAAGGACAAGGAATTTATCCAGAGCTTTGTGAAACATTCTGCCGCAAAAAGCGTTCATCACGGCTTTGTAGGCGGCCTGCTGGAGCACACCTTAAGTGTTATGAAGCTGTGCGACTTTTACTGTACCCGCTATTCTATGCTTAACCGGGATTTGCTCATGACCGCGGCCCTGTTTCATGACATTGGAAAAACAAAGGAGCTGTCTTTGTTTCCTGCCAATGACTATACCGATGCAGGCCAGCTCATCGGCCATATTGTCATCGGCGTGGAAATGATCCACGATCGGATCCGCGACATTCCCGGCTTTCCTGAGACGCTGGAAAATGAACTGAAGCACTGTATCGTAGCCCATCACGGCGAGCTGGAGTACGGTTCTCCCAAGAAACCTGCCCTGATGGAAGCCATGGCCTTAAACCTGGCGGACAACACTGACGCGAAAATGCAGACCATGACCGAGCTGTTTAGAAATGCTGGAGATACTATGGAATGGCTGGGATTTAACCGGATCCTGGATTCCAACGTCCGCCGCACATCCAAGCCCACTGTGTAAGCTGCACTGGCAGTGAAATCCGAAAATGAAAGGAAAACATATGATCCAGAAAAACGATGAATTTACATTGGAAATCACTGACCTGGGAACCAACGGGGAGGGCATTGGCAAGATTGAGGATCGCGGCAAAATCGGAGCGCCGGTTGCCCATGACGACGGCAAGATTGAGGCTCAGGCTGCCTATGGCGGGTATACGGTTTTTGTAAAAGACGCCCTGATCGGCGATAAAGTTCGTATAAAGATCATTAAAGCCAAGAAAAATTATGGATACGGGCGGCTTATGGAAATCATCACCCCATCCCCTTACCGGGTGGAGCCGCCCTGTCCTGTGGCCCGGGCCTGCGGCGGGTGCCAGATCATGCACCTAGATTACAAAGAACAGCTCCGCTTTAAACAAAATAAAGTGGGCAATCTTTTAGAACGGGTAGGGGGGCTTAAAGATTTTCAAATGCTTCCCATCCTGGGAATGAAAGAGCCTTATTATTACCGTAATAAGGCTCAATTTCCAGTGGGGAAAAATAAGGACGGCAGGATCGTTATGGGCTTTTACGCCGGGCGGACCCATTCCATTGTTGACACTCGCCACTGCTATATCCAGCACCCTTTAAATGAAAAGCTTACCCAGATCATTAAAAACTGGATGGAAAAATATAATATCCAGCCTTATGACGAAAATACAGGAAAAGGCCTGGTACGTCATGTGCTGACCCGTATCGGCAGCGCCACCGGACAGGTGATGGTCTGTCTGGTCATTAACAGAAAACGTCTGCTCCAGGCAGACGCTCTGATCAGCCAGCTTATCAAGGTGGAAGGCATGACAAGCATCTGCATTAATATTAACCGAGAAAACACCAACGTGATCCTTGGGGACCAGACGCGGACTTTGTGGGGGCAGCCCTATATTACAGACTATATTGGAAATATTGCTTATCAGATCTCCCCTTTGTCATTTTACCAGGTGAATCCCGGCCAGACACGGGTACTTTACGAAAAGGCACTGGAATTTGCCGACTTAAAGCCCGGGGAAGTGGTATGGGATCTGTACTGCGGCATTGGCACCATTTCCCTGTTTCTGGCCCAGACCGCCTCTAAGGTCTATGGCGTGGAAATCGTACCCCAGGCCATTGACGATGCCAGAAACAACGCCCGCCTAAACCATATGTACAATGTGGAATTTTTTGTGGGAAAAGCCGAAGAGGTGCTTCCCAGAGAATACGAGAAAAACGGCATTTACGCAGATGTGATCGTGGTAGATCCGCCCCGGAAAGGCTGCGAGGCATCTCTTTTGGAGTGTATGGTAAAAATGGCGCCAAAACGCATCGTCTACGTCAGCTGCGATCCGGCCACCCTGGCCCGGGATCTGAAGTATCTGAGCGGGAATGGGTATAGGGTGGAAAAGGTCCAGTGCGTGGACATGTTTGGGCATAGTGTGCATGTAGAGACGGTAGTACTTTTGTCCAAACTCAATACCAAGCAGCATATCGAGGTGGAGCTGAATCTGGACGAGCTGGATTTGACATC
>CAZMGH010000048.1:0-14737 GCA_964565805.1 uncultured Lachnospiraceae bacterium
ATTTCGAGTGCAGCTCGTTATGACCACTTCGATACCACTCCGTGTGTTTATCTTCATATCAGTCCTCAAAAACACCTTGGAAAAAGGAGGAGCTGACGCTCTTATATTATATAGCCTGAAATGAATTTTGTCTATAGTTTTTTCACGCCATTGCTCCATTGCGGTCCGTATGTTATAATTAAGAAAACAAAAGCAAAGGACGGGGTGGGTACGATGACAGAATTGGAGAAGGTACTAAGTGCTTTTGGCGGAGAAGAGGATAATGTTGAAAATCACACACAGATGCGGCGGGATTTTGAAGAAGCCATGATGATGTATGAGGGAGCAATCCGGGAGGTGCGGACAAAACTGGAGGTGCTCAATGACGAATTTAAGATCCGGAGCCGGAGAAATCCTATCCATTATATTAACAGCCGGATCAAAACCCCGGCCAGTATCCTGGAAAAGATGAAGCGGAGAGGCTACCCGATGACCATGGAATCTTTGCGTGATAATATGCATGACATTGCAGGGATTCGTGTAATCTGCGCTTATGGCTCAGACATTTATTCCATTGCAAAGATGTTGATGAAGCAAGATGACGTGATGGTCCTTATCGTAAAGGATTACATAAAAAATCCAAAGCCTAACGGATACAGGAGCCTGCATCTGGTCATTGAAATACCCGTGTACTTTTCAGATAAAAAGCAGTTTATTAAAGTGGAAGTTCAGATCCGAACCATGGCCATGGATTTCTGGGCCAGCCTGGAGCACCAGATCCGCTACAAAACCAATGGAAAGCCCAGCAAGGAGATTTCCAAAGAGTTGCGGGAATGTGCCGAGATCATCCATGATACGGATGCACGGATGGAGCGGCTGTATAATACCGTGCAGGCCCTGTGACTAAACGTCCCGAAGAAGATTTAATCTTTGGGGCGTTTGATTTTTGCGTAATACGTCTGGCATATCGTTGATCGGATAGGGAAAGGAATCTTCTCCTATCCGATTCAAAGCAGGATTGTTTCCTGAGGAATATTCCTGTCGCCATTTTCATAACGGACATAGATCCTTTGTGTTGCATGGATATATCGCGTGATCTGAGCCTGAGCTAAGTCATGATCCTCTCTCAGATTGCGCGGCTGTTTAAGCTTCATGTTGATCGCTCCGCATGTCATATGGAAGACTTGTCATGTCAGGACGGTGCTTTACTGCCGGAGTATGCGGCAGATCCATGACATGAAGAAAACCAGTGAGACGACTTCTGTGGAAGATACGTTGGCATATCTGGAATCTTTTTTGAGGCAGCAACTATTCAAGGCGGCTTCTTGTAAGGCGAAAACCGGACAAGGAGCCTTTCTGAACGGTTACAAGTAAAGACATCATTTTATCACCGTGGCGGTCCATTAATGGGTGGCCGCTTTACTTTTGTTCGGATCATGTCGGAATTTGTCGATGAATATTAAGTGAAATTTGCTGTCATATCGTGTATAATGGCATCATACTGTTCAATATAAAACATTTCAAATAGCTGGTCTTTTTTTCAAAGATTTTATCTATAAATGTTTCTCGTATTTCGTCAGAAAACACATACTCATGTAACATTTGATGTAATGTAACACATTCCATTGTCTCTGCAACTTTATTAAACTTAATTTAACATTGTACAGGAGGAAAATGCCATGAAAAGAACAAAAATCTTATCGCTGCTTTTGGGACTTTGTATGGTGCTTGGATTGTTCTTTACACCTGCTTACCCGGTTATGGCAGCAGAAACAAATGAAAACATTCTTGAAGCCCGTAAGGGTGTATTGCAAATGGCCGCTGTGATCAAAATTGATGGAGAGGAGACAGCTTACACATATGTGGGTACCGTTTTCCTTGTAGGCAGTACCGATGGAGTTCAGACAGTGATGATGTGACAACGACCCAGGAGGTTTATGCTTTAGGATTCCCCCATTTCCTGTATTACCCACTCTGCCCAGGTTACCTATGGTAATTCCGGCGGGCCAGCGGGCCATTAGTCGATCAAAACGGCTATGGTATTGAGTATATCCGGGCAGATGATTTACCGAAACAAGGATTTTGAATAGCGGCGCCGGTATACAACTGTCCTTGGCGTGGGGGAGTGCCTCCTGCATCGTTAGTGCGCAGCAAGAACGGAGAAAGGGTGACGGTTAATAGGCAGAATAGGAACATTTGCTTAAGCATGGTGATACGATCAAACTTGCGGATGAGGAATTCAGATTTCAAATGTAATATAACAGGTGGATGCGACATGGATTTTTTGATTGCGGCACACAGCGATGTGGGAATTAAAAAAAAGACAAATCAGGACTCATTTCTTGTAAAGGTGGCGCAGACAAAACTGGGAAAGGTTTGTTTGTGCGTCGTCTGTGACGGCATAGGCGGCCTTTCTAAAGGAGAGTTGGCCAGTACAGCCGTGGTTCGGGTGTTTAACCGGTGGTTTGAGGAGGACTTTCCGGATATGCTGAGAAACGGATTTGATCCGGATGAATTAAGGCTGTCCTGGGATAACATCGTCCTGGAGCAGAATCAGGTTTTGGCCAGCTATGCCTCACGTCACGGAACGAGGATGGGGACAACAGTCTTAGTTCTTCTGATCATTGATAATCAGTATTTTATTATGAATGTAGGTGATTCCAGAGTATATCTTCTTAATCAGCAAATAAAATCTCTGACAAAGGACCAAACCTATGTCCAGTATGAGGTGGATCTTGGACACCTCACCTTGGAGCAGGCCTGGAATCATCCCCAAAGCAATGTGCTTCTCCAGTGCGTAGGCGCTTCGGAGGTGGTAACACCGGATTACTATTGTGGACGCGTGGAGCCTGAAACTATCTTTGTTATGTGCAGCGATGGATTCCGCCATGTGATCTCACCTGATGAGATTTATGGGGCGCTGGCTCCTCAAACTGCCAGAGATGAGCTGACCATGAAGAATAACGCTGTGATGCTTACTGAGTTAAATAAACAGCGTATGGAAGTGGATAATATTTCTGTGGTTGTTATACGCATATGTCAGGAGGGATAAAGGATGCTTTCAATCGGTTCGGTTGTTGATGGAAAATATAAAGTGCTCAACAAGATCGGTCAGGGAGGCATGAGCGTTGTTTATCTGGCACTGAATGAGCGGGCAAACAAAACATGGGCCATTAAAGAGATACGAAAGGATGGCATTCAGGACTTTGCTACGGTGAGACAGGGCCTGATTGCTGAAACCAATATATTAAAAAGCCTGAATCACAAGTATCTTCCAAGCATTGTAGATGTGATCGATGATAAGGATACATTTCTCATTGTTATGGATTATATTCAGGGAAAATCGTTAAATACAGTACTTAAAGAAAGTCTTGAGAATGAAGGTTTTCCGATTTTTGTTGAAGATGTAATTTCCTGGGGAAAACAGCTGTGCGATGTACTTTACTATCTTCACACCCGTCCTCAGCCGATCATTTATCGGGATATGAAGCCGACCAACGTAATGCTTAAGCCGGATGGAGAAATCTGTGTGGTGGATTTTGGTACTGCCCGCGTTTTCAAAACCGGAAATACAGAAGACACCACCTGTCTGGGTACGCCGGGCTATGCGGCACCGGAACAGTACGGGGGTAACGGACAGACCCGTCCACAGACGGATATTTATAATCTGGGAGCTACACTTCATTATTTGATTACAGGACGGGATCCGGCAGCAACACCTTTTAACTTTCCAAAGATCACTCAGTGCCGCCCTACACTTCTGGAAGAAACTCCCAGGGAACTGCGGGGAAAGCTCCTTGGCCTTGAGATGATCATTGACAAGTGTACTCAGTATAATATTGAGGATCGGTATCAGTCCTGTGTGGTGCTTAATTATGATCTGGAGCATCCGGAAGAGCTGGGTATGCCTTACAGAAAGTCTCTGAAAAAGAAGTTTTACTCTTTTGTAGGATGCGCGGTCATGGCTGTAATCCTTGGCGGCGTTTCACTTTTTGGCCTGGGGATGGAAAACAGTACCACAAAAAGCGGCTATGATTACTATCTTTCCAGCGCCCAGACGGCATCAGATGAAGAAAAAATAGAGCTTTACCGCAGCGCCATTGCCTTAAATCCTACCCGGGAAGATGCCTATTTAGATATGTTGGATACTATGGTTTCGGACAATGATTTTTCATCAGATGAAGATGTATACCTGACCTCTGTATTAAACTCAAAAGATAATGGCCGGGACCGGGATAACCGTACGTATTTACAGGCGAATCGCAGCGGTTATGTGGAATTTTCTTATCAGCTGGGGCTGGCCTACTATTATTCTGTAGGCAGTAACGGGGACAAATCATCCGCAGTAGGCTGGTTCCAGAACGTCATTGATGCGGACATGGACGATCTGGATATGGGAAAAAATGATGAATATAAGTATGCCTGGCAGGCGCGGGCACAGATTTTAGGACGGATCAGCGCTTACTATAAAAATAAGATTGGTGTTACCAATAAAGCCGGAGATGCAGAGGTTTCCTATGCAGATTACTGGAATGACCTGATGTCTTTGTTTGATTCGGATGCTATCGGAAAGGATAATGATATTACAGATCTTCGCCTTTATAGTGAGATCGTTTATCAGATTTACTCACGGACGGTAGAATTTAAAAATGAGGCTGGAATCGGCCAGGAATCCATGGAGCAGGCATTGACGGATATTGAAAGCCGCATCGCCTCTATGAGTATTGAAGGAAATGTTCAGGCCATGGAACTGGCAGCAGATATTGAAGGAAACATTGAGCGGGCAAGGAAAAATATTGCAGCCACCTTTTCAAAAAACGGGGACACGTCACAGACAGTAGAAGATAACAGCGGCAGAGGGGCTTCGTCACAAGCTTCCGGAACTGATGGCAGCGCAGATGCCAGCGGTTCAGACTTTGATGAAGGTATGCAGGAAGGAGGCGGGGAATAATGGGCGCGCAGGGTTACGAAGGCCTTGTCAGTCTGTATCACGGAATATTCCTTTACTGCGGCATAGCCGCTATCCTTTTTTTGGCTGCTACCATCCTGTTATTTATATTTTTAAGGATTCCCAGAGTTTTTTTCGAGCTGACCGGACGGGCAGCAAAAAAAACCATTGCCCAGATGTCAAAGGCCGGAGCGGCCAGCGGCAATCGTAATACTTCCCGCCGGCTTGGAGATGATGGCCGCCGCCATCGAAAAAGCCGTACCGGAGCTCTGGGCACCTTAAAGCTCCGCAGGAAAAGCGGCAGTCTCTCCGGCGGTCTTACTACAGAGAAGATGGTACGTTCCGGAGGGATGGGCGGCGCCTACGAGGAACTGGAAGGGATGATGCCGGGAACCCCGGCGGCAGAGAACATACGGAATCCGGCGGCTGTGAACATTGGCACATCTCCTTCAGGCGGATTCACTGGAAATGGCTATGCCACAGATGACAGCGGAGCAGCGCCTACGGATATTCTGAGCTTCGGACCTGCGATGGCTCAAGGCCCGGACAGTATGCCAGGGCAGATCATGACCGACGGGACAGGAGACTTTGTGGTGTTAAGGACGATTATGGAAATTCATACAGATGAGGTGATCTAAGATGGAGAGGAAGAATTTATGTTTCTTCTGTCATTCCATGGTCATTATATTTTTAATGGAGCAACCTATCAACATGTTTTTTCTGATAGGAAGGAGATAATTAAGAAATGAGAAAAAGAAAGTTTCCAGAAAGGCTGCTTGCCTTTTTGTTGGCTATTTTGCTGGCATTTAGTGTGAACTGGACATATAATATGTCACCTGCTTATGCCAGTGAAATAGGCGGCGAACAAGGAGGCGGCGGAGAAGATAATCCGGGAGACGGAACCACCTCTCCTGAAGTGTCTTATTCAGTAACAGTTACTGCTCCGGCAACTGAAATAAAAGCAGGGGAAACAAGTACAGCCTTTACCGCAAAAGTCCAGGGTAATAATACGGAGGTAACGAATCCTTCGGTGACTTGGCGGTTAAGCGTTGCTGATTCTGTTGCGACAATTTCTACGGATGGGAAGATAAATGTCAACTCAAATTTAGCAGGAGATACTCAAATTATTGTATACGCGGACTATACATATATGGATGCTAATAATCAGAGCAAAACGGTTACAGGTGAAGCAACTGTAATGGCAAAGGCAAAAGTAACCTATACGGTATTAGTGGCTACGCCAGGCGGATACTTTTATCCGGGAAGCGCCAATGATCCATTTTGCTGTACGGTAACGGCAAGCGATGGCTCATCAGTAACTTCTCCTAATATTACTTGGAGTTGTACTTCTGGAGCAACGATTGATGCTTCAGGAAAGTTGAGTGTTGACGGAAATATCACTAGCAGTACACCGATTACGGTTACAGCAACATATACATCTTCAACAGGGGAAGAATATACTGGTACAGCAGAAATAACTGCCTACAAGCTTGCAAAACTTTCCGGTACTATTGTAGATTCTTTTGATCAAAAACCTATTGAAGGAGCAACCATTACAGCCACACCTTTAGGTGCAGGCGAGGAGAATACTGCCACTGGCGGAAGTTTTTCGGTATCAGTATTTGATGGCCAGTATTATACATTAACGGTCACTAAAGATGGATATGAGAAATATTCAGAAACTGTTAATAGTACAAATTGGGCGGGCGGTTCGATTGCTTTGGACATTGTAGGCGAATTGACTGTTTCCGGAACAGGTACTTTGCAGGTAAATGGCAAGCCATCAACATTAACAGCAGATGATGGCAATGGGGAACTGGGGCAAGTAAGCTGGACGCTTTCGGCTGATTCACCAACAGATGTCATTAAATTGGAATCTGTAGGGCTGAATACAGTTACAGTTACTCCATTAAAAGCAGGAACAGTCACAGTTTTAGCAAGTGCTCATGGTATTGATGCTAAGCCCTTTACCATAACTGTTAATCGGGACAGTGTAAAAGGCAGCCAATCGATTTATCGAGAGGATACGCAATTATATGTGACAGAAGAGGGAGAAGAGTTCACTGAAGAAGATTATGCAAATCCATCAGATCAACTTACTTTTTATGTAAACTTTGTTTCAGACACAGTTCCGGAAACTACTGTAGAACAGGGAGAGGTGACATGGAAACTTACATTGAATGATGAAAACAATACGGTCATTGCAAACGGCATACAATCCATAACAATGATAGAGGACCATGGATATACGGCAGCAATTCAGGTAAATAATGAAAATAAGGGGCTGCCTCAGGCCGGAAGCTATACGTTTGAATATTCGTTATCTGAAACGACGGATGGGCTGTATGAGAAATCGTCCAATTATACCTATACATTTGAAGTAAAAGAAAAAAGCGGACAGACAATAGATGCCATTGAGACTGCTCAGTTTAGCAATATTATTTACGATGGAAAAGATACGGAATATACTTTTAACTTTACCGCAACCGTTCATGGTGAGAATGTGGAACAAGTTGGAAATATGGAAAACTGGTCCGTTTTGGAAAATTGGAGCAGTGGTGGCAAAGATGCATGGATTGAAGATAGCGCTATCACGGCAGAAGCAATAGAGGATAAAGAAGATTTTTATAAGGTTCAAGGAACTGTGACCTACTATGCATCTAAACAAATGGATGCTGGCGCAAGGGTAACGATAACGTATTCCCACAGGAATAGTGATGGAATTAAAGTTTATTCTGATGTTACAGCTGCAACAGAAGATTTCATCATTTCTCCTAAGCCGCTTAACGTAAACGAGGTATCTTTTAATTCTAAAATTTATGACGGCTCCAACAGTGCGGATGTAGCAGAAATTGTTTTGGATGGGATTGCATCAATTGACCAGGGCAAGGTAGAAGCTATAAAAGATGGTTTGGTTTTCAATACACCGGATGCAGGAACTGTTTATTTGGATACATCCAAGAATCCGATCACTTTAAGTGGTGAGGCAGCAGACAATTATGTAGTAAATCAACCGGAGGCAAATGCGTTCCCATGGACGATTGATTGCCGAACAATTACAGTTTCTATTCTTAATGGGATCCAGATTGGTTATTATGACGGTCAACTTGCCGATAATACTGGTAAGGGAGTCCTGTATAATTATATTGTTGGACAAATTGGCGAAAATGAAATTTTTGGCAATTTTGTTGATGGCGAAAATGAAGGGCAGAAATTAAGCAAAGAAATCAGAAATAGCTATATGCCAGCGTTTAAAGTTATTGACGATAACGGCGACTTGGTAAATCAGTCATCTGGAACGGGACAATATACGATAATAGCTATTGAGCCGGATGATGACGTAGTAAAACCAGATGTATTGAAAAATTATCAGTTTGATTTTTCTGGAAATGCTAATGTTGGTATCTTTGAAATCGTGAAATCGGATATTAGCCGAAATGTACATTATACCATTTCTGGTTCTAATGTGTATGTTGCATCAGATGATCAGGGAAATCCTGAGGCTGGAACTATTTGGATGATGCCAAATACTTCCTTGGAAATTAGCAGTGCCAATATAGATATTTATACAGAGGCAGAGCCTTATATTGTTGAAGTTGGGGAAGCAGACGGACAATTTGAGTTTGTTCTTAAAAAAGACAGTACTCAGTCTAATCCTAAAGTAGAGAGCTATAATATTGATGGTACTGCTCCGGAAGCTGTAATTACTGTTTCTGAACTGGAGACAGAAGATAAATCATTTACAGACCAGTTACTTTCTGCCATTACTTTTGGCGTGTTTGCCCGTGAACAGTCCAGCTTTTCACTGGCATATAGTGATAATCAGAGCGGAATTAAATCAGCAGAATACGTGATTGTCGATGCTAAGGCTTATGAAGCCGGGATGAGCGGACATGATGAGGGTGCGGTTATTGAATTTTTAAGCAGCCTTGACGGATGGAAACAGTATACGGCTGCCGAAAAATTTAATACAGAAGCGAATGTTATTATATGTGCCCGTGTTGAAGATAATGTAGGAAATATTACATATCTTACATCCGATGGTGTTGTTGTAGATGATACCGAACCAAGCCTCGTTACACTAAGTATTGCAGGAGACGACCAGACAGGAATTTATAACCATGATGTCGTCGTTAATGTGGCGGTAGATAATAATACAAAGATTTATTCTGGTATTGACTCTATATCCGCTGAAGTTTATGTCAATGACAATAAAATAGAGGGGGCTATTACTGAAAGTGGATATAAAGGCGCTGAAGGAAATCGTACTGCACAGGAGCTTGCTGAAGACGCTAATGCGGATTATGCATTTACAATATCTGCAGACAAGTGTAATGTAAAAAAAGCCTCTGGTGATTCTAATAATGTAAAGGTATCCGTGTATGTAACAGACCGTTCTGGAAATGTGACGCAGAAAGACATTTATTTTGTTATTGATTTAAATATTCCGGATGTGGATGTAAAATTTGATACCGAACCGGTGAATGTATATGATGGTGTCAGCTATTTTAATACAATACGAACGGCCACAGTTACAGTTATAGAAGCAAACTTTGATCCTTCCAGGGTTACTGTTTCTTTAAATAATGCACAGTACGTAACAACTTCCGGTGAATGGAAGCACGAAGGTTCTGTCCATACCAAAGAATACTATTTTGACGGCAGTGAAGATTACACCTTTAATGTGGAAATGACAGATCAGGCAGGCAACAGCGGCGCAATGGAAGAAAATGTTCCGGATCATTATCGTGCTTTTACTGTAGACCAAACAAAGCCAGAGGTTTTATCGATTAAATATTATATGTATGTTGATAAAAATACATTGGAGATAAGCCCTGGAAAAGCAGAGCAGGAAAGATATTACGGTAATGACCGTATTTATTCAGTGATAACATTAGAAGAGCATAACTTTATTGGAGCTGATGCTGAAAATGGCAAAGTTGGAGGGTTAGAGCTATTAATAACTGCAAATAACCAAGGGGAAAATTACGCTGCTCCGGCATATCAATGGATTTCAAGCCAGGGTGATATACATACCCTGAGAATCGATTATAACGGCGATGCCAACTATAATTTTGATATGCAGTATACGGATTTGGCCGCAAATGCCTTATCTCAGGATTATACTGCGGAATATTTCACTGTGGATACTGCAAACCCGTCAGCAACAATTAGCCTTGACAATATTGGCGGTGTATGGAGCGACTTTTTGAGTACGATTACCTTTGGCCTGTTTTCAAACCAGAGTCAGATTGTAACTATTTCAGATGAAAGGGATGTTACTGCCGGTGTTCAGTCTGTAGAATATTATAAGAGTCATAACGAGTGTACGGTTAGCCAGTTAGACAATGTATCTTGGACAGCCGGAAAGGCATTAACGATTACCGCAAACGAGAGATGCGTTGTCTATGGTAAGATTACAGACCGCTCAGGCAATTATACTTATATCAGCACCAATGGTTTTATTGTGGATGATCGGATGGATAATCCTATTATCAGCATTGTGACCCCGAAAACGTTAAATCATATTTATAATGGTGCGGTGGATGTTCAGATTACAGTAGAGGATCCTGATCCAACTGGAAATGATGATTTTTCCGGTCTGAGTTCTGTATACTATGAAATTCGCAGCAATGGCACAGTTACCAAGTCCGGCAACATTGCGGTTAAGGCAGGAGCTGCAAGACAAAAGAGTGTTACGGAAACTGTTAGAATTGATGCAATCCCAGCAAACGATACAAACAATGTAGAGGTATATGTTGAAGCCTACGATAACGCAGGAAACAGATCTGAATTGACCACTGAACCGATTGCTATTGATATTACTCAGCCTGAGATTTCTGTATCTTTTGATAATAACTCTCCGTTAAACGGGCAGTACTATCAGAATACAAGAACCGCTACAATAACAGTTCGGGAGAGAAATTTTGATCCGAATAATGTTCAGATCAATATTACAAACACGGATGGGACACGTCCTACAGTGACCGGATGGTCTTCTTCGTCAAATGCAGGTTTGTCAAATGATGCAACCCATACCTGTCAGATTATATTTGCGGCAGATGGAGACTACATATTTACCGTTAATTGCACAGATTTGGCTTTAAATGCGGCTGCGGCACCGTACCAGTCCGAACAGTTCACCATTGATAAAACCCTCCCGACAGTATCTGTCACCTACAACAACAACGATGTGTCCAACGGACACTACTACAGTGCAGCCCGCACTGCCACAGTGACTATCACAGAGCACAACTTCCGCGCTTCCGATGTTCGGGTGACTACAACGGCTTCCTTAAATGGTTCATCTATTTCGGTGCCGTCCATCAGCGGCTGGTCCACCAGCGGCAACCGGCATACAGCAACTATCAGTTTTTCCAGTGATGGAGACTATACTTTTAATATTGCATACTCTGACCTGGCAGGAAATGTCATGGCAGAGTATGCCCAGGACAGTTTTACTGTTGACCTGACCGATCCTGAGATTGAGATCACCGGCGTAGCAAACCGGTCTGCCAATAAAGGCACGGTGGCTCCTGTGATCACCTTATCGGATACCAACTACACTGCCGATGGTGTGACCATTACATTAACTGGTGTAAACAAAGGCCGTATTAACATTGACTCTATGGTGAGCCGTACATCCAATGGCAACGGACAGACGATCACATTCCGCAACTTTGGCAATAATATGGATGATATTTACACCCTCACTGCAAGACTGGTTGACCGGGCAGGAAATGAGACGACCCGCAGCATTACCTTCTCTGTTAATAGGGATGGTTCTACTTATGAGCTGGATGATTATGCAGCCCAGCTTATTGAAACCGGATTTACTAACAGTCCGAAGGATATTGTAATCCGGGAGACGAATGTAGATACCCTTGAGTTTATTGAAATTACCTACAGTAAAGACGGCCAGGTTGTTACCTTGAAAGAGGGAGTGGATTATACCGTAGAAGTTGAAGGAGGCGATGGTCAGTGGAAGGTTTATACCTACACTATTAAAGCCAGCTGCTTTGAAGAAGAGGGAGGATATTCTATCAATATTTATTCTGAAGACCGGGCAGAGAATACATCTACAAACCGGGTTAAGGAAAAGAATATTGAGTTTATCGTAGATAAGACCGCTCCTTCTATAAGTATCGCTAACCTGGAGAACCGCGGACGCTACAGAGCAAACGCTCATGAATTTACCTTAAGCGTTAAGGATAATATGCTCCTGTCTTATGTAGAACTTTATCTGGACGGCGTGCTGGTACATGTTTATGAAGGCGATGAACTGACAATTGATGACGGTTTACTTACCATTACAGTAGACAGCAAGGACGATTACCAAACTGTAAAGATCATCGCTTACGACGCTGCGGGAAATCCCACAGATCCGGTAGAGTATCAGATCCTGGTAACATCCAATTGGTGGATCCAGTTCTACATGAACAAGCCTTTGTTCTTTGGCTGTATTGCGGGAATCGTTGTGGTTGCAGGTGTGATCATCTTTTTTTTGTCTTTCTTTTGTCGTGCTCTCCGGAAAAATCTTCATTGACAAATGGCGATTCAATGTTATAATGAACTCAGCAAGGAAATAAAGAAAACGCGCAGATGAGACGAGTACGTCGGCAAACATTACAGAGAGAGGCACAGATGCTGGAAGTGCCTTATTGGGGACCGGCTGAAAACTACCTCGGAGCGGCTCTAATCCGGCCCGGCAGACACCGTTATCGTCATAATAAAGTGGTTTTAGCAATTGTAAAACAACAAGGGTGGAACCGCGAGAATAAATCATCTCGTCCCTTTCTGTACATCTACCGTACAGAAAGGGATTTTTGCTGTTCCCACTAAATTCAGCCAGGCCTTAAGGCGCAGGCTGAATTTAGTGGGAACGCGCATCCCGACCCTTTAAACTTCAAGGAGGTTTTTTATGAAAGTCATTTACAACGATGGCACTGTAGGCGAGTGCCCAAAAGATGAAGAGCTCCATGTGATCCGCCACACAGCGGCCCATATTATGGCTCAGGCCATTAAACGTTTATATCCTCATGCGGACTTTGCTTACGGTCCTGCGACAGAGCATGGGTTTTATTATGATGTGGATCTGGGAGACACAAAACTTTCCGATGAGGATCTTGGCCGCATTGAAAAGGAGATGCAGAAAATCTGCAAGGAAAACCTGCCTATCAAATCCTTTATCCTGTCCAGGGAAGACGCTAAGAAGCTTATGGAGGAGCGTCAGGAAAAGTATAAGCTGGAGCATATTGATGATCTGCCGGAGGATGCTGTGATCAGCTTCTACCAGCAGGGAGAATATATTGACATGTGCGTAGGCCCTCACCTGACTTACACAAAAGCATTAAAGGCATTTAAGATTACCCAGCAGTCCGGCGCGTACTGGAAGGGAGATAAAAATAATAAAATGCTTACCCGTATTAACGGTATTGCCTTTGCTTCCAAGGATGAGCTGGAAGCTCATTTAAAACTAATGGAAGAGGCTGCCAAGCGTGATCACCGGAAGATCGGCAGAGAAATGGAACTTTTTATGACCAGCGACTATGGTCCCGGATTCCCATTTTTCCTGGATAAGGGTCTGATCGTCAAAAATGTCCTGATCGATTACTGGAGAGAACTCCATCGCAGAGAGGGCTATATTGAAGTGTCTACACCTATGATCCTGGATCGGGAACTGTGGGAGACTTCCGGCCATTGGGATCATTACCGGGATAACATGTACACGACAAAGATTGATGACAATGATTTTGCCATTAAACCAATGAACTGTCCCGGCGGCATGCTTGTTTATAAGAGCCGTCCTCATTCCTATCGTGAGCTGCCCATCCGGTGCGGAGAGCTGGGCGTTGTCCATCGTCATGAGCTGAAAGGCGCTCTCCACGGATTGTTCAGAGTGCGGTGCTTTACTCAGGATGATGCCCATATTTTCATGACTAGAGCCCAGATTCCTTCGGAGATCAAAGGAGTTGTGCGCCTGATTGATGAGGTTTACAAAAAATTTGGCTTTAAATACCATGTAGAACTGTCTACCCGTCCGGAAGACAGCATGGGCAGTGACGAGGAATGGGAAGAAGCAACCAATGGCCTTCGTCAGGCTCTGGATGAGCTTGGTCTGGACTATGCGGTCAATGAAGGCGATGGCGCGTTTTACGGCCCGAAGATCGACTTCCATCTGGAGGATTCCATTGGACGTACATGGCAGTGCGGCACTATCCAGCTGGATTTTCAGCTGCCTCAGAATTTCCAGGCAGAGTATATTGATGAAAATAGCCAGCCTCAGCGGCCGATTATGATCCATCGCGTTGTCTTTGGCTCCATTGAGCGTTTCCTGGGAATCCTTATTGAGCACTACGCAGGCAAGTTTCCTGTATGGTTAGCTCCAACACAGGTAAAGATTCTTCCGGTTTCTGATAAGAATCTGGAATACGCGAAAGAAATCCATCAGGCGGTGGTTGCTGCTGGCCTCCGTTGCGTTTTAGATGACAGGAATGAAAAGATCGGCTATAAGATCCGGGAGGCCCAGCAGGTGGAAAGGGTACCATACATGCTGGTTCTTGGAGCAAAAGAAGCCGCGGACCATACAGTAACTGTCCGCAGCCGTGATACCGGTGAATCCGTAACAATGTCCCTGGATGAGTTTGTTACTAAGGCTGTCCGGGAAAAAAGGGAACGGATTTCGTAAATTTTTTAAAAAATTTTAAGGATTGTGGATAAAGTACCGTTATGCCTTAACGAACTTGCAAAAAAACTCCGCCAAAACACTGGGAAGATTTTCCTTTTTTCTTAAGGTTTTTTTAAAGATTA
>CAZMGH010000049.1:0-14695 GCA_964565805.1 uncultured Lachnospiraceae bacterium
GGCCAGCAGATGGGCTATGGCCTGGAGAATATGACTGCTGGGAAAAAGAAGGCAAAGCCTCCTAAGGAGAAGAAGAGTAAGAAAAAGATGAGCAAAGGAAAGATCATTGGGCTTTCTGTTGGAGGTTCAGTGGCGGTGATTGCCATTGTTGCCGTTGTTGTTGTTTTTTTACTGTTCCGGACGCCTGGCTATGAAAAACCTTTAAAAAATCTGATCAGCGCCATTAATGACAAAGATGCTGTGGCTATTTTAGATACAGTACCATTGGAAGCGGCTGTAGAAAGTAATGAAGTTATGAGTATGATGGGCATGGATTATGATTCTATTATGTCTATGTATGAAAGCATGCTGGAATCTGAGTTTGAATCAAGCTTTTCAGAACTCTTAGGAGATGATTATTCTGTTAGTTATGAAGTTTACGGAACACAGGATTTGACAGAAACAGAAATCGCCGATCTTAACAGCCAGTATACGTCATATTTTTCCACACCAGATGATTTTATTGATGACGGTATGTATATTGACTTTGATCTTGTTGTCAATGCCGATGGCAGCAGCAATGTAAGTCAGTTTATTCTTACATTAGTTCAGGTGGATGGCACATGGTATATTGATTTGTTTTCACTTTCATCATTTGCCTATTAATGGTGAAGGCGTCAAAAGGTATTTTGATGGCCGTGGTACGGGGGATTTCTTTGAGTTTTGTGGTCTATAATAAGTAACCAAACAAAGGGGGATGTGGATTTTCCACATCCCTTTTGTTTCAAAAAATCCACTGGATGAAAGACATCTGTAAGGTGCCTATAATGTTGTTTCGTTTTCTGTATTGGTCAGCTTTTTGATCCACTTATAGCTGCGGAAGCGTATAAATGTAGGCAGGCCTTTAAAGATCTGATCGGACTGGATACATAAAACGACCAGCTCTACAGGAAACTTCCACCAGAAGGCTGCCATGAAGGATAAAGGCATAACGATGGCCCATGTACTGATCATGTTCATGGCCATGTTAAACCTGGCGTCGCCGCCGCCCTGGATGATCCCATAGCTGACCGGCATCTGATAGGACATACCGACCATAACAATACTCATGATGGAGATCAGATTAATGGCAAGGCGGGTGGCCTCTTCAGACAGATTGTAAAAGGACAGCAGAGGATAGCGCAGTAAAAACAGGATAATGCCCAGGATAAGCCCAATGATCACAGTGATCACGGAAAGGGTCCGGCTATCGGATTTGATCCGGTCCATATTTCCCCGGCCGATGGCATTTCCGATCATTACGCTGCAGGTGGAGGACATGGCAATAACGATCACCTTTAAATACTGATAAAATGTTGTAGCTACAGAGTTTGCCGCAATGGCGTCTGCGGACAGATGGCCAAGAATGGCAGTCTGCATGGGAACCGATACGCCCCACAATACCTGGGAAAGCATGACAGGCACAGTAACCTTTGTATAATCTTTCCGAAGCTGGGGGCTGATCTTAAACAAACCTCCGGAAAACAGACGCAGTTTTTTGTCCACTTTGATCATGTATACCAGGACAATGACAAATTCTAAAATACGTGCCGCTAATGTTCCAATGGCGGCGCCCTTTACACCCATTTCCGGAAAGCCGAAGTGGCCAAAGATCAGGGTGTAGTTAATGGCTACATTGACAACCAGGGATACCACGGATGTGTAAAAGGATATTTTTACAGTGCCTACACTGCGCAGGGCTGCCATAAGAATATTGGTGATGATAAATAATATAAAGGTCCACTGTATCAGGGAAAGATACCCAAGGCCCTCTTCAATGATCTGCTGGTCTGTTGTAAAAAGCATAAGGATAGGACGGGGGATAAACAGACACAGGGCAATAATAATGATACTGCATATAAGGCCAAGTTTTAAGGCAATGCCCGTTAAGGTGCGTATGGGCTGGATGCGTTGTTCACCCCAATACTGGGAGGCAAGGACTACAAGAGAATTGCCAATGGCCAGGGCCACCTGCTGGACCATGAAAAAAATCTGGTTTACTGTAGCAGCGCCAGAAAGGGCTGCCTGGTCGTATCCGCCCAGCATAATATTGTCCGCCATATTAACGCTGTAAGCCACAAGATTTTGAAGGGCTACAACGATCATCATGCTGAACAGCGTTTTATAAAAGCCAGGGTCTTTTGTGAAAAAACCGGTCTTGGTCGTGGACTTTTCCATAACGTAATGCTCCTTCTTTTGTTGATTTTCCGAAATTTATGTTAGCACTTTTCAGGGCAAAGTGCAATCTACATATTTTTGTGACATTTGCCATGTTGACAAATTTTGGCCATTGAAAATATGATTCGGATGTACCTGTTGAAAGAAGGCATAAAACGGGACGAAATAGCTTATACTATATCTAGTGTTACAATTTGATAAAAAACTATATTTTGTATATTTTTCTTGTAGATTTTTATATATTCAGGTGATATAATGATGAAGGCGTCAGGAGTGTCCTGCCGGGTATAGATATTGAAGGAGCGTTTGTAGTATGAAGATTATCAAAAGAGACGGGCGGGAAGTGGATTACGACCGCAGCAAGATTGTAACTGCCATCAGCAAGGCAAACAGAGATGTGACAGATGATGAAAAGATCAGCGAACAGGGAATCAATGCGATTGCCGATTATGTGGAGAGCCGCAACCGGAAGCGTATGCTTGTGGAGGATATTCAGGATATTATTGAGCAGAAGCTTATGGCTGAGGGAAAGTTTGCTTTGGCAAAGGCTTACATTATTTACCGTTATGAGAGAGAACTTGTGCGCAAAGCAAACACTACAGATGATTCCATTTTAAGCCTGATCAAAAACAGTAATAAGGACGTTATGGAGGAAAATTCCAACAAAAACGCCATTGTTGCTTCTACTCAGCGCGACCTGATCGCCGGAGAGGTTTCCAAGGATCTGACAAAGCGTATCCTACTGCCTGAGAAGATTTCCAAGGCCCATGAGGAAGGCGTGATTCATTTTCACGATGCGGATTACTTTCTCCAGCCGATTTTTAACTGCTGTCTGATCAATATTGGGGACATGCTGGATAACGACGCCGTGATGAATGGAAAGCTGATTGAAAGTCCCAAAAGCTTTCAGGTGGCGTGTACAGTCATGACACAGATTATTGCCGCGGTTGCCAGCAGCCAGTACGGCGGCCAGTCTGTGGATGTGTGCCATTTAGGCAAGTATTTGAGAAAAAGCTATAATAAATATAAAAAGGCCATTAAAGAAGAATTTGGGGATACATTAAGCGATGAAGTGGAAGAGCGAATGATCCAGATGCGTCTTAAGGATGAATTAAGATCCGGCGTTCAGACCATTCAGTATCAGATCAACACCCTGATGACCACCAACGGCCAGTCGCCTTTCGTGACTCTGTTTTTAAATCTTGATCCTAATGATGAATATGTTAAGGAAAATGCCATGATCATCGAGGAAATATTAAGACAGCGCCTGGAAGGAATTAAAAATGAAAAAGGCGTTTATGTAACACCGGCATTTCCAAAGTTGATTTATGTTCTTGATGAGCATAACTGTTTGAAGGGCGGAAAATATGATTATATTACAAAGCTTGCGGTGCGCTGCTCTGCGAAACGTCTTTATCCGGACTATATTTCTGCCAAAAAGATGCGGGAAAATTATGAAGGCAACGTATTCAGCTGTATGGGATGCCGCAGCTTCCTGACACCATGGAAGGATGAAAACGGCAACTATAAGTTTGAGGGCCGTTTTAATCAGGGCGTTGTCAGCTTGAATCTGCCTCAGATCGGCATTTTGGCCAAGGGAGATGAGGAAAAGTTCTGGAAGCTGATGGATGAACGGTTAGAGCTTTGCTATGAGGCGCTTATGTGCCGTCATGAGGCTCTGGAAGGCACATTATCAGATGTAAGCCCCATCCACTGGCAGTACGGCGCCATTGCCCGGCTGAAAAAGGGCGAGACGATTGATAAGCTCCTTCACAACGGATATTCCACTATTTCCCTGGGATATATCGGCCTTTATGAGGTAACAAAGCTGATGAAGGGCGTCAGCCATACAGATCCTGCAGGTATGGAGTTTGCTTTAAGGATCATGAACCATATGAGAGCAGCCACAGATCAGTGGAAGGCTGAGACAGGCATCCATTTTGGCCTTTACGGCACACCGGCAGAATCTTTGTGCTACCGATTTGCCCGGATCGACCTGGAGCGTTTCGGCGTGATCAAGGATGTAACAGATAAGGGCTATTATACAAATTCCTACCATGTGGATGTGCGAGAAAAGATCGATGCTTTCAGCAAGTTTACTTTTGAAAGCCAGTTCCAGAAGATTTCCTCCGGCGGCGCTATTTCCTATGTGGAGATCCCCAATATGCGTCATAATTTGGAAGCTTTGGAAGAATTGGTGAAGTTTATTTATGATAATATCCAGTATGCGGAGTTTAACACTAAGTCCGACTATTGCCATGTATGCGGCTATGACGGGGAGATCATGATCAATGATGATCTTGAATGGGAGTGCCCTCAGTGTGGAAATAAAGACCATTCCAAAATGAATGTAACCCGCCGGACCTGCGGCTACCTGGGAGAGAATTTCTGGAATGTAGGAAAGACCAAGGAGATCAAGAGCCGTGTGCTCCATCTGTAATTGAGGTCTTGGCATGTATTATGCGGATATAAAGCAGTATGATGTGGCTAATGGCCCTGGCGTGCGGGTATCTCTGTTTGTCAGCGGCTGTACCCATCACTGTAAAAATTGTTTTAACCAGGTGACCTGGGACTTTAAGTACGGCAGTCCCTTTACGGAAAAGGAGATTGAGAAGATTCTTGAATATCTTAAACCGGATTACGTCAAGGGAATCACCCTTCTCGGGGGAGAGCCTATGGAGCATGCAAATCAGCAGGGACTCCTTCCCCTGCTGTGCCGGATTCGCCAGGTGTACCCGGATAAGGATGTGTGGTGCTTTACCGGCTATGATTTTGACCGGGATGTGAAGGGCCGTATGTTGAAGGATTGGCCGGAAACGGAGGAATTTCTTTCGTATATTGATGTTTTGGTAGACGGACCCTTTATTGAGGAGCAAAAAAGCGTTGCCTTAAGGTTTAAAGGCTCTGCCAACCAGCGCACCATTAATGTAAAAGCATCCCTTGAAAGGGGCGAAACCGTGCTTATGGAAGGATTTTAGTTACTGGCCAAAAGGAGAGTTTAAACACTATGAAAAAAATTCGTATAAAATATTTTTATGACGATATTGAGAAGCTTCAGTATATTGACGGCAAATCCGACTGGATCGATCTGCGGGCAGCAGAGGATGTGGAGATGAAGGCTGGAGAGTTCTGTCTGATTCCTCTGGGAATCGCCATAGAGCTTCCAAAAGGTTATGAGGCTCATGTGATTCCCCGTTCCAGTACATTTAAAAATTTCGGCATTATCCAGACCAACAGTATGGGTTTGATCGATGAGTCTTACTGCGGCGATAATGATCAGTGGTTTATGCCAGCCCTTGCCATGCGGGATACAAAAATCTGCAAAAATGACCGGATCTGTCAGTTTCGTATTATGGAGCACCAGCCTGCGCTGGAATTTGAATCTGTCGATGTGCTGGGGCACGGAGACAGAGGGGGATTTGGTTCTACCGGAAAGCAGTGATCTTTTGTGACTTGGCGGTCCGGCTGTGGGGCGGCCTGTATAGCCGGATTGCCGGGGATTTTAGGGCGTTAGGCGCCAGTGACGCCTGTCAGCGCCGACCGAGGCGGAGCGTAGACTTTTGAGAGCACGAAGCACGGAGCAATCCGTACACAATTTTTTTTAAAAATTAAAAAAATGCTTGCAATTTAAAAAAATATGGTATATAATGACTTTCGTGCTCGAGAGATGAGTTGAGTACGAAAAATCAAAGATGCGCTTCTAGCTCAGTTGGTAGAGCACCTGACTCTTAATCAGGGTGTCCAGGGTTCGAGCCCCTGGAGGCGCACTTGGAAGCACTGTTTTTGCAGACAACAAGGAGCTGTGGGGACGGTGCTTTTTTTGCATCGAGGTTTACTTTGGCATGAGGTGAATGAAAAGTGAATGATCTTCAAATCGAATATTTTTTATCTGTGGCCAAGCATCTGAGCTTTACAAAAGCTGCCCGGGAGCTGTTTGTGTCCCAGCCGGCCATCAGCCGCCAAATTTCCGCTATGGAAGAGGAGCTGGGATATACTCTTTTTGAACGGACGAATAAGTCTGTAAAGCTGACAGAAACCGGGGAAATGTTCTTTCATTTTTTTACGGATTATAAAAATGAACTGAATAATATAAAAGTCCATGCTCAGCTGATCAGTGAAAGCCGTCAGAGGATACTTCGCCTTGGTGTTATTGATCACTGGGATATTTCTCCGTTTTTTATTCCTGCAAAGGAGGCTTTTGAAAATCTCCATGCTCAGGTAGGCATCCAGCTTTACAGCTATGATGTTAATGAAATGAAAAACGCTCTTAATGTTGATGCTGTGGATATGATCATGACCATTGATCCAATGGCTGCGGAGGGAAAAGGCCTGACCAGTACACAACTGGGAAAGATTCCAAGAATCCTGCTGTATTCAGCAAAGCATCCCTTTAATACTGAAAAGGCTCAGGTAAAGCCCACAGATTTTGCGGAAGAGACTTTTTTGGTAGTCAGTGAAGGAGAGCATAATTTTTACGGACAGGATCTGGTGAAAGGTTTCTGCAAGCCTTATGGATTTGTTCCAAAGGTTGTGACAGTCAACAGCACAGATGCCATGATGGCAGGGATCCAGTGCCGGATGGGTGTGGCTATTGTGGATGTATGGAGCCGGGAAATGGTTCATCCGGAATTTTGCCATGTGGCTTTAAATTCATCTCATATTGTTACACTGATATGGAAAACAAAATGGACAGATCCGGTAATCCAGGATTTTGCCAAGTGTCTTGAGGATGCTGTGGCAGCCCTGTCGGCCTCAAAGGGGAGAAAATCGCTTTGAGTGAAAGTTTCATAGCTTCTACAACAGTGGTGACATATGGGGGGTTCAGGCGCCGCCTTCCTCGTTTGTGGCTATGAACATATCTTAAAGATAACAGAAGTAGGACGTCGTCGATTGAGCATGAAAAAGAAGCGGTATGCGTTTGTCGTGAATGTGGGGATCGGCCTTGACAATCCGGGAAAAAAACGCTATACTGTTTGAAGCACTAAGATGATCAGATAACTGATTGTGTGGTAAAGATGTCAAAAAGCTTCCGTGCAGCCGGGGAGATAGCGGTGCCCTGTACCTGCAACCCGCTACAGCAGGGGTGATGTCTTTGCTGAGGATCATTATTTGTAGAGCAGCCCTGTATAAGTGGCGTTGACGCCTGGGTCTTACGCAACAGGAACCTGTGAACCGTGTCAGGTCAGGAATGGAGCAGCACTAAGCAGGACCTTCTGTGTGCCGTGAGGGTGCCTGGGTTGAGTTAACTGTACAGGTAACGTCTATGGGTGTGATTCGAAGCAAGACGCACGGATTTAAAATATAAAAGATGCCATTTGGGTATGTTTTGTTCAAAATTAAGATGATTCAGACATGAACGCCTTATTCCTGTGAAATGTGGGAATAAGGCGTTTTTATACAAAAATAAAATATTCTCCATCAAATCTAAGGCCTGCAGAGAAGGTATTGACCGTGAGACTATTATGTGAAAACCCGGAAAACTTTTAAAATGGATTGAAATAAAAAACTATTTAGGATATGATAAAAGACAAAGAAATCCCCAGGGGGATACCTTTATGCCGTAAAAGGCACGGCGGAAGCAATGAAAGGATGGGATAGGGATGAAGAAGATAGGAATGCTTACCAGCGGCGGAGACTGCCAGGCATTAAATGCAACGATGAGAGGCGTAGCAAAAACGCTGTACAATTATTATAGTGACGATGTTCAGATTTTTGGTTTTGAGGAAGGCTACAGGGGCCTGATGTATAATGATTATATACTGATGAAGCCATCCGATTTTTCAGGAATCCTGAACAAGGGCGGAACGATCCTGGGTTCATCCCGCCAGCCTTTTAAGTTAATGCGTGTTCCCGGCGAGAACGGTTTTGATAAGGTTGCGGCGATGAAGCGTACCTACCGGAATCTTAAGCTGGACTGTCTTGTGATCCTTGGGGGAAACGGGACTCAGAAAACAGCAAATCTCCTTCGGGAAGAAGGATTAAACATCGTATCCCTGCCAAAAACCATTGATAATGATATATACGGCACAGATATGACTTTTGGTTTTCAGAGCGCGGTGGACATTGCTACAAGCGCTATTGACTGTATCCATACTACAGCATCATCTCATGGCCGGGTATTTATTGCGGAGCTTATGGGCCATAAGGTAGGCTGGCTTACACTTCACGCAGGTATTGCCGGAGGCGCGGATATTATCCTCCTTCCGGAAATTCCTTATGATATTGATCATGTGCTGACTGCAATCAAGCGGAGAAATAAGCAGGGCAAGAAGTTCTCTATCCTGGCTGTAGCAGAAGGCGCGATTTCCAAAGCAGATGCCAAGCTGTCTAAAAAGGAGTATGCGAAGAAAAAAGCAGCAAGTCCCTTCCCATCCGTATCCTATGAGATTGGAAAGCAGATCGGCGATGCCCTTGGACAGGAAGTGCGCATCGTTGTTCCTGGACATACACAAAGAGGCGGAAGCCCGGATGCCTATGACCGTGTGGTTTCCTCACGCCTTGGAGCAGCGGCCGCCCGCCTGATCATTGAGGAAAAGTACGGTTATATGGTTGCCTTTAAGGGCGACACGATTGTTCCAGTCGCTTTAAAGGATGTTGCAGGAAAGCTGAAAATGGTGGATCCAAATTCAGAAATCATCCGTCAGGCGAAGGATCTGGGAATCTGCTTTGGCAACTGATGAAAAGAGGGGAATACACATGTCCTATCAGGCACTTTACAGAAAGTGGCGTCCCTCGGAATTTGACGAAGTTAAAGGACAGGACCACATAGTTATTACATTAAAAAATCAAATAAAAGCGGACCGTATCGGCCACGCCTACTTATTTTGCGGGACCCGGGGAACAGGAAAGACGACGGTGGCAAAGATCTTTGCTAAGGCAGTCAACTGTCTCCATCCTGTAGACGGGAGCCCGTGTAATGAGTGTGAAATGTGCAGGGCAATTAATCAGCAGACCTCTATGAATGTGATCGAGATCGATGCGGCTTCCAACAATGGCGTTGATAATATCCGCGAGATCCGGGATGAGGTGACGTATTCTCCTACAGAGGGAAAGTATAAGGTTTATATCATAGATGAGGTTCATATGCTTTCTATAGGGGCTTTTAATGCGCTTTTAAAGACCTTAGAGGAGCCGCCCTCTTATGTGATCTTTATCCTGGCCACCACAGAGGCCCATAAGATCCCTATCACTATTTTATCCCGGTGTCAAAGATACGACTTTAAGCGGATCACTATTGATACGATTGCGGACCGGTTATTTGAGCTGATCCGCCGGGAAGACCTGGATGTGGAAGATAAAGCGGTGCGGTACATCGCCCGGGCCGCAGATGGTTCTATGCGAGATGCCTTAAGCCTTTTGGATCAGTGCGTGGCATTTTATCTAGGGGAACGTTTGACCTATGATAATGTGCTGGAGGTTTTAGGGGCTGTGGATACCTCTGTGTTCAGCCGCCTTTTGCGCCATATTGACCAGGGGGAATTTGTAGACGCGGTAAAGCTTTTGGAAGAGGTTGTCATCCAGGGACGGGAGCTGTCCCAGTTTGTGACAGACTTTATCTGGTATATGAGAAATCTCCTTCTGGTCCAGGGCTCAGAAGATTTGGAGGATATTTTGGATATTTCTTCAGAAAATCTTGCTGCATTAAAAGAGGAAGCCCAGACCATCCATCAGGGGAAGGTCATGCGGTATATTCGGGTATTTTCCGAGTTATCCGGACAGATCCGCTATTCCAGCCAGAAGAGAGTGCTTATAGAGGTGGCCTTGGTAAAGCTGTGCCAGCCTTCTATGGAAGGAAGGTCTGCCTCCCTGGAAAATCAGATCGCGGCATTGGCGGAGCGTATGAGCGTGATGGAGCGGCAGCTGGCGTCCGGTAAGTTTGTAGTATCGGGAAATTCCAGCGCTTCCGACAGTTTGGGTTCTTTCAGCGGCAGCAGCAAAGCTTCCGATGGCGGCGGTACTATGGAAGGAAATTCAGATGTTCCCAAGGCCGTGCCGGAGGATTTGAAAGCGGTTATTGGCGAGTGGGGGCGGATCATTTCAGATGTGCCTATAAGCATGGGGGTGATACTGAAATCCGCTCAGGTGGCGCAGGGCAATGATAACCGGCTGATCCTTGGATTTAATGAGCCTATGAATAAAGGGTATTTTGATCAGGAAAGCCACCGCCAGGAGCTGGAGCGGGTCATCAGCGCCCGCATCGGAAAAAGCGTGGAGGTTGTCCCTACGCTGCTGGAAGAGCAAAAGCAGGATGAGGGGGAGTTTTATATTCCCGGAAAAGTTAATCTTTCAGGTGTTGACTTTACATTTGAGGATTAGTAAAATGAAGCGTAACCGTTTAAAATGACTGGGATATGCCCGAAGGGCGATGATAAAGAGACACCTTGCGGGTATACCTTTGTGTCCAAAGAACAGGACAATAATAAGAAATAGAAAGGTGGATTTTTATGGCAAAACGTGGCGGATTTCCAGGCGGTATGCCTGGAAATATGAATAATCTTATGAAACAGGCTCAAAGGATGCAGCGCCAGATGGAAGAGGCAACCAAAGAGCTTGAGGAAAAGGAAGTGGAAGCGACTGCCGGCGGCGGCGCGGTAACTGTGCGGGTTTCCGGTAAAAAGGAAGTTGTTTCTGTAAAAATTTCCCCCGAAGTTGTGGATCCGGACGATATTGAAATGCTTGAGGATCTTATTATGGCAGCCACAAATGAAGCATTCCGTCAGATGGAAGCATTGTCTCAGGAATCTATGGCAAAGATCACCGGAGGCCTGGGTGGCTTAGGAGGCTTCGGATTATAATGAATTTATACAGCGGACAAATTAATCATTTGATTGAAGAATTGTCAAAGCTGCCTGGAATTGGTGTAAAGTCAGCCGGAAGGCTGGCTTTTCATATTATGAATATGCCGGTGGAGCAGGTTGAGAGTCTTTCTAAGGCCATTATTGATGCCCGGACGAATGTAAAATACTGCCAGTGCTGCTGCAATTTATCGGACCGGGACATTTGCCCCATTTGTTCGGATGAGACACGGGATAAAAAGACGATTATGGTGGTGGAAACACCGAGAGATCTGGCTGCTTATGAAAAGACACAAAAGTATCACGGCGTTTACCATGTGCTCCACGGCGCCATTTCTCCTATGCTGGGGATCGGCCCAGCGGATATACGGTTAAAAGAGCTGATGCACCGTCTTCAGGGCGATGTGGAGGAAGTGATCATTGCCACAAATTCCAGTCTTGAAGGAGAAACAACAGCCATGTATATCAGCAAGCTGATCAAACCGGCAGGGATCAAGGTGACACGAATCGCCAGTGGTGTTCCTGTAGGCGGAGATCTGGAGTATATTGATGAAGTGACCCTTTCCAGAGCTTTGGACGGACGGGTGGAGTTATAATTACGTGACGATAAGGTCAAGCAGACGAGAAGCGCGAGAAGGCGACTATATTTTTCTTATAAACCAATGTCGGTTTGCTACGCTTTTTTACTGAGAAAGGGGATGAGGCCCCGAATCATCGGAGCCTCATCGAGAGGGGTTATGAATGTGTATGAAAAATCTTCCTACAAACGTAAGGATAGCAAAAAAATATGAAGATTCTGTGTACAAAGTGTGTCTAAATGATTAAATCTTAATAAAAGTTTAAGGAAAACTATATTTTTTGGAAAGAAAATGTAAAAAACTGTAAAGGTTCAACCGGCAAAATGGCTGACAATAAAAAGTTGGGGACATTTAAAGGACGGATAGTCCCTTAAACAGACACAGGCAATCGTCTTTCATTTGCATTTTCGTCTGCTGACTGTACAGTTCGCTAAAAACCCCGGAATGACCCTCAACCTGTCCTAGCCCCAAAAAACTATACCCAAACCCCTCATTCTGTGGTAAAATGTCCACGTAGCAATGAGCCGGGCCTGGCGGGATAAAGTAGAACGGTCGGGTGAAGCACCGCTTCATTGCCATGACTTATGTGTGTGCCTTGCGTGCCGCCTGGCCGGGGCGCTTTGGCCTTATGCGCTGCAAGGAGGGAGCTTGCCGCGCTGAATGAAAACTTGACGACAGCAGAATCTATATCAGGGAAATGGCGCTGTAAGATCTGGATCATTTCCCTGGAAAAAAGGATATTTATATGAAAGTTGCGAAAGAAAAGTACAGCAAGCTTAAGGAGAAGCTGAAAGAAGGATGCCGGAATATAAAAAAAATGTCCACGCTGAATAAGATTTTTTGTTTTGGCACTGTTGCCGTTGCTGCTGTCCTGATCGGTGGACTGATCCATCAGAGTTTTGCTTATCAAAATTTTGAAATCATCACCAGTATAGAAAAGACGGATAATGTTACTGTGAATTACCAGATCGTGGGTGATGGCCTTTTACGGTACAGCAAGGATGGCGTTTCTTATTCGGAAAATCTTGAAGAAACCATATGGAATCAGTCCTTTGAAATGGCCTCAGCCCGGACAGTAACCTGCGGCGATTATGTGGCCATTGGCGATATTGGATCCAATCAGATCCGGATTTTTAATCAAAACGGTCAGGTGGGCAGTATTGTAACATCCTATCCGATCCTGGATCTGGATGTGGCCTCACAGGGTGTTGTCTCTGTGATCATGGCCGAAAACGGCGCTAATTATATTTCCATTTACAGCAGCAGCGGGGAAGAGCTGGTGGACATCCGTACTTCCATTAGTGAAATGGGCTATCCCCTGGATTTTGCCCTGTCTGAGGATGGAGAGAAGCTGGCAGTCAGCTATTTAAGCGTAGAGGAGGCCACTGCGGCCACAAATATTGTTTTTTATAATTTTGGCACTGCCGGAAACAATGAAATCGACCATATTATGGGCAGCTTTGATTATGCTGGTATTTTCCCCAAAATAGAATTTCTTGGGAACAGCACTATTGCCGCCTATGGAGAGGAAAGTTTTGTCCTTTATTCTATGAATTATTATCCTGAGCTGGTAAGCGAAGTGGATTTCGGGAGGGAGATCAAGAGCCTGTTTGTGTCCGATAATTACATAGGCTTTGTGTTCCGTAATAATACAGAAGTATCTGAAGAAGAGGAGCAGCCGGAAAAATATCATATGGAGGTTTATACCACCGCCGGACGTTTGTATATGGAACGGGATTTCGACTTTGAGTATGAAACCGTCACAAGCACCAACCAGGAGATTATTTTGTACAATGACAGTGAATGTGTCATTTACACTTACAGCGGCAGGGAAAAATTCAGTTATACTTTTAATGAGACTGTGATCAACCTTCTGCCGAAAAATACTGCAAACGAATATATCCTCATTACAAGCAGCGCCATTCAGGAAATCCGTTTAAGGTAAGCCTTTTAAGGTGAGTTGACGCTGATGTCCGATGAGTGGCCGACACACGGAAAACAGGTCAGGCAGCTGATCTGTTGCAGAAAGGAGATGACACATGAATATTGTTTTAATCGCAGCTATTATTATTTTAATTGCCAGCGCTCTGATCGGATTTGGGCGGGGGCTTGTCAAGTCTGTATTTTCCACATTTGCCCTGATCGTGGCCATTGTCCTGGCTATCCAGATCATGCCATATGGGACAAGGCTGCTGCGGCAGACGCCTATTTATACCAATATCTACAACAGTATCCAAAGCAGTCTGGATGATCAGCTTCAGACCTCAGCTGAAGGGGTTAGCCAGCAGATGGAAATCATTGACCAGATGGAAAATATGCCGGATTTTATCAAGAACCTACTGAAGAGCAATAATAATACCCAGATGTATGAGGCTCTTGGAATTTCCCAGTTTTCCGAATATGTATCCAATTACATTACTGTCCTGATCTTAAATGCCATATCCCTGCTGGTATGCTTTTTGATCATTTATATTGTTTTGCGCATTGTAGGCTGTATGCTGGACATGCTCAGCCGTATCCCGGTGATCAATGGGCTGAACAGGATCGGCGGCTTTATCTTCGGACTGCTTAACGGCGCTGCATACCTTTGGATCGGGTGTATTATTGTAACGATCTTTTCATCCACAGGATGGGGGCAGTATATTTTTGCCCAGATCAATGACAGCGTGATCCTTAGTTTCATTTATAATAATAACTATCTGCTCCAGCTGATGGCAGATATGGGGAAGGTACTGTTTTAAAAATAAGTCTTCTTTTATGCAGGAACGCAAAGAAAAAGTTGGAGAAATGGCGTTTAAATCTATTTTGTGAAACACGGCAGCGATACAAAACTATTGCTGCCGTATTTGGGTGTTTAAAAAATACCAATGAATTATAAAATAAGGTAAAAAAAGGTGTTGACATATAAAAATTAAGATGGTAGACTATAAAAGCTGTCTGCGAGAAGCAGGGAAGAGCGGAAAGTTCTTGAAAAAAGTGCCTTCAAAAAAGATAAAAAAGTGCTTGACAGAAACTTTTAAGTGTGATACTCTATTAGAGTTGTTCGAGAGACAGCTGAGAGCAGAAAGAAACAAAAGAACATTGATAATTAAACAATAAAACAATCCCGAAAATTCCAAAAACTTT
>CAZMGH010000050.1:0-14190 GCA_964565805.1 uncultured Lachnospiraceae bacterium
CTCTACCTTATACCCTCTTGGAATGAGCACTTCCAAGTCTCGTGCCAGACTGGTAGGCTTACAGGAAATGTAAACCATCCGCTCCACACCATAATCAATAATTTTTTCCAGGGCCTTGGGATGGATGCCATCTCTTGGCGGATCCAGCACGATAAAATCCGGTTTTTCCTTAATGGTATCCAGAACTTTAAGAACATCCCCGGCAATAAATTCACAGTTATCCAAATGATTTAAGGCTGCGTTTTCTCTGGCCGCTGCCACTGCCTCCTCAATGATTTCCACACCGATCACCTTTTTCGCTACAGGCGCCAAAACCTGGGCAATAGTGCCAGTACCGCTATACAGGTCAAAAACTGTCATATTTTTTGTATCGCCAATATAGGATCTAGCCAGACTATAAAGGACCTCTGCCCCAAGGGAATTGGTCTGGAAAAAGGAAAATGGGGTGATCTTAAACTTTAAACCTAAAAGCTCCTCATAAAAATAATCATTTCCGTACAAGATCCTTGTCTCATCACTTTGTACCACATCTGCCAGACTGTCATTAATAATATGCAAAATCCCCACAATACGGCCTTCCAGCCTCAGCTTAAGAAGCTGTGCAACCAATCCGGAAAGGTCTGTTTCTCTTTGGCTTGTTGTGACAAGATTTACTAAAATTTCCCCCGTTACCTGAGCCCGGCGCACAAGAAGATGGCGCAGGTAGCCTTCGTGCTGCATTTTCTTGTAAAAGGGCTGTGGATGACGGGTAAAGTAATCCAACACACAGCTTAAGATCTCTGTAAAGTCCTTATGAACAATTTTACAGTCATCTGTGGTGAGAATATCATAGGTGCTTGCTTTCTTATGTAAACCGAGTGCCAAAGGTCCATCCTTATAGGAATCCCCAAAAGAGAACTCCATTTTATTTCGATAGGCCCACTGGAGAGGACTTGGACAAATGCCTTCAAACACATAATCCGGCGAACCACCTTCCTGGACCTGGCCGCATTGCTTTAAGGTCTGATCTAAAAGCGCCTTCACCTGGCTGGCCTTCATATCCAGCTGATCTGCATAAGCCATGGTCTGATACATGCACCCGCCACAGGCAGGGAAATTTTTGCATACCGGAGGACATACTTCCCGGGGAGATTTTTCCAACACCTCCAAAAGGATTCCTTCGCACCGGTCTTTTCTCTTTTTATGAATCCTGAAACAAATCTTTTGCCCGGGAATTACATTTTTTACAGTGACCCACACCGGAACCACCCACACTCTCCCCTTATTAGGGAAGTCGATTTTTTCTACAATACCTTCGTAAATTTCACCTTTTTTCATAGTCATCTCCAATCTATGGCGTTCGCTTTGCTCTCGTCTCGTTAAGGTTCTCGATTTACGTTCCCACTAACCTCAGCCCGCGCCTGAGGCTTGGCTTCGCTAAGTGCTCACAGCAAAAGGGGCAGATGCAAAGCATCTGCCTCTGTCATCGGGTTCATATTATTTATCGGAATCCTCTTCGGCGGCTTCGTCTTCAAGGTCATCCTCGTCTTCAAAGTCGTCATCAAAATCATCATCAAAGTCATCTTCGAAATCATCTTCAAAATCGTCATAATCATCTGCTGTAAGATATTTATAAACAGCAAAAATAACAGCGGCGATCACTGCCAGTCCGGCAACAACTGCAACGACAATAATCGCGGTTCTTTTTTTCTCTTCTTTTTCACTTTCAAAGTCTTTTTTCTGAAGGAAATCCGAGATTTTTGCAAGGCTTAATACATCCTCAAGTTTATTCATCGCACAACACCCTTTCCGATATAATGTTGGTTTTAGTATACCACCAACGGGGCAAAAATACAACAAAATAGTTATATTCTTGTCAGCTTTGCAAAGCTGGCTTTCATTTTTTTCGCGCCAGCTTTATCAAAATTTACAGTAACCTCATATTCATCCCCGGTATTTACAAGCTTGACCACCGTACCTTCGCCGAATTTTATATGGCGGACCCGATCCCCTTCCCCATAGGAAAGGCCGCCGGACATATTCATGGCCCTTTGAAGCTTATCGTTGGCTGTCACTGCCATTTTGCCCCCATAAAGGGCTATGGAAGAAGGAGAAATAGTTTTGTTCTTATCAAAAACATCGCTGCCCTTAAAAATCTTTTTGCTCTTTAAAAGCTCATCCAGCTTTGATGCTCTGCTTCCCCGGTCTGCATCCCCCGCAAATGTCCCTGACGGACTGGCCGTGGACGATCTTGGACGGGCCTGGCTATAGGATGACAAAGTGCCTCCAAAGGGGATCTCGCCGGAACAAAAACCGCTGTCGTTGATTTTAAACTTGCTATAACCGGAACCCTCAAAGGGTGAAGCGATAGCGCTGCCTCCGTCTAAAAGCCTTGAAGGAATTTCCCTTACAAACCTGGATGCCCGGTTATACTGAGTATTTCCGTGGACCATACGGCTTTTGGCACAAGTCAGGGTTAAATGCTTCATGGCACGGGTGATGCCTACATAACACAGACGCCGCTCCTCCTCAATCTCCATAGGATCATCGCTGACAATGGATATATAGCTGGGGAAAAGCCCGTCCTCCATACCGGTCATAAACACATAGGGGAACTCCAGCCCTTTGGCGCTGTGAAGAGTCATCAGGACAACCTTCTCATTCGATTCGTCCAGATTATCAATATCCGCCACCAGAGAAACCTCTTCTAAAAATTCGCTTAAAGAAGGCTCTTCATGGCTTTCCTCATAGGCAACGATCTTATTCATAAGCTCATCGATATTTTCAATCCTTCCCATGGCCTCCTTCGTTTTCTCCGCCTCCAGTTCCAAGATATATCCTGTTGCCTCCAGAATCTGGGAAAACAGCTTATCCAAAGACACATACTTTGCCTGTGCCCGAAAGACCTGGATCATATTGACAAAGCCCTGGATCTTTCCAGCAGCCTTCCCCAGGGCAGGGATCTGGTCGGCTTCACACAAAGCCTCAAAAAAGCTCAGCCCGTGGCTGACCGCATAGGCATCCACTTTATTTAAAGTCGTCGCGCCGATGCCCCGCTTGGGAACATTAATGATCCGCCGCACAGACAGGTCATCTCTGCCATTATCAACAGTCTTTAAATAACACAGCAGATCCTTGATCTCCTTGCGGGCATAGAAATTCTGTCCACCAATGATCCTGTACGGGATCCCCTGAAGGACAAATTTTTCCTCCAGGACACGGGACTGGGCATTGGTCCGGTATAAAATGGCACAATCACTGTACTTGGCCTTGCCGTCTTTAGTCAGCGTATAGATATGATCCACCACCCCTGCGGCTTCCTCATATTCTGAATCATACTGTTCAAAAGATACTTTATCCCCAGCCTCATTAGCGGTCCAGAGGGATTTAGCCTTTCGCCCGGAATTGTTATGGATCACTTCATTGGCGGCCTCAAGGATAGTTTTTGTTGAGCGGTAATTCTGCTCCAGCTTGATCACCTTGGCATTCGGGTATTCTTTTTCAAAATTTAAAATATTATAAATATTCGCGCCCCGGAATTTATAAATAGACTGGTCATCATCACCGACAACGCAAAGGTTCCGGTACTTTGCAGCTAACAAACTGACAAACTTAAACTGAGCTGTATTGGTATCTTGATACTCGTCTACCATAATGTACCGGAAACGATTCTGATAATAGTCCAGCACATCCGGCTGGGTTTTAAACAGTTCAACGGTCTTCATGATCAAATCATCAAAATCCAGGGCATTATTTTTGTGAAGGATACTTTGGTATTCCCGATAAGCTAAAGCCACACGCTTACGGTGCGGATCCCCATGAGCCCGTATCTCCAGTTCATCCGGGGTCAGCAGCTCATCCTTGGCCGAAGAAATTGCTGACATTATGGACCGTTCCTTAATGACCTTTGTATCAATATTCAGTTTTTTACAAACCTCTTTTATAACCGACTTCTGATCATCTGCATCATAAATGGTGAAATTTCTGTCATAGCCGATCTTATCAATAAAGCGGCGAAGGATCCGGACACAGGTGGAATGAAAAGTGCTCACCCACACATTTTCCGAACCATAACCGATGATCTCATCCACGCGCTCCCGCATTTCCCCGGCAGCCTTATTAGTAAAAGTAATGGCCAGGATATTCCACGGATTCACATTTTGCTCTCCAATAAGCCATGCGATCCGGTGGGTCAGCACCCGGGTCTTCCCTGAACCGGCGCCGGCCAGGATGAGCACCGGCCCTTCCGTATGATAAACCGCCTCCTGCTGCACAGGATTTAAAGATTCATAAATACTCATATTTTCCAAATTTCCTCCTATTGGCCTGCCTTTCAAGGCCATATGGGTATCCCTCTGGGGATTTCCTCCTATTGGCCTGCTTTTTACAATACTACCGGTACATCTCCGGCAATTTCCAATGTATCCTTCCCAACCCTGCACCAGAGGGCACGGACAAAAACTCCATGGTCCCTGGCGTAGATCAATGCCTGGGCAAATTCCGGGTGGGTCCGGACATTTGGGGTAAAATAGCGGACATTTTCCATTTGCACAACAAACAAAACCCCAGCCTCGTATCCTGAAGAAACGGCTTGGGACAGCTCATGTAAATGTTTTACGCCCCGAAGCGTTGGCGCATCAGGAAAAAGGACAATTCCATTTTCCTCCAGTGTTACGCCTTTAACCTCTATAAACCCTTTTCTTTGACCTGCTTCATAGTAAAAATCAAACCTGGAATCCTTGTATTTATATTCTTTCTTAAGATGGGTCAGGCCCTCAACCACATGTCCCGCTTTTATGTATTCTTCTGCCACAACGTTAGGCGCCTGGGAATCCATATTGATCAGCCGTTCCCCTTTTTGGACTGCAATCAGGGAAAAGGCCGTTTTCCGCTTTAGGTTATTATTTTTTTCCAGGTAAACACAGACGCCGGGAATAAGCAATTCCCGGCATCTGCCTGTATTTTTCACATGGGCCATCTCCTGTCGGCCATCCACAAGGATCTTGGCTATAAAACGATTTGGCCGTTCCAGAAAGACTCCTTCTGTTATCGCGTCATATTTCATGGTCTTCACCCGGTCAGCCTACAGAACCTACAACAATCGTATCCCAAATATCTGTGGTCTGAATATCCGCTGCATCCAGCCACTCCTGATACAAAGTATTATAGGCGTCATTAACAGCAGTTTCTAAATCCTCATCTGAAAGGCCGCTGTAATCCGGATCCTCCTGCAGCTGGCTTGTCAGCTGATCCCAGACTGCATTGTAAACAGAGCTGCTCAGCTCCCCGTCCTGGAATACCTGGACAATAGCGGAAGCATTTAATCCAAACTGTTCACAGATTTCCGGGCCTAACTGGTCTACATACTGCTGGGCAGAATCCGCCAGCTGGGCATTCATCTCATCGGTCAGGGAAATTCCGTAATTTTCTGCCTGTCCTGCAAGAATTTGGATTCTTACAATATCATTATAAAGCTGTTCCTTGGCATATTCAGCCACGGTCCTGCCATCATCCATAACGATCTCCCATGGATCCTCTCCATAAAGCTCCACAAAATAATCTCTCTGCTGATATAAATAATAATTAATTTCTTCCATGGATATATTCCGGCCATTAACGGACAAAACCGTGGTTCCGGATTCACTTTCACTGCCGCTCTCCGAAGTTTCCAGCACAGATTCCGTAACAACGCCTGCATCATCAGATGCTTCCGGAACTGTACTGCTCTCAGAAGTTCCTGATTCTCCGGACACAACTTGGGTGTCTCCTGAGGATGTATTCATGGACCTTCCTATAAGTATTCCTACAAATATACCCGCAAGCATCGCCACAATCACAAGCCCAGCACAAAGGGCGCCAACATTTGCTCTTTTTCTCTGCATGATACACTCTCCTTTCTGGGAATTATCGCCAGTCTCATTAGTATACCATAAACAAGCCGTTTTGTTAACCCTGGAAGTTTTCCTTTTTCATCGCATAATAACCCAGGCTGCTGTCCACGAAGAGAACAAGAACAAACCACCGGACAATGTTCTACAGTTATTCTATGCACACCTTTTTAAACATCATTTCTGCCAGTTCCCTGGCGCTGCTGTAAATTCTCTCAGTGTGGAATACCTCAAACTCTGCCAGAGTCCCGTCAACACTCTCTGCCCGGCCCATGGCACATAGTTTTTCAGTCCTGTCCTCTTTTAAACGCACCACCATGCAATTTCTAAAATTTTCAATAAACAGGGGATTTTTCAAAACATCTGCTTCACGGTGCCATCGGCTTGGACATACAAGGATGCATATCTTACGGATCCACCCATTTTCTGAGGGCTGTCCGATTTCAATAATACTGTTAGGTGTCAGCTCAAGCTGCATCTCCAACTCCTGCGTCTGCTCATCGTTTATAATCCTGTAGCCGTGACATTCCTCCGCCCGCTCTTCCAGAACCTGTCCAAAATATTTATGAAGGTAAAATAAAAACAAATGCTTTAAATCTATCTCTTCTCTGATTTCTTCCATGGTGAACTCATAGAATAAATACCGAAGCAGATCCTTGTAGGCCCTGGCCTTCATTTTTCTGTAAAGCATACTTGTTTCCGATATTTTAAAAACCTGACAGATATGTTCAAGAAACATGGGCTCATAGACTTCAAAGGAACTGCATCTTAAATAATCAAAAATTTTCTTCACATATTTTTCGGTAATGGGCCGTTTTCCGCTTAAAAGCTTGCTGAACGTGCTAAATTCAATGCCCATATCTATGGCCATTTCCTTATACATTATGCCTCCCACATCCTTCAGTATTTTGCACATACCTGCAAAGACTTCATAAACTACCGGGTTTGTACAATTTCCTTTCATAAATAGGCCCTCCTGTAAATTTAGATCACCATCGGATTTCGGAACTGGCATAGATTTTCCTGTGCCATTCCATTCTCAAAACATCTGGCAGATGCATAGAATACTGTCTCAATAATGCGTATCCTATTCCGGTAATTCCTGTCATAAAGCCTATATTAAAGTATCCTTCCGGGTGACTATTATATAGCAATCGCGGAAACTCAAGTCAATAAAATTAAAGGGATGTGCAGAGCATGCTATACATCCCGTTAATCAAAACAGATTTTTTTATTTATACCATTTTGACTGAGCCTCATACAGCTCCCGGTAATAGTTGCACTGCCTCATCAGCGCATCATGGCTTCCCATGTCCAAAAGCTTCCCGTCTTTTAGCACAAGGATACGATCAGCGATCTTGGCCGCGCCCAGGCGGTGGGTGACGATTACCGACAGTTTTCCCCGAGAAATCCTGGCAAAGGTTTTATACAAAGCGGTTTCTTCCATAGGATCGATCGCTGCGGTCGGTTCATCCAGAACAATAATTTCATGTTCCCGGAACAGCCCACGGCTCATAGCAACCCGCTGCCACTGGCCCCCGGACAGATCCACGCCGCCAAATGGAACAGCAAGCAGAGTCTCCAATCCATCCGGAAAGCTGTCCGATCCTATGGACAGGCCCACGCTGCTGCATATATGAGGAATCCGGTATTCTTCTGCTCCTCTTTTCCAGTCACTGATCACCACATTCTCTTTTAATGTCATAGGGTATTTCTGAAAATTTTGAAAAACCGCAGAACACCTTAAAAATCTCAACGGGTCTGCTTTCTTTTTCTCGGCGCCTTTTTGTTCAGCATTGTTTTGGGTTCCGTCTCCATCCTCCTGCATCCGGTCCCCTTCCCCGGGAAGATCATAAATGATCCTACCTGCACCGGGCGGATAAAGACCAAGGATCAACCGGGCCAGAGTAGTCTTTCCGGCGCCGTTTTCTCCCACCAGAGCAATCGATTCTCCCTGAGATAATGTAAGGGAAATGTCCTCCAGTGCATTTTTCTCCTGATTGGGATAGGCAAAGGACACATGTTCTAAAATGATCCGAATCCCAAAATCAGACCTGTGAGGCGGCTCCGGGCCATCCTCTGGTTCAGCGCCGCTGTCAGAGGACGCATCAGGAGACGCTTGTTTTGCCGGATGATGTACGATCTCCCCCCGCCCCTGGCCAGTCCCGGGAGGCTCATATTCCAAAAAACGCTGATAATTGCGCACTGCAAAGGCATTTCTTGTAATATTTCTCAATATTCCCACAAACACTTCCCGGGCATACATATACATGGTGGTCACACCGCCAAATACAGCCGCAAAGCTTCCCACAGAAATATGGCCCGCCAGCATTTCCCGGACAAGGAGCAAAAGGATCCCCATATAGCCTAGGACCGTAAGGCTGCACAAAAGAAGATCAATGCCAAGCTGGCGCCGGGCCGCTGATTGAAGCTTCTGTGCCACGGTTTTTACAGCATGCACATATTTATCCATGAAGTACCTGAAGACCCCCAGGGTCCGTATCTCTTTTACCGTGTCCCGACTACACAGGGTTTTTTCAAAATATTCTCCCCGCCTGCGCCAAATCACTGCTTCATCTTCCGTCTGTCCAAAAAAACGGTATCTTAAAATCTGACCTCCGATCACCGGCACAAAAACCAGCAACAGCAAAAAGATCAGTATTGGAAGACAGTTGGCGCAGATAAATCCCCATCAATACAAAATAGGGAAGATAAAAGGTTGCTACCGTAAGGATAAACTGCGCCACCCTAAAGCCCTGCTCCAACCCGGTTTTAGCCCCCTGGAGAATGTTAAGGAAATCCGTCCGCTCATAATCCACGGGAGATATTTCAGACGCTTTATCCTGAAGCTGATCATGAAGCGCCTTAAGGATTTTAGGTGACCGGTATTCCAGACGGAAATTGGACAGCCCGTTCACTGCCTCCAAAGCGATCATCGCTACAGCAAAACAAGCAAAAGGCCGCAGCATTGCTTCCACACTTCCGGAAGCAGCTGCATTTTCCACAGAATCAAAAAGCCCTTGGCTAAAGACCACCACAACCACAGAACAAGCGGCATGACAAATATCGCAAATACTCCACAGCACCGTCTCTGCCGGACATATGCGAAAAATTTCCCATATCAGCCGTGCAAAAGCGCCGATCAGCAACGGACGCTCCTTTTGGCTCAGGCGATGGATTTCTTTAGTCATCATACCACCCCCTTTGACTTTCATACATTGTTTTATAAAGGCCCTTTGCAGCCATAAGCTCTCTGTGAGTTCCCTGCTCCTTCACCCCTCCTTTATCCAGGACAATGATCTGGTCTGCCAGACGGACAGATCCAAGGCGGTGGGTAATGAGCAATGCCGTGCGGTTCTGGCTGATCCTGCCAAAATTTTCATAAAGGTGTGATTCACTTGTCGGGTCCAACGCTGCCGCAGGCTCATCTAAGATCACCAGCGGTGACGGCGACAGCAGCACCCGGATCATGGCCAGCTTCTGCCACTGGCCGCCGGACAAATCCACGCCATCGTTGCTAAGCTTTCCGAGAACCGTATCCATCCCATGAGGGAGACGTAGGCACATTTCCCAAAGCCCCATATCCTTAAGAAGCCCTTTAGGCCGCTCCGGATCTACGTCCTTTAAATCCTGTCCGCCGCTTCCCAGAACCATATTGTCATACAATGATACTTCAAACCGTCCAAAATCCTGAAATAACACAGTCATATACGATTTTAATTCCGCCCGGCTGTACTCCCGGATAGAACGACCATTGATTCGTATTTCTCCTTCATAATCTTCATACAGCCCGGTCAAAAGCTTAATAAGCGTTGTCTTTCCGGCGCCATTTGCCCCAACCAGAGCATAATGCCTGTCCTTTTCTATAACAAGATTCAGATCATCCAGCACTTTCCTTTGACTTCCGGGATAAGAAAAAGACACATGAGAAAATTCGATCCGTTCCAGCTGTCTTTCTCCCCTCTTTGGAGCATCCAGGATCCCTTCCTGCTCTCGAAGTCCCATAAAAATCCCCAGATCATTTAAATACTCCCGGTATACAGCAGCCTGGGCCACCTGATCGGAAAGATCCCAGGACAAAAGGCTCACAAGATTTTCTGCCCCCTGGATTAGGGCAATAAACATACCGGCAGAAATCTGTCCCCAGGCAATGGGCCACAGCAGCACAAAGGCGCAGGCCAGGGTCACTGCTGTAGCAGAAATACTGATTCCTTTGATCTGAAACAGATTTTTAACAACCACTTTGCGTTCCTTCCTCCGGACCTTCATATACAATTTATTCCACTGATCCTGCACAAAAGGAAGATACGAAAACAGAGTCCGCTCATCTGTATATTTACGATCCAAAAGCATTTCCTCAAGAGCATCACATAAACGCTTTTCCTGGGACACTTCCTGTACTGCCCTGTATTGCCTTAAGCCACCTTCCCAGCTCATAGCGGCAACAATGCCCAGGATCACTGTAATAGGGAAAACAGACCACCATGCCTGAAAGAAAAGCATGGACAAAAAACCTGCTGCCTGCACTCCAATACCGCCAATGGCTAAAACGCCGTCCATTCCCTTCATCACATGCTCGGCAGCATCCTTTTGCACCCTCTGGATCCGGTCAGAAATTTCAGGATTTTCCAGATCCTCAAGACAAAGCCGCGATATTTTCTCCACAAGGGCAGTCTTGTACTTTTTCTCTGTTTCATTCTCTATGTGTTGGCGGCATCACTCCATCAGAGGGGAGCTTAATATATTTGCCAGAAGGATCAGTCCAAGGAGGACAAGAAAAAATCCCAGCCGAACCAGGCCCTGTCCCCGGGTCAAATAGCCGATGGTTTCATCCAGGAACCGGGCATTTACCCAGATCCTTAACGTCGGGATCATCCATCCTGCCGCCATGATTCCCAGATACATGGCCATCCATCCACCGGCACAGCGAAAGGGAATGTTCAGGCCGGTTCGAAGGTTATATTTTTGAAATTTAAACATTTTTACCATCTAGCCTTATATGATTATATAATTTCTTTTCATTTTCCATTATCATCTTCTCCTTCCTTCAATTCTATTAGAACTTTTACGCTAAAATATGTATCATCATAGTCAAAATCAATACTTCCATGATACTTTTCTACAATTTGCCGGACACTAACCAATCCGTATCCATGAAGGGGTTTATCGGTTTTAGATGTTATAAACCGGCCATTTTTTACAACCGGAGCTCTAGTGCTGGAATTAAGAATATGAAACCATAACATTCGTCCCTGACGTCCCAGGGACACATAAATATAAGGGTGTTTCCCTTTTAGTTCACCGCAGGCTTCCAACGCATTATCTAAAAGATTGCTTAATAAAATACACACATCATAACCCGCTGAAATTTCACCTAAAGTTATGCAATCCGTTTGAAAATCAATCTTTTCACTGGCTGCCTTGGCTTCCTTCATGGCTAGCACCAAGTCTGCCATAACGTTCCCTGTATAATATTTCTTCTTCACCTGACTGCTTTCTAAAATCTTTTGATCCAAAACTTCTGAGAGCTTATCATACTCTCCATTGCTTTCCAACTGTTTCATTATCAGGAAATCATGTTTATGGTCATGAAGCATCTTTGACTTTTCCGCCTCAGCCCGTGTTAATTCTTCAATCTGTTTTTTAAGCTGTATATCCTGCTGTTTTACAAGCCGACTTTCATATGCCATTTGTGTATAGATTTTACTGATAGCCAGAAAAGCTATGACACCAAAAAACGCGATACTTCCCAAAAACATACTCAGCCAAAGCCCGGAAGCAGCGTTAAAATCGTTAAAGTTTAGATAAATAAAGGACAAGACCTGAGCCGCAAAACCAAGCGGTATAAGAACGCTGGTCTTTAGCAGAAAATAAATGTTTTTCTTTTTTCTATGTCCTACATCTATTAAAGCGATCCATAAAGCAAGGAAAATCCCCAATAAGGCTGACAAGTATAAAGTATACGGCTGCCAGAACATTTCATAATCCGTCTCAAAATCCCGTTTTACAGTTATAACTGACAAACCAACTGACTCGGTCAGACCGATCACTGAAAAATAAAAGTAACAGACCGAAAAGCAAAAAAATATTTTTATGCGGTAAATCGTCCACAGGAAAATTGAAAACAATACAGACTGAAAAAACGCCATAAGCAAAGAAAACTGTATGTCAAAAATCACCCGATTCCCCGCCGATAAAAAAACGGTCATAGCAAAAAGCCCAGCCGCCAGTCCCAGGCGGATCCAGTTGAGCTTTCTTTTCCTGTAGCACATTTGCGCGAAGCTGTACAAAAGACCACACTGTGTAGTAGCTAGGAGGATATAAATGACGTCTCTCATATCTGAGTCTCCGCCTTTCCTTTAAGAAGTTCGCGAATCGTACCCACAGATGCAATCTTGTCTACTACATCCCGTCTCCGTCTTCGACTGACTGGCATTTTACTTCCGTTGCTCACGCAGATGGTATCCTCATCCATACTGGATATGTACCGCACATTTACAGCATAAGCTTTGTCTGTCTGCACAAAAGGTTCTGCGTCTAAAAAATTCAAAGCGTCACTTAAAGTGCAGCGTATCTTACAAAAGCCATTTTCAGTATAGAAAAAAGTGTACTTTCGCTCATAATGAACATACAAAATATCCTGAATCTTTAGGATCACCTTATCCCTGGAAGAAATAAACAAAAGCTTTTGAGACTGCTCCTGACAAATGATCTGGCATGCGCTTTCCAGAGCTTCACCCAACTTTTCTTCAAGTTCCTGTTTACATATATAGCGGAGAACGCCGTATCGATAACCGTCAATTGCGTATTTCGCATAGTTTGACACAATAATGATCACGCTATTCGGATATAGCCTCTGGACCCGGATGATCAACTCCTGCCCGGATAATTCTTCCATCTCAATATCCACCATAAACAGATTAAACGACTGTGTACGATCTTTAAGCTCCTGCAATAACTGTTTCGGACGAAGATAGGACTTAATCTGATATTTACACTTAGAATGATCAAAAAACTTTCTTGCCAATGCCTCTTCTATTTTCAAAATTTCCGGATCGTCATCCACAATAGCCAGCCGCAGCACCACCTCCTCATCGGATAAATCATCAGAGCCTAAACTTTTTACAATAAATTCTTCATTTTTCATATGGCACCATACTTTCAGGATTTAATCCTACCGACATTTTATACCACCTGCTCTCATATTGTAAATAGTTGAAACAAATCGTCCTCCAACGGTCAATATCTGTCCCTCAACGGCTCGTCTTTTCACGCAAACATCTCCGGATATTTCTGCATATAATCCCTAAACACTTCTAAAAATAAAGGCACGGCCGGATTAGTAATCTCCCGCTCCCAGCACAACTCCAGGTCCGCGGACACATTAGGTACGTCAATTAAAGTGTAGGCCAGACTTCCATTCATATAATTCCGGGTGCGGTAAGGCAAAATCGTGAGCCCAAGCCCGGATTCCACCCCGTAAAGCAGGTCTTCATACAGATCGTAAGTGCCTGTGATCCTTGGAGAAAATCCAAGCTGGCTGCAGATCTGAAGGATCTGGTGGTGCATCACTGCAGCCCGTTTGGGATTAAAAACAAGAAACGGCTCGCTGGCCACTTTTTCGTAATCAATATCCATCCGGGTCAGAGCCGGATGGTCCTTAGGCGTAACAAGACAGTAATGGTCCGCCTGGATCATTTTCCCTGTCAGAGTAGGGACTGACGAAAGGTCCAGTGCCATAGAGCAGTAAATATCATATTTATGCTCCTTAGCCGCTTCCAGTACGCCGTAAGCATCCAGACGATGCATCTCAATCTGGATATAAGGATTCATCTGCCTGAACTTTTTTACCACCGGCGGCAGAAAAAGATGGGTGGGCGAAGCCAGATGGGCAATGGACAAATGCATAGTCCCTTTATCTTCCTGGAGCAGGCGGTTTCTGGCATTTTCCATAAGATCAACCATCTTTTTGGCATCCTCCAGAAAAATCTCTCCGGCGGAGGTTAATGTAACCTTGCGTGTATTTCGTTGAAATAATGCCACCCCCAGCTCCTTTTCCATCATCCGGATCTGGTGACTGATGCAAGGCTGAGATACATAAAACTGACGTGCCGCCGCTGTAAAATTTCCATACCTGGCAATAGCAATAAAATAAGAAAGCTGTATAAAATCCATAAAACACACTCCATTCCCTGGTATTACTTATAACGATTATCTATTAATGTTCAAGAAAAGTCGAATTTTACAGATAAAAAACTGTGTGTTATAATATTAACGATCCTGATATCAGCCTATCATAAAACAAAATATGTGTAAATATGTT
>CAZMGH010000051.1:0-14103 GCA_964565805.1 uncultured Lachnospiraceae bacterium
ATATAATCTCTTTATCCACACCCAAAGCATATAAAACCAGGCTTGTCCCCATGCCTACCCGGTCTTTTCCGGCGCTGCAGTGCCACAAAATGGCCCCCTTTTCATGGGACAGGAGCATATCAAAAAATCGGCTGTATTGGCCGCGCACATGAGAGCTGGACACCATTTGCAGATACAGCATGTTCATCCGGTCCTCCGCGGACATATGACCAGAAAGGGCCTCCTGGGTAAAATCTTCTAAAAAATCATTTTCTTCATCCATTTCCCGGGTAATACCGGACTTTTTCTCTTCAAAAATAGGATGCCATACATATGAAACACCGGGGATCTCAGGGTCCGGCCGGTCCTTACATTCCAAAGCTGTGCGGAAATCTACGATCATATTCAGGCCGTAAGTATCCACCAAAAGCTTTTTATCATTTTCTGTGGCATCTTTAAGATCACCGCTGCGGATGAGCCGATGGGGCTTTACTTTCCGCCCGTCTTTTGTAACAAAACCGCCAAGATCTCTTGTGTTATGGAGATTTTCCAGGGGTATTTTTTGTATTGCCATTAAAATGTCCTCCTTAAATGTAACAAGCCGGGCAACCGGACTGCTATCCTTTTACCCTCCCTCCTCCGGATAAATATTTTTCCCAAAAGCGTAGGCCTCCTCTAAGTGAGAGGTTTCTCCGATCCCGGGCCTTCCGTTCGTATCGCCGCAGCCTCCGGCCAAAAGCATCCTTTTAGTCCTCCTGGACCCACTGAGCGAACAGCCCTTTCACGGTTGGGTAGATTTTTACAAACTGGCGGTACTTCTTTTCATATTTTTCCACCAGCTCAGGGTCCGGCTCAATCGTATCCACTACCCGGACAATGGCGTCTGCTGCCGCTTTTACTGACGGATATTCCCCGCAGGCCACAGCAGCCAGCATAGCGCCGCCCATGGACGGTCCTTCCTCAGATTCCAGAAGATCTACCTTGATTCCAAGAACATTGGCCATGATCTTGCACCACAAAGGACTCTTTGCGCCGCCGCCGCAGATCTTTGTCCGCTCAATAGCCAGGCCCAGAGACTTTGCTACTTCAAAGGAATCTCTCATAGCAAAAGCCACGCCTTCTAAAACCGCCTGGGTCATATCACTGCGGGTATTGTCCATAGTCAGGCCGATAAACGTTCCCCGGGCGTTAGGGTCATTGTGGGGCGAACGCTCGCCCATAAGATAAGGCAGGAAAAATACATGATTTTCTCCAAGCTTCTGTATATCCGCCTGCTCTTTGCCATAATCCTTTGTACCGATAATATCATCCATCCACCACTTATTGCAGGAAGCGGCGCTGAGCATACAGCCCATAAGATGATAATGGCCATCCGCATGTCCAAAGGAATGGAGGGCATTATTTTCATCCACACCAAACTTATCGCTGGAAATAAAAATGGTTCCGCTGGTTCCCAGGGAAATATTACACATGCCGTCCCCTACCGTGCCGGTACCTACAGCAGCTGCCGCGTTATCTCCGGCGCCTGCGGCCACCTTGCAGCTTTGAGGCAGTCCAAGGGTCTGAGCCGCCTCCTGAGTTAATGTGCCAACCACGTCATAGCTTTCATAAATATGGGCCAGCTGATCCTTACGGATATGGCAGATCCGGATCATTTCGTCCGACCACTGGCGGTTCTTCACATCTAAAAGAAGCATACCAGAAGCATCGGACACATCTGTACAGTGAACCCCGGTCATTTTATAAGCAATATAATCCTTAGGCAGCATGATCTTAGCGATCCGGGCAAAGTTTTCCGGCTCATTTTCCCGCACCCATAAGATCTTTGGCGCGGTAAATCCTGCAAAGGCAATATTGGCGGTATACTGAGACAGCTTGTCCTTTCCGATCACATTGTTAAGATAATCCACTTCCTTTGTGGTGCGGCCGTCATTCCACAAAATGGCCGGACGGATCACCTGATCTTTATCATCAAGGATCACGAGGCCGTGCATCTGTCCGCCAAAGCTGATGCCCGCCACCTGGGATTTGTCACAACCGCAGGTCAGCTCATGGATCCCCTCTACAACCCCATTCCACCAGTCCTGAGGATTTTGCTCCGACCAGCCAGGATGGGGAAAGGAAATGGGATATTCCTTTGACACGATTTTCTCAATTTTTCCGGAACCCTCCATAAGTAAAAGCTTTACCGCGGATGTTCCAAGATCCACACCAATATACAGGCTCATTTTTTTCTCCTCCTATCTCAATAACAGCGCCAAACGCTCCTTTAATCCGCAACGGATCCGTCCTCCGAGCCGTCGCCTTTATCTTCCATAAATACTTCGGTAAAAATCCCTCTTAAAGGATTGTCATTATCTTTATGCCAAGCCAGGCTTAAGCTTGGGTCGCTGACAATATCCGTGTTTAAAAACCGCACCGATGGGTTATCCTGCATGGCATTTCTGGAATCCAGGATACACACCCCTACGCCGGCCTCCACCCACAGCATTTCTTCCTGGATGGAAGAGGCATACCGGATGTTTGGATGGACTCCAGCCCGGCTTAAGGCCTCCTTGATCAGTCTGGGAGACATAACAGAATCCTCCTCAGACACCATCATAAAAACATCATTTCCAAAATCCCCCAAAGTCACGTAATCTCTAGATGCCAGGGGGTGATTTTTATGCACCACAATATGATCCCTTGTTTTTTCGATGACTCTGAAATTAATATTTTCCCGGTAAGCCACGTCAAATTTCAAGGTAATGATCAGATCCAGCTCACTGTCGTAAAGCCGCTGGATCAGCCCGTTAAAGCTGTAATTTCTCAGATTGATCTCCACATTGGGATAATTGGCCGCAAAATGCCGCAGCGTCCCGGGAAACAGATCTCCCACCCTGGCTCCGTCCAGGATGCCGATATTCAGCTTTCCTGACAGGCCTTTAAAGCTTTGCTTCGCGGTAAACACCGCCTTTTGATAATCCTCATAAATCCCCTGAAACCGTTCATACAGGATACGCCCTGCCGGCGTCAGGCGCACAGTCCTGCCAGTCCGGATAAAAAGCTGAAGGTTCAGCTCTTTTTCCATGGAAAGGATCTGGCGGCTTAAGGCCGGCTGGGTAATATAAAGCTGCTGGGCCGCTTTTGTAAAACTTAAGCACCTGGCCGCTGTAATAAAATATTTCATTTGTATAATGTTCATAAGCCTTCCCCGCTTTTCACAGCAACAGCCATTACCAAAGTGTATGTATCCATTGCTTTTTTGCATTTGAGAAAAAGTATTTTTCCATTTAAGATAAGTATATAACAAAGCGCATGTAAATCAAACACTTTTTGGAGGAGGTATTTTTTTATGAGCACGTACGATGAAAATCTTGAGCGGATCAAAAAGGCCATTGCCTTTGAGCCAGTGGACCGCATCCCTGTAGCCCCCTGCGCCAACGCATACTATGCCAAGGCCTGCGGACTGCCGTTAAAAACTTATATTACCGACTTTGACGCTGCCTGCACCGTAAACCTGAAATGCCATGAGGATATGGATGCTGACGCCACCCAGAACGTAATCTTTTCCCCGTTCCTGCTCCCGGCCCAGTGGCTGTCTAAAATCGCCACACCAGGCAATGAGCTGGGAGATGACGATATGTGGCAGATCGTTGAACAGGCGGACTTTATGAAACAGGAGGATTATCAGATCATCCTGGACAAAGGCTTTGAATACTTTTTTGAAAAGTTCAAAAAAGAAAAGCTGGGTGACAATAATGCCAAGCTGGAACCCTTTTTCGCAGCCAACCCAGCAGCTTACAAACGTTTCCACGATGCAGGAATCCCCTGTATCTGTGATTTCCTTATGATCACGCCCTTTGAGTTTTTCTGCGGCGGCCGGGGCCTTGAAAACTTTTTCGCCGACGACCTTTTTGAAGAACCGGAGATGATGGATGAGGTCTTTGCAAAAACCATGGAATATACCATGAAAACCTATCAGGCCCAGATAGATCAGCTTCATCCCATCGGCGTGTGGATCGGCGGCTGGCGTACATCGCCTCAGATGCTTTCCCCGGCTCTGTGGGACCGTTTTGTATGGCCTTACTTTAAGCAATATACAGATTTGTGCCTGAAAAATAATGTGATCCCTATTTTCCATCTGGATTCCTGCTGGGATCTGGCCATTGAGCGCTTCCTGGAAATGCCCGAGAAAAAATGCATCATGGCTCTGGACAGCACCACAGACATCCGCCGTGCCCGGAAAATCCTGGGGAATCACATGTGCCTCCTGGGAGACGTTCCCGCCCAGCTTTTAGCCTTTGGCTCTTACGACGATGTCTATAAATATGTCACTGACGTTATTGACGACATTGGGCCTTTAGGATATATCGCCGCCTCCGGCTGTGATATTCCTTCCAACGCCAAGCCTGAAAATGCAAAGGCTATGGCCAATGCCGCCCACGATTACATTAAAAACCATCCCGGCTGCTGTTAAATAGCTGCTTTCGCAAGGACAGCAGCCGCTTGCCAGGCAGGTCAGGGATTTTCACCCGTTAGAACGTGTGCCCGCCGGGCACACACAGATCAAGCTCCGGCCAGAACTTTGGCCGGATCTTGATCTTTATCACTGCCTGGCACAGCGGTTTTTCAGTTCTCCGTCTGCCGACAGACACCATTTACAGGCCGCTCTGACCGCCTTACGCGAAAGGATTTTCTGTCTTGTAAGGAAGGACTCTCGGCTGATTGTAGTCAATTTCCTCCGGCTCTACGCCAACATATTTGAACACTTCATACAAAGCTTTTCCATAATGACCAAAGGCCACGGCCCCATGATGAGGATAATTTTTCTCTATAAGAACATGGCGGTAAAATCTTCCCATTTCCTGAATAGCAAACACACCGATCGCGCCGAAGGAACGGGTAGCCACAGGAAGGACCTCGCCCTCAGCCACATAAGCCCGCAGTTTTGCGTCAGATGTGCTCTGGAGACGGAAGAATGTAATATTTCCGGGGATAATGTCTCCCTCAAGAGTTCCCTGGGTTACTTCCTCAGGCAGTGTTCTTGCCATGATCCTCTGGAAATTCATGGAGCAGGAAGTCAGCTTGCTGGCAGCGGTATTTCCGCAGTGGAAGCCCATAAATGTATCCTTCTGGGTATAATCATACTTGCCTTCAATATCTTCGTTATAAATGTCCGCAGGAACCGTATTGTTAATATCCAGCAGTGTCACAGTATCCTGGGATACAACGGTTCCAATAAACTCGCTGAGAGCGCCGTAAATATCAACTTCGCAGGATACAGGGATGCCTCTGTCTGTGAGACGGCTGTTTACATAGCAGGGTACAAAGCCAAACTGAGTCTGGAACGCGGGCCAGCACTTTCCGGCGATGGCTACATATTTTCTGGAGCCTTTGTGGGCCTCTGCCCAGTCTAAAAGTGTCAGCTCATACTGAGCCAGCTTTGGCAGTACTTCAGGCTTTTTATTTCCTGCGCCAAGCTCTTCTTCCATGCTCTTAACCACATCAGGAATACGGGGATCCCCTGCGTGCTTATTAAATGCCTCAAACAGATCCAGCTCGGAATTTTCTTCAATTTCCACGCCCAGATTGTAAAGCTGCTTAATGGGCGCGTTGCAAGCCAAAAAGTCCTGTGGACGGGGGCCGAAGCTGATGATCTTTAAGTTGTTCAGGCCTACGATGGCACGGGCAATGGGCATGAAATCATTGATCATATCTGCCACTTCATCCGCTGTTCCTACCGGATATTCCGGGATATATGCGCGGATATTGCGCAGCTTCAGGTTATAGCTGGCGTTAAGCATACCGCAGTATGCGTCTCCGCGGCCATCAATAAGATTTGTTCCTGTCTCCTCTGCGGCTGCGGCAAACATTACCGGGCCGTCAAAATATTTCGCCAGAAGAGTTTCGCTTGTTTCAGGGCCAAAATTTCCAAGATAAACCACAAGGGCATTACATCCGGCAGCGTTTACATCTGCCAGAGCCTGCTGCATATGGACCTCGCTTTCTACAACAACAGGACATTCATAAATATCCCCATATTTTTCTTTGTAGGAAGCTGCTACAGCCTTTCTGCGGCTTTCAGACAATGTCATCGGGAAGCAGTCCCGGCTTACAGCCACAATACCCATTTTAATCTCAGGAACGTTATTCATGTTTTTATCCTCCTTTTCCGGGCAATTTTACCCAAACAAAATCCCCTTTGGGATCTCTTTTACATAATAAATGCTCATGCCATGCCGTGCAAGACAGCTGCCTGGCGCCAGGCGCTTCCCCAGCTGCCTGTCAGGCTTACACCTTTTAAGCCTTTCAAATTATTAAGTTTAATGGTTAAACTAATTATCTTTATCATAAACAAAAAACCGTAAAAGGTCAATAGTCTTATTGCAACAATATACCCCCATTCTCCTGAGCACTATTCACATAACGATTGAGCTAAGACGTTAAAATCTATGCTTTCATTTTATCACAGGACCGGCCGGGCAACAACTCCCCGACTGGTATTTTTACATTAAAACATAATTGAGATTCTATATGAAAGCGGGTATAATAAGGATATGAAAATAATCCGAAGGCGGCGCTTTAGAGTTCCTCCGGCGCCCTAAAACACCATTACAATCCGTTTTTTCACCTCACGAGGAGGTACGTGTATGAAGATGAGAGAAATGCTTAAAGCCCTCCCTAAAAAAGAAATGCGGCAGCCCCTTACTGCCCTGGATACGGTTTGGGGGGAGGCTCTTGATCCCGGACATGTCCTGGAAGAATATCCCAGACCTCAGATGATGCGCCCTCAATATGAAATACTAAACGGCTACTGGCGGTATGCCATCACTGCCTCCGGGAAATACCCGAAAAACTTTGACGGCCTTATCCTTGTACCCTTTTCCCCGGAAAGCCAGCTTTCCGGCGTTGGACGCCAGCTGCAGCCTGATGAATATTTGTGGTACGAGCGGACGATCCATATTAATGACTATAAAAGCGGAACCTGCTGCATCCTTCATTTTGAGGCTGTGGATCAGTGCGCGCTTATATATATTAATGGGCATTTTGTCCAAAAGCATGTAGGGGGCTATCTGCCCTTCCACGTAGATCTGACCCCCTATCTGCGTCCCGGTCAGAACCGGCTGCGTCTAACCGTCCGGGTTCAGGACTTTTCCGATACCTCTTATCACAGCCGGGGTAAACAAAAGCTTGAACCTTCCGGCATGTACTATACGGCCCAAAGCGGCATATGGCAAACCGTGTGGATGGAAACCGTACCAAAACATCATATCACCGGCGTGGAACTTTACACAGATTATGACCGTCACCAGGTTATGATACACATCCACGAAAAGCACGGCAGCGTTTCCCCCTGGGTCCGGATCAAAGTGTGGGATGGTGTGATCTTATCTGATGATCAAAAGGAACTTTTTCCCTGTGAAGGAAAACCTGTGATCGACCGGGAATTTGGCTCAAGAAAATTTATCTTGGACATTCCTGCCCCAAAAAGCTGGACGCCTCAGACTCCTTATCTTTATCCGACAGAAATCACTTCGGGAAATGACACCGTTTACTGCTATTTTGCCATGCGGCGCTTTTCTGTGGAAAAGGATGAACAGGGAATCCCAAGGATATGCCTGAACCATGAAAGTATTTTTCTTAACGGGGTCCTGGATCAGGGCTATTGGCCTGACGGACTTTACACAGCCCCCTCGGATAGTGCCCTGCGCTATGATATACGCAAAGCCCGGCAGCTTGGTTTTAACATGATCCGCAAACACGCCAAGATTGAGTGCCGCCGCTGGTATTACCACTGTGACACTATGGGCATGATCGTATGGCAGGATATGGTCAACGGCGGAGGCGCTTATTCCTCTATCCTGCTCACATATCTTCCCACCTTAATGTGCGTTCCCGGCCCTTTGTTAAAAGAACCCAGACCCCAGGAGCCCCGGTTCCCTATCTTTGACCGGAAAATGCCCGGACTTGCTCCTGATGGAAAGCTGGAATATGTCATTACCGGACGGACAGACCGGCGGGGCCGTCATGAATTTTTAAGGGAAGCCCTTTCCACGGTAGCGTTGTTAAAATGTTTTCCATCCATTATGACATGGATCCCTTTTAACGAAGGATGGGGACAGTTTGATACGGATCTGATCACTGAGCTGATCCGCGCGGCGGATCCGTCCCGGCTGATCGACTCTGCCAGCGGATGGTTTGACCACGGCACCGGTGATTTTAAAAGCGTTCACAACTATTTTTATAAGCTGGCGCCTGTAAAGGATGCCCGGGCATATGTTCTTTCAGAATACGGCGGCTATGTTTACCATATAAAGAAACACAGCGCGGCCCAAAAAACCTATGGCTACCAGGATTTTCATTCTTATTCGGCGTTTGAAAAAGCCTTCCGTCGGCTTATGCTCCATGACCTTAAGCCACTGATCCAAAAAGGGCTTTGCGCGGCCGTCTACACCCAGCTGACAGATATTGAGGAAGAAACCAACGGTCTTTTAACGTATGACCGCCGTGTGTGCAAGATTTCTCCCCGCACTGCCGGACAGATCCGAAGGGAACGGTTATAACGCTGATCACGGGAAAAAGACTATCCCCAAAGCGAACTTTTGCAAGCCTTTGCTTTTGATGGGATAGTCTTTAGAAAATTTATTGTGCCCTTCCCAGTTCCAGGGTCTTTTCATATCCGGCTCTGACAGCCTCGATCACTGATGAACGGAATCCGTGCTTTTCCAGCATTGCTACTCCGGCGATGGTAGAGCCTCCCGGAGAGCATACGGCATCTTTTAAGGCTCCCGGTGCATCCCGCTCTCCAGGACCATCGCCGCTGCCCCCAAAACGGTCTGGGCTACCCAAGTCACTGCCTGGGTCCGCGGGGCGCCGGTCTGGACCGCGCCATCTGCCATGGCTTCAATAAACATATAAACAAATGCCGGAGCACAGCCTCCTGCCACGCTAAACGGATCCATGAGAGACTCGCTGATCCGTTCTACCCGTCCTGTATCTGAAAGAATATGGCAAACGCCATCCACATACTCTGATGCGACCTCCGGTTCCGGCCGCGGTCGCCAGCAGAGCGCCTTTTAGGGCGTACCGGGTTTTCGTGATCTTTGCCGCCATAAAGTACACGGAAAGGCCGATGAAGCGCGCAAAATGCCCACCGCCAGCATAAGTCCTGCCAGGGTGGGCAAAATATCCGCAACAATGGAAAGCTTTTGTTATTCATGGTCAAGTTCAGCCAGGGATCATTACGCGTCTGTTTTATTTGTTTCTGCATTTACCGCAGGCCACGATCCCCGTGCGCGCCGCGGTCCCGATACGCGCACAGACGGCAGATGGGATTTCCTTTGGCTGTAAAGCGTTCTTCGTATTCTGTCATAATATTTCCTCGGACATAAGGGCTGTGATGAAGATCCAACGTATAATTTTCCAGTATCCATCCCGCTTCCTTAACCTGTTCCAGTGAAAAATCAAATAATGGCCGGTTATCCGTCTTAAAGATTACCCGTCCCTCCGGCTTTAAAAATTGATCGTACCGTTTCCAAAACGGAATGGACGTCAGGCGGCGCTTGGCATGCCGGTCCTTTGGCCAGGGATCTGAAAAGTTCAGATATATCCCAGATACTTCATCTTTTTCAAAGGCATCACAAATATATTCCGCGTCCATTCGGATAAACACCAGGTTATCTCCCTCAAAAGCTTCCATTTTCTCCAATGCCCGCACAAGGACACTGGAATACTTTTCAATACCGATATAATTATTTTCCGGATGCTGCCGGGCCATTTCCACAATAAATTTTCCTTTTCCCATGCCAACCTCTATATAAATGGGATGGTCATTGCCAAACAGCTCTGCCCACTGTCCCTTGCGGGCAGCCACGTCCTGGATCACCCGGTCATTAGCCGCAATAGCCTCCCTGGAACCTTTCACATTTCTTAACCGCATAGTTTTCCTCCTCGTCCTGAACTGTTACTCTATATTAGCCAAAAATCCTGCCGCCGTCAAGATTATCCGAATTGACATTTTTCCTGATTTTTATAAGATGATTGTAATAAAACAAGAGGGAGGCGCAGACGTGTTCTGCAAAAGATGAAATGAAAAGGATCCAATATTTTATTCTGGCCCTGAGCCTGATGCTCACAGGGATTCCCACAACTGCATTTGCTTCAGAGCTTGTCCCCGAACTTCTGGAAACAGATAAGGTTTCTACCGATGACATTCTTTTATACAGCTCTTCCTGTGTGGTCATGGACACCCAAAGCGGTGCCATTCTTTATTCTAAAAACCGCTCTGACAAGCATTATCCGGCCAGCACTACTAAAATACTAACAACCCTCCTGGCTCTGGAGCGCACCCAGCTTACAGATAATATCACCTTTTCAAAGGATATGGCCATTATCGCCAGCGCTGCGGCTCAAAATGAAGAATTTCGCAAAATTGCGGGCACGGTGACCTACAGCGTGGAAAATATTAATTACAAAGCCATGGTTCTGGAAACAGATGAAACAGAAACGGATGAGAGCAATGGGGAAACAGATGAATCTGAGGCAGAAACACCCTGGTCACCTACGCCAAACGGGGAGACATGGATCTGGTATGCGTCCTTATGGACTGTCCCAGCGGAGATGACTATATTTACAAAGACACCCAGACAGCCCTGGACTACTGCTTTGAAAATTATGAACGTCTGACCCAGGAATATAATGAAGCTCAGGCCCTTTTGGATTACCCCAGGCAGGCGCTCACCGACTGGTCCCATCCGGAAAGCACCCCTCTGTCAGCTGAGGAGGGCTATTACCCTAATCTGGCTCAGTCCTTGGAAATCTACAATGAATACGTATATAACCGCACAGCTCAGGAAGCATTAGATAAGGCAATCAGCGAAAAATCCATTTCCGCATTTATAGAATACTCCCGGATGAACCACTACCGTCCTCTCATCATCGCCTCTGTGATCCTCTTTGCGATCATCATCCTCCTGTCCCTTTTCCTTGTTTACCTGGCAAGGGTAATGAAACGCAAACGGAGACGGAAGCATTATGAACAGATGAAACGTCAGCGGCTTATGGATGAAAAGGAGCCTTGACCCATCAAAACCCATGTACCAAAGGCCCTGGGGCCTAAATCGAGCATGCGCCGTCTGAACTTTTATGACGTTTTTGACGGCGCTTTTGTATGACCTCCTTCTTCATCTCCCGTATCTCATCTGCTTGTTCCCGGGAAATCAGGCGGATCGTCTTTACTACATAGATCCGGTCGTCATCGGTTTTTTTAAACCGGATCTTTCCCCGGATCAATCCATGTTCCTTACAGTAAGCCAGGCAGTAATACGCCTTATTTCTCCCTAAAAACCACCGGATCTTTTTTGCCGCAGACCTTTGGCATACATAGCACCGGGTTGTCCGGACTTCCCGATCCGCCAATGCCTCTTCCTTTGTGGAAAATTCTCTGGAAATGTACTTGGAATACGTATCATAAACAAGATGGATTTCCTGGGCCTTTGTCTGGGGATTTTGATAGTAGTCCACAGAATACAGCCGTTTCACCGCCTCCATATCCATGGAAGCAAAAATCCGCGCTGTATATTCAGCATCATTCATCGCCCGATGGAAGGACTTATCTGTTTCAATGCCCAGCAAATGAGCCGCTGTTTCCAGGGAACAGGACTGACGTTCCTGGGGATCCTTAAGGATCCTGAAAAGCTTCTGCACATTATAATATTTCAGCGGTCCCGGCAAAAGATCATCCAGACGGTAAAACTTCATATTGCGCTGAAGTTCTGTCAGGTCCATATTCCCCCAGGTACAAAACATAAAATCATCGCCGCACCACAGCATAAAATCCACGATCGTATGAGTAAATAAAGCGCCATGGTCGATTTCCTCCTGGGTAATTCCGGTCAGCTCCCGGGTCATACGATGCAATTTTTTATAGACCTTGGGATGGATCACTGCATCAAAGGTATCTTCAACACGCAGATCCGCATCCAGCTTTACAGCGCCGATCTCAATAATCTCAAAGGGAAGATTTTTCTTCCCTGTACCTTTCCCGTAGGAACTCTGATTCCATTCAAAATCAACAACAATATACTCCACGGTGTCTCATACCTTTCCTGAAAGTATCCTTTAGATCTTTGAATAACCAAAGCCGTTGACAACTGCCTCAATACGCATGTTCTGTCGGCAGTACGGGCAATCCAGAGGCGAATAGACCTCATATTTCACCGGAAGGTCATCTCCGCTAAAAATAGAGTTGATCTCAAGGCCGTGACTTTCCTTCACAGCGCTGAAAATAGCCGCAATACCGCACACGTTTCCTCCGTAATAATTGATGCACTCTACCGCCTGGGCAATCGTTGTTCCTGTGGTCGTGCTGGCACAGAGTAAAAGCACCTGCATATTTTTTACCATACGCTGATTATTATCCCGGAAAATAATCACGCCGCCCGCGCCATATTCCGGCGTGACCACAGAAATATTCTTCCCCGCATTAATCGACAGCATGTTGTTTTCCGCAAGGATTTCTGCCATAAAAGTGGCAATTACTTCTGTACCGTCCAGACAGATGATCGTATCCACCGGCGTTGTATTAATATAACGCTCCGCCAAAGTCTTTGCCGTCTCCCGGGCATTATTATGACGGCACTTTACGGTAGACATATCCATGTATACATTAACATGTGAGTTTGATGTTGCAAAATGTCCCTGCATGATCTTAATCCTGGCTTTCGGATTCCTTGTTGAACGAATATCCTGCAATCTGCTTTCCATATGGTCTTTCCTCCCTCTTTTAGGTTTTCCGCGGCCTTAAGCCGCAAAGCTTTGCACGGTTTAATTGTAACACAAAACTTTAAAAAGCACCACTATTATTCATCGAGGCAGCATGCCTCCTGTACTCAAATATCCCTCAAAAACCTGGGGCCGGACAGAACGTATATGTCCTGTCCGGCCCTGCTATATCACCCGCTTCCGATCCACTGCGTCAAACCGGAATACGCATCCTTTATCTTTTGTAAACAGGATTCCTCTGTTTACAAGATACTTTGTTTTTAAATACGCTTAATCTTCCAAACCAAACTCCCGGCAAAGCTCCTTAAAATAAGCCTCATCCTCCGTAGCCCGGATCACATCCTCCAGCCGTCCCTGTTGAGAAAGTTTTCTGGCCAATAGATTTAACTGTTCCCTGGCCTTCTGACTTCCGGCTTTTTCACCGGCAATCCGCCCAGCTTTTTCGCCTTCCTGTCTGCCGGCCTCACGTTCATCTTTTAACATCTCTTCCAGCATCATATAGCGCGCCTCCATTTCACGGTTATGTTTAATGGATCGGATCTTTGCCTCAATGGATGCTACATAAGGATTTTCCCAGTCTCCTTCAGAAAGTCCTTCCGGACCTTTCACATAGTTTAAGAAGCTTACCAGTTCCTTTGAAACATCCTTATCATTCTCTCCCCGGGTGCTTAGAAAGATCGTTGTCCGCCCTTCATCCAGAATGGTGTTGTTTTCCTGGCATACACTGGTGTATGTATACTTATACAGCGGCTCCGATGACAGGGCAAAATCACAGATAAAGATCACATATGTATCCGGCAGTTCCCGGTAGCGTTTTCCGCTGGCAAGAGCATCCAAACGTATCCCATGATACTCTGGATGATATACCATGGTTTTTTCCGCGATCACCTGAACTTCCAGAATGTCCATATTAAGAACTATCTGTAAAAGCCTGCGGCATTGCTCCGGGTCGCTCATAACAGCCGCAAACATAAACGCATCCTTGAGGGTCAGATCCTTAAATTGTTTACTCATTTCATTCCTCCTTGTAAAACTGACGATTCAGAGGACAGAGCTAGTTCTTTCACTGAACAGTCGTTCTTCGTCCTTCTGCCCTTAACGATCAGTCCTACATCATCAAAGAGGGAATCCTGCAACTTTATTATAGCCAAGAACACAATTTATGTACAGGGGAATTTGATTCAATGCGCATCTGATTTTATGATCCGTATTAAGAACCGCTATTTTCTTTGAAAAGTACCGGCTCACTTCACGGATCATATGCCGCTCGTCATCGGTAAGCATAAATCCGCCTTCGCCTTTAAGCATGTCCTGAGCCTCGCTGCTAGCTCTTGAAATAAAAAATACCGCGCAGTCCTG
>CAZMGH010000052.1:0-14087 GCA_964565805.1 uncultured Lachnospiraceae bacterium
GCCGGAGACAGTGCTGAGTTACATCAAGGCCTGCACCGACGCCTTTCTGTTCTATCAGGTGAAGCGGCAGGACTTACAGGGCAAGAAGATACTCACCGTCAAAGAAAAATATTATGTAAGGTTGTTACCACAATGATAGAGTTTTTGTTGCCGTGGAGGGTATCCTAAGATATAATGGTCGCAGGGGCGCCCTCTGAATTTATATTTATATGGGAAAAACGGGGAGGAAGAAAGATGAAAGTAGTAACGGCAATGGATTCCTTTAAGGGGAGCCTGAGCTCAGTTGAAGCAGGAAAAGCTGCCCGGGAAGGAATCCTGAAAGTATGTTCGGCTGAAGTGGTCATAAAACCACTGGCGGACGGCGGAGAAGGTACGACTGAAAGTCTGGTAGAGGGACTGGGAGGAACTTATCACAACATACTTGTCACCGGTCCGGATGGAAAAAAAGTAGAAGCAAAATACGGCGTTCTGCCGGATGGAGAAACGATTGTTATGGAGATGGCGCAGGCGGCCGGGATTACCCTGATCGATCCTGAGAAGCTTGATCCGTGGACTGCGACCACCTTTGGTGTGGGTGAAATGATCCGGGATGCAGTACAAAACGGTGGCCGGAAATTTATCATCGGGATCGGGGGAAGCGCGACGACGGACGGAGGCGTCGGGATGCTTCAGGCGCTGGGGTATCGTTTCTATGATATGAAAAACCGGCAGATTTCAGAAGGTATCCAGGAACTGGATCAGATTGAAAGGATAGACGCTTCCCATGTTATGCCTGAATTGCAGGACTGTTTTTTTCAGATTGCATGTGACGTAAAAAATCCATTGTACGGAAAAAATGGCGCGGTCTATATATATGGTCCCCAGAAAGGTGTAAAAGAAGAGGAAAAACAAGTCCTGGATGACAAGATGAAACATTACGCTGAAAAAACGCGGGAATACTTTGATAAAGACCACAGTCAGGAAGAGGGAGCGGGCGCTGCCGGAGGGCTTGGATTCGCGTTTATCAGCTATCTGCCCAATGTAATACTTCGTTCCGGTATTGATATTATTATGGAAGCCGTTCGTCTGGAAGATGAAATACGCGATGCGGATATTGTTATTACCGGAGAAGGACGGCTGGATCATCAGACTGCCATGGGAAAGGTCCCGGCAGGCGTTGCCAGGCTGGCAAAAAAATATGGTAAGAAAGTCATTGCGTTTGCCGGAAGTGTGACGGATGACGCGGGGGTATGCAATTCTGCGGGGATTGACGCGTTTTTCCCGATAATAAGGGGAATTACGACGCTGGAGGAGGCAATGGATCCTAAAAGAGCCCGACAGAATATGCGTCTGACTGCGGAGCAGGTGTTCCGTTTGATCTGCAAGGATCGTTGCGCTTTTGACAATCCTTACGATGAAATGGGCGACAGTAAAGCTGGCTCTTAACAGGGTTTTATCGTTTGCGGTTACAGGAGTGATAATAAATAATAAAGTGATAATAAAGATAAAAAATCATGGACTTTGGGATTGACATAGGTGAAAAGAAATTATAAGATTTTATATAGAACAACCAATTTTTCTTCGAGTTTTTGCGCGGATATAGGCATATTGATGAGAACAAAAATTGGAATTTAATTTGGAGGTATTTATTATGCACATTTCTTTTGTAACTCTGGGAGCTTTTGGTCATATTAACCCAACGCTGGCATTAGTAACGGAATTGATTAAAAGGGGTGTTCGGGTAACTTACTTTAGTCCTGAAGCTTTTCGTGACATTGTTGAACCTACCGGCGCAACGTTTGTTCCTGTGCCTTCATGGATGGCGGAAAATGACAAGCACAACGAAGGAGGCGGTGAAGAAAATCAGCAGGATGATGGCGGTGTGGCTGCAGTGGTGCCGTTCCTTTTCTTAAAAGAAGCAGGCGCTTACATTGATACTGTGCTGGATACCCTTAAAGAGGATAAGCCGGATGCCATTGTTCACGATTTTGCCGGCATTGCCGGGACTATGGCTGCGGACATTCTCAAAGTGCCTAATGTTATGCTCTATACCAGCTATCCGTCAAATGACACCTACTCTGTAGCTGCCGGATTTGAAACTGTTTCAGAAGATCATCCGATGCGCCAGGCTTTTGCGGCTCTTGCCAAAGAATATGCGGATAAATACGGCTGCCGCCGGATGACCGTAAAAGAGATTTTTGACGGTCAGGGCGATCTTAATCTTGTAATGATGCAGAAAAAGCTTGTGCCTAACTATGAAAGCTTTGACGATAAGTTTGTATTTACCGGCGTGCAGATCGGCAAGCGGACGGCATTTGGCAGCTGGAAGGCTCCGGATAACGGCAAGCCTCTTCTCTATTCTTCGCTTGGAACAGCATTTAATAACTGGCCGGAATATTATACTATTCTTTTTGATGCTGTCCGGGATCTGGACATTAACGTTTTTGCGGCTTTAGGCGCTATTGATCCGGAGAGTCTTAAGGATATTCCTGCCAATGTGGAAGTGGGACAGATGGTACCTCAGCTGGATATTTTGTCTCAGGCATCGGTATTTATTACCCATGGGGGAATGGGCGGTACCGGCGAAGCGATTTATTATGGCGTACCTATGATCGCCATTCCTCAGATGGAGGAGCAGGCCATTACAGCCCGTCAGATCGAAAAGCTTGGTCTGGGCTGCGCTTTCCTGGATAAGAATAAGATCACTTCCCAAAGTCTGAAGGAGGCCATCGTTAAACTGCTCACAGATCCTTCCTATAAGAGAACCGTTGATGAGTTCAGCCAGGATATGCGTCAGTTAGGAGGCGCAACAGCTTCTGCGGAAGCGCTGATCAAGTTTTTGGATAAGTAAGAATAAGTAAGGCTATAGATAATTTCGACCAGAATCAGTTCAGCCAGGCGTCGCAGTATATGCGCTGACCTGGCTGAATTTGTTGGATGATACGTTCGGCAAGAGAACGGCGCTGCCGTGAGCCTGTCAGAATATCGCATCGGACAGAAGGAGATCCTGCGGATGATCGTCTGAATAAGGGAGGAAAAGATGAAAATAGAAAAATTACAGGTTTATTTGCAGTCTATCCAGATTGAAGGTCTTCATGACGCGGTGAAGGACGTGCGTTTTTTTGACCGGACAACTCCGAGAGCTGTTAAACCGGACCTGGAGGAAAGGATTGTCAAAACGGCCTGCCGTGCATGTATTGCAAATTGCGGCGTGCTGGCTCATGTGAAAAACGGACGTGTGGTGAAGTTGGAAGGAAATCCGGAGGACCCTATGAGTCGGGGGAAAATGTGCGCGAAAGGATTAGCCGGTATACAGGCGCTTTATAATCCAAACCGGAATAAATATCCCCTGGAACGTGTAGGGGAACGGGGAAGCGGTCAATGGAGACGGATTTCCTGGGATGAAGCCCTGACAAAGATTGCGGATCATTTAATGGAAACAAGAGAAAAGTACGGCGCTGAGGCGGTATTTTGCTCCACCGGCGGCGGAGGGAATCCGGAGATATGGAGCATTGCCCGATTCTGTAATATTTTTGGAACCCCAAACTGGTTTGAACCAGGCTGTGCTCAGTGTTATCTGCCACGGGTATTGGCCTATACTATGATGTATGGAGGTGTGGATCCCAGTATTGCGGATTCCAATGCCCTGGAGCTTTATTTTGATACGGACATTAAATGTCTGGTCATGTGGGGAACAGATCCATCCTATTCCTGCCCCTCCAGCGGCGGAAGAGCTGTGAATGAACTTCGGACAAAAGGTGTAAAGACTATTGTGATCGATCCCCGGTTTACTCCTGACGCGGCTAAGGCGGATATATGGCTGCCCATCCGTCCGGGGACGGATGTTGCGCTGCAGCTTTGCTGGATCCGGTATATTTTAGAGCATAAGCTGTATGATGAGGAATTTGTCATGCGGTGGACGAATCTTCCTTATCTGGTGAATACTCGGACAAAGATGATGGTCCGGGGAAAGAAAAAGGGAAATACTCAGGAGCCGGACACCTATATGGTATGGGATAAAAAGACAGGTTCTATGCAGCCCCTGGAGTATCCGTGGAATGAAGAATTCGATGTGGAACTGGACGGGGAATATGAGATCCATGGAAAAGTATATAAAACAGGTTTCCGCCTGTTATGGGAGAGCGTTAGAGAGTGGACTTTGGAAAAGACTGCCAGTGTCTGCTGGCTAGATGCAGACCGGATCGAGAAAGCGATTCTTATGTTTGCCAAAACACTGCCCAGCGGACTGGCCATTGGTGTAGCGACAGATCAGACCCCGAACTCGGTCCAGGCGGCTATGGCCGCCTGTATCATAGACTGTCTCGTTGGAAATGTGGAACGTCCGGGGGCGCTGCTGCAGCGGTTTCGCACAAGCGGTACTTTGAGGATGCCTAATTATCCGGTTCCCCAGGCGACAAAAATGCTCCCAAAAGAGCAGCTGTTAAAGCGGCTGGGCGGCATTGAGCACAAGGGCCTTCATATCTGGTGGGCGGGACATCCTACCAGTATCTTTGATGCAGTTCTTACAGGAGAGCCCTATAAACCCCATATGTGGATCGACCGGTCCGGCAACAAGTTCGGGGTAGTGGCTGATGCGCAGAAAGTGGAACGCGTCGTTCATGAGCTGGATTATATTGTTCATGTCTATATGTATCCTACATCATTTTCCGCATATGCGGATATTCTGATTCCCGCAGCGGAGTGGCTTGAGACAGACATGCTGGTGGAAACCTGCAATACGCTTGTGGCTAGACAGGCAGTGACCCATTTGTGGGAGGCATGCGATGAGACTTTGTTTTGGTCCAGACTGGCTAAAAAATGCGCTCAGATGGGACATGAGAACTGCCAGAAAGCTTTTGATCCGGAGTTTATGGGAGAGGATCTGGCATACTGGGATACAATGGATGAATTTTTTGACCAATGTACCGGAAAAATCGGGATGACCTGGAAGGAAGTCAAAGAGAAAGCGCCTTTTGAATATTTGCCGTTAGATGAATGGAGATCTTATTATGTTTATAAACAGACGGATGAAAACACAGGCAAGCCGAAAGGATTTCCTACGCCGTCAAAAAAGATAGAGCTGTATCTGGACAGCATGATCACTTTATCCCGGACCGGACAGCCGTTTGCAGCCTATGAGCTGCCGCCGGCGTCAAAAGACTATGCCCCGCTGCCTTATTATCTGGAGCCTATTGAGGGCCCCTATCATGATCCGGAGCTGGCTAAAGAATATCCTTTGATCATGACAAACGGAAGAGTTCCTTTTTATCATCATTCTACGCTGCGGAATGTGGCTGCCCTTCGGGAGTTGTATCCGGTTCCGGAGCTGTGGATCAACCCGGTGGACGCTCAAAAGTATGGGGTAGATCCGGGAGATTGGGTGTGGATCGCCTCTTTGCGGGGGAAAATCCGAGCCAGGGCATATGTGACTGAAGGTATGCGCCCCGGAGCAGTGTGTATGGAGCGTTTTTGGAATCCGGAAACATTGAATACAAAGACCCACGGCTGGAAGGAAATGAATGTTAATGTTCTTTCTAAAGCTTCCGCGCCCTTTAATGATGTGGTAGGTACATATACCCTCCGGGCTTTTCAGGTTAAGATATGGAAAGCCGAGGAAGGTGCGCCAGAGGGCGTGTGGACGAAACCGGAAGACTTTAAAACATGGCTGCCTATTGGCCACGGATAAGGAGAGATACGGAAGATGAGACAGGATATTATTTTAGTAGAGCTGGATCGATGCATTGGCTGCTACGGCGGCTGTCAGGTGGCATGCAAGACAGAAAATGAAATTCCCCTGGGGCCTTCCCGGAGTAAGCTGTATACTATGGGGCCTGTGGGAAAATACCCGGATCTCCAAATGTACTTTATGCCGGTGATGTGCCAGCAGTGTGAAAATCCTTCCTGCGCAAAGGTCTGTCCGACGGGAGCCTGCCGTAAAGGGGAGGCGGACGGGGTGATCTATATTGACCAGGATCTGTGTATCGGCTGCCGAAAATGTATGCGTGCCTGTCCTTACGAGTGTATTATTTTTGATAAAGAATGTCATCGGCCGGATAAATGCGATCTATGTATACAAAGACGGGAAAAAGGTGAAGTCCCGGCCTGTGTACAGAATTGTGCCGGCGGCGCGCTGCATTTTGGAGATATGAATGACCCGGACAGTGAAGTGTCCCGGCTGATCCGTGAAAACGAAGGACACGTTTATTCCCTGTGGGATGATCATGGGAATAAGCCCTCAGGAAAGTTTATTTTGAAGAACTGCCAATGGATTGAAGAACTCCCATTTGAATTTGAAAAGAAACTAAGGGGGAATTTTTAAGGTGAAAGCGGATCAGAATACAAAGCTTTTTATGGAAGCCAGAAAAGATATGTATCAATTTTTTTCCAGAATATTCATCCTGGAGGTAAATAAAGAGTTGTTTGATCGTATGAAACAGATGAAGTATCCTAAGGTTTCTCAAAATTCAGATTTTTCTGCCGGTTATGAAAAGCTGAAGGAATACTTTGATGCTCATGATGATTCAGATGTTGTCAATCTGGAAGTGGACTATGCCCGGATTTTTCTGGCAGGAGGGGTTGCTCAGGGGCTGGCTGCATTTCCTTATGAATCTGTATATACGAATAAAAAGCATCTGACGGATCAGGAGGCCGCCTGCGATGTGACTGTGCTGTATGGGGCAAAAGGACTGGCGGCAAGGGCGGATATGTACCGGATTCCTAATGATCATATAGGACTGGAGTTTGAATATATGGCAATCCTTTGCCAGGAAGCCGCGGATGCGGCTCAAACCGGTGACGAGGCGCTTTTGGAGAAAAGTATAAAAGAACAGGAGTCTTTCTGCCGAGGGCACATGGAACCCTGGATGACCGCGCTTTGCGATGATGTGATCAAGTACGCCGGAACCGGCTTTTATCAGGCTATAGGAATTTTGTGCCGGGGATTTGTCAGAGAAGAAATCCGTATGTTCATATAGGAAAAAGATGGAGAAAACAGTTTAAGGGAAACATCATATCCAGAGAGGATGACAGAACAATGGAAATCGAAGAGGCTGTAGAATTATTGACCTCCCGGATTTGTCAGATCCGAGAGATCGAGAAAGAGGTTTTGGAGAATCTGCCGGGAAGGATTCTGGCGGAGGATGTAGAAGCGGTGAGGGATCAGCCGCCTTTTCCAAGATCTCCTCTGGATGGCTATGCTGTTCGGGCGGCAGATCTGGCGGGAATATCAAGGGAACATCCTGCTGTCTTGTCTGTGATCGGAAAGATTTATGCCGGGAAAGTGTTTGAAGGGGAGATAGGACCGGGGCAGGCTGTGCGTCTGATGACCGGAGCGCCGATTCCGGCAGGCGCGGATACTGTGATCCGGCAGGAAGATACCATAGAAAGGGGTGGAAAGGTACAGATCTTTGTAGCGTCAAAACCCTACCAAAATTACTGTTTTCAGGGAGAAGATTATAAGGCGGGGACCGTATTGCTTAAAGCAGGATGCCGCTTGGACGCGGGAAAAATTGCTGTTTTATCCTCTATGGGACGGGCTGAGGCCGCAGTATACCGGCAGCCGGCGGTCGCTGTTATTTCCACGGGAGATGAAGTGCTTGTGCCGGGAGAACCATGGAAACCGGGAAAGATTTATGACTCTAACCGGGCATATATCTGCGCGCGGCTTGCGCAAGCCGGAAATCCTCCGGTGATTTCAAAGCATTTGAGTGATGATGCTGCCCTGGTGGCAGAAGAAATCAAAAAAGCGGCACACCAGTCGGATCTGGTGATCACTGTTGGAGGCGTTTCTGTAGGCGAAAAGGATATAATGCATGAAGTGGGAGAAATCCTGGGAGGGGAGCGCCTTTTCTGGAAGATAAGGATCAAGCCGGGCGCCCCTGTGCTGGCTTTTATTTATGAAGGGCGCCCGGTGCTTTGCCTGTCGGGAAATCCCTTTGGGGCTATTGCGAATTTTGAATTGCTGGCCCGTCCTGTGCTGGCTGCTTTAACCGGGCAAAAGGATTGGCTGCTGAAGACAGAGACAGCCATTTTACAGGAGGGTTATAAAAAACCGAAAGGATCCCGGCGGTTTTTAAGAGGTTATTATGCGGACGGAAATGTTTCTGTCAGCAGCGGGATGCAGGCCTCCGGCGGGATTGCTTCCATGGCAGAGTGCAACTGTCTGATTGAGATTTCAGAGGATATGCCAGGAGCTGAAAAGGGAACCTCTGTACGGATCTATCATTTATAAGCAGCAAAAGGATTTTGTCCGGCAGGATCTTTTAGTTGTTTTTGTAAATCTGTTCCAAAAGAAATGGGATCAGAAGCTCCGGCTGGTTTAGGTCAAAAACAGGAACGTCTGTCTGGAATGGAAAATCCGTTACATAGGCGATCACATTTTCCAGGTTTCCCTGGGGAGTTTCGCTGAAGCCTTTCCTCAGCAGATAGATTTTTTTTAAGCTGCCCAGCTTATAGCCTTCAGTGAGGATCAGATCCACATTTTTGATCTGTCCCAGAAGATTGTTCAGCTCCGGATCAAGTCCCGTGTGTTTAATGATGGCTGCAGTCTGATCTGTACAGGCGAGGATCATATGATCCGCCCCAGCCTGGGTCAAGCGGTAACTGTCTTTTCCTGGTTTGTCCATCTGAAATCCATGGACATCGTGTTTGATCACGGCAATGCGCAGGCCGCGCTTTTTCAGGAGGGGCAGCAGTTTTTCCAGATAGGTAGTTTTTCCTGTGCCGGATGTTGCTGTAAAGGAAATGACAGGAATATTTTCCATCTCTGTTTTGACAGAAAAATCCGGCGGAAAAGCGGCCGGGATTTGCCGCGCCAATTTCTGCAGGGCATAGTAGTAGCTTATGGGAGTATTCATATTGAAAAACTGTTCTTCCGGGAAATATCCTTTATGAAGGAGGGTATGTTCTTCTCTGAACAGACTTTTAAGACGGTAGTTTTTCCTGCGGATCTGTTCTTTAATATCTGGCAGGATATTTTTATGGTATGCAGTAAAAAGCGGCTGGATCTGTCCGTGATGGTCTTGTATAGCGCAGCTGTAGAATCGGTTAGGATCCGCATTTTCCAGGTGTCTGCACAAGGTAACTGCCAGAGCAGGATCTGTAAAAGGCGCATCTACAGATGTGAAAAAGAGGATGTCTTCCGGAATGTGATCCAGACAGGCGCAAAGTCCGCCTATGGGTCCCAGACCCGGAAGTTCATCCTGTATGGCCGGACAACCGAAACGTTGGGTATAATCCTCCGTTCGTTGGGTATGTCTTGGGATTGACAGGTAGATTTTTTCAAATAAAGGCTGAAACCGCCGGATCTGATAGGCTAACAGGGAAGAACTGCCGAAGGGAAGAAAAGCTTTGTCGCATCCCATCCGAGTACTGAGTCCTCCGCATAATATTACAATAGCTTTTGTCATAGTTTGGAGTCATGCCTCCTGGTAAGTATATGAATGGTATCATGGGCGTCAAAATACCTTTTGACGCCTTAATCATTATATATTTAGAAGAAAACCTTGTAAAGGTTATACGCTAAATAAAGAAAATTGATTTATACGTCCGGCAAGAAGACGGCGCTGCCGTGAGCCTGCCGGAATATACATCGGATAGAGGCAGGAATTTTTAATGGTTAAACTCTGCCAGCTTCTTTAAAAGTTCTTCTTTTTCCATAAGGCCAAAGGACACTGTAGAACGGATGGGCATGGAGGCGGCTATGGCTTCGCCCATAAGCTCCTCATCGGAAGGCTCCTGGTCATCGGAAACGCTGCCGGCATCCGCGCTGGGTACTCCAAAGAAGGCATCCAGCTTTCCTTTAAGCTGTTTTCCAAAGTCACGGGTCCGGTCATCGGCCAGCAGGTCGCCCAGAGGGGTGTGCATACTCAGCTTTAAAGGCAGCTGTGTGGTGCATGTTAAGTAAATGTCCTTTGTGAGGCGAATATCCCGTGAGGAAGCCCCGATAAGGATTTTATAGTTTCCTGTAGCTGCGTACCAGTCATGAAGGTCCGTATTATACCAGGCAAAGCTTCGCTTATCCAGGGTCATGGTCACGGTTTTTGTTTCTCCGGGATTTAAGGATACCTTCTCATAGCCTTTCAGCTCTTTAAGAGGCCGTCTTACAGCATGGGTTTCATCGGCAACATAAAGCTGAACGATTTCTTTTCCGGCCATTTTTCCTGTATTGGTAATATCTACGGAAACGGTCAGAGTGTCCCGGTCAGTGATACTGTTCGGATCTGTTTTCAGGTTTGTGTATTCAAAGGTTGTATAAGACAATCCATGGCCAAAGGGGAAGGCCACATCCATTTCTTTAGCGTCATAATACCGGTATCCCACAAATACACCTTCGTGATAAACAACCTTTTCTTTTTCGGCGAAGTTTAAGTAGGATGGATTGTCAGACAGCTTTAGCGGCAGTGTTTCCGCCAGTTTTCCGGAGGGATTGACCCGGCCGTATAAAATGTTCACAACAGCAGTGCCTACAGCCTGTCCGCCAAGGTAGGCCTCAAGAATACCTTTAACATCATTGAGCCAGGGCATTTCTACCGGGGAACCGTTGTGAAGGACTACGATGGTGTTGGGCTGGACTTTAAGGATTTCCCGGATCAAACGGTTCTGGCACTGGGGCAGTTCCATATGGAGGCGGTCGTAGCCTTCGGATTCAAAGATGTCAGGAAGGCCGGCAAAGATGACCGCCTTATCTGCATTTCGGGCAGTTTCAATGGCCTGGGCTGCCAGGGTTTCATCGTAAATATCTTTGGAAGCAGAGAATCCTTTAGCATAAGTAACCTGGACAATCTCTTTAACCGCATCCAGGGCGCTGTCTACACGGAAGCTGTTTACATGGGAGCTGCCGCCGCCCTGATAGCGGGGGGTTTTGGCAAAGCCACCGATAAAGGCAACCTTTTCTTCCGGTTTTAAGGGGAGGACATGGTCATTTTTTAAAAGGACCATAGATGCTTCAGCAACCCGGCAGGCTACCTGATGGTCTGCTTCATATGTAAATTCCCGGTTTTCCCGGTTGTCAAGCCATGTAAAGGTAATATTTAAGATCCGCTCTACAGCCTGGTCAAGGACTTTCTCATCCAGGGAACCGTCCCGGACTGCTGTGACGATCTCCTTGTCGGTAAGTCCGCCGGAAGCAGGCATTTCCAGCTCAAGACCGGCTTTAAGTCCGGGAACCCGTTCATTCACAGCGCCCCAGTCCGACATCACATAGCCTTTAAATCCCCATTCATCCCGAAGGACTTTGGTAAGAAGCCATGGATTTTCAGAGGAATAGGTGCCGTTGATCTTGTTATAGGAGCACATGACTGTATAGGGCTGGGATTTTTTTACAGCAGTTTCAAAGGCGGGAAGATAAATTTCCCGAAGGGTCCGCTCATCCACCTCTGAAGAGCAGCTTAAGCGGTTCAGCTCCTGATTATTGGCGGCAAAGTGCTTGATGGAAGTCCCTACATGATGAGACTGGACGCCTTGGATAAATGCGGCGGCGGATTCACCGGCAAGGTAGGGATCTTCAGAATAATATTCAAAATTTCTTCCGCAAAGGGGAGAGCGTTTAATGTTTACCGCAGGTCCGAGGACAACGGAGACATCTGTGGCCTGGGCCTCTTTGCCCACGGTGTCTCCCAGTTCACGCAAAAGTTCCCGATCAAAGGAGCAGGCGCTGAGAACTGCCGGAGGAAAGCACACGGCTTTAATACTGTCGTTGATCCCTAAATGATCCCCCTTATCTTCCTGCTTGCGGAGTCCGTGAGGGCCATCGCTGACCATGACGCTTGGGATCCCCAGACGGTCAACGGATTTTAAATGCCAGAAATTAAGACCGGAGCACATGCCGGCTTTTTCCTCCAGAGTCATCTGGCTGACCAGTTCTTTTACATTTCTTTCCATAAAACATGACTTCCTTTCAAAATATATTGGGGCAGCAGGCGGCTGGTTACTGTTCGTCCTGAGGACAGTAACGGCGGCTGGCCTGCGTGTATGGATAAATATGAGTTACTGCTTACAGGGAACAGTAACAGCGTCTGTATTTAATTTATCATTTGTATCCGGATAGATATAGCAAAATCTTGCAATTTATAGTAAAATATTGCTGAGATTTGACTGCTATTTTAAGGAGGTGTTTGGGAAATGGATGAGCGGGAAAAAACAGTAGAAATTGTGCGGGAGTATCAATTGTTTCAAAGACGGGAGGATGTACAGCCGCATGTGTCCTATGCCCATGAAAAAATAAGGCACCGGATCATTTCTGAAGGCCGGGTGGATGAGGTTGAGAAAATGACTATGCTGCCTCCGGACGGCACGATTGGAATCCTTTCCAGAGATGAACTGAGACATTGGAAAAATATGTTTATCGCGTCCATTACCTTATTTACAAGAGCGGCCATGGATGGTGGTCTTGGGGAGGAGCTGGCATTTGCCATGAGTGACAGCTATATCCAGAATGTGGAGGATTGTACCTGTTTTCAGGAGATTGACGGTTTGTATCAGAAAGCGTTGAGAGATTTTACAACAGCGGTTGCCCAGAAGGGAAAGCGGCATTACAGTACAGTGATCCAGAAGGCGATCCATTATATTCATATCCATCTTCATGAAAAGATTACCCTGGAAAACGTATCTGATTATATTGGTCTTAGTCCATGCTATCTTTCACGGCTCTTTAAGAAGGAAACCGGCTTGTCCATGGTGGACTATATTCAGAAGGAAAGGGTGGAATCGGCCAGAAACATGCTGATCTATTCGGAATATTCTGTGTCAGCCATCAGCGAATATCTGCATTTTTCCACCCAAAGCTATTTTATTAAGATCTTCCGCAAATATATGGGCATGACCCCGGCAAAATACCGGAAATACTACCGGGAGAAGGAGGAATGGTAGGCGCTGCTGTTTCCGGCGCTAGAAAGGGATTCAGGGGTGCTCTTAAACCCTACATAAATATTATTTCCCAATATAGTGAAATAGGAATGTATGTATTGCAAACGCAGGAGAGAGGGGAGAATCGATGGACTCGGAAAGAGAGAAAATTATCCACATTTGGCCTAAGTGGAGGATCCAGCAGGGGACTGTCAGCTTGAGTTTCAGGAAAATGGCCCGGGCTGGGAGCTGTACATTCGCATGGGGCTTTTAAGCTGGGAGACTTTGGCATTGCCAAAAGGCTGGAAAATACCCGGGCCATGTTGTCCCAAAAGGGAACAAGCATGTATATGGCACCGGAGCTTTACCGGGGCGGCACGGGAGGAAAGACCGTGGATATTTATGCCCTGGGCATAACCTTATATAAGCTGCTGAACTCAGGGCGCTTCCCAATTATGCCGCCCTATCCTCAGCCGGTAACGCCGGATTTAAGAGAACAGGCGTTATACCGCCGGTTAAACGGGGAGATTGTTCCACCGCCGCCGGGAATCGATCCGGCCCTTGGAGCGATGGTCGCTAAGGCCTGTGCTCCGGATCCGGGGATGCGCTATCAGACGGCCCGGGAGTTTCAAGACAATCTGACCCGGTGGAGGGATGCTTTCAGGAGTCGGCAGACCGGCCAGCGTCCATACCAGGATACTGGAACTTATGGCAGCGGGGGCGGTCAGCCGCCAAAGAAAAAAGGCAATGGAAGCACCGGCAGGATCCGTAAACAGCGGCGCCGGAGACGCAGCCGGGACACAGGAAACGGAAAGTCCACAGGAGAAACAGGAGGGGCTGTGGCCGCGGTGGATGATCAGGGGATTTTAACAGCCCAGGGTGTGGGAACTGCTCAGATCACCGGCCAGTATAATGGCACATCCGCCTTTTTCAGATTTTTGAGCCTCTGTTCCAGCTCGGCGATAGTGCCGTCCTTTAACAGCATATCCACCGCCTTGACACGCTGCTCCAGTTCCGCAAACATGAGAACATCCAACAAATGATTTACATAATCGATCATATGACACGATTCCACAAAGCGGTCATTTGGATCATCCTCCGGCGATTGCGGGGCATACTCGGCCTTCCAGCGTTCCAGCAGGTGCAGATAGTCGCACAGCACCCGCTGACAGTGCATCTCATCGTTGCGGAAGGCCCGCGCCAGCGGATGGGGCTTTTTCAGTGCCACAGCTGCCGGGGGGTTGTCCGGGTCGATGCCGAAGTCA
>CAZMGH010000053.1:0-14039 GCA_964565805.1 uncultured Lachnospiraceae bacterium
TATACTGATTTGTATCGTGTCTATTCTAATAATACCGGCAATCATAAATTGGCTATTCAAGCAATCCACATCGATTGACTTTTTTGTGGCCGAGTGATCAGCGGGCGATATGTTATCTTTCTACGGTCCTCTACTTGCAGCTATTTTAACAGTATATGGTGTTTATTTAACCATCCAATATTCACAACACAATTATATGCTAAACGGGTATCAAAAAGGTATCACGCCACACACTAAGAGCCGGAAAGTCCGCTGTTTATGCGGCTTCCCGGCTCTCTGTTTACTATTCGAACTCAATCGTCGCCGGCGGCTTCCCAGTGCAGTCATAGAGCACCCGGTTTACCCCTTTCACTTCATTGACGATCCTGTTGGTGACTTTTGCCAACACCTCCCAAGGGATCTGGGCGGACTCAGCGGTCATAAAGTCTGATGTCAGCACGGCTCGAAGGGCGATGGCGTAGTCGTAAGTTCTGAAATCACCCATAACGCCTACGGAACGCATGTTGGTCAGGGCCGCGAAATACTGCCCCAGATCTTTATCAACGCCGGCTTTATGAAGCTCTTCCCGGTAAATATAGTCTGCGTCCTGAACGATGCGTACCTTTTCTTCAGTAACTTCCCCTACGATACGGACACCAAGGCCAGGCCCCGGGAAGGGCTGTCTGAATACAAGATATTCCGGCATACCAAGCTCAAGGCCTGCCTTGCGCACTTCGTCTTTAAAGAGCATGCGCAAAGGCTCAACGATTTCTTTAAAATCAACAACGTCCGGCAGACCGCCTACGTTGTGGTGGGACTTGATCACAGCGGACTTTCCAAGGCCGCTTTCGATGACGTCCGGATAAATAGTGCCCTGGACAAGGAAGTCTACCGAACCGATCTTTTTGGCCTCTTCCTCAAAGACACGGATAAATTCCTCGCCGATGATTTTACGCTTTGTTTCAGGATCTGTAACGCCTTTAAGCTTGCTGTAATAGCGCTGCTGAGCATTGACACGGATAAAGTTCAGTTCGTACGGGCCTTCCGGTCCGAACACAGCTTCTACCTCATCTCCTTCATTTTTCCGGAGAAGGCCGTGATCCACAAAAACGCAGGTCAGCTGTTTTCCTACAGCTTTGGACAAAAGTACAGCGGCTACAGAAGAATCCACGCCGCCGGACAAGGCGCACAGCACCTTGCCATCCCCGATTTTTTTCCGAAGGGACTGGATGGTAGTTTCTACAAAGGAATCCATTTTCCAGTCGCCGGCACAGCCGCAGACTTTATAAACAAAATTGGAAAGCATCTTCATGCCTTCTTTTGTATGCATAACTTCCGGATGGAACTGAGTCGCGTAAAGCTTCCTTTCCGGACAGGACATGGCTGCCACTGGGCATACGGCGGTATGTGCGGTAATCTTAAAGCCTTCCGGAACTTTCCCAATATAATCGGTATGGCTCATCCAGCAGACAGTATTTTCAGATACCCCTTCAAAAATCACATCTGTGGGATCTACGGTCACTTCCGTATGTCCATATTCACTTACAGGTGCTGTTTCTACAACGCCGCCCAGGGTATAAGCCATAAGCTGGGAGCCGTAGCAGATCCCAAGGATAGGAATCCCAAGCTCAAAGATTTCTTTCTGATAATGGGGAGATGTTTCATCATAAACGCTGTTGGGACCTCCGGTAAAAATAATCCCTTTCGGGTTTAATGCTTTGATCTCCTCTAAAGACATAGTATATGGCTTGACTTCACAGTAAACACTACATTCGCGCACACGCCGCGCAATGAGCTGGTTATACTGGCCGCCAAAGTCCAAAACGATGATCATTTCGTTTTTCACAGAATTTTCCTCCATCTGATTTAGTGACTGGGCGCCAAAAAGTATTTTGACGCCCGGGATGCACGGACAGCTTTGGGCTGCCCCATGGGTATTAGTGATGGAACAGGCGGATCCCTGTAAAGCACATAACCATGCCATATTTATTACAGGTCTCGATCACGTTGTCATCACGGATGGAACCGCCTGGCTGAGCCACGTATTTCACGCCGCTTTTATGCGCCCGTTCAATATTATCTCCAAATGGGAAAAATGCGTCTGATCCCAGAGCAACATCCTGCATCTGATCCAGCCATGCTCTCTTTTCTTCTTTAGTAAATACCGCCGGTTTTACCTTAAAGATTTTCTCCCATTCTCCGTCCGCAAGCACATCCATATAGTCCTCGCCAATATACAGGTCAATGGCATTGTCTCTGTCAGCACGGCCGATCTTATCCACAAACTGCAGGCCCAGAACCTGAGGAGACTGGCGCAAGAACCAGTTGTCTGCCTTCTGTCCGGCCAGACGCGTACAGTGGATCCTGGACTGCTGGCCTGCGCCGATACCAATGGCCTGGCCTCCTTTAGCGTAGCATACAGAGTTGGACTGCGTATATTTTAAAGTAATCAGGGAAATGATCAGGTCGATCTGAGCAGATTCCGGAATGTCTTTGTTCGCTGTTACAATATTTTTCAAAAGATCCTTATCAATCTTAAGTTCGTTTCTTCCCTGCTCAAAAGTGATACCAAACACTTCCTTGTGTTCTACCGGCGCCGGCTTATATTCCGGGTCGATCTGGATCACATTGTAATTGCCTTTTTTCTTGGATTTTAAAATCTCAAGAGCCTCCGGCTCATAGCCTGGAGCAATGATACCATCGGAAACTTCTCTTTTGACCAGTTTTGCTGTGGCTACATCGCACACATCGGATAAGGAAATGAAATCGCCAAAAGAGGACATACGGTCTGCCCCTCTGGCTCTGGCATATGCGCTGGCCATAGGTGTCAGTTCACCCATATCATCCACCCAGTAAATCTTCCGCTCTACATCCGTCAGAGGAAGACCAACAGCTGCCCCCGCAGGAGATACATGTTTAAAAGATGTGGCTGCCGGAAGGCCTGTCGCCTCCTTTAATTCTTTTACAAGCTGCCAACCGTTAAAAGCATCCAGGAAATTAATATATCCTGGCTTGCCGTTTAACACAGTAATCGGCAGTTCTCCATCCTGCATATAAATTCTTGAAGGTTTCTGGTTAGGATTGCATCCGTACTTTAATTCAAACTCTTTCATCGTCTTTCCTCCATATCATCAGCAATTTTTATTTATGATACGTGTTCTGTATTTTCCTGTTTCAATGTCAATATATCTTACAAATAATGAAACCTTATTGTCATCATTAAGGCTCTTCCACAGCAGCTCTGTATAGGTGTCAATGTCATCATCCACATCCACCCGCTTAGGCTCTCCTTCAAAACTTGGCAGCGGATTGCCGTCGCATTTATACGTATGGATAAAATGGCCTTCCCCTGCAGCGGGATTGTTATAAGCAAAGGTAAAGCGGTTGCAGCTTGAAGGATCTCCTTCATTGCTCTTTAAAATGGACAGGGCATAATTATACTTTCCATTTTCAATATGCATGATACCGGAAATACGAGGAGTATAGTTCGGTGCGTCCGGCTCAAATTCCCGTGTGCGCAGTGACTGCTCAAAGGTCATCTGTTTATCCATCATTTCATAAATCGTGTCTGTCTGATCCCCATTGGTAACAATGGTTTTATTTCCCAGAACACGCACAGGGGCATAAATGATCAGGCTTGGGTCTGTAAGCTTGGATTCGTCAAAAGCCTGTGTACGAATGCCTTCTCCATCCTCCACAAAAACCCGGTTGCGGCTGTTTTCACTTCTGCCCATAATAAAATATGCGGCAACAGCCTTGCTTCCGTCCGGTGTCTTTCCTAAAATGATCCCACGTCCGGGATAGGCATTTGATGATAATTCATTAGCAATCGAAAGTTTCTCCATGATTTCTCCTTTCCTAGGCAGATCTCTAATCTCTGCCCATAGAGGTATCCCCTTGCGGGTTTTCTCCTTTCCGTTAACAAAAACCGCCCTGGCTCATACAAAAGTTCAGAAATTCCCAAATCTTTTATCCGGCCTGGGCGGTTAACGCTCTTTTCCCGTCAATGATACGGGCTATAAAAATAGCTTAACTGATTTACACCAGTTTGTCAATGCTGTTTCCGGTATATAACTGATAGTACCGGCCTTTTTCTTCAATAAGCTGGTCATGTGAGCCTCGCTCGATGATCCTGCCATTTTCCAGGACCATGATACAGTCGCTGTTTTTAATCGTAGACAGCCGGTGAGCGATAACAAATGTGGTCCTGCCGGCCATAAGCTTATCCATACCGTCCTGGACAAGACGCTCTGTACGGGTATCAATAGAGCTGGTAGCTTCATCTAGGATCAGTACCGGCGGATCCGCTGCCGCAGCCCGGGCAATGGATAAAAGCTGGCGCTGTCCCTGACTTAAATTGGCGCCGTTGCCGGTAATCACCGTCTGATAACCGTCTGGAAGGTGACGAATAAAGCTATCTGCATTGGCCAGCTTGGCGGCTGCGATCACTTCCTCGTCTGTGGCGTCCAGACGCCCATAGCGGATATTTTCCATAACCGTGGCGGTAAACAGCTGAGTATCCTGTAAAACGATTCCCAGAGAGCGGCGCAGGTCCGCTTTCTTGATCTTATTAATATTGATCCCGTCGTACCGGATTTTTCCATCCTGAATATCATAAAAACGGTTGATCAGGTTCGTAATGGTCGTCTTTCCCGCGCCGGTGGAGCCTACGAAAGCAATCTTTTGTCCCGGAGTGGCGAACATCTTAATATTGTGAAGGACGATCTTATCCGGATTGTAGCCAAAGTCCACGTCATTAAAGACTACATCCCCTTTAAGCTCAATATAATCGGTTGTGCCAGTGGTTTTATGAGTATGCTTCCAGGCCCAGTGGCCGGTACGCTTTGACGTTTCCACCAGTTTTCCGTCCTTCTTCTCCACATTGACCAGGGTAACATAGCCGTCATCCACTTCCGGCTCCTCATCCAGAAGGCTGAAAATACGGTCAGCTCCTGCCAAAGCCATGATAATACTGTTAAACTGCTGGCTCACCTGGTTAATGGGCATCGTAAAGCTTTTGTTAAAGGAAAGGAAGCTGGCCAGACCGCCTAATGTAAAACCGAAAACACCATTAATAGCCAGGATTCCACCTACAATAGCACAGATCACATAGCTAATATTTCCAATCTGGGCATTGGCAGGCATGAGCACATTGGCAAATTTATTGGCATTGTCCGCGCTTTCAAAAAGCCGGTCATTGCGCTCATCAAAAGCCTTTTTGCTTTCCTCTTCATGACAGAAGACCTTAACTACTTTCTGACCTTCCATCATTTCCTCAATATAACCGTCCAAAGCGCCCAGATCCTGCTGCTGGGCCATGAAATACCGGCTGCTTAAGCTTCCCAGCTTTCGTGTCACCAGCACCATGATCCCTACCATGAGCAGAGTGATAATGGTCAATGGAATATTTAAAATGATCATGCTCACCAGCACACTGATAATAGTGATCACACTGGACAGCATCTGAGGCATACTCTGGCTGATCATCTGGCGCAAAGTATCAATATCGTTGGTATAAGCTGACATTACATCCCCATGGGCATGCGTGTCAAAATATCGGATAGGCAGACTTTCCATGTGGGTAAACATATCGTCACGGATATTGCGCAGGGTTCCCTGGGTCACATTGACCATGATCCGGTTATATGCAAAGGTGGAACATACGCCGATGGCATAAAATATCGCTACCCGAAAGACGGCCCTCGCCAATGGGCCAAAGTCTGCCGCCTCTGTGGAATTGAGCATTGGTAAAATATAATCATCGATCAAAGTTTGCATAAACATGGTTCCCTGAACATTGGCGATAACGCTGACAAAAATACAAATGGCCACAATAATACAGCTGAACTTATAGCTTTTCATTACATAGGCCAGAATACGCATTAGCAGCTTTCCAGGATTTTTTACTTTAGGCCTTGGGCCTCTCATTCTTGGTCCCGGCATTATTATGCACCTCCATTCTCATCAAAATCTCCCCCGCCGCTGGTCTGGGATTCATAAACATCCTGGTAGATTTCATTTCTGGCAAGGAGCTCATCGTGGGTACCAACCCCGTTGATCTGTCCGTTTTCCATAACAATGATCCGGTCCGCGTGCTGAACACTGCTGATACGCTGGGCAATGATCAGCTTTGTGGTCCCTGGGATTTCCTCGGCAAAGGCCTTGCGGATCTTGGCATCTGTAGCTGTGTCCACTGCGCTTGTGGAATCATCCAGGATAAGGATCTTCGGCTTTTTCAAAAGAGCCCTGGCAATACACAGACGCTGCTTCTGACCGCCGGAAACATTGGTTCCGCCCTGCTCAATATACGTTTCATATTTTTGAGGGAATTTCTGGATAAATTCATCGGCACAGGCCAGCTTACATGCCCGGATACATTCTTCCTCTGTGGCATTTTTATCACCCCACCGAAGATTCTCCAGGATAGTTCCGGAAAACAGGACGTTTTTCTGAAGGACTACCGCTACTTCATTTCTTAAAGTTTCGATGTCATAGGCCCGGACGTCCTTGCCCCCTACATATACAGCCCCATCGGTGACATCGTACAAGCGGCTGATCAGGTTTACCAAACTGGATTTGGCACTTCCGGTGCCTCCAATAATACCGATAGTTTCTCCGGCCTTAATGTTCAGATTAATGTCTTTAAGGACCAGCTCCTCACTGGTCTTTTTGTATGTAAAGTTTACATGGTCAAAGACAATGCTTCCGTCCTCTACCTTCATCACCGGGTTTGCCGGATCCACAATATCGCTCTGCTCTTCAAGCACCTCTGAAATACGCTGGGCGCTGGCATAGCTCATAGTGATCATAACGAAAACAAAGGACAGCATCATCAGGCTCATAAGGATGTTCATACAGTAAGTGAGCATACTCATCAGTTCGCCTGTGGTAAATGTGGAATTAACGATCATTTTCGCCCCAAGCCAGCTGATCAGAAGAATACAGGAATATACCGTCAGCTGCATTAAAGGCGCGTTTAAGGTCAAAATACTTTCTGCCTTCACAAACATTCTGTAAAGGTTCCCACTGGCCTTTGTAAACTTTTTATTTTCGTAATCCTCACGAACATAGGACTTTACCACCCGGATACCGTTAATATTTTCCTGGACGCTGGCGTTCAGATCGTCATATCTGCGGAAAACCTGCTGGAAATACTTAGTGGTGTGGCTCATGATCAGTAAAAGACATGTACCCAGCACGATTACCGCAATGAGATAAATGCAGGCCAGCCGTGGATTAATAAAAAATGACATGGCCATGGCGCAGATCAAACTGGCCGGAGCTCTGGTACACATACGCAGGATCATCTGATAAGCGTTCTGCATATTTGTTACGTCTGTAGTCAGACGGGTCACCAGACCGGCAGTGCTGAACTTGTCAATATTTGAAAATGAAAATGTCTGAATGTTGTCATACATCGCCTTACGCAGATTTCTCGCAAAGCCTGTAGACGCCCTGGCGCCGAACTTTCCTCCTAAAACACCGGCAGTCAGGCTGACACATGCGGCAAGGACCATCCAGATCCCTACCATGTAAATGTGACGGATATTCCCCGCTTCAACACCATCATCAATAATCGATGCCATAAGCAGCGGAATTACCATTTCCATAGCCACCTCCAGCAGCATAAATACCGGAGTCAGTATGGAATCCTTCTTAAATCCATTGATGTGCTTTGCCAGCGAACGTATCATGGACTGCTACCTCCTTCTACGGCATGTTCTTCAAGATTTTTTTTCATCTGCCGGATCACGCAGAAAAATGTTTCCAAAGCAGATGGATCAATATTTTTGCGAACGGTGGATTCCAGTTTCTGAAAATTCTTTACTGTTCCTTCGTGAAGCTCACGGCCTTTTTGAGTGAGTACCAATTTTTTCAGCCGCGCGTCTCTTTCCACAGATTCCCGGAGAATATAACCCTTTTTCTCCATCAGCTTTAACAGCCCTGTGACTGTGGACTTGGCAATGGAAAATTCGGCTTCTATGTCTTTCTGAAAAATTTCTCTGGAGGAATTTTCATAAATAAAGCCAATAATCCAGCCATGCATTACTGTCACATCATCAACTCCCCTGCCAGCCTCATAGGTCATCTGGGTGCGGAAAAGCATGTTATTTAGTGTACGCACTTCCATGCCTACACAATTTTCAATATGTTTCATTCCCTCCTCTGCCTTTCTTAGAATCAAAACTGTTCACATATGTACAATTTAATGATAAATTGTTCGTTACCAAACTTATTATATCAAAACAAAATCTCTCACGTCAACACGCTTTTTTACAATTACCTGAAATTTTGTTTATTTTGATGATGATAACACTGCCGCCTAGCGCCCTGTTACTGGCTCCCTGTGACCGGTAACTTTATTTTCGATTTACTTCCATATGTGTTATACTTTTAGTCATGAATATTTTTACGAAAGGATAAATGCAAATGCCTATCGAACCTTCACGATTTACATTAACGTTAAATAATTTCAGCCGGTATGAAGGTTACGCAGGACTTATGCAGCCGTACATCTTTTATTATGAACGCCATTTAAACCTAAAAGGTGAATAGGCGCGGATTTTATAGATAAATATAAAATTTCTTAAATTTTTACTAATTTCCTCAAATCCGCCGGGTTTATGTTATACTATTAGTGAAACGACCCGCGCCTACGGTGACAGCTTTTGCCTGGATCCGTGACCCGGGAAAGTGAAAGTCCATTTTAAGGAGGTTGATCATATGGATTTATCTGAAGGATTAAAAAAGGTTTTTCTTGCCGGCGTAGGGGCTGTAGCCACCACGTCTGAAGCAGCTAAAGACCTTGTGGACCAGTTAGTAAAAAAAGGAGAGCTTACGGTAGAACAAGGAAAAGTCCTGAATGAGGAACTAAAACATAATGTAAAAGAGAAAGTAAACGATCATGTTACTGTAAAAATCATCAAAGAATACAAGGATGTTATGAACGCTGTGGATCATATGAATAAGGAAGAGCGGGATCAGCTGAGAGAACGGCTGGACGCGGCAGACGCTGCCGCAGAAGCCGCAGAGGAGGAAGCCCCGGCTGCGGAAAGCGAAGATCCATCGGCTGATCCTGAGCCAAAGGCAGAGCCTGAAAATACCCATGAGTGATCAGCATGCCTCCGGCAAACGGCTGAGAGAAATCCTTGGGGTACTGAGAAAGCACCATATTTCTCACGGCGTTGCACCGGAAAAACTGCGGCATATTTTAGAGGATTTAGGCCCTACCTACGTTAAGCTTGGCCAGATCATGTCTATGCGGTCGGACATGCTCCCGGAAAAATACTGCCGGGAGCTGTCCAAGCTAAGGACTGATGTCCAGCCCCTTCCCTTTAAAACCATTTTAAATATTGTGGAGGAGGAGCTGAAACAGCCCATTTCCCAGGTATTTTTAAAGATCCAGGAAACTCCAGTGGGCTCAGCTTCCATTGCCCAGGTCCACCCGGCCATTCTTAAAGATGGGCGGAAAGTGGTCATTAAGGTCCAGCGCCCTGCCATCCACAAGATCATGGAAAATGATATACGTCTTATGCGCCGAGCCGCAGGTCTTTTAAAGCTGACCTCTGTGGGCAATCTTATTGATTTTAAGACCATTATTGATGAGCTTTGGAAAACGTCCCAGGAAGAAATGGATTTTGTCCAGGAGGCAAAAAACTGTGATCTTTTTTATGAAAATCAAAAAGATGTGGCATACATTACCAGCCCTCAGGTCATTCATGAACTGACCACCCCCAGGCTTCTTGTGATGGGCCGCCTTGAAGGCATACAGATCGATCATGTGGAAGAACTCACCGCCCAGGGATACAGTATGACAGAAATCGGTGAAAAAACTGCCGCCAACTACTGTAAACAGATTTTAGAGGACGGATTTTTCCATGCGGATCCTCATCCGGGAAATCTTTGGGTGTGCGGCGGACAGATCGCCTGGCTAGACCTGGGAATGACCGGCCGGTTATCAGAGCGAAACAAACAGCTGATCAAACGGGCCGTCATGGCATTGCTCCAAAATGACATTTATGAAGTGAAAAATGTCCTCCTGTCTATGGGGGAAGCGAAAGAGCGGATCAATCATGCGGATCTTTATACGGATATTGATGATATTATCAGCAAGTACATGACCATGGGCTTTGGAGATATGCGCCTGGGAGAACTGATTGAAAAGCTTCTGGATCTGGTAAAAGAGCATCATATTGCCATTTACACAGATATTACTATGCTGGGACGAAGTATGATCACTATTGAGGGGACTCTGACCGCCTGCGCGCCGGAAGTAAATCTGATGCAGATCCTGACTTCCTATATGTCCTCGTCCCTTATTCACGAATTTGACATAAAAAAGGAGCTGCGCCATAAGGCACGGCTTGTTTATACATCCACAGATAAAATGCTGGCCATTCCTGCCCTGCTCTCAGACCTTTTAAATATTACCAAAAACGGCCAGACAAAGCTGAATGTGGAATTTGGTGACAGCCGCGCCTTTCTCCATACATTCAGCAAAGTGTTTAACCGGCTGATCATAGCCCTTTTAACCATTGCCATGATCATAGGCTCAGCCCTGCTTTGCCAAACAGATCTTACGCCTGTGGCGGCCGGGATGCCTGCCATAAGCCTGGCCGGTTTTATTCTCAGCGGGATCTTTATCCTGTGGATCATTATTGACATTTTTCTAAATCGAAAAAAATGAGACAGTCATATTATAGCTGTTGTTTACTCAATCTTCAAACGACAGCAAGATAACATGATCTGTCTCTTTTTTTTTCTTCAGCCTCTTAGCTGGCAGTAATCTCCACAATGCCCCAGAGGCCATTTTGCTTTACAAATGCTTTATTCTGATTTAACGGCCGGGCATCTTCAAAAACCATGCCGGTAACGCAGACGCCGTTTACATCAAAATATCCCCACATTCCATCTTTTTTCAGAGCAATATACCCTTCACTGTAGGGATAAGGCGAATCCTGGGTCATGACAACAGATGACGAATCAACATTCATAGCATCTATGTCAAGATAAGATGCACCTTCATATTCAAATGGAATGATCACATTCCCTGCTTCGTCAATAACTCCGTACTTATCCCCGGAGCGGGCTACCATACGACCGCTGGAAGGAAAGCAGATACGGTCATATAATATGCTTTCATCCACCGTTCCATCTGCAGAACACAGACCGTAAATTGTATTTCCATCGATAACATCCTCAAAGTCAGCTTGAGTAATGTCATCCACTACAGGTATAGGCTGGACACTGCCGGTACCTGTAGCGGCAATGCTATAACTATTGTCTATAAATAAATTGTACAGTGTCTGATCGCCTCTGCAATAGACAGTCACAGTGTCGCTCCCATCGTGACCCCCATGTGTATCCCCACTTGCCTGACCTGTCTCAAGATCCACCGCTGTGGCGCTCCAAATACTATTTCCGGCCAGGGAAGCAAATAAAGTATAAGAATCTCCAATACCGACGCAGCTGTAAACACAGTTATAAATAGGCTCTGTCAAAGTAGTCCCTTCATAATTGATAAAGCCCAGCTTTCCGTCTTTTTTATAGACTGCCAGCGGGAATTGGTCGGATACCACCCACTGAGTCCTCACTGTATCATCTATGATCACTGCAACATCCTCAAACTCCATGGAAGGCTCCACGATCCAGCTATACCCCTCAGCCGTTGTCTCAGTTTCACTTTCAACCGACTGGCTTGGGTCTGTATCACTTAAAAACTTAAACCAGGAAGACTCACTAAAGGGGATCAGTACCTCCAGATCCGGTGTCTCAGCATCTCCATAAGCAATAAAGCATATGCCATCGGCCGTCATGTAAGCATTATTCAAATTCTCACTGACTTTGCTAAGATACTCCTCTGCCGGAAGATCATTATTTGCAGAAGGGTCATAGTATTGTGTCATTAATTCTTTAAGGTGATCCTCAGTTCCATACAGCACATCGGACCATGCCAGCTGCTGTCCATCACTGCCATTAAAGATCAGGCCTGTATAGTTAACTGCCGGATCTGACTGCCCATCATAGGTTTCTGTGACGTATTTCATGGACACAAAGCCATTTTCACCATAAGTCATTTCCACAGAAATTTTAGTGTAAACAGGAAATGTCAGGTCTTCTTCACCCGTATACTGGGCTTGCTCCTGATTATCCAAAGTTGTGATCCATGTTTCAAAATAACTGTTTAATGTTTGCGCAGCTTCTGTATCATCTACAAAATACGGATAAGTCATCTGAATATAGGATGCCAGTGAACCATCTGAAAGAGTCTGCTCTTTATAATATTCTTGCATCTGATACTTAAAAGATCCCATCGTGAAAATTTCGTTATCTGAAGAATCATCTTCACCGGGAATCTCTGATGTCTCCCCATCGCTTCCTGAAGAATCCGAGACGTCTTCGCCACCTGATGAGTCCTGCACCGTTTCACCGCTTCCTGATGTTTCTGTTTCGGCTGCGCTGCTGCCGGAGGTACCCGACACATTCCCATCGTCAGAAGTCCCGGATGACGTATCGCTATTTCCAGAAGATCCACTGTTTTCTGTCTGAGTACCTCCCGCCTCAGTACCCGACGCTGTCGGCGTCTGAGATCCCTCAGCCTGGGAAACGCTGGCCTGAGGATTCTGAGTCTGTGATGAATCTGTTTTCCCTTCCTCGGTTTCAAACTCGGATTCCAGTTCCGGCGCTGCTTCATACAGCTCGTCTTTTTTCTCCTGGATCTTATCGGTATTTCCCAGGATCCGGCTGCCTTGCTGCAAAACCTCGGCTGCCTTTCGGTATTCCTGATTCTTTATGTATGCATCTGCCAGGCCCACATAGGCATCCTCCTGATTTTCGTCAATCTGGATGGCTTCCCTGAAAGCTTCGATGGCATCGTCATAATTTGAGCTGGACAAATATTCTTCTCCCTGTTTAATCTGTTCCGTATATTCTCTGGAAGGACTCTCTGAGGGGGTGAACATAATAACCATAGCAATGACCACTGCTGCAATAACTGCTCCGCCGGAAACCAAACCAAGGATAAGCCAGAACTTTTTCTGTTGTTTTGGCTTTTGGCCGTTACCATCAGCCCCAGCCATATATGGCTCATTGGGAATATTTCCCATATTTCCATTATCAAAGCTGCCGTATTCTCCATTAGTCCCAAAGCCGCTATTCCCGTTCCACTGTCCATCTCCCTGGTGTTCAAAATCAATATCCGAATGTGCCAGACTTTCCTGAATGTCATTAAAGACTGCCTGTGTATCATCTCCGGGAATATCCTGAATCCCAGAAGCAATCTTTTCTGTAACGTCATATGCCGCGTTTTGAGAATTTCCCAGAAACACCGTGTCCTGATTTTGCGGCTCACTAGAAAACCCGGCTTCTTCCGGATCCGATTTAAGGACTATCGTTTGTTCTCCGGTATCTTGATTCCCGGTATCTAAACCATCTTCTTCTTTTAATACCACGGTTCTTTCGCCTTCAGGAATCTCCTCTGGAATCTTTTCATCGTTTTCCGATAAATCCGTTCCTGATAAATCTGTCATATTTTTATCTGTATCGTTAGAATGGCCAGCATCATCTAAAATCACCTGTGCCCCGCACTCCGGGCAAAACACAGCGTCGTCCGGCAGCTTACTGCCGCAGTTTGTACAAAACATATCCAATCCCCCCTTCTCTTTTAGAGCATTTTTCATGTGCCAACTCAGAAAACTGAACTTCTGTTATTTCTTTAACGTTAGTCTAAAAGACTTCTGATCTCAATATCTATTTGACCCTGGTATCATCAAAATTATTATATACAAAAAGGCCTTGAAAAATCAAGGCCTTTTTAGAAACGTGCGCAAGAAGATTCGAACTCCCGACCTTCTGATCCGTAGTCAGACGCTCTATCCAGCTGAGCTATGCGCACATATTCAACTTTAAAAGTTCCAATGCCGGCGACCGGAATCGAACCGGTACGGGAGGTAAGTCCCGCAGGATTTTAAGTCCTGTGCGTCTACCAATTCCGCCACGCCGGCATGAACTGGGGCCTATAGGGCTCGAACCTATGACCCTCTGCTTGTAAGGCAGATGCT
>CAZMGH010000054.1:0-1711 GCA_964565805.1 uncultured Lachnospiraceae bacterium
CGTGATCAGTGATCTAAATCTCCGTGACAAGTGATCTATTTATCCGTGAACAATGGTCTACTCACGCGTAATATACACTCTGGTTCTCAGGGTCTTTAAAAGACCCTGAGAGCTTTCCAGAATATCCTCATTTTCCATCTGTGGGAATCCCATACTGGCGCAGCGACATATATTGCCTAAGCATTAGGGCCTTCACACATCATCAGATACTTCATCTCATCAGCTCCTTCTTCAATGCCATGAGATCTTCATAGTTCACAGAAGTATCAAAAGCATTGTTATAAAACTGACGGCTCTTTAATAGTTCCGGTCTAATATTGTAATTTTCATACATATTCTCCAGATGAATCTTGTTATCTGATTTTGCGATCCAGATGTTATCCTGACGATTGAACAAATCTAAAACTTCGCAATAATGTGTCGTAAAGATAAGTGTCGCAGACTTCTTATTCACAGTCTTATCCTTAAATAAGCTTATCATATTTTCAACTAATGTTTTATGGAAATGATTTTCTACTTCATCTATTAAAAGATCGAAACCATTTTCCAAAGCTGCAACTACAAAAACATAAAGGAGAACACCTTTTGTGGTGCCGCTGGAGAGCATGTAAACTAATTCAGAGTCAGAAAGTTCTTTCACACAATCCTGGTACACAAGCTTGTAATGTTTTTCATCTGTCATTTCCAGATTTTTAATCTTATCATCAAAAATTCTAATTACCTTCATCAGAACCTTCTCCGATATTTTATAAGTTTTCATAGCTCTAAACATTAGATAATAAGTGTCTGCACCCTCACCATCACAATTAAAATAAACAGCACGGGTTGTTTTCTTTTTCAATACAAAGAATATAATAGATGTATCTTCCGGAAGCTCTCCTAATTCGGCAATTTCCTCAAATCCTTCATCCGAATAAATTTTCTTTATTTTTGACTTATAATATTTTTTCCGATAGATATGCTGCTCTGTAAAATTCGCTTTACGCCCTAAATTGGGATCAGCTTTTAAAATTGTATTGTATTTATAAATATAATCCTCATGATAGAAAATCATTTCTAATTTCACATCATCATAATTATAATGTTTATCTTCTAATCGGAACTCGCCAAGAATGGAATAAGCACACTCCAGCAACTCTATTGCAGAAGTTTTCCCGGAAGCATTCTTTCCAACAAATGCAACCGTATTAAACACATACAAATCTTCTGCAATCTCCTGCAGCTCATATTCCTTATCCTCACTTGTTTTTTTAGACTTTGCCATAAGATCAATTGTAAAATCATCACAGCAGTTTTTATAGTTTGAGGCCCGAACTCTCAACAATTTCATCAGTTACACCCCTTTCTACACTCTATCTGTATTATAACACAAAAAGAGATTAAAACAATATTTTTGTTTTAATCTCTTTTAAAAGTCAATTTTACTTTAATTTAAGAAATTTAGAATATATTTTTATATCCGTCTCTCAATCTGTTCTCTTTGTGCCCAGGAATATTCCTCAATGATCCAGGCGCTCTCCCGGCGCGGTCAATAGGTTTAAACAGGAGCTAATCCCCCGTCTGTTTTTTCCTGTATCCGGTGGATTCGTACTTTCTGTAGCCGTATTTTCCATACCCATAAGAGCCGTACTTGCCATATCCATATTCACTGGAAACTTCAGGGTAGTAATTAAATACATATCCCAGAAAAACCGCGCCTCGTCCCTGCAGG
>CAZMGH010000054.1:1811-8120 GCA_964565805.1 uncultured Lachnospiraceae bacterium
TTCAGGGTAGTAATTAAATACATATCCCAGAAAAACCGCGCCTCGTCCCTGCAGGGAAGAAAATCCCGCCTGGACTTCCTGCTGGGGAACATAATCATATCTTACAACATAAAGGATTCCGTCCGCATATTCCGCGAATATCCCCGCGTCCTGAAACATCCCGCAGGGCGGCGTATCAATAATAATATAATCCACCTGCCTGCGCAGCGTATCCAGAAGTCTCTGGATATTTCTGCCGCTAAGCATCCCGGCCGGCTGTTTTACCGGTTTAGATCCTCCGAGAAAATAAATATTGGTTTTTTTGTTCCTTCGTATCATCTTGCTTAAAGGCCTCGTTCCTTTAAGCGCTGCCTCCAGGCCGCCGTTCCATTGCGGACGCAATCCCATCATCCGGGCGTCGTCCTGCTTGCGAAGATCGCCGTCAATCAGCAGGACTTTCCCGCCTCTGGACGCGAACATCTCCGCCAGCCCTACCGCCAGAGTAGACTTTCCCTCGCCGGATACCGTACTTGTCACAAGAAAAACCTTCCCATCCTTCTTTTTCATTTCCTTTTCCACACGATATTGAAGGGCGCGGATACTTTCCCGATAGCTGTATGAAATCCTCTCATCCACCGCTGAAATCCTGCGGTTCTTCTGATTTTTCCGCGCTTTAAACCGAATCTCAGGCACTAAAGCAAGGCATCTGAGATTTGTGATCCTCTTCATTTCCTCCGGATCCCGGGCCGTCCTGCGAAAAAGGGCGAGTAGGCCCAAAATGCAAATCCCTGCACATGCTCCAACGCCTCCCCCAAACGCAAGGCACCGCCGTGTACTCATACGGTTGTAGGGGGCGTTTGGAATCTCAGGCTCATCAATCATATTAAACTGAATATCGCCAAGTACAAACCTGGCAGTTTCCGGATAAATATCCAAAGCGGCATTTAACACAGCATACGCGATTTCCGGCGATGAACTCTCGGCAGTCATTGTAACCATATTGGAGCTGCTGATCGTCTCAGCGCTGATTGTTCCATTGAGGGAATCGATCCCCAAATACTCCATGAGAGCGCTTCTGAAAAAGTTGCTGTCCAGAATATAGGGAAATGTCAGTGAAAGCTGGTCCGCGGCGCTGGCATCATAGTAATAGCTGTAGCTGCCGCTGCTCCCGTCAGCAATTTCCACAGTAAATGTAGCGCTGCACCGGTACATAAGCGAAACAAACAATCTCTGCCATGCGAAAAGCCCTCCCGCGCCCGCCAGGATCAAAAGCAAAACAAGCCACCAGAGTTTCAGGAAGCTTTTCCACATCCCTCGAAGGAGCTGACCAATATCAATAACGAGCTCATCGTCTTCTAGCTCTGTCCTTACTTTCTGTTCTGCCATAGCTCTATCCTCTTTCTTTTCCATCTGCCCGTTCCCCGGTATAATGTCTGTAGCCGCCATATCCCTGAAGCTCTCCAAAACGTCTTTCGTGGAAGCCGTTTAGTAAAAATCCCAGGAACTCTTTCCCGCTTTGCCAAATAAGATCCACCATATCATTGATCACGCGAACGTCCGTCCAATCTTCACGGACCACAAGGAGCACTGCGTCTGCCGCCTCCATCCAGATTTCCGCGTCCGTAGATACTCCGGACGGGGAACAGTCAATAATAATATAGTCAAACGTCTGTTTGAGTTCATCCATCAGTGTATTTACGGAAGAAGCCGTCAGTATATCCGACGGATCGGAGATGGACGAAAACTGAAACATCTGCCATATTCCTCCTGACTTGCTGTAATATACGGCATCGATCCAGCGAACCTTTCTTTTAAGGACCTGATCCGTAGAATAACGTTCTTTATTATCCGCATCAAAGACTTTATACTGAGCCGGTTTTCTCAGATCCCCATCTAAAAGCAGTACTTTCTTCCCTTTTTCCGCCAGAGCCAATGTCAAATTCGCGGCTACCGTAGACTTGCCCTCGTTTTCTGTAACGCTGGTCACAAGCAGCGCTTTCTGGCGATGTCTCCGCATATGATGCTCGATGCCGGAGGCCGCCCTGCGCCCCGCCTCGGAAAAATCCATACTGACCACAGGGGAATTCATCAAGAGAGACTGTTTTGACGGCTTTTTTATGCCAGAGTCTTTTTTCTTTTTTTCAAAAGGGATTATCCCACGGATCTTACCGTCCAGCTGACGCTCTCCGCCGGAAACCGTCTTTACCGTAAAACGCAAAACATAAAACAGACCGATCACTCCCGCCATACCTACAGCTCCGGCGGCTGCAAGAAGATTTCTTAAGGACAGAAACCTGGATGTATTTGACGGAGCGGACGGTACTTCCGGCTCCTGCACAACCTGGAGAACAGCGTTTGAAAATATATTTCCCGCAACTTCCTCATAATGACTCAGCGCCGAATTAATAAAGAGATATGCCTGGCGGGGATCCGGACATGTGGTACTAAGCACCAGAAGGTTTGTTTCTTCTATTGCTGTACAGCTGATCGTCCCCTCGATCTGTTCCCCTACATCTTCTATGATCCTTTTCCTTAGCGCGTCGCTTTGAAATACCTGTCCATAAACATCTGCCATCTGGGCTGTAATGGTAAGGGAAGTATAATTACTTACGCTTCCCTGGACAGTAACTACAAGGGTTGACGATGACGTATACTCCGGCTTGTATGTCATATTATGCAGTCCTGTAAGCGCCATCCACACAGTTACTGCCGCCAGAAGGATCATCCATAAGTTGCGGAGCAGGTCTGTCCCAAGACCCCGCCAGCGGATCTCATCCAGCCGGAATATGTCACGATTCATCCCCGTCACCTCCCCGTGTTTCCTCTACAATCACCGTCAGCCATGTCTCACCGGTATTTCCGCTGCTGTCGCTGACCGTATAGTGTATCTCATAGCAGCCTGGCGTCTCTGTATCCACTCCGGAAGACGATTCCACAGCTTCTGTCCCCAGAGAATTTCCATCGCTGTCGGTCACAGCTTCCACATATGCATCCGGGTCAATGGTTTCCCCTTCTGTCAAATACACAATTGGGGATGTAAGACGGATTTCCAGAGCAGATTCGGCAGATACAACATGGACCGGCAGGCCTACCGAGGAAGTATCTCCAAAACTGTTGCTCACCTGTACGGTCATGGTATACGTACCGGCCGTGCTGTAATTCAGGTTTGTATCCGTCTGGGTCACCCAGTCCGTCAAATCCCCGTCCAGCATATCCCAGGCTCCGATCCGGCTCATTGCCGCGCTGTAGCTGCCCTCCTGGACCACAAACACCAGCGGCTCTGAAAGTGTAAACCTGGGCGGATGATAATCGGTAAAGCTTACTCTCCGGGTCAGCGTTCCCGGCTGATTATCCGAGTCAAAGACAACGTAGGTGATCTCGCAAATGCCATCGCTGATAAATCGGGAAAAGGTTCCTGGTATGATCTGATCCGTCAGATCTCCGTCGGTGGCGTCGGTGGCCGTAAGTCCCTCCAGCAGCTGGTCCTGAGTATAGTCGCAGGGAATTTCCAGAACCTCTCTGTCACTGGTTATGACCGGAACACTGGCGTCCCTGTTCGCCAGCTGTATAATCTCTGTCGCCCCAAAAAGACCCAGAGACAGAATAAACGCCCCGATCAATACTATTCTGACAATCCTCATGTTTCCTCCTTCATGGCCATGTCCTTAAGGCCATATGGGTATCCCCTTGCGGGGTTTCCTCCTTAATGGCTTTTTAAAATTCATCCAAAAACTTTTGGATGCCTTCCTCATCGACTTCCTCAATCTTTCCATTTCCTACCTTATACACCCGGCTGCACATGGAAAACACGCTGGGTCTGTGGGCAGCTACGATCACGGTCCTGTTCGGAGCCTTTCGGATAATCTGTCTTAAAACCTTTCGTTCCGTAGCCACATCAAGAGCGCTGGTGGCCTCATCCAGGATCATCACCGGGGCATCTGCTAAAAGAGCCCGGGCGATTGACAGACGCTGCTTCTGTCCCTCGGAAAACCGCCTTCCCCGTTCCCGTACCTCTGTATCCATGCCCTGCTCCAGCTTTTCCACAAACTCCCAGGCACAGGCCGCCTCCAAAGCTTCCCGGATCTCCTCATCTGACGCGTCCGGCTTTACCATGCGCAGATTCTCTGCTATGCTCCCGGTAAACAACGTATTGCCCTGGGGAATATAACTGAACATACACCGTGTGGATGAAGACGCTTCAAGCTCCTGTCCGCCTGGATTTCCCACAGCGATCTGACCTTTCTGGGGATGATAAAGACCCAGGATCAGATTCAGGATCGTTGTCTTCCCCTGTCCGGAGGGGCCGATCAAGGCCACGATTTCTCCAGGCTCCGCGAGAAAATCCGCTTCCTGGAAGACCCAGTTGTCCGCTTCATAGGCAAAATCCACAGACGTCATGTGGACATACACTCCAGTCTCCTGCCCCCGTCTTTTAATCTCCAGGGCCTCTTCCTGATCCTCCATAGATTCTCTGGGCAAATGGATAATCTCCATAATACGCTCCGCGCTGATACCGGCGCGGAGCGCCTGGGGCAAAAGGGCAAGGAACCCGTTAAATGATCCCCGCAAAGACGCGGCCATGGATACAAACATCGTCATCGACCCGTAGCTAATGTCCCCGCTCCACAGACGGAACACTGCGAAGCCATAACAGGCATAGCCCACCGCCTGGCCTATCAGGGATGTAATGATCGTCATACGCTGCTGAAATTTATTCTGGAGCAGAGCCACGTCTACAGTCTCCTTCTGGATCTTATGGAACTTTTCCGTTACCTGATCCAGCATACCAAAGGCTTTAATAAACTGGAGATTCTGAAATGTTTCCTGATCGAACACGGTACGGTCGCTGGCCACGTTCTGATTTTCCCGCTGAAACTCCCGCATCTTCCTTGTTGAGTATCTGGAAGTGATAAAAGAAACCGGCGCTCCCAGCAAGGCGATCACGGCCATGATCGGATCATTTTGTACCACAAGAATAAAAGCGCCGCCAAAGCTGATCAAAGATGTTACTATATTCGGAAGAAAGGTAAGGATCGTATTCGCCACCAGGCCCGCGTCTCCATTAACCCGGTACAAAAGATCCCCTGACCGGTACTTGGCCAGGGATTCCCAGTCCGTCTGGAGCACCTGTTCATAAATATCCCCCCGGATCTCATTGGTCACTTTCAATCTTACCCTAAGCAGCATCCTTGTTTTTGCCACATTGACAAAGGTCTGAAACACTCCCACGCCGACATACGTCAGGGCCACCCGGAGGATTTCCATGGAATTAACGCCTGTTACCGCGTCCACCAGATCTCTGCTAATGACTGAGATTGCCAGTCCAAGCACAGAACCGGATGCTCCCAGCAGCACATAAACGCCGATCAGCAGCCAGTACCTGCGCACATAGATACACATCCAAAGCAGTTCATCGATCCGCCGCTTCAGCCTGCCTTCCCTGATTTTCTGGATCACCTTCCTGATCTCACCCATTTTTTATCCCCTTACCCACAAAACAAAATCCCATTCCCATATCCCTTACAAACACCCTTTGGGAATACGGGAATGAGATTGCTTTCCTCCCTCAATATTCGTTACTGGTCACTCATCAGCCAGCAAAGTTTCCTCTGTCAGCCCAACCGCGGCCTCATCCGGTCGGCACGAAAGCTCATAAACCGGCGTCATTTTCAGGAGAGCGTCCAGCGTATCGCAGGCGGCCTCATACCCCTTCCGGTACCATTTTGGAAAAAAAACGCTATTCATAACACCGGCGATCATTTCCATATCTGTCAGCCTGCGGATAGCGTTTTCCCGGCTCTGCTTTAAAACTACTAGCCCTGCCAGCGGAACCTGCCGGTTAAGACAATAACTGGAAGAGCCGTGCCAGGGCGAGCCGCAGCCCAGAAAGCGACCCGGCTCCCCCTTTACATAGACCATATCTCCATTAACAATGTCGGCGCCCCGATACTTCATCCAAAGCTCCGCCTGGGTCGTTTTTCCTATACCGGACGGGCCGAGGAACATGATCCCTTTCCCGGACACCTCAACCAGCGACGCGTGTAAAAGCAGCGCCCCCCGGGTAGACAGATGAGACATTAACAAGGCGTTTAACAGGCCGGACAGATCGGACGTTTTCTCCTGTCCCATCAAAGTGATCGCCGCCTCTGACCAGTCCCCATTGACACACAAAAGGCAGCTGCCGCTTTTAAGGACAGGGGGATTGGGCTGAACCGGGAAAACATCAAGAGCATACGGATTCCAGTCAACACGATCGATCGTAATATTCAGATCTGGCTCTTTAGTATCCTGAACATGAAAATACTGCCATTCTCTCCATAAATTTATCGA
>CAZMGH010000054.1:8220-14037 GCA_964565805.1 uncultured Lachnospiraceae bacterium
CCAATAAGCGATACACTTCCCTGCAGAAGCTTTCATTCACCTTGCCGATTCCGCCGCTTTCGCACGCCAGAAGGGCGATACACCTCCGGCACTTGGACTCCGCCGGGCAGGTATAGCACTTTTTCGGCCAGCGGATGCTTAAACTGTAGTCCTGAAGGGCTTTCCAGTTTTCCTGAAACGTTCCTTTCAAAGCGTCAATCTTCGGTTCATTCAGAAACAGGCAAAAGGTCATGTAACCGTCCCATGTAATGTTATACCCGGTGCGATAGATCGAGCAGTACTCACAGGGCTTCTTCCCTGCCTTCATCAAAGGTCTGTCATTCCAGTCCTTCGACGCGTCTTCCTCCCATCCCAGATCCTGCAGGTTCAGGGCACATTCAGACGCGCAGGTATCCGCGCCTCTTAAGGACGGATAGCAGGCTGTGCTGTAATACCACCGGAAGCGATGATCAGAAACATACCGGACAATATTATCTCTGTCCGCCACATTCTGCTTTACAAATGTAGTGACTAGGAGCACCGGTATCTTTAACTTCCGAAACTTTTGTATCCCTTCATCAACCCGGGTAAAACCCTGTTCCACCTGGCAGACGTCCCTGTACACACGGTCATCAGAGCCATACAGCGTGATCTTTACTTCGTGAGGCGGATATTCGTCAAAAAGCCGGACCAGCCGGTCTGTGACCGAATAGGCATTTGTCTGAAGAGTGATCCGAAAACCCATCCGAGACAAAGCTGTCCAGATCTCCTCAAATTCGGGATGTATGGTCGGCTCCCCACCGGTAATACACAGCGAAAAGACGCCCGCCTCCTGAGCCTGCTTTCCCAGGCGGATCCACTCCTGAGCGTTCAGCTCCCTGCCCCGTCCCCAGGCCGGTATAGCTTCCGGCTGTAAATGGACGTAGCACATCTTACAGTTTAACGTACATCTGGGCGTCAGCTCAAACACTGCCTGGATAGGCTCACAGGCTTTATACGCGTCTTTTTTTATCTGTATAAAAAGATTATCATGGATCCCGGGATCACTCATGCCGCTCACCCTCCCGCAGGTGTTTCGCCAGGTCTTTGTCCACTTCAATCTTCGCCAGGCCCATCACAGGTTCCGGCCTTCCAGAATCTAACATATAATTCCTGTCCAGCATGTTCATAAAGGTCCGGATGTCCGTCCGGAGCATCTCATCGGTTGCGTCTGTGTACTCTTGCAGACCTGCATCCACAAGAGAATCTTCTGTAAATTCCCCCTGCTCCATGATCTTCCACATAAACGCCGCGGACGAAGTGATGTGTAAAGGCTTGCAGATACGCGACAGGCGGCCCACCGGCATGATCATATACTTTCCAGCAATTTTTCTCAGCACCAGATCTTTTTTTAATTTCATCCTGTGTTTTTTCTCCTATGGCTTCGTGTCAAAGACTAAAAATACAGTTGCGCAACTAGTATACCTTTTTAAGTGTTACTAAACCGTTACCACATGTCCTCATAATATAGGTACTCCAGACGGGCGCTTGTTTCTTCTGCCCAGGAATACTCCTGAAGATAACCTCCCGCCACCGTCCAGGCACGTATGGCGTCTTTATTGCCCTGGAGCAGACTGTAATAATCACAATCGACATTCATTGCATCAATACTACATGAACCCCGGTTACTTTGAAAAATATCTGAAATATCACGCTCATTTAAAAGCTGGCGTATATACATCACTGCCTTGCGATACAAATTCCTTACTTTATCATCATAAGCTCTGCCTTCCCAAAGCTTATCCACCGCTTCCTGCAATGTGACGCATCCGCCGCGCCGGTCCACACAAAGGGCAAGAAGTTCTTTTGCTTTCATATTAGAAAAGTACACCACCTTCCGGTCAACAAAAAGGTCAAACCTTCCGAAGGTCCTGAAATACGCCCGCTTTCTCTGCCTGAGAGACAGCAGCTTTGCCCGCTCCATAACATCCAAGATCTCATTTTCGTCATAAGGCTTCATCATATAATAATCCGCCTTAACCTTAAGGGCGTCCAAAGTATACTGTTCATAGGCAGCAATAAAGATGATAACGATCCGGGGAGAGATTTCGCGCAGCCTCTCGGCTAACACGAGTCCGTTCATTTCCGGCATCTCTATATCCAAAAACGCGGCTTCTACAGGATTTTCCTTAATATATTCCAGCGCTTCCCAGGGATCTGTAAACATTGATGCAATTTCAACTCTAGGTATATTCTCTACTTCCATACAAAACCGCAGCAGATCCTCCCTGTCATTATCTACTGCTATTACTTTCAACGATACTTCACCTCTTCCTTACGCTAAGTCCGGCGCTGTTAAATCGCGTCAGTCCTTCCAGCCGGACGGTTACTCACGGTCTCTACAGAATCTTATACTTTTTCAGCAGCTCCATCCTCCGGCGGCTCTCTGCCATGCTCTCCGCAGCCAGATTCCCTCCGTTTTCCTTGTTGTGCTTTAAAAATCTGCCCCACCGCTTCACCCAGTATACCGGAAGCAGCCATGGTTTGTCGGCCAGCTGAGGATTCATCGCCATGATCCGGCTTCTTGATGGAAAGACTGTCTTGAGAATAAGCATCCCTGTGCCGGTCTTCTTTCCCGAAGCAATTGCCGCCGACGTCATTTGGGTCGCCGTCATCCGGGCTTGAGTGGTATTTCCAAAAGCGCCGCTGTTTAGCAGGTCCTCCAGCAAAGCTTCCGGACAATTAGGCTTATCGGGAGCGGAAAGGTGGAAGGCAAAATACCGGTTTCCGATGGCGATAATGTCCCCATAAAACCGATCCGCGCCAATTTGGCGAAGGCTCTGGTATATATATGTCCATTGGATTTCTGTCCCGTACCGCTCCTGATACAGCAGTATATCAAGAACCTGACGGATACCGAAGCCGCTGGTCATCATATGCTTGAAGGCATGAAGGACGAGAAAAAGAAAATGGTCTGTATGATTCATCGTATAGATCTTCGTCCCCTCTATTTCTACAGTGCGAGGGTTATCAAAGACCTTTAAAAAATAATCATTCATCTTCCTGCGCAGCCCCGTCTCACGCCCAAAAGGATTTGTATGCACCTCCAGGCACAGCCCTGCTTCTTTATTATAAAATGTGATTTCCTGAAGCTCTTCCAGCTGCTTTTTAGTCACCGCTTCCTGCCGATCCTCTAGCTTGAAGCCGCAGGCTTCTAAGACCTTCCGCACCGGATCGAACGCTTCCCGCCGGATCAAAATATCTTCGTCACAGGAAGGCCTGTGATCCCCATAGTCCCCATACAGCAAACGGCAGATAAGTCCTTTCATAACGATGGGATGTATGCCCTCCCGGGATAACTGCCGGTATGTCTTTAAAAAAGCATCTGTCCTTACTGCCTGGGCATTTACCTGCCCCATAACCATGGAAAACACCCGCTCATACTCCGGCCTGGCAATAAAAGTCTTATCCTGACAAAGCGTCTCACCGACAAGAGCCTGCAGATTATGTTCCTTTGCCTGATCAAGGATCCGCCCATAATCCACCGGCTGCCCCAATACTACATCGCCGCCATGAACAGCGCTTTTTAGAATGGACAAAAAATTATACTCCCAGGTATTCAATGAACTTCCTCCATCTTCCTTTTCGTTTAAAGGAATCTCCTTTCCTATCAATTCACTCTGATTATACCAGCAATCGTCCTGTTTGCCTACCCCCCCCCTAACTTTTTTATAAAATTCTTGAATCCCTTTTCTACAGGCTTGGCTGCACAGGCGCAGACTCGGACCAGACAGTCAAAAAAAGCCTGCCACCTTGCCGGAACGTCGGCAGGAGACAGGCTTTTTTACAGACATTTTGTTTTTAAGAGTTTTTCATGATCACCGTTTCAACGCCGTCTGCCACATGCTCGCAGGCGTCGGCGCATTTTTCCAAGTAATCATAAATCTCTCTCCACGCAATAACATGCAACGTATCATTTTTTTCCGTATGAAGCTTCCGCATATTGGAGATAAACAGTTGATCTGCTTCTTCCTCCAGGGTGTTAATGCGGATAATGCTCTCCTTGATCTTTTTGGAATGACGGAAATCGGAAAATTCCTTCATCAGCTGTTCTACTTCCTCGCAGCACTGGATCACCACATCCAGCATGGCGATGGCTTCCTGACGAATGTTGGGAACATTGTTAATATAAATACGGATCAGCACTTCCTCGATCTTATCGGTAACATCGTCAATGCGGTGGCTTAAGGCCACAATATCTTCCCGGTCAATGGGTGTGATAAATGCTTTTGACACTTTGTCGGTCAGCTGATGCTTTTTTTCATCTGCCGCATGTTCAATGGCGTGGATCTTTTCAAACCACTGGGAAATCTGCTCCGGGTGAAAGTCTGATAACACGTCCTTAAGCATATGCGCGGCTTTACATGCATCTTCAGCGCAGGCCGCGAAATTATCAAAGTAAAAAGCATCCTGTTTTTTTGACATTAGTATATCCCTCCATAGTTATAAAAGAAACATCATGATCTTGGCCACAACAAAGCTGATCAGCCCGCAGCCGGGGAAAGTAAATACCCATGTGAGCATCATATCTTTCACAACGCCAAAGTTTATGGCTGAAATACGCTTTACCGCGCCTGCTCCCATGATAGCGCAGGTCTTGGTATGTGTGGTAGACACAGGAATACCGAATAAACTGGAGATGAGCAGACAAAAAGCGCCTGCCATATCCGCAGAAAAGCCCTGGTATCTTTCCAGTTTTACCATATCCATACCTACAGATTTAATGATCTTTTCACCGCCTACACTTGTGCCCAGGGCCATAACCACGCTGCACAAAAGCATAAGCCATACCGGAATCTCCATTCCGGTCACAGAGCTCTGCCCATTGGCAAAGGCAATGCCAAGAAACAGTACGCCAATAAACTTCTGTCCGTCCTGGGCGCCATGCATAAAGCTCATGGCCGCCGCGCCGATGATCTGGGCCCCGGCAAAATAACGGTTGGCCAAACGGCGCTCCAGATTTTGACATAGGATCGTCAGGGCTTTACAAATGATCCACCCGGACGCAAATCCCAGGGCAAGGCTTAAGACAAGACCGTAAATAACTTTGATCCACTCGGATCCGTTGATTCCTCCGATTCCCTGCTGGATCGCGATGGCCGCCCCGGACAGGCCGGCGATCAGGCTGTGGCTCTCACTGGTAGGGATTCCGAAAACCGAAGCCGCCACACTGTAGATCACGATTGAAAGCAACGCCGCGCCCAGAGCCACTAAAGCTTCCTGTGTATTATCACCAAAGTCCACCATATTACTAATGGTTGACGCTACAGAACTGTTAATCTGTGTCATGATCAACACACCCAGAAAGTTAAACAGAGCGCTCATCCATATGGCGGACCTGACGCCAAGGCACCGTGTGGTCACACAGGTGGCAATAGCATTAGGCGCATCCGTCCATCCATTGACAAAAATCACACCTAATGTAAGGATAATGGTGATTGCCAATATGGGACTTGAGGTCAGTGCGCTCCAGAAGGACAAAAATGATACATCAGCCATAAAATTCTCCTTCCTTATGACATGAATTTTTCAAAATTATCTATATTATGGACCTTACCGATCACAACGATAATGTCCTCATTTCCGCAGACAGAGGGTAAGCGTGTCTGAAAAAGCATACGCGCCGTCCTTCGCCGGTGGAGACAACTTTCAAACACGCTCTCTATCATGGTGACGCCGCGCCTGCGCGCGGCAAAATATTCACATTATCCGCCAATTGTAAAACGGAACTTTACATTATCCCTGAATATTTACAAAATACCATTATTAGTATCATTTGTCAACTGATTTCTCTGTATA
>CAZMGH010000055.1:0-13723 GCA_964565805.1 uncultured Lachnospiraceae bacterium
GAAAAAGGATCACAAAATATAAACCTCTTCTGGGAACCGGTCTAAAACATCCCCGGCGGGGATCCTTTCGGCCTTGCTTTCTTTATCCCATATCATTTGATAAGGATTTTTAGGGTCCAGACAAGGCCAATCCATAGCCGTTTCATCCGCCTCTAAATAACCGTTAGGATCCCCCTTTTCAATAAAAGCCGCAAAGGCTCGGTAAATCTTGCGGCCCAGCGCCATCGCGTCATCTGACGGCTCCTTTCCGGTAAAAGGATCCGGTCCGGGCATGGGAAATGCCAGGTTCTGATCAAAGCAGTGGAGAGCCGGAAGAAAGTCCACTGTATACTGCCATACCTGACAGCCCTTTCCTGCCAGGCGGGATGCCAGGCGGTAAGAATACATCCGGTACATATAATCTGTAAGGATCTGCACCCACCAGTCGGCCTGGAGGGATGGAAGCGGCTCCATGGCGTTTTCCCTACAGTATTCCTGGTAAAACCGGGCAAAATCTTCCTTGGCAATGGGCGCGTTTTTTTCAAACAGCCGGTCTGCGATCTCCGGGGCCTGCGCCGCCAGATCCGGATGCATCATTTTATAAAAGCCCAGCTCATGGCGGCTGGAGCCGATCATGGCCTGCCCCTCCCAGCAGCCGCCTGAGGTGATCACCGCCTCACAATCTAAAGGCAGGGTAATCCCATCGGCTACAGGTCCAAACATGCATGTATTTCCAGGATTATCACAGAAGATCTTCTGTGCTTCCATGAGAAGATCCGGAGAAACGCTTAATAGCTTCTTGGGAGCATCCGCCGGATCATATCCGTGTTTTTCAAGGATCTGTTTAAACACATCCATAAAAGCCTTCCCGGTTTTTTCAGCTGTGGCTTTCCTGCGGATACTTTGCGTGGCCCCGCTGGACATGATCACCTGATGGACATAGGTTTTCAGTTCCGGTATACACAGCATGGCGCCCATAGCCTTTGCCCCGGCAGAACTTCCCATTAAAGTGATCCGTTCCGGATCCCCGCCGAAGGCCCGGATATTTTCATAAATCCACCGAACCGAAGCCATAAGATCCAGGATGCCGTTGTTGCCGCTTCCTGCCCACTTTTCCCCTAAAGTATCTCCCGCATATAAAAATCCAAGAACACCCAGGCGATAGTTGACAGCCACATAAATAAAATCATGATCCCGGATCATCTGCTTAGGGGTATGCTCCTGATTGCTTCCATTCTGAAAAGCGCCTCCGTGGATCTCCACCAGCACAGGCAGCCCCGTTCTCTCAGACTTAAGCAGTCCCTTTTCGTCAAAGGCCAGGTTCTTTTCCGGAATATAAATATTCAGATTAAGACAGTCTTCATCAAACTCTTCCCTGCTTTGAGGCTTCATCCAGGGCATATCCCCGTCAAAAACCTGTATTGCCTTTTTTCCAAAGCTTAAACAATCTTTTATCTCTGTCCAGCTTACCGGTTCCGGCGGACAAAAACGCTCTGCCCTGGCAAAAGGGATTCCCTTAAAGCTTCCATACCCTTCCGAAATTTCTCCCATCACTGGCCCATGATTTGTATTTGCATATATTCTTTTCATATGCAGATCACCTCTCCTTCTTTTTATTGCCAGATAAAAAAAATCCTATTATACTTAAAATAACCATTAGACAAAGCGGCCGTCCCGTGAAACTCCCTGCGGCCAAATCCCGCGCCTTGCAGGCCGCGGCAGACCGCCGCGCCCCAGCTAACGGCCGCCCCACAGAAAGGAATCCCTTATGGAACTGCTCCAGCTTTATTATTTTCAGGTCACTGCCCGGTGTGAGCATATTTCCGCCGCAGCCCGTCAGCTTCATATTGCCCAGCCTGCCTTAAGCCAGACGATCCGGCGTCTGGAAAACGAGCTGGGAACGCCTCTTTTCGACCGGACCGGGCGGCATATCCGCCTGAACCGGTACGGAAAGATCTTTTTAAAATATACGGACACTGTCCTTAATGCTCTGACAGACGCCCGGGCTGAAATCTCCGAAGCCTTATGCGCCGCCCGGCAGCAGGTAACCTTGTGCGTCCTTGCCGCATCCTCTCTGCTTCCGGATATTCTGGAACAATTTACGCTGAAATATCCCAATATCCGTTTCCAGATCATCCAGTCTGCCTCAGATATGGAAGCAACGCCGGAGATCGACCTGACCATCCACGCCGTGCCAAAAGCGCCGGCTAAAGCGCCCAACGGGCAGTCCGGCTGCATCCTTTTAGAAGAGCCTATGGTCATCGCTCTCCCTTCCGGACATCCCCTGACCGCCTGTAAGTCCCTGGCCTTAAAAGACCTGGCAAACCAGCCTTTTGCCAGTCTCCGCAAAAATTCAAACCTGTTCCAGATCACAAAATATTACTGCGGCCAGGCCGGATTTGACCCGCAGATTTCCCTTTCCTGCGATAACCCTCAGGTCTTCCGGAATCTGCTCCGGCTAAACCTGGGCATTGCCATGATCCCCGCTCTGTCCTGGCCGGACATGACCTCCCACGGCATCGTCACCCGGCCCATTTCAGACATAGACTGCCGCCGGTATCTCCTTTTGTCCTGGGATCCCAACCGTTACTTAAATCAAAGCGCCATACTGCTTCGGGATTTTCTAAAATCTTATTTTTTCCGTCTGGAAAAATAAATCGGCCTGCAGCCCCCGTCGCCCAGCAGCAGCTCAGGCTGCGGCCATCAGACAACGCTTAGGCTGCGCCGACCGGCGTCAGCTCAGCCCCATAGCCAGCCTGCGGCCCCAAGGATCAGAGGAATGGATACAAGAGAGCACAGCGTACTTAAGCATACGCTTTTGACTGCCTGCGTATAATCTTTATTATGGATCTGAGCAAAAATAGCCACATTAGAGCCTACCGGCGTGGCAGCTACGATAAGAATAGCCATTTTCAGCACCTGATAGTTTTCCGGAAGGGGCGTCAGCACAAGGAGCGTTACCAGAGGAATGACAAAAAGCCGCACAAAGGCGCTGATCCATGCCGTTTTATCACACACCATCTGGCGCGGCGTTGTCTGAGCCAGATATGTGCCCAGGCTGATCATTGCTATAGGTGCATTCATGCCAGCCACCAGAGACACTGTGCCTGAAACCACATAGGGAATTTCTACAGGTATGAGGAATAAAATAATACCAATGACCATACTGATCAAGATCGGATTCGTCACGATTTTTTTAGCGCTGATCTGGCGCTTATCCTTTGTGATCACAAACACGCCGTAGGTCCACTGAAGAAGATTCAGCAAAGCCACAAAGGCGGATACATAAAATACCGCTTCACTGCCCAGCACAGCCTGGACAATGGGGATTCCCATAAAGCCTGCATTGGAAAAGGCGGTCCCGAAATTTTCAATGGGATGCTTTTTAAAAAGCAGCGCTGAAATTGCCATTGCCAGGCCCAGGGCAAGGATTGAAAAGCCAAAGGCCAGCACAAGACCTTTAAGCCGCTCCATGCTAAACTCTGTCATATAAGCATTGATCACCACCCCAGGCATGATCACATACACAAGAACATTTCCCAGCTCTTTGCTTCCCTGGACGCCAAGTTTTTTCGTCCGAAATAAAATAAAACCGATAAGCATCAGCAGGAACATAATAACCACCTGCTGAACAAGAACAGACATAAATTCCATAAATCCTTCGCCTCTCTATTCTTTATTCTTTATAATTAAGTATAAACGAAAGAATATATATTGTAAAATATATATTTATCTATATATTTATAAGATTGAATCTATGCTTTCTGTCATTGTATGCTCAGGAACCTGTAGCCTGAGGCCCAGGCAAGAAACCCTTGACAGGCAAAAAAAGCTTGACAAATCTGACAGAAAAAGGCATATATATAGGGGAGAAAAATCAAAGGAGGTTATTTGTATGTCTATGGAAGATTATGAGAAGGCCTTAAAAATGGGACAGAAAAAGTACCGTGAACAGGCTTCTTCCGGAAACTATCCTTATCTGCCTGTATTGGATGATCTTCTGGCTCAAACAGATATTGAAAGCCGGACCAATCTGGGAATCATTGACATTCCTCTGGATCTCATTGTTGGCACAAGCACCGAGGGACGTACTACAGCCTTTGCGTCAAACTTTATGCCTCTGCTGAAAGATACCTCTGAATTTGCCGCAAAATGGTCGCTGCTGGTCGATGCTCTAATCGAGGAAGGACAGCGGGATCCGGTCGTTGCCTATGAATTTATGGGCAAGTACTATATTGTTGAGGGAAATAAACGTGTCAGCGTATCAAAATACCTGGGCTCTGTCAGCCTGTACGGTACAGTCACCCGTCTTGTTCCCAAGCGCAGTGATGATCCCGAGATCAAGCTTTACTATGAATATTTGGAATTTTATGAGATTTCTAACATTAATTATATATGGTTTTCAAATCAGGGCAGCTATCGCCGTCTTATGAAGATCCTGGATAATTACACAAAGATTCCATGGACCCCGGACGAGCGATCCCTGTTCCGCTCCTCATGGCTGGCATTTAATAAAGAGTTTAAGGCGCTCGGAGGCGATAAACTGTCCTGTACCCCGGCTGACGCTATGCTCGTTTACATTGAGCTGTTTGACTATGCGTCATTATTTGAGGATACACCGGCAACCATCCGCGGCAATATGACCAAGATCTGGGATGAATTTTTGCTGGTGGATAAGGATGATTCCATTGCTCTGGTTATGACGCCTAAGGAGGAAGCGCCGAAAAAGAGTATTTTAAGCAAGCTCCTCCCCTCCGCCCCCCAGCATCTGCGTGTGGCATTTATCCATAATAAAACCGCGGAAACCTCAGGCTGGACCTATGGCCATGAGCTTGGCCGGACCCATGTGGAACAGGTATTCGGCGACGCCATCGAAACCTGCTGCATTGACAACGTGGAACCCGGAGATGAGGCTCACGCAGCCATTGAAAAGGCCATTGCCGATGGCTATAACGTAATCTTTACTACGACTCCGGAATTTATTAATGCCAGCTTAAAATCTGCCATAGCCCATCCGGACGCGCGGGTGCTCAACTGCTCCTTAAACACGCCTCACCGGTATATCCGTACCTATTATGGACGTATGTATGAGGCCAAATTTTTATCCGGTATTGTTGCGGGCGCTCTGACTCCTAATGATAAGATCGGTTATATTGCCGATTATCCCATTTACGGCATGACAGCCAATATTAACGCATTTGCCGCTGGCGCAAAAATGGTTAATCCAAAAGCGCAGATTTATCTGGAATGGTCTACCTTAAAAGATAATGATCCTTATGAAAACTTTAAAAAGCAGGATATTGTGATCATTTCAGATAAGGAAATGATCAACCCCAGCAGCCAGTCCCGCGCCTTCGGACTGTATTATGCCAGTCCTGACGGGACAAAGGCCAACCTGGCTATGCCGATCTGGCATTGGGGTGTTTTCTATGAACGAATCATCCGCAGCATTTTAAGCGGCTCATGGAAAACCGAAGAGGATACCGATGATCTTCAGGCCTTAAACTACTGGTGGGGTATGTCCGCCGGCGTTATCGACCTGATCTATTCCGACAAAGTTCCTTCCGGAACCCTTCAGCTCATGCATTTGCTAAAGGACTCTGTATGCGCCAATACATTTATTCCTTTCGCCGGTCCTATCTATGATCAGGATAAGGTCCTGCGGTGTGAGGAAAATGATCAAATGGCCCCGGAAGATATGATCGTCATGGACTGGCTTGCGGAAAACATCCGCGGAGAGATTCCTACGCTGGACGCGCTTAAAGATGAGGCTGTAGAGGTCACTGCTCATTATGGTATAACCCCGGACGAAGACTAGTCCTCCCACGCCTGCACAATGTACGATAAGGAATTAAAGCTATGAAGATAATGGTACTTGCTGACACAGAATCCCGTTCTCTTTGGGATTTCTTTGAAAAAAGTAAACTGGCGGGCATTGACCTGATCCTTTCCTGCGGGGATCTTAACCCCCACTACCTCCAGTTTTTATGCTGCTTTACCAAGGCGCCTATTTTATATGTCCACGGCAACCACGATGCCCGGTATGAAGCAGATCCGCCCTTAGGCTGCACCTGCGTCGAAGATCAGATTTATAATTTTAACGGCATCCGCATCCTTGGTCTGGGAGGCTCCATGCGGTACAAGCCCGGCCCATTTCAATATAGTCAGAAGGAAATGGATCGGCGCATTAAAAAGCTCCGTTTTTCCTTAATGCGCAACCGAGGCTTTGACATTTTGCTGACCCATTCTCCCGCCTATCACATCAATGACGGAACGGATGTCCCCCACATGGGGTTTACCGGCTTTGTTGACTTAATGGACAAATATCATCCCAAGTACTTCTGTCACGGCCATGTCCATATGACCTACGGACGGAAGCACAAACGTCTGGATAAGTATAAAGATACGGAAATCATCAACGGCTATGAAAAATATGTCTTTACCTATGGGGAACCCCTGCTGGAAAAAAGCCCGTCTGAGAACATCCGCATCTGACGCGGCTAAAGGCTGACAAAGGGGCCTGCTCTCTCGCGCAGACCCCTGTAATCTCCTGTCATGATAAGACCATATTTCATTTTAATCTTTATTTACCGGCTTAAAGCCCTCGCCAAAAATCTCTCCGGCTTCTGTGGTCACAACAAAGGCTGAGTGATCCACTTCCCGGACGATGGATTTAAGACGGGCAAATTCCGACTTTCGTACAGCACAGATCAGCACTTCCTTTTCCTGGCCGGTATAGGCTCCCTTCCCATGAAGGAGGGTGGCGCCCCGGTCGATCTCCTCCAGGATCCTCCTGGAGATTTCTTCATTTTTATCTGAAACAACCGTCACCAGATTTCCCTGATCAAAACCATAGACAATAGCGTCAATCACCTTCGAGCTGCAGAAAAGAGAAATAATGCCGTACATACCAGACTCCAGGTTTCCAAAAACAAAGATGGACAGGGCAATGACCGCACAGTCCACAAAAAGAATGGCCCGGCCCATGGAAATATGAGGCCACCGCAGCCGCATAAGATTTGAAACGATCTCTGTTCCTCCCGTGGTGGATCCCCTCAGAAAGATCAGGGCCAGTCCCGCGCCGATAAATACCCCTCCAAACACAGCCCCCAGCAGTCGGTCCCCGGTATAGACAGGGAAAAGAGGCTCCACGATCCAGTCGATCATAAGGCTGCTGATCATCAGGGAGCAAATGGTTTTTATCGAAGCCCGCCTGCCTAAATATTTAAAGGACAGGATCAAAAGAGGAATATTAATGGCAATGCTCATACCGCCGATGGGAAGCATTTCCCACACATAGTTCAGAATAATGGCAATACCGGACACTCCGCCGGGAGCAATGTTTGCCGGCTCAGTAAAGCTGACAATACCCACGGCAAAAAGCAGCGAGCCGATCACATCCGCCCCCACATCCAGCGCCAATCCCCCCACTTTCTTTTTCTTCATCACTTCCATCATCGCCTCCGTTGCCGCTTTTCTCATTATCCTGTTACCGGTCACCGTGTGGCCAGCAGCATAATATCACTGTTAATCTGTGTATAAAATCCCTGCTTTATATTTTCATAGTCGGAATAAGCGCCCAAAAGCCACATAAGCTTTGTCACCGTTGCCTCCGGGGTCATATCATAAGCTTCCAGCAGGTCAAAACGCGCCTTGATCCTGGAGCCCACATTGTAGATGACCATATCGCTACCTTCGTTAGGCACCTGAGTGGTCATAACAAGGATCTTCCCCGCGCCGGTCCACGCCTCAATGGCCTTCATATAAGTATCTCCCTCATAGCAGGGGATTCCCCCGACCCCGAAGCTTTCGATGATAAGGGCATCATAATGGGGCATAAGATAGCGGATCACTCCCGCGTCCATGCCCGGGATCAGCTTTAAGGTAAAAACCCTTGGATCAAGCTTTGTATAAAATTTCAGGCTGCCCGTCGGCTTCCAGTCCAGATACCGGATGATCTGGCTATTGCGGATCACTGCCACATCGGGAAAATTAATGCTGGAAAAGGCATTAAAGCTTTTAGATCTTATTTTCCGCGCCCGGGTCCCAACGATGACCTGCCCCTGAAATACAATGACCACATCGTGGGAATCATCGTCGCAGGCATATAAAATACTGTCATACAGGTTCATTTTCGCGTCCGTGATCTCTTTATCAATGGGCCGCTGGGCGCCGGTAAGGACAATAGGCTTGGGACTGTTCTGGATCATATAGGACAGGGCCGCAGATGTGTAGGCCATGGTATCTGTTCCATGAAGAATCACAAAACCATCGTACTTTTCATAATTATCCCGGATAGTATTCACCATGGCCTCCCAGTGGGCAGGCAGGATATTTGTACTGTCCAGGTTAAACAGCTGGACATGGGAAATGCGGCATAAATGTGCCACCGATGGCACATATTCCAGGATTTCCCGGGAACTGATCTGAGGCGTAAGTCCGCTTTCTGTTCCTCTTGAGGCAATGGTACCGCCGGTGGCGATCAATAATATATTTTTCATAGATTTTCCTTTCCATCATTTAGCGTACCCGTTCCGCCTTCCGCGTCATGATCCGTAAGGATCTTATAGATCAGATCCCTTCCCTTTACAGGCTCCCGGGACAGGGCATAGGCCCTGTAAAAATCCTCCATCCATTCCCAGGTCAATGGCTCATCGTGAAAGATCCTGGCCAAAGGCTGTCCAACCTTAACATAATCTCCCACCTTGGCTTCCAGGACAATTCCTGTGCCCGGCCGGATCGGATCCTCCTTTGTCCTGCGCCCCGCGCCAATCCCCATGGCCAGGGTTCCCAGATCCATCGCCTCCATATGGGCGATATAGCCCTCTTTCCTGGCAGGAAGCACGGTTTCCAAGGCAGAGCCGGGCAAAAGAGACGGATCATCTATTTGAGACACATCCCCGCCCTGAGCCCGGACCATGGCTTTAAGCTTTTCAAAAGCAGAGCCATTTTTAATCGCCTCCCAGGCCATACGGCAGCCTTCCTCTTTGTCCCGGGCGATTTCTGCCATAACCAAAAGCAGTCCGGCCTCGATGGTACAAAGGGAAGTAAGATCTTCCGGACCATGGCCTTTAAGGGTGGAAATTGCCTCCTTCACCTCCAGAGCGTTGCCGATAGCATTGCCCAAAGGCTCATCCATATCCGTTACTATGGCGCAGACCTTCCGCCCAAGTCCCCGGCCGATGTCAATCATCTCCCGCCCCAGGTTCAAAGCCGCCTCAGGGGTCTTCATAAACGCGCCGCTGCCATACTTGACGTCAAGAAGCACGGCGTCACAGCCGCAGGCCAGCTTTTTAGACATAATGCTGGAGGCGATCAATGGCATGGAATCCACAGTTCCGGTCACATCCCTCAGGGCATAAAGCTTTTTATCCGCAGGAACAAGATTTCCCGTCTGTCCCACAATGGCCAGACCAATCTCCTGGACCTGGCGGATAAAGTCCCTTTCCTCTAAAAAACAGTTAAATCCCCGGATGGATTCCAGCTTATCCAGGGTCCCACCCGTATGGCCCAGGCCTCTGCCGGACATTTTCGCGAGACGGGCTCCGCAGGCGGCCACGATAGGGCCAAGGACCAGGGAGGTTTTATCTCCGACGCCGCCGGTGGAATGTTTATCTACCTTGATCCCGTCAATGCTGCCAAGATCCAGCACATCTCCGCTGTTCATCATAGCCATGGTCAGATCCAGCGTTTCCCGGTCATCCATCCCATTAAAAACAATAGCCATTAACAAGGCGCTCACCTGATAGTCCGGGATCTTTCCTTCCACATAATCTCTGATCCAAAAGCCGATCTCCTCTTTGGAAAGGGTCTTTCCGTCTCTTTTTTTAACGATCAGATCCACAAAACGCATGCGCATCCCTCCCAATTTAATACAGCATTACCGGTTTAGTAGATCATTACCGGAGTATTTACTTCTACAGCATTAAAAATCATTTCCATCATAGGGTACGGCGTATTAACACAGCCATGAGAACCATCGTACTGGTAAATGTCACTGCCATAGCTGGACTGGGATTCACCACGCCAGCTGGCGTCATGAATTCCGTAAGCGCTTCCCAAAAAACCAAGCCAAAAGCTTACCGGAGACTCATAGGTGGTCCCATCCTTATTCTCCCCCTTAAGGATAATATCAGTATAACGGTTTAATACCTTAAAAGAACCCCGGGGAGTATCGTACCCATCGCTGGCATCTCCTGTGACAATATTTGTATCCGCATACAGAACTCCGTCTTTGTAAAACCACATATGCTGATCATCAATGCTGATCTCAATATATGTATCCCCGATCTCATTGCCTCCGTGTACTGCGGCGGTAGCGCTGTAGATAGGTTCCCGGGTCTGACTCTCGCCATTGACAAGCAGTTGGATCAGTTCCTCGGTTTCCGAATCCACATCAATGGCCCAGCCGTAATTTCCTCCGGCTACTGTCACAGTCTCCCCGCTTGTAGTGGTAAACTGGCGGGAATCCCCCACGGTATCATACGTATCCGCCAGGCTTTGTACATAAGCCTCCACCTTTTCGCTGTCTACAGTTATATTGCCATCCTCATCCTGGCAGATCCAGCTTTTTATGGTGGTCCCGTCCAAAACCTCCTGGCTGTCCCCAATGGTATATGTAATGGTCACGGCTTCAATCTTTTCCACCTGATCCATGATCTCCCGGATCTCCTCAGACTCTGTAGTTATCTCAGGCGTCGCATAGCAGCTGGAATCTATGATCAAACGGGTATTTCCAGCCTCCAGGGCGCTTTGAACAAGAGCGAGGAGTTTTTGGGCATCTACCTGTGTACCGTACTGCTCCGACACCAGGTTCACGCCTTCGTCCGTAAACTCTATATAAGCATCCTGAGGCGGCTGGACGTCCTCGCCGCTGACACAGTTTAAGGCCTGTACCACCTGCTCCAGTTTTTCTTCGTCATATGTAATAGTACTCTCGATCGTATAAAAATTCACATCTGAAAACGCGAAAATCCAACGCCAGATCCCCTGATTTCTTTTAATGGTTTCCACATTGGCAAAGGATTCCGCATAATCAATGTCTGAGCCGTAGATCACCTCAGAATCTCCGTCCGGCTCAATGATCCTTAACACATAGGAGGCCTTATACTCGATCAGGCTTTCCTCCGCCTCCGCCACCGTTTTATTTGAAAAGTTCACTCCATTGATCCATGTACCGTTATAAAACCGGTCTATATAATACAAAGATATGATCACATAGATCATAGCGATCAAAGCCAAAGGCACAAACAGAAACAATAAAATATTACGAATCGTTTTTTTCTTCATCCGTATTCCCCATTTTCTTATCTTTTTATCATGTCGTATCTTAAAAACACACTCTCACAAGGCCAAAAAAGGGCACATAGTTATGTTATCCATAAAAAACACCTGTGTCAAGTATTATCCGAAAGTTTGAATCACTTTCTCGTTACTGGTATTGCTGGCCACACAGTACAAAAGAGGGCAGGCTCTGGTTCATCCCAAACCTTAACTTTTATCCGCAACGCCTTTGATCATCCAGTAACCAGCGCCTTCACGGTCGTATTTATCCACATTTTTTCGACAGAAAAAATGCCATTTTGTGGATAGTTATACACCTTTTGTGGATAACTTGTGGATATAGAGCTACTATTTATTGTCTTTGTTCTAAGTATTTGTCTAAATTGTGAATTGTTCTTTCCACGGATTTATGATAGGATGAATAATGTTTTTAAGTAAGGCGGGACAGAAGGAAGCGATACTTCTTGTCCTGCGTCATTTACAAGAGACGACCCAAAGGAGGAATGTATAATGGAAAAGTTTTTCAAACTGAAAGAAAACGGCACCACGGTTAGCACAGAGATCATGGCCGGTCTGACAACCTTTTTTTCCATGGCCTACATTATCGTAGTCAACCCCAGCATCCTGTCTCAGTCTGGTATGGAGTGGGGCGCCGTATTTCTGGCCACCATTATCGCGTCCATTATTGGTACGCTGATCATGGGACTGGTGGCAAACGTCCCCTACGCTCAGGCGCCTGGCATGGGACTGAACGCATTTTTCGTATACACCGTATGCGCCGGTCTTGGCTTTACCTGGCAGCAGGCTCTGTCTATGGTATTTATCTGCGGTCTGTTAAATATCCTTTTGACTGTGAGCAAGCTGCGCAAGTATATTATTAAAGCAATCCCTCTGAGCATGCAAAATGCCATCGGCGGTGGCATCGGCATCTTTGTAGCTTACCTGGGCTTCCTGAATGTGGGCATTATTTCATTTGACAGCGGCGTCCCCGCCCTTGCGACTTTAAATCAGCCCCAGTTCTGGATCTTCCTCATTGGTATGCTCATCAGTGTTGTGCTTTTGGTCAAAAAAGTCAAAGGCGCTATTTTGATCTCCATCATCGTTACAACTCTGATCGGTATCCCATTTAATGTAACAACGCCTTCGGATACTGTCAGCTTTACAGAAGCCTGCCAGGCCCTTCCTACGACTTTTCTCGCGATTTTCCGGGAAGGCGGGATTACAAGCCTGTTCACGGATCTGTCCAAGCTGCCCCTGGTGCTGATCACCATCTTCTCCTTCAGTATTTCCGATACCTTTGATACCATCGGTACATTTATCGGAACCGGCCGTCGCAGCGGTATCTTCAGCGCAGAAGATGAAAAAATGATGGCAAGCGGATCCGGATTTAAGTCCAAACTGGACAAGGCTCTGTTCGCAGATGCTACAGCCACATCCATTGGCTCCTTGTTCGGAACCTCCAACACAACAACTTTTGTAGAAAGCGCTTCCGGTATCGGCGCAGGCGGCCGCACAGGCCTTACTTCTGTTGTTGTTGCTATCTGCTTTGCCTTGTCCGCTTTCCTGGCCAAATTTGTCAGCGCGGTTCCCTTTGCCGCTACGGCTCCAGCTCTTGTTATGGTCGGTGTAATGATGACTTCTTCCTTTAAGGAGATTGACTGGAACGATCTGAGCGAAGCAATCCCCGCATTTTTCGCCGGCATCTTTATGGCTCTGTGCTACAGCATTTCCTATGGTATTGCCGCAGGCTTTATCTTCTATTGTATTGTTAAAATCTGCAAAGGCAAGGCCAAAGAAATCCACCCTGTTCTTTGGGTATGCACCGCCCTGTTCATCCTGAACTTTATCCTGCTGGCCCTGCTGTAAAAAGGTTCGATGCTATAAAAAGGTTACATGTCGCGCCCGAACCGCGCTTGCCGCGTGGCTGCGGACCTATATGATCCAACATAAAAAACGGCCCGGTAAAACACAGCTTTTCATGCTTTGTGTTTATCGGGCTGTTTTCTTTTTGGGGAGCGGCACTTTTTATGCAGTAGCGTTTAACTGTCTTTCATGGCGGTTGACCAAAATTTTATAAATCTCCTGCTCCGCATGAACTTCGCTAGTCGTTTGGATCGCCGTATCCAACTTACGGGATAAGTCCAAATGTCCTTCAGCAATAATCTTAATATTTCGGTTGGTTTCCATATCCAGGATAACCTTCATCAGCTCCAGCATTTCAGTATTTTTCCGCACCTGAGTTTTAAGACCTGCTATATCGGACTTCATAGATAATGTTTCCTCTTTAAGGAAAACCATATCTGTCTTCAGCGTCACAGAATCCTTCTCAAGTACTCCAACCCGCTCATTAAGTGACGCAACTTCCTGTTTGAGACTAACTACATCCTTTTTAAGACCCGCTACATCCTCTTTGAGAATTGCTACCTCCTCTTTAAGACCCGCTACATCTTCTTTGAGAATT
>CAZMGH010000056.1:0-3928 GCA_964565805.1 uncultured Lachnospiraceae bacterium
ATATACATACATGGGAAAGGAGAATATATGGATCATCAAACATTTATCAAACAGATGACATTAAAAGAAAAAGCAGATGCCACAGTTATGGAAGGCGGACGTTGTTTTGTGACAGAGCGTTTGGAAAACACAGGATTTAATGTTAAGGACAACCCCAGGGGAAACGAAGATTATCAGGTAGAAGCTCCCGAGGACCGCAAAGCGGGCGACTATTATCCGGTGGCCTGGCCTCAGGCCGCTGCGGCTGCGGCAGCCTGGGATGAGAATGTTTCTTATGAGATTGGAAAGGCCATGGGACGGGAGTGTAAGATCCGCCATATTCATGTATTGTTAAGGCCTGGTGTGAATATTAAGAGAAGTCCTTTGTGCGGCCGGAATTTTGAGTATTATTCAGAAGATCCCGTACTTGCCGGACGTCTTGGCGGCGCGTTTATCCGGGGCGCCCAGTCGGAAGGAACAGCGGCCTGCGTGAAGCATTACACGGTAAACAGCCAGGAATTTGAACGGATGACAACCAATGCTGTTGTCAGCGAGAGGGCGCTGAGAGAGTTATATTTAAAATCTTTTGAGATCGCAATTAAGAGTGGGGATCCATGGACATTGATGACTTCCTATAACAAGGTCAATGGCCAGTGGGTGCCTGCCAATGAAGCTTTAATGAAAATATTAAGAGAAGATTTTGGCTTTAAAGGGGTCGTTCTTTCTGATGCTATGGCAGTTCAGACAGAAAAGGTGCTGTCTCATAAATGCGGGCTGGATTTTGAACTCGGCTCCCGGGGGCTTCACTCCAGAGAACTTCAGTCGGCCATTGAGGAAGGCCTTTTAGATGAAAAGGTTTTGGATAAAAGCATTGATAAAATGCTGACACTTCAGGATCAGATCGGGTGCGCCTATGGACAGGAAGGGGCTATGACGGATACGGAGGAAGCTTTTTCTGCCCGGGCTATGGCAGATCATGTCCGGGCGAGGGAATTGGCAGCCCAGACCCTGGTTCTTTTGAAAAATAACGGTGTGCTTCCGTTAAAAAGGGGGAAAAAGGTTGCTGTTATCGGAAAGCTGGCAAAATATCCCAATTACATGGGCTGCGGCAGCGGACATATGAATGGCTGGAAGATTGACAGTACATGGGAAGAGCTTTCTAAATTGCTGGGGGACGATACAGAGCTGATCTATGAAGATGGTTATGAAATCCGCGACCGGGTATGGAAGGAACTGTCTCCCGATGAAGCAAGGATCAAAGCTGCTGTGGACGCGGCCCAAAAGGCGGATATTGTCCTGTTTTTCTCCGGACTTCCTGTTGGCTATGAAAGTGAAGGCTATGACAGGGAAACGTTGGCATTGCCCAAAGATATGCAGGCGGCCATGGAAGCTGTCCTGGATATTGGTAAGCCGACAGTCATTGTTAATGTAAGCGGCTCTCCTGTAGATCTTGCTGTTTGCAAAGAAAAGGCGGAGGCAATCCTTCACGGATATATGGCCGGAGAGTCTTTAGGCGGCGCTATCGCTGATGTGCTGACCGGCGCTGCGGAGCCGGGAGGGCGGCTTCCAGAAACGTTCCCATTAAGGCTGGAAGATACCCCTTCATTTATGAGTTTTCCCTCATATCCTACAGTTATGCCGGATGTTCTTTACGGAGAAGATATTTTTGTCGGCTACCGATGGTATGAAAAACGCCGGATCCCGACGCTTTATCCTTTCGGACATGGGCTGTCCTATACAACATTTTCTTATTCCCAGGCGGAGCTTGACCGGGAAAAAGTCCAGGCAGATGACACAGTGACGGTCCGCCTGAAAGTAAAAAATACAGGAAAGCGGAAAGGTTCCCAAGTATTCCAGCTTTATGTCAGCAAACCGGATTCATCCTTTATACGGCCTGAAAAAGAGCTGAAAGCTTTCGCCCGCGCGGAGCTGGAGCCCGGCGAGGAAAAAACGGTAGAGTTAAGCTTTGCCTGTGAAGATCTTGGGGTTTATGATGAAACCCATAAGCGTTGGGTTAGAGAATCCGGACGCTGGGAGATCATAGTAGGAACAAGCAGCGCTCATGTGATCAAAACGTTATCATTTGAAATGGAAAATGGTGAGGATGCCCGGATTTACCACAGGCTTCTGGCATTGGAATGGTTTAATAAACATCCGGAGATTAATGAAATTTTGAAAAACAGATCTCAGGCGGCTAAAAAGTTCCTGGGCACTCAGAATGATATGATGGGAGATCTGATCTGCGCCCTGCCTGTGTACCGCGTGACTGAGGACAGTCTGTGGGGCAGCGCTGCCATGGATCCGAATGAACTGGCTCAGATTTTAGATGAGCTGAACAAGAGGAGGTAGCCCCCTACGGGGATACCTGTATGGCCTGTAAAACATGGCCAAAGAGGAGGTAATTTTTTGATTTCTGAAATGAAGCTTATTCCTGTGACGAAAGATTCTTATCCGTTTCAGGCAGCAGCAGGACGGTGTGACTTTGAACATATTGGATATATTGAAGATGAGTATTTTATGACCGGGACAGCGAATGTGTATACAGAAACAGATCTGGATCATCATGTTAAACCGATTTATAAGGATGCGCCTTACACCACCCGGCTTTTAGTACGGCGGCCGGAGGACGTAAGCCGTTTCAGTGGCAATGTGGTTATTGAGATCCTTAATGCGTCAGCCATGATGGATATTGACCGGATGTGGGTCAACACATGGCAGTATCTTACCCGTCACGGGGATATTTATATTGGTGTTACCAGCAAAGGGCATGTGGTAGATACCCTAAAACGGTTCGATCCGGTAAGGTATGCGGCAATCAACTGGGCAAATCCCATGCCGGAGCGGAAAGCGCCGGAAGGCGGTCCGTTTGTATTTCTTCCCCAGTATGAATCCGGCTTATATTGGGATATGCAGGTAGATCTGGCAAAATTGCTGCGTACGGACAGTCCCTTAAATCCCATCCGTGAATATGGAAAATGCTGGGTCTATCTTTTAGGGTGGTCCCAGTCCGGAAGCTATATGTCAAGACTTCTCCAGTCTTTTGCCTATTTGCCGGAAAATACAGAAAATGGCCCGCTGTTTGACGGATGGCTGGAAGCGGGGGCTGATTCAGCTTTAGCGCCGGTTAATGCCTATGAACCTTCACCGGCGGACGGGATGATTGCCAGGGATGGCGCTGTGCCTAAAGGCGGCGTTCTTCTTTCCCGTGAACCGTATATTGCGATCAATACAGAAAGTGAAAATCGGGGAGCAAACTGGATGGGAGACAGTGACCTGCCGGATTATAAGTTTAGAACTTACCAGATCCCGGGGACAAGTCATGATGCTTTCTACAATATGATCACCTATTATGAAGGCTATCTTCATGATGATGCGAAAAATAACGGCTGTGAACTGAAATTTTCCGGGTGTCAGGGGGAACCGATGGACACGCCTTATGAGTACATATTCCATGCGGCCTTGAGAAATCTTTTTGTATGGGTCCGGGAGGGCGTTCCGGCGCCGCATGGGCCTAAAATCCATACCGTACCAGCCGGATCGGAGGATTTTGACGCATTGAGCCTTATGCAGAAAGGCCCTAAAATGAAATATGAAAACCGGAAGGATATGTTCGGTAATACGACAGGCGGCATCCGTATGGCTGCGTTAGACTATCCTGTAGGCACATATCAAAGCTACAGCGTCCGGGAGGACGGAAGCTATGACGCAATGTTTGGAACGGTTTATCCGTTTTCACCGGAAAAGCTAAAGGCCATGTATGGATCCCTGGATCACTACCGCAGCCTTGTAGAAAAGAGCGCCGAGGAAAGTATTGCGCTGGGATTTCTCCTGAGAGAAGATAAAGAGGCATATGTAGCGTATACAGTCCGTATGGCAGCGCGCAGAGGGCTGGAATAGATGAAGAATGTTTATAGGAAACGTCATAATAATTTTTGTTGTGACGTTTCCT
>CAZMGH010000056.1:4028-13524 GCA_964565805.1 uncultured Lachnospiraceae bacterium
TTTTCTAAAAATTCCCCTTGCATTTTCCCCTATTATAGTGTATCATAAACAGTGCTTGGGGGCATAGCTCAGTTGGGAGAGCGCTTGAATGGCATTCAAGAGGTCATGGGTTCAAGTCCCACTGTCTCCATTGGTTTAAATCCTGATTTTGCATGTTTTTTTGAAGCATGTGATCGTAAGTGTGATATTTGGATTAGTTTAGGAAAGCCTTTGTCTATTCATGTATGAACGGACAAAGGCTTTTGTGGTGTGCGGGGGGGGCGCACTCTAACGGGAAAAAGTCCCTGACCCGTCCGGCATTTTGGCTCGATCCACTGCTTTTTTACTCTTTTTCTTTATAAATAACCTACGTTATTTTTGGCTTTTTAGGAATCTGGTATATTGACGTTGCTAAGGTCAAATTTTAGTAAAAGACGAATAAAATTTGACCCTAAAACATCATATTTATCCCAATAACGAAAATTGCGCGATTTTCCGAAAAATCTAAGGAGGAGGAGTAATGAAACCTATTACTAAAAAAACGGTCGTACATTCCATTATCGGTGTATTGATTATGATTTTTTTCCGGTTTTTGCCATTAAATCTGCCTCAGGTTACGTCCATGGGCATGGCAATTCTCGGAATCTTTATTGGAACGGTTTACCTGTGGATCACAGTAGATCCTATATGGTCCAGTCTGATTTCTATGTGTATGTTGGTGTTTTGTAGCTATTTTTCGATGTCGGATATGCTGGTGGAGCTATTGGGCAATTCTGTGATCATGCTGATGATCTTTGTTATGGTTATGTCCAATGCTCTGAGCAAATACGGCATTACACCGTATCTTGCGCGGTTCAGTCTGACGGTGAAGGTGGTACGGGGAAGACCTTATGTGTTTACATTTGTTATGGGGCTGATCATTTACCTGATCGCGGCGTTTGTAGGCCCTATAGCGCCCATCTTTCTCTTCTGGCCCATATTATCTGAGGTATTCAAGGATGTAGGTTATACAAAGAAGGACAAATTTCCTAAACTGCTGGTCATTTATGTCGTCGTATGCTCTCTGCTGGGATTTCCGGTAGCGTCGTATAAGAGCAATACGCTTGTACTTTTATCGAATTTCCAGGGCCTTGCAGAAGGGACGGAAGTGGCTTTTACGATTAATCATGCCCAGTATATTGCCGTAGCGGTAACCCTTGGAATTACGATGATGGTACTTATGCTGGCATTGACTAAAATTATTCTTCGCCCGAATGTCGAACCTTTTAAGAAGATGAATTTTAAAAAGTTTGATGATAATCCACTTCCGCCAATGACTGTTTCCCAGAAGGTGCTGTTTGTAAGCTTTATCGCTATGATCTTGTTAATGCTTGTGCCAAGTGTTATCCCGAACGCTCCGGGGATGAGCTATTTGTCTACGCTTACCAGTGGTATTCCTTTGCTGGTTGCCGCTATCTTGAGCGCCATTCCTGTTAAGGGGAAGACCATTATCAGTATCCAGGAGCTTTTGTGTGAAAACTTCGGCTGGGGTTCTGTATTTATGGCGGCCAGCGCCGTTATTCTTGGAAGTGCCTTAACCGCAGATGACGCTGGGATTTCAACTATGTTATCCGAGGTATTTTCGCCGATCCTGGAAAATTTGGGCTATATTCCATTCCTTGTGATCTTCCTGATCCTTATGTTCTTGTTGACTAATATCATGAACTCGCTTGTGGTGGCCCTGATCTTTGAACCCATTGTCCTTACCTACTGCACATTGACGGGTGCAGCGGCGATGCCGATCATTATGCTTATGATCATGGTGTGCCTGGGAACGGCGATTATCACTCCGCCAGCCTCACCTTTTGCAGCCATCCTCCACGGCAATAAAGAGTGGACAGAAACCGGTGATATTTATAAATATGCCACCTTTTTTGTGATCATCCAGCTGATCGTCTATCTTGCCTTAGGGATTCCTTTGGCCATAATCACTAGTTGAAATTGACAGGATGAAAAAAAGGAGAGTTGAAAATGTCTGAAAATGTAAAATATGTGCTTCAAAGTCATATGATCCAGCAGCAGAAAGAAGCTGAAGATCGGATCCTTAAGGATATTTCGGAAAATAAATATACCTATAACGCTCCGCTGGTGGTGTTAAATCCTTATATTGTCAATCCTCTGGCAGCTCTGATTTATTTTGAAACAGAGAAAGAATGTGCTGTGACAATTACCATTCGGGGAAAAGAGGCCAGGGGAGACATACGCCATACATTTCCAAAGGAGAAGTGCCATTTTCTTCCTATTGTAGGGTTGTACGAAAATTATGAAAATACCATTGAGATCGAATTGTACCAGGGACCAAAATCCCAAGTGCAGATCAAGACAGAACCACTGCCGGAGGAATACCGGATTGTTAAGAAGATTAAGACGACGCATGCCATTATGGGAGACTCTTTGATTTTCCTCACACCGGCTTTAACTGGAGTAACAACCGGCATAGATTATATGGGAGAGATTCGCTGGCTGTGTACCATGAATCTGTACTGTGGTTTTGAACGGCTGAAAAACGGGCATATTTATGTCAGCTCAGACCGTATCCTAAAATATCCCTACTATATGAGCGGTATTTATGAAATGGATCTTGTAGGAAAAATCTATCGGGAGTATATGATTCCCGGCGCGTATCACCACGCTGTCTACGAAATGAAGGATGGAAATCTCCTGATCCTGACAGAGGATCTGGAATCCGGTACAGTAGAGGATATGTGCGTCCTTGTAGATCGGCAGACCGGGGAAATTTTAAAGACATGGGATTTTAAAGACTGCCTTAAAGTGGGCGATGCTCCCAGCGGAAGCTGGTCAGAGGAAGACTGGTTCCACAACAATTCCTTAAGCTATGATGAAAATTCCAATACAATTTCCTTTTCAGGGCGTCATATGGATGCTATAATTAATATTGATTATGATACTGGAAATCTCAACTGGATCCTAGGAGATCCAAGAGGCTGGTCTGAGGAATATGAGAAATATTTCTTTAAACCGGTGGATAATCCGGATTTTGGATGGCAGTATGAGCAGCATACGGTAAGTGTTTTAAATGACGGCACGGTTTTGTGCTTCGATAATGGTCACTGGCGCTCAAAGGTAAAGGAGGAATACATCCTTAATAAAGACAATTATTCCCGGGGCGTGCGTTATAAAATAAACCGGGAGGACATGACTATTGACCAGATCTGGGAATATGGAAAAGAACTGGGACAGGAATTTTTCTCGCGCTATGTAAGCAACTGTGATTATTTTGGGGAAGACCATTACCTTATACATTCCGGAGGAATCCAGCTTTACGATGGGGTTTCCGCAGAGGGATGGATAGACTTTTCAGATCCGAAATCCCGGGTAGAAAGTCGGACCATTGAGCTTTTAGATGGAGAAATCGTTTTGGATATGACGGTGTCCGGAAACTTTTACCGGGGTAAAAAATACCCTCTGTATTATCCGGGAGCGAATCTGTCTATGGAGGAAGGGAAGATTCTTGGAAGTCTTGCTGAGTCCGGACAAAGCGTTCAGCCGGAAGAACCATTAAAGGATGGCGGCCTGATTCCTGAGGGAAACACATTGCATGTGATCGAAGACCGGGATGTGATCCTTGTAAAGGGAAGGTTTGAGATTGAAGACAAGGTGGCCATTATTTTAGAAAATGACCGGGAAACCCGATGGTATGCAGTGGATCATCTGGGGCCTATGGCTGCCTTTACCGGAAAGCCCTATCTGCCTTTAAATCCAAAGAACCGTTCGACCGGGATTAATAAGCAGGGATTGTCCGGGAAATATGAGATTTCTATTGCTGTAAATGACATAAAGTACAAAACGGCTGTTTATATTACCGTCTGAATCATTTTTACATGTAACAGTTTGGCTGGCCAAACTGTTACATGAATACAGGGATGGTGCTGTTCTCTTTGCTGAAAAAATTGCTTTAAAGTTTAAGGATGGTGACTATGGAGTGTATTGAGGATTTGCTGGATTACTTTCCGTCTTATGATGTGATGACATTTAAAAAGGATGCCTATCTTTTTGCGCCGGATGTGGACAGTATTCCTCCAAAATATGTCTATTTGCTGAAGGAAGGCATATGCAGCCTTCAGGGAGAGACAAAAAATGGGGATTCCAGAATCTACCTGTTTATGGAATCTCAGAGAGCTGTTGGCTATATTCCGGTGCTCCATGATATTGTATCCGATTATGAACGGGGATATTACCTTATGGCAATCCAGGCAAAGACGGACTGTGTTGTGTACAGGATCCAATCCCAGGACTTTGTGAGCGCTTATGATGAAAAGAAATCCTTTAGGGATTACATTGTCTCACAGTTCCTTAAGGATTATATGAAACTTTTGCAAAATTTTCATGACCAGCATGAAGGAGGAGCGGTTTCCAAACTGTGCAAGCTGCTTTTAGATGTTTCATCCATGGATCAGGAGCGGGTCATTATACGGAATATGATGCCCTATGCGGACATTGCTAATTATATTGGCGTCCATCCGGTCACCGTAGGCCGGATCATGTCCAAGCTGTATAAATATGAGTATATCCTTAAAATGGTGAATGGCCATATATGGATCAAGAAACCTGAGGCCATGCAGGCATTAGTGGATGTAGAATCTGAAATGATTTATTATTAATCACGGTATTCCTCCAAGCCCCTGAAGGAGCTGCCTTGCGGCGGTTCCTCTCAGGGGCTTTTTAAGGATCTTTTTTAAAGTTTTTTCACAAACAATGTCCGGATCGCGTTAAGCACGGCAATGATCATAACGCCCACATCGGCGAAAATGGCCAGCCACATGTTGACAAAGCCTAAGGCTCCCAGAAGGAGGCAAATGATCTTAATGCCCAGGGCGAAGGTAATATTTTCATAAACAATATGCAGGCATTTCCGGGAAATACGGATGGCTTTTGAAATCTTTAACGGGTCGTCATCCATAAGGACCACATCGGCAGCTTCAATAGCCGCGTCAGAGCCCATGGCCCCCATGGCAATACCAATATCTGCTCGGGACAGGACAGGGGCATCATTAATTCCATCGCCCACAAAGGCCAGCTTGCCTTTTTCCGGTTTTTCAGCCAGAAGCTTTTCTACCTGAGCTACTTTATCTCCAGGGAGAAGTTCGCTGTGGACTTCATCCACCCCCAGCTCCTTTGCCACATGGTCAGCCACTTTGGCTGTGTCTCCAGTCAGCATGATCGTTTTTGTAATGCCGGAGGCCTTTAAGCTGGCAATGGCTTCTTTTGCGTGAGGCTTGACCACATCGGAAATAACAATGTGTCCCGCATATTCTCCATTAATGGCCATGTGGATGATCGTACCTATGTGGTGACAATCAATATGGGAAATTCCTAAATGCTTCATGAGCTTTGCGTTTCCGGCGGCTACAGGGATACCGTCAACCATGGCAGTGACTCCATTGCCGCTGATTTCTTTAATATCTGTAACCCGGGAGCGGTCGATTTCTTTTCCGTAAGCTCGCTGGATGCTTTTGCTGATAGGGTGAGATGAAGCGCTTTCCGCCAGGGCAGCATATTCCAGCAGCCTTTGTTCTTCCATGGTATTGTGGTGGACGGCATTGACTTCAAATACACCCTGAGTCAGAGTTCCGGTTTTATCAAAGACAACATATTTGGTCTTTGACAAGGTTTCCAGATAATTGGAACCTTTCACAAGGATCCCCTCTTTGCTGGCGCCGCCGATCCCGGCGAAAAAGCTTAAAGGAATACTGATGACCAGAGCGCAGGGGCAGCTGATAACCAGGAAAGTGAGGGCACGGTAAACCCATACGCCCCAGGCTGCGGACATTCCGAGAAGGAACATGCGCACCAGAGGCGGCAGGATGGCCAGGGCTACGGCGCTGCAGCACACAGCAGGGGTGTAGTATTTGGCAAATTTTGAAATAAAGTTTTCAGACTTTGATTTCCGGGAACTGGAATTTTCCACGAGCTCCAGGATCTTGGATACTGTAGATTCTCCAAATTCTTTTGTGGTGCGAATCTTAAGCACACCGGTCATGTTAATGCAGCCGCTGATCACTTCATCGCCGCGCTGGGCGTCTCTCGGAAGACTTTCGCCGGTCAGGGCGCTGGTGTTTAATGTGGAATCTCCTTCTATAATAATGCCGTCGATAGGAACCTTTTCTCCAGGCTGGACCACGATCACCTCTCCGACAGCCACCTCATCTGGATCTACCTGTTCCAGCTGGCCGTCTTTTTCAATATTGGCGTAGTCCGGGCGGATGTCCATAAGAGCGCTGATGTTCCGGCGGCTTTTGCCAACAGCATAGCTTTGGAACAGTTCGCCTACCTGATAAAAAAGCATAACGCCAATGGCTTCTGTGTAATCGCCATTTTCATAGATCGCAATGGCCATAGCGCCAATGGTTGCCACAGCCATGAGAAAGTTTTCGTCAAATACCTGATGGTTAAGAATGCCTTTAAAGGCTTTTCTTAAAATATCATACCCGATGATCAGATACGGGATCAAATATAATACAAAGCGGATATAGCGCTGAGCCGGAATAAAATAAAGAATGATCATGAGCGCCGCCGCGATGATGATCCGGATCAGCATTTTTTTCTGTTTCTTATTCATAACCGCTGACCTCCTTGTCATATAAATAATACTAAAAATCTAGGAGGGAGAAATGATGCTGCTGGCAAACAGCAACAAAATTCTCCCTCGTGTATTTTTTAAAGATAGATTTCGCAGTCGTCTTCAACCTTTTTGCAATTTTTCAGGACAGATTTCATAACGGTTTTGTGATCCTGGCCGTCTTCAAATTCAACGATCATTTTCAGGGCCATAAAGTTTACGGTAGCGTCTTTAACCCCTTCGGTACGCTTTGCGGCATCCTCCATTTTGTTAGCGCAGTTTGCGCAGTCCACATCGATTTTATAAGTTTTTTTCATGATCCATTTACTCCTTTCCTATGATCTTGTATGAATTTAAACAATTAAATAATCGTTTAATCTTTATGCCTATACTATACTTATCTGCCGGAGTAAAGTCAATACCTTCTGGAGGATTGCTTCCGTTTGGGTGAAAAACATTTCCAAATGGAGCGAATCTGTGATAAACTGTCTGTAAGATACCGGGAGCAAGACGGGCTTTGCTGCGGACAGTTCTTTATGAAGGCGTTTAAGATCAATATTGTCAAAAAGGAGGCCGCGAAACATGAAACAGGAGCATTTACCTCATGATCATGGAGAAAAAATAGAAAATATTTTAGATGACATGCCTCAGACTCAGGATTTCCAGACCGTATCCGACATTTTCAAGCAGCTGGGAGATTCCAGCCGGACCCGGATCTTCTGGCTGCTGTGTCATTGTGAGGAATGTGTCATTAACATTTCTGCCATTGTGGGCATGAGCAGTCCCGCAGTGTCCCACCACTTGAAGCTGTTAAAAGCCAGCGGACTGATCCTAAGCCGACGGGAGGGCAAGGAGGTTTATTACAAAGCGGCAGACACTCAGGCGGCTCAGCTTTTGCACCATATGATTGAAAAAATGGTGGAAATCGCGTGTCCGCTTTCGTAGGGGGTGATGAAGCATGTGGGAAAGCGCCGGTGGAAACGGGAAAATAGAAGTTGTTCCTGTGTATCCGGGAATTAAGCTTTGCTTCCGGTCCTTTCAGGGTAAAAAATGCCGCCTCGCCCACCATGTCCAGGAAGGGGTCATGCACATCCATCATGTCCGGGAAGGACGGGTAGGCTGGAAAATGAGTGATGGTATGACCTACTATCTTGGCCCCGGGGATTTGCTGCTTCATATGACGGATTGCTGCGCGGCATCGGAAATGACATTTCCCTTAGGGTATCATCAGGGCCTTTCCATTGCTGTGGATCTTTATACGCTTACCAAAGATCCTCCGGAAATTTTAAAAGGGGCCGGGATTAATGGCCGACAGCTGTACGATCGTTTTTTTTCGGAAGGACGGCCTGTGGCCATGCCGGCCAGTGATAAGATCGAGCATATTTTTTCCGAGCTTTATAACCTTCCGGATCAGGTGCGCCTGCCTTATTTTAAATTAAAAGTCCAGGAGCTTATGCTGTTTTTATCGATGATGGAGCTGTCTCCGGACCGGGAGATCGGCCTTCACCCTTCCGCTCAGGCGGATGTGATCCGGGATATTCATGATTTCCTTACAGACCATTTGGATCAGAGAGTGACTATAGAAGCGCTGGCAAAAAAGTATCTTATTAATACGTCTACCTTAAAAACGGTTTTTAAGGCCGTTTACGGCATGCCGGTGGCGTCTTATATGAAACACTACCGCGTGAAAGAAGCTGCCCGGCTTTTGCGGGATACCGGGGACAGCATTGCGGTGATTGCCGGGAAAGTCGGCTATGAAAACCAGAGCAAATTTACAAAAGCTTTTAAAGACATTTATCATATGCTGCCAACGGAATACAGGAAGCAGTTTTCCGGCGGAAGAAAGTGACATGGCGGTATGGCTTAGAAAGCCGCCGGTATAATAAAATTAATAATTAATTAGCGCAGGTTCCGTTAGTATCCCTAGGTAGGCGGAAACACCTGCGGCAAGGAGGAGAAAGATATGCAGATTGAAACATTAACTTTATGGGAAAACAGAGACGATGTAACTTTGACCACATTTTTGTCCAAAACACCGGGGATTGTGCCCAAACCCCTGATGCGTCCGGCAGTGATCGTGTGCCCCGGCGGCGGCTACAATACCTGCCCCCATCACGGCGATGAGGGGGATCCGGTGGCTATGGCCTTTGCTATGGATGGGTATCAGGCGTTTGTCCTTGAATATAGTGTGGCATCCACTGCGCCTATTGAAAAAACCCTTTTCCCGGCTCAGGTAAGAGATTTGGGAAAAGCTATACTTACCATCCGGGAGCATGCTCAGGAATGGGAAGTGGATGTAGATAAAATATCCATTATCGGCTTTTCTGCCGGCGGCCATCTCTGCGGTATGTATGCCACAACCTGGCACACACCAGTGCTTTCCGACTACTTCCACGAAGCTTCGGAAGTGTTTAAGCCGCTGACAGCTATGCTGATTTATCCTGTGGCGGACTATGTGGTCCAGGAGGCGTTTAGAAAGAGTCATCCATCGCCTCTTGGAGATATGGATATGAACACCTGTGTTTTCGGCGCAGCAGACCCGGATGAAGAGCTTCAGAAAAAGTACAGCCCGGCTTACCTTGTATCGGAGCATACAGCGCCGATGTTTATTGCCGCGGCGAAGGATGACGGTCTGGTAACTGCCCAAAATTCCCTGTCTCTGGCCATGAAGCTTCAGGAGAAGGGGATTCCTTATGAGCTTCATATGTTTGAGTATGGTGATCATGGATTTTCTCTGGGCCGGAACATTATAGAACCTTACCGTCAGGACAAGGCCCATGCCTGCGCCCAGTGGCTGCCCATGGCAAAAACATTTTTAATGCACCATATTGCCCCGGAAACTACAGAGTATGAAGCCAATGTGTTTGGGAAGATTGAGGAGATGGGGAGAGCGTAGGA
>CAZMGH010000057.1:0-5265 GCA_964565805.1 uncultured Lachnospiraceae bacterium
GTCCTGAGTCAAAACAGGAAGGTCTCCATTTTTTGGCTTTTCTAAAAATTCATTAATGGTTTATAAGGAGACTTTGCGATAATATATCAACCTGGTCTCCCCAACCATTCCATAATCCCTGACAGAATAGGGGATATTAAACATATCGTTAGGGACTTCGCCCGTTGCGTTACTTGCATTATCCGCTACATCGATAGAAATTTTTCTTCCCATTTCAAAATATCCCCTTGCGATCAAACGGTTGTTCAAGGTACTTGTCACTTCTACCATCAATTCGTTTTCACCGGCCTTCAAAAGCTCTGTTATATCCACTGTTAAGGCTTCCATATCCAAAGCATTTGCTTTTACGCCGTTTACATATACTGCCGCTGATTGCATATTGACAGAACCTATTTTGAGAAACGCTCCCATGGTGTCATCCCATTGTTCAGGAATGTTTACCTTCGTCGTATAATATCCTATTCCCGAAACCTCAGGCCCCACGGCTTGTATCTCTTTCCATGGTTTCAGCTCTACCTCACCTGCTTGAATACGCGTTTTTTTCGTCTCGTAATAAACCTCTTTGGTAATTATGCCAAGGCCTCGGTCCTCTACGATTTCTTTTTTATCGCCTTCGTTCCAATCCTCAACTTCTAAATTCCATTTCTTAAGGTTTTCCGCCTCTGGAACCGTCACCGTTACCGCGTTCTTTGTTCCATCCGAATATTTTGCTTCATATGTTCCGGACTTTTCTGCCTTTGCAGTGAACAAACCATTTTCCACGGTTAATGCCCCCGCGTTTGTCCAAATCGCATGACGCACTTCTTCTGCATTGGTATCCAGCGCGTACAGAGCTGCTTCTCCCGGAGCCAAAACTACGTCAAAGCAGGTATAACCGTTTTCATAGCGATAATCTCCTCTTTCTTCTATTTTCGCATTCCAACAGTCTACCTTGTACAGCCTTCCCTTTCCTTCCAGCTTCAATTCAAAAGCAAACGCCTCTTGGTCTGTGTACTTCATATTGTAAACGAACACATATCGCTTACCTTCATCCTCCTGCATATGAGTTAAAATGTTTTTGTTGTTTTCCCCATATGCGACATACGGCATGATATTCATTTCCTTTAAAATATCAAGTACTTCTTCCTGGCTATCAGTCTCCCGTACATTGGGTAAAACTTTTATTTTTTCAATCAAAGAGCGCAGATTCTCATCTTCTCCATCATGGAACGGAGTCATCGACGCCGCCTTTTTATAGGTCGCATCTACACCACAACGAATCGTCTCTGTAACTCCGTTGACGAAAATAATAGGTAATCCCTTTTCCGCCATAGAGAGCAGCTTTTTCGCCGTGCTTACAGGAAGAACATCCTGATAAATGATCAATGCCTTATAACCAGGGCCTTCCGGCATCACAACGCCTTCGTCATATTCAACAAAATTCTCCTCTAAAATCTGTGGCGCAAAATAGTCCCATGTATATCCGGCGTTTTGCAGAGACATATCTTTCCAATAAATTCCTTTATTCGCACGCATATAGTCATCCGCATAGAATTTTTCTTCGGTAGAATTGTTGGCCAAAGAAAAGATCAGATTATTAAAATAATAATCCAACCTCAATATTCCGAGATCCATACGAGGTTTGCCCTGACGGAGAATCATCTGGTAACGGGCAAGCATAGCGGTCCAATCTTTATAATGACAAAAAGCCGGCTGGCGGGGGCCAAATCGTTCAGAAAAAATAGGCCACATTCCTTCATGTCCCGGCCAGTATGTTGAATCCTCCGCGCCGGAAATACTGGAATATCCATGTAATACCGTTTTCGTTACGCCCGCCGCAAATTGAGTGTAAATGATCTGAGTATAAAAGTCTATGCCCAGCATATAATTATGCAATGTTGCTCCTGTCTCGCTGGAATAGATCCTCTGGTACAGATGCGCGGGGCCCGCAAGATTTCTATAAGATTCGATCTGAGAAGCAAATTCCAGAGATTCCGTCTCGATACCGTCCACATATTTTCCCGGTTGTGAAATTTCAAATGGAAGACCATATGAAATCTCCGCACGAAGCGACATATTATGAGTATGAAGCCATTCCTGCATAGGACGCAGCATATTTTCCATATATAGATCAGTCATCGTCTGATATACGTCATTATGCAACTTCTTTGTAAACTCTTCATCCCCGCTGTCATAGAAGTAGTTGTAAACCGCTTGCATCATTCCTGACTCTTTTAAAATAAACGGCAGATAAGGCGTCAGATCATATCCTCTCCTGCTCTTAAATTCATCCAGGAAATGAAAGCCCCAAAACTGACCGCCTTTTCCAAAAGTTGACAATTCCAGGGAATCCATATACATCATTCCACGATTGTTCCTGTTTAGATCTTCTTTAAGATCCGACGTCAGAACAACATTGTCCCAATATTCTTTAAATGCCTCAACACCGTATCGATCAATATAATTGATCGTATAGGACGTCTTATAAGCCGGCTCTGCCGTCTGCCCTGTGCCATGTATCCAGAAATAAAACAATAAATAATCGCCGTCTTCGGGAGCGGTCCAACTTAGCTGTCCATTTTTCACATTTTGTGTCAGGACTATCGCGCTGTCCTTGTCCAGACATATTTGTCCATTTTTCTCACCTGTCATCCGAATCGCCACAACCGCTTCCATATATTGCTTTGTCACGCCCGGCACAACTAATTTGGATTCTAAAACAGAACCGCTTCTGCTTGTTCCACTTTTCAGTGTTTCCACTTCGTAATCCAATTCCTGAGCGGCTGCTCTGTCATCCGGAGTTATCGTAACTAAATTTGCATTGGACCAGTTTGTGCCGCTGGTCATGCTTACTCCCATTCCGCGTTTGGTCGTTTCTTCCACGATAACATGTGAGTCATGGACCCATTCTTCCGATCCCCATCCATACAACTTGGAATCCGCTCCGGGCTCTTCCATCGCCAGAAACTCTACCGCTCCAAATCCCGTCTCCCATAATCTTTTGATATCGGATTTCAGTGTTTGATCCGTATGAAATCCCTCTGCCAGCCACCAACGCACTTCAGGCCAATATTGTATATCTGGATTTTTCAATTTTTCCATGTCGTTTACGTCAAATTGTTCCATAAAACATCTCCCTTTGTTTAATATAAGATACGAAGAAGACTTAAGCTTCTTCGTATCTGATTCGTATTTTATGTTTGGCTGCCAAGAGCCGCTTTTCGCACAGCCTGTTTTCTTCTGTATTCTGCAACGTTTTTAGTGTTTTCAGAAATTGTCATCACTAGTATCAAGAAGAATCCGAGAATAATATTCTGAATATTATCCGACCATCCCATCGCTATAAATCCATTAAATACAGTCTGGATCACGAGCTGTCCAATAAAGATCATCAAAGGCATATTGTCATAAATCTTTACAAGCTCATTTGCAATCAGTACTCCCATCATAGGCTTAAATGCCATCGTCATCGTACTCATATCGGTCATAGACTGAATACTTCCTGAATAGCATATTTGCAAAATGCTTGCAAAAAAGATAAATACTCCGCTTAAAACAAATCCTTTAAATTTTACGCTGTCTACGTCTACGCCCATGTTCCTTAGAAGCGCTTCGTCATTTCCCGTTGCATTTACCAAACATCCAAATTTTGTCTTGTATCTGACGTAAAAGTACAGCAAACAGGCGATCAATACTATCCATATATTATTAGGATAAGCCCCGATCGAGGACAGATCTGACGAAATCGTAGTAACGGACGTTCCCACTACCCATTGGGCGAGGCGATCTGTCAACGCTTCCATAACCAGGATAACACCGAGAGACACTACTAAAGATGGTATTCTGAGGTATTTATACAGAATCGCTGTGATATAAGCTGCGACCATGGAACCGACAAATGCTCCAATCAAAAGGCCGGGAAGCCCCCACATGTTCCCTAACAATCCTCCGCACATAGCGCCAAAGATCATCCTCGTTCCGGGAGAAAAATCCATTAAACCTGCCGGCATTAGGCAAGCCATGCCTATACCCAGTGCTGTCGGTATCATACTCTGACTTATGATGATCGAAATCGTATGAAATCCAAATCCATCTGCCAAAAAATAGAATATAAAAAACACTGCAAACGGTAATATACAGACACTTAATATTTTAGTTATCTTTTTACCCATAAAATCTCTCAATCCGTTAAATCTGCTGTGTACTCATCCAATATTTCCTGTAGGGAGTCCTCATCTAAATCCGGATTTTCCCATTTGAAGAATTGATGAATTTCCTCCGATGTATAGTATGCACCGGCACTATCCATGAAGATAGCTTCATACTCTTTTGCACTCTCTACATTATCAATCGCGAACATTGCTGCCGAATTACTGGTGAAAGTGTTATCGTCACTGGTAATCGGTGTGCCCTGTATCGCATTTACCACCTTCATAATTGTTATGAAAGGATCATAACCCAACGAAACCTGTGCGTAAGAATATACTAAAATTCCGCTTTCAAAATCTTCTACGATTTCACTCGGGAAATCAATCGTAACCACCTTTACCTCTTCGCGTCCCGCATCTTGAATCGCCTTAATACATGCCTCGTGTCCACCGGTGATCGCCTGACCTACAATAAAGATTGCGTCTAAGTCGGGTTCCGCCGCAAGAAAGCTCTCTGTAGCCGCAGTTGTATCCGAAGCCTGTGAATGTCCTCTGGATTCTGCAACGATTTCTATTCCATATTCCGCGCATGCTTCTGCCAGACCCTCTTCTCGTGCATCACATGTGGTATCTCCCTTTGCCTGTGATATGATTGCAATCTTCTCGTAGCCTTGCTCACCCATCCACGCTCCGCAAGTATAGCCTGCTAAATATTCATCCTCATAACAGTTTCCCACATAATACGATGATGCCTCAACTCGAGCTGCAATATCCTCATCTTCGATGCTTCGCATTGTGATTCCCCAATAAACCCCCGCTTCTTCACATAACTGAGTTATGGTAGGCAATATGGAATCGGATGGCGGACAAATAATAAGTCCATCTACACCGGCCGCTATCTGGCTCTCCACAAAAGAAATCGTTTCATCCGGTGTCATTTGAATAGTATTGTTAATAATTGTGCCATTGGTCAGTTCCTCAAGCAGATCACAAGTATTTCTCAACATCTCAAAAGCGGGCAATCCACTTTCTGCTACCGGCAGCGCAAGAGAGTACTCTTTACACTCGAAATCTGATGACACGGAAGCAGAACTCTCTTCCGACTCTTCTGAACTTGCAGACGTGCTTGCAGACGAGC
>CAZMGH010000057.1:5365-8723 GCA_964565805.1 uncultured Lachnospiraceae bacterium
GCTTGCAGACGAGCCTTCAGACGTACTTTCAGAACTTGAGCTGCCGCATCCGGCTGTGATCGCCATCAAAGCCACCATCAAAATCGCTACAACTTTTCTTTTCATGTTTATAATCCTCCTTTATTAATTTTTATTTGATAACCTTCATGTTTTTCCTATCAAAAGTAATTCCTACTGCTACCAGATATATAATTCCTTCGATCAACTGTTGATCCTGAGAACGGATCTTCATCAAGGTCATACCTGTCACCAAAAATGAAATTGTCAAAACACCAAGAACAGCGCTTCTGAATTTTGTCGTAGCTCCGCCACTCATAGGCACTCCGCCTATCAGGGTAGCGCATAAGCAATTGAAAAGTAATGAACTTCCTGTTGTATTGCTCGCGCTTCCCGTTCTGGCCAGACTGATAAAGCCCAGGAGTCCACATATACCGCCCATAATTATAAAACCGATCAATTTATATCGATCCGCATTGATTCCTGTCTGGCGAACAGCCTCCGGGCACGCTCCAATCGCCTTGAAAATCCTTCCATACTTCGTCTTTTCCAGAAATATATACCCAACTACCAACGCAACAATAAGCAATGTTATTTTTAGCGGGTTTGTGAAAAAATCCAACATAGCCAATGGAGCCGACAGTACAGAGCCGTTTAAAACTACCAGTACAAATCCTTGCAAAATGAACATTGTTCCTATAGTGGCAACCAATGGTGAAATCTTTGTTTTCACCACAATCAGTCCATTGAATAGGCCAAGCGCCAAACCCACTAAAATCGCGACCGGAATACTTGCATAGACCCCAAGAGTATTTGCAGCAATACAGCATACCGCACAGGAAACACCCATGTTATATCCAATTGAGAAATCCAGTTGTCCCATAGCGCATAGAAAAGTAAGGCCTATCGTTCCAAGCATTATATACAGGCCGTCGTTCAATGTGGCTCTAAGACTCGATGCAGAGAACAAGTTGCCGCCTGTCAAGATTGTAAAAAGTACCAGGACAAAAATCAGTCCTAAGAAAGGGAAAAACGTCTGAAAGCTCAAATTTTTCTTTTGTTTTTGTGTTTTTTCCAACTTTTCTGCCTCCTAAACCATATATTCAATCAGCATTAATTCCGTTAATCCTTGATCCCTTGAAAATTCTCCACTGATTTTTCCTTCTTTTAAAATAATTATCCGGTCGCTCATACCAATTAGCTCCGTCAATTCCTCGGAAATCATAATGATAGATTTTCCCTGCTTTTTCAGTTCATTCATCAGGTGATATATATTGGCCTTAACTCCAATATCAATACCACGAGTCGGACAATCCAAAATAAATATATCTGCTCCAAACCCCAGCCATTTTGCCAATGCTACCTTCTGTTTGTTTCCACCGGACAGCTCTATAACATATTGATCTATGCTTTGCATTTTGATGTTCAGGCTTTCAGAGTTCTTTGCAACAAATTCTTCTTCATCTTTTTTGAATATAAATGGTCCCTTTTTTATCTTGTCATAGGACGCCAAACAGATATTATCTTTGACATTGCAGGATATCATCAAAGTCTCTTGATCTCTGTTTTTAGAGATATATGCTATTTTATGTTTCATAGCGATATTGGAATTTTTTATTATGGTGCCATCGGCGGCCGTCACCTTACCGAGATCGGGCTCTGTCAATCCAAATGCTACATTACCAATGATATGCATGCCGCAGTCGCCCAAGCCTCCAAATCCTATGATTTCTCCCTTATGAAGTTCAAAGGAAACATCTTTGACATCCTGACAGGAAACATGATCCATTTTAAATACAACCTCTGTATTTTTGCACGGCTCCATGTCCTTTCGGTAATAATCTGCCGATATTTCACGTCCTACCATCAGGTTTCTTAAAACAGATGCATCATATTCCGCTTTTTCAATCGTTTTAATATAAATACCGTCTCGCAAAATCGTCACGGTATCGCATATTTCCATGACCTCGTCCAAATCATGAGAAATGAAAATAACGGCCCTTCCCTCTTTTTTCATTTCTCGAATAATTCCATATAGGACATCACGGCCATTACGGCTAAGAGCCGTAGTCGTTTCATCTACTATAAGGATCTTCGGCTTGGTATACATAGCTCTTGCCACCTCTACCAGTTTACGATCCTCGAAGTTCAGTGATCCCAAAGGCATTTCGGCACGAATATTCTTGGCGCCAATGGCATCCAACGCAGCTTGTGCTTCTTTATTCATGGCCTTATTGCTCAGGAAACCGTGTTTTACAAATTTTTCTTCTTTCCCGACAAAAATATTCTTTGCAACGGTCAGCAGATCAAAAGTACCTTTTTCCTGCAATATCATGCATATGCCCTGCTTCTGTGCTTCCGAAGAATTTTTAGGCGCATATGGCTTGCCTTCCAAAAACATCGCCCCTGAATCCGCAGGCTGAAGTCCGGCAATAATGGACGTGATCGTTGATTTACCGGAGCCATTCTCTCCAATCAACCCCAGCACCTGTCCTCCTTCCAGACTGAAACTTACATCATTCAACGCCCTTGTAATGCCAAAACTTTTGGACATATTCTCAACTTTTAGCAAAGGATATTCATTACTCATATAGAAATCTTCCTTCCAACAAACATTTCCGTTATTTATATTTGCGAAAATTATACAAAGTGACACTTTTTTTAAAAACATAACGATTTCACTTTTTTGTTAGAAATCTGTTTGATTTTTCATTTGAAATGCAAATATAATAATGAAGAGGATCTCTATCCCCCCCATTGTAATGCAATAGATATGTCCCTATTAGCCTTGTATGATATAATCTAAGAAATGCGACATCAGATTCATCAGATTCAAGTAAGATCGATATTTTGACCGTTTTTTGTCTGATAAACTTAATCATATGAAAGGATGGTGAGCATGAAAAATTTGACTGTAGTCATCGCAGACGATGATCAACTTGTTTTGAAGGATTTAAAATCCATAATTGACTGGAACCGGCTTGGATTTACGATCGTCGCCACTGCGTCCAGCGGGGAGGAAGCGTTGTCTGCCATAGAAAAATACCATCCTTTTCTCCTGATCACTGATATTCAGATGTTGGGAATGAATGGACTGGACGTGATCGAAAACGCACACCAGAAATATCCCAACATGAAATTTTTAGTAATTTCTTCCTATGACAATTTTTATTACGCCCAGCGAGCCATGGCCAGCGGGGTATTAGATTATCTACTTAAAACAGAGATCACTCCCACTACCCTTACGCAAAAACTTATTGTTGCTAAGGATTCTTTTTCACGCGACAATACCTCTGTCATGCTTATGGCCTCCCAGGAATTTGAAAGATTCTTTACCTATCCCCATGAAAAAGATGAAATT
>CAZMGH010000057.1:8823-11959 GCA_964565805.1 uncultured Lachnospiraceae bacterium
GGCCTCCCAGGAATTTGAAAGATTCTTTACCTATCCCCATGAAAAAGATGAAATTCCTTCGAAGAGCTCTCCCCATCTTTGTACTATCTGGAACGTGCGCTACAATTTTTTTGTTTTAGGCACGGCTCATGATTTTTTAAGAAATTCAGATACTGCTGTGAACTCCTACCGCAATCAGTTCAATATCATCTTAGGAGATATATACAAATTGGCCACAGAATACTGTGTATTCCCTGTTATTTTCTGTTTCAAATGTTTTTTAATTGTTGGACTGGCTGCAAAAGATGTTTCTTCTTTATCTTTACTTAATTTTTCCAACAAACTATGTTGTTCAATCAATACAAATTCACTTACATTAATACAATTTTACTGTAAAAGGGCTTTTACGTTGCCTGAATTTCGAGAGTATCTTACTCCTATCGTACCATTGCTTCTATACAAGCTTGTTTTTTATCCTTCCCGCCCTGTAGATATGGATACACTCAAAAACTATCAATATATTCCGGTTGAAGAAACGTTTTCTTTTCATTCTCTGATTTTTGACGAGGAGCATCTGGAATCCGATATTATGTTGATGAAAGCATATATTGAATCCTGCTGCAATAATTATGATTTAGCGGCTTTGATACATTTTTTCCAAGGTTTTTGTACTCAGATTGAAATCCTAACCAACAACCAGCTTCAACTCCCCTCTTCGCTTCATGCAGACACACCGGAGTTTTTTAAAAAATGGATTTATAATACACTTAATAAATGTATACTGTTTCTTACCAGAGGATTCAAATACCACTACAATCCGACAGTTGATTCCGTTATTAATTTTATGAAACAAAACTATTCCCGGTTCGATCTATCTTCGACCGAAATCGCGTCTTTCGCAGGGTTTTCCGCCAGTCGGCTTGGCGTTGTATTCAAGAAAGAAACCGGGAAAACACTCAATGAATATCTGGCAAAAGTCCGCGTGGATAAAGCAATTGAACTTTTGGAAAAAACCGATTTGAAGATCTATGAAATAGCGGAAAAATGCGGCTATAAATCCTCGCAGTATTTCAGTCAATTTGTCTTCCAGAAAACGGGAAAAAAGCCCCTTGATTACAGGAGAGGTAAGATTGAAGAAAAATAAGCTCAGGAAAGACATTTTCATAACGTTTTGTGCCTGAGCAAAGCGAAAGGGATGGATATAAAGATGAAACGTTTTTTGACCAGAAAAAATCGGCGTTCCGGTATCGCATATAAGCTCACGAAAAAAATGTCCCGTAAATATCTCGGCATTTATTTTTTTATCCTGATCGCTGTCTTTATTCTTATCAGTCCACCATTATATAAAGTTGCCGATACCGAAGTAAAAAACACCCTTGAGCTAATGGATGATGAGTTTACAAATGCTCAGGAACAGGTCTCAAGCTGGGCAAACAGCCTCCATTATAACAGTGAGCTTTTAAGTGCTTTGGGTTCTTATAAGAACGATCCCAGCGAGCGCAATAAATCCCTCATTGAACAAGCTCTTACCACGTATGTCTCCGCAAACAGCAGCCTACTTGCCGTTTCCATAGAAGATTACGATCATAATTTCTTTTCCAGCTTTAACTTCAGGGATATTGTTACTCAAGAATTGACTATATCCGATGAGCAGTATCAGCAATTATTTGAGTACAGTTCGGGAAGCTATTACAGCTATATGGCAAACACTGAATTTGCCGTATTAGACGGTTCGAGCGTTATCTCCTATAATGTCCTGGTTTATACCAACATTATCTCTTTAAACTACACGCCTTACGTAGTCCGCAATTATTATAATATAAACAGTGTACTGCTCCACTGTAACACTCTGTCTGAAAATATATTCTCCGATTACGCAATGTTGGATAAGACCGGAAAGGTCCTTTTTACCTATGGTGAGAATTTTTCTGCAATGGAAGAAGAACTTCCTTCTCTTTTCGATTATTCTACAGCCTCAGATAATCAATTTACACTTTCCGGACTCTATTATTACATGGTGGATGCGAGCAGCGGATGGATCCTGATCACATATTCTCCAATCATATATTTTTTCCGGAATACGTTTATAATTTTGGGGACAATAACAGCGCTATATCTCTTTTCACCCCTTCTATACAATTTATTTTTGATCCCCACTACCAATCGTATGTTGGAACCTCTTAGCGAATTGAATAAAGCCATGCAGTCTTATAACCCAGGTATGGATATTTCATTAAAGCTGGACACAGGCGATGAAATCGAAAGCCTGAGTGAAGTTTTCAAGGAAATGGTTCAAAAAATAAACCAACAGATTGAGGATATTCGTGAGCAGGAACATATAAATAGCGTTGTTAATTACAAACTACTGGCTACACAAATCGATCCTCATTTTATATATAACACTATGAATATTATCAATATTATGGCTCGCCAAGGGAATACAAATGCTATTGTGGAAATCAACAGCGCCCTGATTAAAATATTACGCGAACGTCTTAATTCAAAAATTTCTATCACCGATACCGTAGAAAATGAACTAAACGCTCTTTACCAATACTATTTGATTATGGACTATAGGTACGAACACAAAATCCATATTTCCGTTGACGTTGATAAAGAAATATATCCCTGTTTAATCCCCAAAAACATTTTACAGCCACTGGCTGAAAATTCCTTTTATCATGGTTTCGCAAAGCTCCGGCAGGGCCAGGAGGGTCATATTGATATTTTAATTTACAAAATAAAGCAGGAAATAATTATTGAAGTCAGCGACGATGGTCAGGGAATCTCTCCGGAAAGATTAAAAATGCTTCAGGATCACTCTTACCGGATATATGATGATAAAAAACCCCATATCGGAATCGATAATATCCAACAACGGATTTCATACTTATACGGTGAGGAAGCGAGCTTGGAAATTCGCAGTGTGGAAGGGTATGGAACCAGTATAAGCGTTACAATACCTCTTTCTTTCGATTCTACTTGATTTTCCTTATAAAAGTATTTTTTTCAGGAGTGTCAAGATCTACATTTCTCGTAGCGATAACATCGCTGTCGAGCCCAAGGACGTTTGGAATCAGCACGTCCCCAACTTTTACGGGAGCTTTGCACTTAAACTTTTTAATCACTTCCATAACGTCGAAGATGCGCTCCTTGG
>CAZMGH010000058.1:0-10645 GCA_964565805.1 uncultured Lachnospiraceae bacterium
CATATGAAAAATTCCACAACGGCGAGATGTCCGACTATATTCCCACAGACGCGGATCTCCAGGTCGGGTTTGACGGGATCCCCAAGTTTCCCGGCAATGAGTTTTAATCTCTCTTTCTTCCTTCTTTAACCAAAAACCGGTGCGGCGTAAAGAGCTTGTTTTTTTCTTGTGGCTTATGGATTTTTCCTGATATACTCCATAAGCTGCTCCAATGTAGGATAAGAAGCGATGGCTCCGTTTCCAAAAACACTGTATTCACAGAACCGATTGGAAAATGCAATATATTCTGCCAACTTATCCTCCGCAAGTTCCGAAAGCTTACCAGCATTTACGCCGTCCCGGTACATCTGGTACAGGAAGGAACCGATAAATCCGTCCCCGGCTCCCGTAGTATCCACAGCCTTCACTTTCCTGGAAGGCACCTGAGCTTTTGCGGACCGGGTCATGGCTACGGCGCCGTCACTGCCCTTGGTGTAAATGACCAAAGCAACATTGCCTTTAAACAAAAGCTCTGCTGCATCCTCCACTTCCCGGCATCCGGTAATAAATTCCAGCTCCTCGTCAGAAATCTTTACAATATGGGCCTTTGGGATAAATTCCAGGATAGTATCCCGCAGCGCTTGATGATCCTCCCACAGAGGGAAGCGCACGTTCGGGTCAAAGCTGATAATGGCCTGATTTTTCAGGGCCATATCAATGGCTATGTCATGGGCCTGGCGCATGGGCGACGGCACCAGATCCACAGAGCAAAAATGCAGGGCATAAGCATCCTTAAACCACCCTTCCTCCAGGGCGTCTTTTGAGAAAAGCATGTCCGCGCTGGGCTTGCGATAAAAGGAAAAGTCCCGGCTTCCATCAGCTTCCAGTGAAACAAAGGCCAGGGCCGTATTCGCCGCGTCGGTCCTTAAAATGTGGGTTGTATCAATGCCAAAGCCCTCCAGCTCTTCTACAATACAGTCCCCAAAGGCATCCTTGCCCAGCTGGGTGATCATGGCAGAACGTCCTCCCAGTTTGGAAAATGCCCCGCATACGTTTGCCGGAGCCCCGCCTACAGCTTTTTTAAATTCAGAAACATCCTTTAAAGGTACGCCGATCTGCTTTGGCGCAAAATCAATTAAGGCCTCACCAATGGCCAGCAATTTGTCTTTCATTTCGTCGCCTCCAGCTTCCACAAAGTCACTTTTCCGGATCCTTCTAAAAAGGTGAGCCTGTGGCCGTCCGCCCCGTTTTCTGAGAAGGATGGATAAATACGGGTTGAAAACACTTCCCGGCCCTCATTAATATACAGCTCCACAGCAGAGGTATCCAATAAAACGCGCAGGCTTTCAAAGTTGTCCAGCGCAACGCCTCTGAATGTGCGGCCGCCGCTTACAGGTGAATCCGGCAAAAATTCTATGGAAAATATTTTTTTATCCTTATGATAGTTTATCACCAGATCATCGTCAATAGAGAATTTAAAGCTGTCCTGGCCGTGGCTTTCTAAAATCACATCACTCCATGCCCAGGCCTGAACCTGACTTCCCGACTTCCAGGAATTTTCCTTCTTCTCCTTCCGCCAATCCTCAAGCTCCCGAATCGGATTTTGCAGGATCTGCCCATTTTTTAAAGTCAGTTCTCTGGGAACTGTCATACAGTGCTGCCATCCCCGGCTTACAGTATGGTTTACATAATCACAATCCGGCATCCCCATCCAGCCAATGAGAATACGCCGTCCGTCTTTTCCTTCAAAGGTCTGAGGGGCGTAAAAATCAAAGCCCCGGTCCCATTCCTTAAATCCTTCCAGCTCATACTGCCCCGTCAGCTCTCCCCGGACCATAAAAAAGCCGGACTGGTAAATATTAGCATAATCCAGGCCCTGGGATTTAAGTCCCTGGGGGGAAACCGACAGAATCCTTTGCCCTTCTAGGGTAAAAACATCCGGGCACTCCCACATATAACCAAAGGTGTCTTTTGTTTCCAGCACATTGGCCAGTGTCCATGAAATCCGGTCCGTGGATGTGTAAAGAAGGACACAGCCTTTATCCTCCTGCTTTCTTGCCCCCAGAACCATAAAGCACCGGCCGTTTTCCTTCCACACCTTCGGGTCCCGCACATGGCAGGTCAGATCTGAAGGATAATCGGTATTTTTCATTAAAAGTCTTTTGTCGCTGATGCGGCCGTCCTTATCCATCACCGCCAACACAGTATTTCCTTCCCGGCCGTTATGGATATAATCATAATCTCCCGCCAGCTTAACATTGCCGGTGTAGTAAAGCCATACCTGATCCTCTTCCACAAGAGCGCTTCCTGAATAGACCCCATTACAGTCATAAGGCATATCCGGATACAGGGCAATGCCCTTATACTCCCAGGTCAGCATATTTTTACTGACATAATGTCCCCAATATTTTAAGGCCCCGTTAGGATCTGAGGGAGAATACTGGAAAAATAAATGGTACTCCCCATGAAACCAGCACAGTCCGTTAGGATCATTCAGCCATCCCACCGGAGGCATTACATGAAATTTTAACCGCCATGGATCCTTTGGAAGATCTTTGGCCTGATCCTCCAAAGTACTGGTAAACATTTCCAGCTCTTTTGTCAAAGATGTCTTCATGATCAATGGTCCTTTCTATCAGCCCCGATCCAGCTGGAGCATTGGCTCTCTTTCATTAATATTTCCGGTTTTCACCATATCAATAGATTTAAAGTCATCCGTATTATTTACGATCACCGGCGTGGTCAGATTATATCCGGCCCGGCCGATGTCTTCCATATCAAACTCCGCGATCAGCTGTCCTGTCTTGATCTGGTCCCCGTCCTTGACATGGACGTGATAAAACTGTCCCTTTAATTCTACTGTATTAATTCCAATATGGATCAGTAGCTCGGTTCCCTTATCACTGGTCATGGCAATAGCATGGTTGGTGTCAAAAACAAGGCTGATGATGCCGTCAAAAGGCGCGTAAACCTTACCCTGAGCCGGGATAATGGCGGCGCCCTTGCCAAGGACTTCCGCGGCAAAGGTTTCATCCGGCACATCCTTCATAGGAATAACCTCTCCCTTAATGGGGGCATAGATCATATCCTTTCCGGCATCAGGATCCGATGAAGAGACATTTTCATTTTTATCTGCTTCAACAGCTTTATTTTCTGCTTTAATATTTTTGTCCTCAATGACGGCGCTGGGATTTTCAGTCACGCTCTGTGTCTCCGGCTTTGGATTTTTAAAGCCAAACAGCCATGTAAGAACAAAGGAAACGCCGGCAGCAATAAGCATGGAAATAATATAATTTAAAGGATCGTGAAGGCAAAGGAGGATTCCGAAAATACCGGTCACTCCTGTTCCTGTTGCGCCAAGGCCTACAATGGAAGCATACATAGCTCCCACACCGCCGCCTACACAGGCGCAGATAAAAGGTTTAAAATATCTCAGATTCACACCAAAAATCGCCGGTTCGGTGATTCCCATAAATGCGCTGAGGGATGAAGGAAGCGCCAGGGATTTTATCTTTTTCTCTTTTGCTTTAAGGCCTACGGCCAGGGACGCAGCGCCCTGAGCCACATTTGCCGCAGAGGCCAGAGGAAGCCAATAAGTATAGTTATAGGCTGCCAGCTGCCCAATGTCGATGGTGGTATACATGTGATGGATACCTGCCACCACAGTAATGGCGTAAAGGAAACCAACCACAAGACTTCCCAGACCAAAAGGCAGGGTAAGAATGGTCTGGATACCGTTGATCACAAAGTTTTCCACAGCCACAAATACAGGCCCGATGGCTGCCAGGGTTAAATATCCGGTAACAAAAACGCTGACTAAAGGTGTCACAAACAGGTCAAAGGCAGCGGGAACGATCTTATGGAGCCGCTTTTCAATAAATGCCAGGACCCACACAGCAATAATAACCGGGATCACATGGCCCTGATAGCCTACCATATCCACGCTGTACAGTCCAAAAAATACCGACTGAGTGGCCTGTACTCCCTCAGTGGCTACTGTCCAAGCATTTTGCAGGTCAGGATGGATCATGATCATACCAATAACTGCCGCCAGGTAAGGATTTGCCCCGAAAGCTTTACCTGCGCTGTAAGCAATCAAGATCGGCAAAAATGTATAAGCTGTGTTGGAAAACAGCTGGGCAAATACATACAGTGAGCTGGTAGGGCTGATATTTACAAAACCATTGTTCACCATAAAGTTCAGGGCTTCCATAATACCCATAAGGAAACCGCTGGCTACAATGGCCGGGATAATAGGCACGAAAATATCTCCCAGCGTCTTTATGGCCCGTTTAAAAATATTCTGACGGGCATTAGCCGCCTGCTTTACTTCCTCTTTGGAGCTTTCCGTGATCCCTGCTTCTTTAATAAAAGCATCATAAACCTTATTTACGATGCCTGTACCGAAAATAATCTGCAGCTGTCCCTGGGCAAAAAAGACGCCCTTAACGCCGTCAATATTTTCCACAGCTTTGCTGTCGCAAGCATCGTTTTCTTTGATCACAAGACGCAGACGTGTGGCACAGTGAGCGGCGGAAACAATGTTGTCCCGGCCGCCGATTTTTTCCAGCACCTGACGGGCTGTTTTTTCATAATCCATTTTGACACTCTCCCTTTCAACTTGGCTAAATGCGGAATCGATTTCATATGTTGATATAATAATACCCATTGATTTCATAAATGTCAATGGGTATTACACAAAAATATTTATAACGTTTCTCTGGGAACGATTTCATATCCCAGCATAACACTTTTTACAAATCGGGTCCCTGTGCTGATCTGCTCCATGACCATGGTTGCCGCTTCCTTCCCGCTTTCCTCATAATGATAATGAACCGTCGTCATGGGAGGTGTCACTAAAGACGCCAGCTGGGTATCCCCAAAACCAGCCAGCTTTACCCGGTCAGGCACCGGGATTCCGACCTCTCTTAAAGCTCTTAAGGCGCCTGCGGCAATATTATCTGTCGCGCACAGCACACTGTCAAACCGGGTACCGCGGTCAATCAGATCTTTCATCTGACTATACCCGGAGGCAGAGTCAAATTCACAGACCCGTTCAGAAATCTCCTCGCTCCAAAGTCCATGAGCTTTTAATACTTCTTCAAAACCTAAACGCCGGTTCATGCCCGTAGCTATATCTGAATCTGTGACTCCTAAAAATACCGGCTTTTTGCAGCCTTTTTCCAAAAGACGCTCTGTCAGTGCCTTTGCCGCATTCCGGTCATCATGAAAAACACAGGAATACTTTTCAGTCTCCTGGCCTGCGACCACTACCGGCACCGGCAGCTTGGCAAGAAGCTTATGATGCTGACGGGTGCAGACTGAGGCCAGAAGAATCACCCCGTCCACCCGATCATTGGCAAAGATTTTTAAATATTCCAGCTCTTTTTCATAATGATTTTCTGTGTTTGCAACCAGCATATGATACCCCTGGGATTCTAAAACCTTACCAATGCCTTTCAGGATCCGGGACACGGTTTCTGAATTGATCTTTGGAATAATCACCCCGATCAGCCGCGTCCTTTTTGTTCTGAGCATTTGAGCCTGGGTTGACGGCACATATCCGGTTTTCTCGATCACTTCTTTGATTTTCTGTTTCTTTTCCTCACTAACATATCCGTGATTCAGGTATCTGGAAACCGTAGCCCTGGATACACCGGACAGCTGGGCAATATCTTTAATATTCATCGTCAAAACCTTTCTGCTGTTTGGGCACATCTTCTGCCCATAAGGGTATCCCCTTGAGGGATTTCTGCTGTTTGGGCACGTCTTCTGCCCATAAGGGTATCCCCTTGGGGGATTTCTGCTGTTTGGGCTACTGTGTTATTTTACTATTCTATATCACTTTATTACAGTTGTCAAAGAATGAATAAGCGAATCTTCGGAGTCAGAAATGCCGAGCTCCTCTAATGCTGGAAATTCCTCGGTTCCAAAAAACAGGGAGCAGCCCTCATCCCCCTTATAACCCCCCAGAGGGGCAGGCCGTTACTGGTAAGATCAGACAGCCTGCCCCTCTGGCAGCTTTTCTTAATTTGCGGCTTGACTTATTTACAGCTTACACAGCAGCATCACGGGGTGTCATACACTGGGCGCAGGCCCCGTAAAAATACGCGTAATGACCTTCAATGGTCCCGTCGAAATGTTCGCCGGCAATAGCATTAATATGATCGATAGGCAGCATGGTCAGATCCTTCACACACCCGCACTTCTTGCAAATAAAATGATAATGCTTGGATGTATTTCCATCAAAACGGTCACTGCCCTCTCCGCAGCTTAGGCGGATAATTTCCCCATGCTCTACAAGGAAGGTAAGATTGCGGTATACCGTTCCAAGGCTGATATTGGGACAAACTTCCCGAATCGCCTCGTAGACCATCTCCGCTGTGGGATGATCGGTAGAAGACATGAGATACTTTTTGATCGCCTCACGCTGGCGGCTGTACTTAACGGTTTTCATTGGCACACCTCCTAGTATGGTCAAAAAGCCATGCAGGCAAAGCTGTCTGGCTCCTTGTCTGGAAATAAGCTTGATTAAAATAATATTGATTATTATTATAGTTTTAAAAGCTGAATTTGTCAATTTAAAATCTGCTACTCCTGGCAAGCAGCAAAAGGGGGATAGCTCTTAAGAACTATCCCCCCGGGTCTTTTATATATTAGCCAAAATATCTCTTTAAGAGGCCTTCAAATGCTTTGCCGTGGCGAGCCTCGTCTCTTGCCATTTCATGAACTGTGTCATGGATAGCGTCAAGGTTTGCGGCTTTCGCGCGTTTTGCAAGATCTACTTTACCAGCGGTTGCGCCGTTTTCAGCATCTACGCGCATCTCAAGGTTTTTCTTTGTGCTGTCAGTAACAACTTCGCCGAGAAGTTCAGCAAATTTAGCAGCATGCTCAGCTTCTTCCCAAGCGGCTTTCTCATAATAAAGGCCGATTTCAGGATAACCTTCTCTGTGAGCAACTCTTGCCATCGCAAGGTACATACCAACCTCTGAACACTCGCCTTCAAAATTTGATCTCAAGTCTTTGATGATGTCTTCGCTAACACCCTGAGCGACTCCGACAACATGCTCAGCAGCCCATTCTCTATCACCAGTCTGTTCTTTAAACTTTTCTGCAGGCGCGTGACAAACCGGACACTCCGCAGGCGCGCTCTCACCTTCGTAAACATAACCACATACTGTACATACAAACTTTTTCATATGATTTACTCTCCTTTTCATGATGCAGGCATCAGCTTCTCCAAAGGAACCTGCATAGATTAAATTTAATAGCATCTGTTTTTAATATCAGTAATCATTACTGATATTGTTATCATATATCCTTTTGCCTCATTTGTCAATAGGATTTATAAAAATATTTTTCAGTTTGTACAACAGTTCAGCCAGATAAACTGTTACCGGTTCATAACAGTTCACTGACATCCTTCGCCTGGGGATAATTGGTAAGGTTCAAGAGCCGCTGATTGGCGCTGCCCCGAAAGAGCAGATCCAGATCTTTCCGGGCTTCGATAAAAGGCCCGTCCACCAAAAGGTCGCACAGCTGAAGAAGCTCCTCCACATATGGGTCCTTAAGGGCCATTTCCTGAAGCTGTTCAAAAGTATATCCGGAATAGATTACAATATTCTTTCCAACAGCCTTAACCCGCCGTGCCAGCTCACACAAGGGCTGTGGCTGGCAAAAGGGTTCCCCGCCGGAAAATGTCATCCCGGCAAGAAGGGGGTCTTCCAAAAATTTGTCCATGATCTCGTCTATGGTCATCCATGTCCCCCCGTTAAAATCATGGGTCTGAGGGTTATGGCACCCTGGGCAGTGATGAGGACAGCCCTGGGTAAAAACTGTAAATCTTAAGCCCGGTCCATCCACAATAGATTCTTCAATAATGCCGCTGATCCTTAATTTACATTCCATGCTTTACGCGGTCTTTCTCTTCCGCTCGCTTAGCATTATTAAAACGTTCTGTAGTTCCAACAAGATAGCCGGTAATTCTCCGGATCCGGTCAAATCCTACATTTTCTCCAACCATTTCTTCTTTCATAACAACTTTCTGACTCATAATCCTATCCTCCTATCTCATCTGTCATAGGGTACATTTTTCATCCATAATAAGGTACGTTAGGAAACTTTTTGCGCAGTTCTCTCAGTTTTTCCAAGCTGACGCTCTCTCCTTCCCGGCGTCCGCACCGGGGGCAAACATCTCCGATAACGCCAGTGTAACCGCATACCGGATCCCGGTCCACAGGATGATTAATGGAACCATAGCCGATGCCCTGCTCCTTCATGTACCGAATAATGGTTTCAAAGGCATCCAGGTTCTTGCATGTATCTCCGTCCAGCTCCACATAGCTGATATGTCCCGCATTGGTCAGGGCATGATAAGAGGCCTCCAGGGCGATCTTCTTAAATGCCTTAATGGGATAATACACAGGGATGTGGAAGGAATTTGTATAATATTCCCGGTCTGTAACCCCGGGAATTTCCCCGTAAATCCTTTTATCAATGGCAACAAACCGTCCGCTTAAGCCTTCCGCCGGGGTAGCCAGCAAAGTAAAATTCAGCCCGGTCTTTCTTGACTCCGCATCCATGCGCTGGCGCATATGGCCGATAATCTCCAGGCCCAGCTTCTGAGCCTCCTCGCTTTCCCCGTGATGCTGTCCTATAAGGGCCTTTAATGTTTCTGCCAGGCCGATGAAACCAACGCTTAATGTGCCGTTTTTAAGCACCTCAGCCACACTGTCATCAATATCCAGATTTTCTGAGTCGATCCAAATGCCTTGTCCCATAAGAAACGGATAATTGCGCACCCGCTTTGTACACTGGATCTTAAACCGGTGAAGAAGCTGGCGGATCACCAGATCAATACGATCATCCAAAAGCTCGTAAAACTTCTTTACATCCCCCCTGGCTTCAATACCCAGACGAGGAAGATTAATGGATGTAAAACTTAAATTTCCCCGGCCGCAGGTCACTGCCTTTGACGGATCATGAACATTTCCCAGGACACGGGTACGGCAGCCCATATAGGCCACTTCTGTGTTATAATCTCCTGGCTTATAGTACTCCAGATTAAAAGGTGCGTCAATAAAGCTGAAATTAGGGAAAAGCCTTTGAGCGCTTGTCTTTATAGCCAGCTTAAAAAGATCATAATTGGGATCTTCCTTGTTATAGTTGATCCCTTCCTTTACCTTAAAGATCTGTACCGGAAAAATGGGAGTCTCCCCCGCGCCAAGTCCGGCCTCTGTTGCCAAAAGGATGTTGCGCGCCGCCATATGACCTTCCGGTGATGTATCTGTCCCGTAGTTAATGGAGCTGAAGGGTACTTGGGCCCCGGCACGGGAATTCATGGTATTTAAGTTGTGGATCAAAGCTTCCATGGCCTGGTAGGTCTGCCGGTCTGTGCTCTTATAAGCTGCATCGGAAGCATAGGCATGGGCCTTTTGAAGATCCTCTCCCCACACCTTTCCTCCCACCCCGTAGCCTTTCAGCTCCTGAGCATAGACGTCTTTATTTCCCATCGCCACAGGGGTGGTCATATTATTTTTCAGATCACTGATCACCTGGAGCGCTTCCTCTTCCTCCATGTCCAGCTTCAGCTGAAGGTAAGCCTTTAAATGCTTATAATATTCCTTCCGGTAGGTTTTTCCCACACCCATGGCCATCGCATAGTCAAAATTAGGGATACTCTGGCCGCCGTGCATCTCATTTTGGTTGGCCTGGATAGCGATGCATGCCAAAGCCGCGTAAGAGCGGATAGAGTTTGGCTCCCTGAGATAACCGTGGCCTGTGGAAAATCCGTCTTTAAACAGCTTGATCAGATCGATCTGACAGCAGGTTTCCGTAAGCATATAAAAATCCATATCATGGATATGGATGTCACCATTCATGTGCGCCGCTGCAATGTCTTTGGGCAGTACATAGTTGTCAATAAAATATTTGGATCCCTCGGAGCCGTACTTAAGCATGGTGCCCATGGCCGTATCCGCGTCAATGTTGGCATTTTCCCGTTTAATATCCTCATCCTTAGCATCGGAATAGGTCAGCTTTTTATAAATCTCCATAAGATCAAACTCTGAGTTCCGGATCTTTGTATGTTCCGCCCGGTACAAAATGTACGCTTTAGCTGTGCGGGCATAGCCGAAACGGATCAAAATCTCTTCTACAAGATCCTGGATATGCTCAACACTGTTCAGCTCCTTATCATCCAGACGGTCAGTAACCTTTTCCGTCAGAAACAAAAGATCCGTAGGCGTCATGGCCTCCCCTTCCACCGCTTTATTTGCCCGGGAAATAGCGTTCATGATCTTCATAGAATCAAAAGCTACGATGTCTCCGTTGCGCTTCTGTATCTTATCTATCATCCCATCAAGCCTCCTAAAACACGAAATACTCTATTTCTTCGCAAAACAATATTATGTGTTACACAAAAGAACTGAACACTAGATATTGTGTTCAGTTCTCATTATAATCGTTTCCCATATAAAAAGCAATACCTAAAAGGCGGAAATAATGTCAAATCGCCCTGTACAAACGCATGAATGTGTTTCCCAACTAAGCCCATAAGATATTCAATGCCAGCTTCCTGATTATATTCAGATTATAAGCGACCTGCTTCTTTAATGTGTGATTCCCATCTTCCCGAAAAGTCACATCTAAATGCCAGTGATAACTT
>CAZMGH010000059.1:0-10513 GCA_964565805.1 uncultured Lachnospiraceae bacterium
AATGTCGTCAATATGTACAAAAATTTAAAGAAGAACACGGCTTTGCACCTTCCTATACTACGGTTACCTTTGGGTGTCAGATGAATGCTCGCGACTCTGAAAAACTTTCAGGTATTTTAGAGGCCATCGGGTATGCGCCTGCGGAAAGCGAAGACGCGGACTTTGTCATTTATAATACATGTACAGTGCGGGAAAACGCCAACCTGAAGGTTTACGGACGGCTTGGGACCTTAAAGAAGATCAAGGAAAATCGTCCCGGGATGCTAATTGCTCTTTGCGGATGTATGATGCAGGAGCCCCAGGTGGTGGAAAAGCTTCGCACTAGCTACAAACATGTAGACATTATTTTCGGCACGCACAATATTTATAAACTGGCTGAGCTGATCTGGGACCGCTTAGATTCTGGCTCTATGATCATTGATATATGGAAGGACACAGATAAGATCGTGGAGGATCTTCCAGAACACCGGAAGTATTCCTTTAAATCCGGGATCAACATTATGTTTGGCTGCAATAATTTCTGCAGTTTTTGTATTGTTCCTTATGTGCGGGGACGTGAGCGAAGCCGCAGGCCGGAAGATATTATCGAAGAAATCCGCCGGGACGTGTCTCATGGCGTAGTAGAGGTGATGCTTTTAGGGCAAAATGTAAATTCCTACGGAAAAAACCTGGAAACACCCGTGACCTTTGCCCATCTGCTGACTCAGGTTGAAAAAATTGACGGTCTGGAGCGTATCCGTTTTATGACTTCCCACCCAAAGGATCTGTCTGATGAGCTGATCCAGGTAATGGGCAGTTCTAAAAAAATCTGTTCCCACCTGCATCTTCCCCTTCAGTCCGGCAGCACAAAAATCTTAAAGAAGATGAACCGCAAGTACACAAAAGAGGATTATCTTACTCTTGTAAAAAAGATCAGAAAAGCCTGCCCGGATATTTCCCTGACAACAGATATTATCGTAGGATTTCCGGGGGAAACAGAGGAAGACTTCCAGGAGACTTTAGATGTGGTGGAAAAGGTCCGCTATGACAGCGCCTATACATTTATTTATTCCAAGCGCAACGGCACCCCGGCAGCTTCCATGGAGGATCAGGTTCCTGAGGATGTGATCAAAGATCGTTTTGACCGGCTCCTTGAAAAGGTCCAAACCATAGCATCCCAGGTATGTGCCCGCCATGAAGGCCAGGTGATGGATGTTTTGGTAGAACAGATCAATCATCAGGATAAGCACCTTGTTACTGGCCGCCTGAGCAATAATACAGTGGTGCATTTCCCGGGAGACGCTTCTATGATCGGCAAGCTTGTTCCCGTGATGCTTAAAGAGTGTAAAGGTTTCTATTATATTGGAGAAGCATACAAATAGTTCTGACTGAACTGTTACGAATCATACGAAAAGAGGTAAATGGATGGAAAAAGGAGTAAAGATTACAGATATTTTTGGGTCAAACGTATTTGATGATGCTACCATGCGTGAACGTTTACCTAAGCGGATCTACCAGGATCTGAAGAACAGCATGAAAGAAGGGGTAGAACTGGACAAGCATGTGGCCGATGTGGTTGCCAACGCCATGAAGGACTGGGCCATTGAAAAAGGGGCCACCCACTACAGTCATTGGTTCCAGCCCCTTACCGGGTACACCGCGGAAAAGCATGACGCATTTATCACCCCTGCCGGAGATGGGGGAGTGATCCTGGAGTTTTCCGGAAAAGAGTTAATTAAGGGAGAGCCGGACGGCTCGTCTTTCCCTTCCGGCGGCCTTCGATCCACCTTTGAGGCCAGAGGATATACAGCTTGGGATCTGTCCTCACCTGCATTTATCCATGAAGCTCCTTCCGGAGCGGTTTTATGTATCCCTACAGTGTTTTTTGCCTATACCGGAGAAGCTCTGGATAAAAAAACGCCGCTGCTTCGGTCCATGGAAGCCATTAACCGTCAGGCAGTGCGTATTGTTCATTTATTTGGCAAAAATGACGTAACTAAAGTAACCACCTCTGTTGGTGCAGAGCAGGAGTATTTCCTTGTAGACAAGGACCTGTATATGCAGCGCCCTGACCTGATCTTTGCGGGTCGAACACTTTTTGGCGCTCCGGCTCCTAAGGGCCAGGAGATGGATGACCATTATTTTGGTATTATTAAAGAGCGGATTGCCGATTTTATGAATGATCTGAATGTAGAACTGTGGAAACTGGGGGTTACTGCCAAGACTCAGCATAATGAGGTGGCTCCGGCGCAGCATGAACTTGCCCCTGTTTATGCTACGACAAATATTGCCACTGACCACAACCAGTTAGTCATGGAGGCTATGAAACGAGTGGCCCTGCGCCATAACCTGGTGTGTCTGCTCCATGAAAAACCTTTTGACGGAGTTAACGGTTCCGGAAAACACAATAACTGGTCACTGATCACTGATACTGGCGTGAACCTTCTGGATCCGGGAACGACCCCTCATGAAAACCGCCAGTTCCTTTTGATCCTGGCTGCTGTTTTAAAAGCCGTGGACGAATATGCGCCTCTGCTGCGGGAATCTGCCGCAAATCCAGGAAATGACCATCGGCTGGGAGCAAACGAAGCGCCGCCGGCGATTATTTCTGTATTTTTAGGAGAGCAGCTGGAAGACGTGCTGACTCAGCTTTGCGAAAAAGGAGAGGCAACAAGCTCCAAAGAAGGAACGGAGTCTAATATCGGTCTGGCTACTGTGCCTAATTTCCGCATGGATGCCACGGACCGGAACCGTACCTCACCTTTTGCCTTTACCGGAAATAAATTTGAGTTCCGTATGGTCGGTTCCTCTGCGTCTATTGCCGATGCCAATATTGTATTAAATACAATTGTAGCGGAAACACTGGGCCAGGCCGCAGATATTCTTGAGGCTGCCGATGATGTAGAAATGGCTGCCCACGACCTGATCAAAAAGTGGGTCAGCGAGCATATCCGTATTATTTTCAACGGCAACGGTTATTCCCAGGAATGGGTAGAGGAAGCAAAACGCCGTGGTCTGCCTAATATTACCAATATGGTCGATGCTGCCGGCTGCCTGACCGATCCTAAGACCATTGAGCTGTTCGCCCGTCACAGTGTCATGACACAGGTGGAGCTTAAGGCCAGAGAAGAGGTTGCTTATGAAATGTATGCCAAGGCCATTAATATTGAGGCCCGCACGATGATCGACATTGCGAAAAAGCAGATCATTCCTGCTGTCATTAAGTATACTACGACTGTGGCAGAGTCTATTCAGAAAGTGGAAGCTACAGGTTATGACGCCAGTGTACAGCGTATCGTTATGTCCGACTGCTCTAAGTACTTAAAGGCAATGAATGATGCTTTAGTTAAACTGGAGGCTAATGTGGCCCATGCCGCTTCTCTGGAGCACTTTAAGGAAAGAGCCGTCTCCTACAGAGATAACGTATGCACAGCCATGGCTGAGCTGCGCCGCCCGGCGGATGCTCTGGAACGGATCGTAGATGCTAAAGAATGGCCATTCCCAACCTACGGAGATTTAATGTTTAATGTTTAACACCATATGGGGTATCAGAAAGCTTTTGCTTTCTGGTATCCCTTTTTGAGGAAGAGAAGGAGTATAAACCATGGCGCCATTAACACCAATGATGCAGCAATATGTTAAGACCAAGGAGCAATATAAGGACTGTATTCTTTTTTACCGTCTTGGGGATTTTTATGAAATGTTTTTTGACGATGCCATTACCGCATCTAGAGAACTGGAGATCACCCTGACAGGAAAAGACTGCGGTCAGGAAGAACGGGCTCCTATGTGCGGTGTTCCCTACCATGCTGTGGATTCCTATCTGAACAAGCTTGTATCCAAGGGATACAAGGTAGCCATCTGTGAGCAGATGGAAGATCCCAAGCTGGCCAAAGGCCTTGTAAAGCGGGAAGTGATCCGCATTGTTACCCCGGGGACCAACTTAAGTATGCAGGCTCTGGATGAAACGAAAAATAATTATCTCATGTGTGTTGTATACTTAGATGACTGCTTTGGCATTTCCGCGGCAGATATTTCTACCGGGGATTACTATATGACTGTGGTGGATTCTGCCAAAAAGCTAATGGATGAGATTACTAAGTTTTCCCCGGCAGAGATTATTCACAATGACGCCTTTTTAATGAGCGGCGTGGATCTGGAGCCGATTAAGGAGCGGATGAGTGTATCGGTTTCAGTGCTGGATTCCTGGTACATAGATGAGGATCAGTGCCGTGAACGTTTAAAGCGCCACTTTAAAGTATCTGTTTTAGAAGGACTGGGCTTGGGAGATTTTCCTGCCGGGACCATTGCGGCAGGAGCCCTTTTGCAGTATCTTTATGAGACTCAGAAAAATTCCCTGACCCATCTGACTCATATTATTACCTATAATTCCGGCCAGTATATGATCATTGACAGCTCTACCCGGAGAAACCTGGAGCTTTTGGAAACTTTAAGGGAGAAGCAGAAAAGAGGTTCCCTCCTGTGGGTCCTTGACAAAACAAAGACGGCTATGGGGGCAAGGCTTCTGCGCACATGGATCGAGCAGCCTTATATTGACAAAAATCCTATTGAAATGCGCCTGGACGCTATTGAGGAAATGAATCAGGAGCTGATTAACAGAGATGAGATCCGGGAATATTTAAACCCGGTATACGACCTGGAGCGGCTTATGAGCAAGATCAGCTGTAAAACCGCCAATCCCAGGGATCTGATCGCCTTTAAGTCCTCTGTGTCCATGATCCCTCCCATTAAGATGCTGTTAAAGACCTATAAGGCCCTGCGTCTTCAGGAAATTTATGACCAGATGGACAGTCTGGAAGATCTGTGCCAGCTCATTGATCAGGCTATTTATGAAGATCCGCCAATTGCCTTAAAGGATGGAGGCATTATTAAAGACGGCTTTAATGAGGAAATTGATAAATACCGCCACGCCAAAACCGAAGGAAAGCAGTGGCTTTCCCAGCTGGAAAGCCAGGAACGGGAGAAAACCGGCATTAAAAACCTGAGAGTTAAGTTTAACAAGGTTTTCGGCTATTATCTGGAAGTGACCAATTCCTATAAATCCATGGTGCCGGACACTTGGACCCGGAAACAGACCCTTACTAACGCGGAGCGGTACATTACTCCTCGTTTGAAGGAGCTGGAGGATACTATCCTTGGGGCTGAGGATAAGCTGTTTTCTCTGGAATATGACCTGTTTTGTGAAGTCCGGGATAAGATTGCCGGGGAAGCGGCCAGGATTCAGGCCACAGCAAAGGCGCTGGCCAACCTGGATGTTTTGTGTTCCCTAGCCCTTGTGGCAGAGCGGAACAACTATGTCCGTCCAACCATTAACACTAAGGGGGTTATTCATATTAAGGACGGCCGCCACCCGGTGGTGGAGAAAATGTCTGCCAGCCAGATGTTTATTGAAAATGATACATATCTGGACAGCCAGAAGAACCGGATTTCCATTATTACCGGACCAAATATGGCAGGAAAGTCCACCTACATGCGCCAGACGGCCCTGATCGTCCTTATGGCTCAAATGGGCAGCTTTGTTCCTGCCTCCAGCGCGGATATTGGTATTGTGGACCGGATCTTTACCCGGGTGGGCGCCAGCGATGACCTGGCCAGCGGTCAAAGTACCTTTATGGTGGAAATGACTGAGGTGGCCAATATTTTAAGAAATGCCACAAAAGACAGTCTTTTGATTTTAGATGAAATCGGCCGGGGAACCAGCACCTTTGACGGTCTGAGCATTGCCTGGGCCGTGGTGGAATATATCAGCAACCCTAAGCTTTTAGGGGCAAAGACCCTGTTTGCCACCCACTACCATGAGCTTACAGAGCTTGAAGGCAAGCTTTCTAATGTAAATAACTACTGTATCGCTGTAAAGGAACAGGGCGATGATATTATTTTCCTTAGAAAAATCGTTCGCGGCGGCGCAGATAAAAGCTACGGTATTCAGGTAGCTAAGCTGGCAGGGGTTCCGGATCTGGTCATTGACCGGGCAAAGGAACTGGTGGAAGAGCTGGTCAGCGCGGATATTACAGATAAAGTCCGGGAAATCGGCACTGGCAGTGATCTGGAAAATAAAGATAAAGCTTCGCAACAATTATCTCATCCGTCAGCCTATGCGGCAGGGGATGAAACTGACGGACAGATGACGGCGCCTACTGATGGGCCTCAGATTCCGGAGGCGTGGATTCAAGTGATCGACCAGTTAAAGAAAGCGGATATTTCCCGGATGCGTCCTTTAGATGCCATGTTTTTGCTGGATCAGCTACAGCAGGAACTGATGTGATTATATGATACGCCCGGCGGGCATCCGCTCGCATAAGGCCATCGGATGCTTGCATAAGCAGATGCTTGCCGGAACCTTGTGCTAAGGAGGTGAACCTATGGCCAGTATTAATGTGCTGGATTCAGATACCATTAATAAGATTGCTGCCGGTGAGGTGGTGGAACGTCCTTCATCCGTAGTAAAGGAACTGGTGGAAAATGCTATTGATGCCCATGCCACGGCCATTACTGTGGAAATCCGGGATGGCGGCGCCAGCCTGATCCGTGTTACAGATAACGGGAGCGGCATTGATAAGGACGATATACCTTTGGCTTTTCTCCGCCACTCTACAAGTAAGATCCGCACATCTACCGATCTTCTCATGATCGCATCCCTGGGGTTTCGGGGAGAGGCATTGTCCAGTATTGCCTCTGTAGCCCAGGTGGAGCTCCTGACAAAAACTCCCGGGGAGCTTACCGGGGTGCGGTACTGTATTGAAGGGGGAAAAGAGACGGTTTTTGAGGAAGTAGGCTGTCCTTCCGGGACAACGATGATCGTAAGAAACCTGTTTTATAATACCCCCGCCCGCCGAAAGTTTTTAAAGTCAGACATGACAGAGGCCGGCTATGTGAATGACCTGATCATGCGCCTGTCCTTGTCCCATCCGGAGATTTCCTTTAAATTTATTAACAACCGGCAAAACCGGATCCATACTGCGGGAAATATGCAATTAAAGGATATTATTTATAATATTTACGGAAGGGATATTACGGCCAATCTTTTGGAAGTAGACCGGCGTTCGGCGAACATGGAAATAAAAGGTTTTATCGGTAAGCCTTTAATTTCCCGGGGAAACCGTGCCTATGAAAATTATTTTATTAACGGACGGTATATTAAAAGTCCGGTGATTACTAAGGCCATTGAGGAGGCCTATAAAAACTTTGTCATGGTCCATAAATATCCTTTCACAGCATTTCATCTTTCTATAGATTCCTCTCTGATCGATGTTAATGTCCATCCCACAAAGATGGAAATCCGATTTTACAACAGCGAGGAAGTGTATGAGCTGGTTTACCGCACCATCCGGGATGCCCTGGAAGGGCGGGATCTGATCCCGGATGTATCTATGGATACAGACCGGGAGATTGCAGCCCGGCAAAAGCAGGAGATGAAGGAGCAGCTTATAAAGCCTGCGCCGGAGCCTTTTGAAACCCACAGAAAAGAAATGCTGAAACAGGCGGCGCCTGGCGCGCCATCAAGCCAGCAGCAAAAGCCCGCCCCGGAACCTGCCGCACCAACAACTTCCGCTCCGCCTCAGCAGCTTCGTGAAGGGGAGCCTGCCCCTTATGGGACGGAAACCGGCAATGGCAGGAGCCAGCAGATGGAGCTTTTTGACGATAAGCTTTTGTCTAAAAAGGCCCGGCTGCGTCACCGGCTTATCGGCCAGCTTTTTGAAACCTACTGGCTGGTGGAATATGATAAAAAGCTTTATATTATTGACCAGCATGCGGCCCATGAAAAGGTTATGTATGAAAAGCTGAAAAAGCATTATGAAAATTCCACAGCAATTTCCCAGCGGCTGGATCCGCCCATGATCCTTTCCCTAACCATGCATGAGGAAGAGGCGCTGAACCGGTATATGGACCAGTTTAAGGTGCTGGGGTTTGAGATCGATCCCTTTGGCGGCAGGGAATATGCAGTGAGCAGCGTACCTTCGGAGCTTTACAGCTTTACAGAAAGGGATCTGTTTATTGACCTTCTGGATGCCATTTCAGATCAATCCGGGCATTTCAGCGCAGACCTGATCAATGACCGGCTGGCTACCATGGCCTGCAAAGCTGCGGTAAAAGGCAATCAGGTTCTGTCTTTTCAGGAAGCAGACGCCCTTATTGATGAGCTTCTTGCTGCGGACAATCCTTACAACTGTCCTCACGGACGGCCTACGATCATTGCTATGAGCCAGTATGAGCTGGAAAAGAAATTTAAGAGAATCCAATAAAAGAATCCAACAGTCAGGAGCTGATATGCTTGAAACCATGGCCTCTTGTTATTTTAACCGGACCAACAGCAGCCGGAAAGACCAGTTTGTCCCTGGCCCTAGCCAAACGCATCGGCGGAGAGATTATTTCCGCGGATTCCATGCAGGTATATAAAAAAATGAATATTGGCACTGCCAAAATCCTCCCCCAACAGATGGAGGGGATTCCTCATCATTTAATTGATGTATTTATGCCGGATGAAGAGTTTAATGTGGTCCTTTTCCAAAAATTGGCCAAAGAGGCTATGGAAGATATTATTTCCCGAGGAAAGATCCCTATTGTGGTTGGGGGCACAGGATTTTACATTCAGGCCCTTTTAAATGATATTGATTTTACGGAAAATGACAGTGATCCGGCCTTTCGTCAGGAGATGGAATCCCTTGCCCGCCAGGGACAGGCCCAGCTGCTCCATGACCGTCTGGCCAAGGTGGATCCTGAGTCTGCTGCCCAGATTCACCCGAATAACATGAAACGGGTGATCCGGGCGCTGGAATTTTACCAAAAAACCGGCCAAAAGATCTCTGATCACAATGCCCTGGAGCGGCAGAAAACCAGTCCTTACAACAGCGCTTATTTTGTGCTCACCTGGCCGAGAGAGATTTTATATGAGCGGATCAACCAGCGGGTGGATCAAATGCTTAAGGACGGTCTTGTGGACGAAGTTAAAGGTCTTCTTGAGGAAGGCTATCATCCGGGCCTTGTTTCCATGCAGGGCCTTGGATATAAGGAATTTGTGCCTTATTTTTCCGGGGAATGTACCCTGGAGGAGGCTGTATATATATTAAAAAGAGATACGCGCCACTTTGCCAAACGGCAGCTGACCTGGTTCCGTCGGGAAAGGGATGTGGTGTGGATCAATAAAAATGATTATGAAAATGACGAAGCAATTCTTAAATATATTATTCACTTACTGACAGAGAAAGGAATTTATCATGAGTGATGCTTTAGAGCAGTATTATGAGACCTTAGGTCTTTCTAAAAATGTCTATGAATTTTGCCAGGCCATGGAAAAGAATCTTGCCCCCCGTTTTCAGGGCTTTGACCAGATTGCCGAATATAACCAGCTCAAGGTGATCCGGGCCATGCAGGAGCACAAGGTCAGCGACTATCATTTTTCAGACAGCACCGGCTATGGCTACAATGACAGCGGCCGGGATACTTTGGAAGCAGTTTATGCCAGCGTTTTTCACACAGAAGATGCTTTAGTCCGGCCGCATATTACCTGCGGGACCCATGCCCTGACGATTGCCCTGAGCGGAAATCTCAGACCGGGAGATGAGCTTCTTTCTCCGGTGGGCAAGCCTTATGATACTTTAGAGGGGATCATTGGTATCCGCCCGGCAAAAGGTTCTCTGGCAGAATATGGTATTACCTACCGCCAGGTAGACCTTCTGCCGGATGGAGAATTTGATTATGAAGGCATACGAAACGCGCTGAATCCCAGAACAAAACTGGTGACTATCCAGCGGTCAAAAGGCTATCAGCCCCGGCGAACCCTGTCTGTAAAGTGTATCGGAGAGCTGATCGCATTTATTAAAAGTATCCGCCCGGATGTAATCTGTATGGTAGACAACTGTTACGGAGAGTTTGTAGAAACTTTGGAGCCTACAGATGTAGGCGCGGATCTGTGCGTAGGTTCTCTGATCAAAAATCCCGGTGGCGGTCTGGCGCCTATTGGAGGCTATATTGTAGGGAAAAAGGAATATGTGGAAAATGCCGCCTATCGCCTCACCGCTCCCGGTCTTGGCAAGGAAGTAGGGGCCAGTCTTGGAGTCAACCGTTCCTTTTTCCAAGGCTTGTTTTTAGCCCCTCAGGTCGTCAACGGCGCTTTAAAAAGCGCGGTTTTTGCGGCCAATATTTATGAAAAGTTGGGATTTGAATGTGTCCCTGACGCCACAGAAAGCCGTCATGACATAATCCAGGCGGTTGTATTTAATCATCCTGAACATGTGATTGAATTTTGCAAAGGCATCCAGGCTGCCGCTCCGGTGGACAGCCATGTAACGCCAGAGCCATGGGCCATGCCCGGCTATGACTGTGACGTGATCATGGCCGCAGGGGCATTTATTTCCGGCTCATCCATTGAACTGAGCGCTGATGCTCCTATTAAGCCCCCTTATAGTGTTTACTTCCAGGGCGGTCTGACCTGGCATCATGGAAAATTTGGCATTATGATGTCTTTACAAAAGCTTGTGGACGCAGGCCTTGTAAAGCTTTAACAGAATTATGG
>CAZMGH010000060.1:0-10487 GCA_964565805.1 uncultured Lachnospiraceae bacterium
ATTTAAAGGGGAACCTCATTGGGACGGCATCCAGTTCCCATTTGAATGCGCCGTGTGCGGCGCCGGCGGCGATCTTTTCCGCGATGAAAATGGGGATGTAAAATTTGTCCTGGCCGAGAACAGTCTTTGCCGTGACAGAAATGAAAACTCCTCCCGGGAACTCTATCTGGATGAAATTGTGGCCACACGCATTGATTTTATTAAAAATCAGGCATCCATCAAAGATGCTTACCAGAAACATAAAGATATGAAATTCCCTGGGGTTTGATCTGCCAACAAAAAATCCGTGCCGCTCGCTGTAAAAGCGGGAGACACGGATTTTTTATCATATCATATGACTGATCCATCTGTTATACGGCTGATCCGTCTGTCAAAGACAGCTGCTTCCCGGTAATCTTACGTTGGCCAGAGACGGATTATGAGCAGCGTCAGCAGCGGTAGGGTCACAATCATAAAAAGCGTACTCTGGGCCACTGTGCAGGCGGCAAATCCGGTATCTTTGCCATGTTCTCCCGCGGCGATAACGGGGGACCCGCATGGAAGCCCAGTCAGCAGAATAACCGAGGCCCCGATATCATAGCCAAAATCCAGGCATTTCATCAGAATAAGCATGATCAGGGGAAAGATCACCAGCCGAAGCAACGACACCAGGTAAGCCAGTTTTTCTCTGTACAGTTTTCTCAGATTCATTGACGCTATATCATATCCGATCAGGATCATGGATAGGGGAACCATCATCCCTCCCACATCCGACAATGTGGACTGGATAAACTCGGGGAAATGAAGATTGGAAAAATAAAGGATCATCGACACGGCAGAAACTTAAATGATTCCATTATTAAAAAGCCCCTTCAGTGACAGCTTTCCGTTCTTTTTTAAAATCAATAGACCGTAAGAAAAAAAGAACAATTGGTAGGCCATATTATAGGCCACCGTATATAATGTTCCCACATTCCCAAGCATTTCCCCCATCAAGGGAAAACCGATAAAACCAACATTGGCAAACACAGCCAGATCTGTAAATAAATCCTGGCCGGCAGAACTGATGATACTGACTGGAAGGACCACCTTCATCAAAAGGGACGTCAGATTCTTTTTCATCCCCTCTGTGAGTATGTGCCGCCGGGCCAGAAAAAATCCAAAAAGAATCATAAGTATGATCTTTCCAAATACATTTCCTTTCGCTCTGTCCAGGCACAAAGCGTCATACAATCCTTCTCCCCCCCCGGCATTTTGGGACTTCGTCTAAAAGGCGGTACTATTACAGGCTGTATTCCACATCTTTATTTACAATACAATCCGGCTTTCCGTCACAGGAGGAAGAAAGCCTCTGAACCAAATGTTTCAGACTGCGCCGTCTGCCTTCATAGAAGGAATCCTCTGACATAAATGCGGCATGAGGCGTTAAAATACAGTTTTTAAGACCGAAAAGATTACTTTTTTCTGTTATTTCATCTTCGATCACGTCAATAGCGGCTGCCTGAATCCAATGTTCCTTCAAGGCTTTGACCAATGCCGGCTCATCCACCACGGAACCTCTGGCCGTATTAATAAAAAAGGCGGTTTTTTTCATTTTTCTAAACTGTTCTTCCCCCATCATATGATCGGTGACTCCCTGAATCAGGGGACAGTGCATGGAAACTACATCGGAATTTTCCAGAAGCTCGTCCAGAGTTTCCGCTTTTTCACAGCCAAAGGATTCCAGATATTTTTTTGTTTTTGTCGGGGCGTAGACCAGCACGTTCATGCCCAGGGCCTTAATCATCGGTACAAGCCTTTTAGGGATCTCACCAAAAAAGACCATGCCAAAAGTCTTGCCTTTTATACGATACATCGTATATCCGAGAAGCGGATCCCAGGAACCTGCCTGTACAGACCTGTCATAAAATGTAATCTTCCGGGTCAGATCCAGAAGAAATCCCATAGTATGGAGGGCCACCTCATCCGCGCAGAAACCGGGAATATTGCATACACAAATATGATGTGCCGTTGCTTCATCAATATCTACATTATTATAACCGATACTCTGTAAAGATACAATCTTTAGGTTTGGACACATATCCATGACCTCTTTTGTCACTGTATCATACTCAACCACAAGGCCCTCGACCTGGGTATCCCTCACATATTCTCCCAGGGATTTCTTGCATGTTTTATCTTTGATCTCTATCAGCTCAATATCCTGTACATTCCACTCCTTCAAAAGCTGTGTTTCATAATCCAGATTATCATCAATATTAAAATACAGAACTTTTGCCATAATACTCTCCTTTATTCCTCAATCCCAAAACGGATCTTTATAATTTCTTCCAGGCAGCGCGCAGTTCCGTAAATACCGAGAACACTGCTGTTTATAAGCACATCCTGATGTTCCTGGTCATTTGGAACATATCCGGCATAATGTATGTGATAGGCTTTTCTGGCTTTATCAACTTTACTGATCATTTTTTTCGCTGATTCCTGATCCATGTGAAGCATATCCACACAGTTGCGCAGCCGCTCGTGATAAGGCGCGTAAACATAAATGCGTATGCAGTTTTTCTCGTTTCCGAGAATGTAATCCGAACACCGCCCCACAATAATACAGGACTCTTTATCCGCCAGCTCCCGGATGATTTTTGTCTGCTCGTTAAAAATATTGTCCTGCTCTTCACTGGTTCCAATTCCCAGAGGATAACTCATGTTAAAAAAGTTGGTTCGAGCACTTTCCTCACTCTTCTCGATGGCAGATACCGGGAGGCCAAGATTTTTAGCAGTCTGCTCTACGATATCCCTGTCATAAAATTTTATCTGAAGCCTCTGGGCCAATTCTTTGGCAATCGGTCTCCCCATACTGCCAAACTGTCTGGAAAATGTCACAATAAAATGCTTATCCATGCAAAGCGCTCCTTTCTATATCAGTTTTTTCAGTAGATCTTCCACCTGCGCTGCCCTAATCTCCACAGGATTCAGGCCAAGCATCCGGTATCCCATGGTCCCCTCAACAATATCCGGGATCATTTCTCTGGTTACTCCCAGATCTGACAGTTTTTGGGGCAGCCCGAGCGTTTTGTTAAGTCTGCCCAAAAGCTCCGGAGTCCGCGCCGCAGCCTCCTCATCAGTCATCCCCGCTGTATCACAGCCAAGGAGCCGGGCAGCGGCAGCAAATTTTTTTATATTTCCCACATAATTCATAGCCATAACCGGTGGGAGAAGTACAGCGTTTGTTATTCCATGGGGCGTGTGGGCAATACCGCCTGTGGCCTGAGAAATTCCGTGGACTGCGGTCAGACCTCCGTTGAGAAAAGCCGCGGCTGCCATTGTACTGGCTTCCGCCATTTTCAGACGAAACTCCAGATTATCCGGTTCTTCCATAACCCCAGGCAAATATTGTGAGATCATCTCAATAGCCTTTTCCGCAAACATATCTGAAAATGTCCCTGCTTTTTTTGATGTATACGCCTCTATGGCATGAGTCATGGCGTCCATACCAGTGCCTGCTGTAACTGAAGGCGGCATTTCCAGCTGCATCAGCGGGTCAAGGATTGCCGCTTTGGGAATCAGATTGGGATGGGTGCAGGACAGCTTGACACGTTTTTGCGTATCCTCCATCACACAGGAGGCGGTTACTTCTGATCCGCTGCCTGCTGTTGTGGGGATACAGATCAGGGGAAGAGACGGATGGATGGGCGCGCGCGTGCCGCCGAAAAGATAGTCCGCCATACTTCCTTCATTATTGCTAAGCATACATACCGCTTTGGCTGTATCCATAGCGCTCCCGCCGCCCACAGCGATAACCAGGTCAAAAGCGTTTTTTTTCACATAGGCAGCCAGAGCGTCCACAGATTCCACCGGCGGTTCCGGTACACTCTCAGCAAAGACTTCAAATTCCAGCCCACAGGCTTTCATCCCACCGATAAACGCTTCAAAGCTCCCGGTTTTGGAAACATGACGCCCTGTAATGACAAGCAGTCTCCTGACTCCGAATACTTCGGCCCAGTGATCCATGTGCCTGGACTGGCCCTCACCTCCCACGATCTTTACCGGAAGACAAAATTCATATTCTTTACTCATGCATTTTTCCGCCTTTCATATACCTTTGATACTTCTCCGGAAGTCTCGGATTTCTTTAAACGACTCCCGATCCCGGACACAAACGCCAGGAGACGCCCTTTTCTCCGTCTCACGGCGCCAGCTTCCAGATATTTTCCGCTCTGTTTTTCCAGAATACGGAACAGCTGCTCGAAAATAATAAATACAGCCCAGTAGATCAGCGCGCATACCGTGTAAGGTTCAAGAAAACGCTGATTTAATGTCGCGAAGTTTCTCGCGCCTCCCATCATCTCCATAATGGTGACCATACAAGCCAGAGATGTAGCTTTTAAAAGATTGACAAAATGATTGCCAAAATTGGGGATAGCAATGACTACCGTCTGGGGGAGAATGATCCGACGCATTTTCTGCCACCGGGTAAATCCAAGAGAATCACAGGCCTCCCACTGTCCCACAGGTATAGTGTCCATAGCTGTAGTGATCATATCGCACATATAGGGGGCATAAGACAAAGCCAGAGCCAGTACGGCAAACAAAAAGGTGGGCGGCGTCCGGATATTGTAGGTAAATCCGAAAATTCCCGCAAAGCCATACATAATGTCATCCATGGATGTATTGAACACATAGAGCAGTACAAGTATGGGAATCCCTTTTAAAAAAGAAACAATGACTTTAAAAACTGTCTTTACAGGGCTAAAAGGAGCTTTGACCCCGATAGCAAGAAGGATTCCCAGGATCAGTGCCAGAAAAACCGCACCGAAGGTCAGCCCGAGGGTGGCCGGCATACAGGTCAGTATTGGTTCAATGGCTTCCCCCGCATATCTTAATTCAAACATGACGCATCCTCCTTTACTTTTTCCCTGCCGCCCCAACGCCTGCGGCGGCGTTTCCGCGATTGAGAGTCTTTGTAACCTTTCCGGAAATAAATAAGATGACCAGACCGATGATCCAGAAAAAGATACCTACTTCCAGATATAATTCCAACTGTCCGACACCATAATTGTTGCGTGCCAGCTGGGTGGCCCGCCCAAGAATATCATATACGCCTACTACAGCAGCGATGGATGTGTTTTTCATCAGTTCCAGAGACATATTGGTCGTATTGGGCAGAGCACTTGCCGCTCCCTGGGGAAGGATCACTCTGAAAAACACCTGTATCCTCCCCATCCCAAGGCTCTGGGCCGCCTCAATCTGCCCGTAATCCAGAGACTTATAGGCTGAGCGAAAAATTTCCGCGAAGAAACATGCCTCATTTAAAGAAAAAGCGATGATCGCGTAAATGGATGGGTCCCATGATCCGGTATTGATCCCATGATTATTGGCGATCACAGGAATCAGTATAAATATGATCAAAAGCTGAACCATCATAGGCGTCCCCCGCATAAAAGATATGAGAAGGCTGGACAGACCCTTTAATATTCTGTATTTTCCAATTTTAGCCCAGGCAAGGAAAAATCCTAAAACCGCGGCGATCACCACTGATACAAAAAGCAGATAAAAGGTTGTGGGCAGTGACTGCAAAAGAGCCGGCAGATAATGCCACATCGTTTGTAATCCGTCTATCATGGGAACCTCCTATCCCGGACTCAGTCTAAATACCAGTCCGCCTGATCTGATGTGTAACCGGCATAATCAAACAGTGAGCCGGTATCGCCAGCTACGGCAAAATAATCATTTCCAAGCCATTCCTCGGAAAGAGCCGCCAGCGTGCCGTTTTCATACAGTTCGCAGGTTGCCTCATTGATCGCTTCACGCAGATCTGTGAGATTTTCATTGATCACCGCCACACAGGCTGCTGTTGTAATAGGCTCTGAGCAGAATGTTGTCTCAGCAAGTGTGGGGTCTTCCGCTACCAGGTCTGCATACATACTTTCCCCTCCGAACCAGCAGTCATATCTTCCGGAAACCACATCCAGAACGCCATCCATATAAGGAATATATTCGGATGTGGCATCCTGGATATACTCTACATCCGGATATTCCTCGCTCATCTGCTGAAGGACAACCGACAGACCGTCATTGGGCGGATTGGGGACAAGAACCTTGCCGTCCAGATCTTCAAAAGTTGTGAAACTATCCTCAATTCTGGATACAAGATTGACCGGATAGTAAGATGTTGGGACGCTTAAAATATATTCCGATTCTCTTGCCGGAGTGATAAAATGGGCAGATGCGGAAAAAGCGTAGGTCCCTGCCTGGATTGCTGCAGGAGCCGCGTCAGGACTGACAGATACATACTCAAAAATATACTCATCAAGAAGTTCATCCACAGCCAGCATCCATTCATACTCATATCCCTGCATTTCACCGTTTTCATCGGTATATGTATAAGGAGCCATACTGTCAAGAACAGCCACGGTCACTGTGTATGTTCCGTCCCCGTTATCCTGGACGGCCGCAATATTTGATGATGAACCAGATGCTGATGTATCCGATGCCCCAGTCGCCTCTGTAGAGGAACCTCCACAGCCTGCGGCTACTGTCAGAGATAACGCAAGAATACCTGTAAGTGCCACTGTTTTTTTCCATAATAATTCTTTCTTCACATTTCATGCCTCCTGTCAAATTCATATTTTTTGTATCTATGTGAAAATCATCCTCAGGTTATCCCTGATTCAGCCGGGCCAGAAACTGTTTTGCCCGGTCTGTCGACGGATGATTAATGACCTGATCCGGCGTGCCGTCTTCAACAACAACGCCACCTTCCATAAAGATAACACGAGACGCCGCCTCCTTGGCAAAGGCGATCTCATGAGTTACAACAATCATTGTAATCCCTGTTTTCGCAACCTCTCGGATACTGGCAAGCACTTCACCAACAAGTTCAGGATCCAGTGCTGATGTAGGCTCGTCAAAAAGCAAAAGAGCCGGCTCCATGACCAGGGCTCTTGCAATTCCAATCCGCTGCTGCTGTCCGCCGGAAAGCTGAGCAGGATAAAAATCCTGCTTTTCCAGCAGGCCAACAGATTCCAGGGCCTGCTCAGCCTTTTTTCTGGCTTCCTTTTTCGGCATCTTTTTGACGACCACAAGACCCTCCATTACATTTTGTATGGCAGTCCGGTTTCTGAAAAGATTATACTGCTGAAAAACCATCGCCGTTTTCTGGCGCAGAGCGCGGATCTTTCCGTTTTTCTTTTCCGTCGCGTCCAGTTTGTAGCCGTCAATTTCAATACTTCCTTTGTCAGCTCTTTCCAGAAAATTAATGCACCGGAGTAAAGTCGTCTTTCCTGAACCACTGGGACCTAAGATAACGACCACTTCTCCTTTATCGACCGCAAAACTAACACCGTTAAGGACATTGTTGTCGCCAAAGCGCTTATAAATATCTTTTATTTCCAGTGTTTTTATGCTGTCCGCCATGGGAATTCCTCCTTTCACAATGGAAAAAGGCGCTATTTCCATTTTTTATACAGGAAACAGCGCCTTTGCTATGGGCTTTTTTTATTTTTCAGTCACACCGGCACAACTGGTCTGACCGGTACGACCAGAAATCGTTTTTTCAATAGTACAATTTTTTGTCTAGTCTGTCAATTGTCGGATTTTTATATTTTTTTCTATATTTTCATTTCTCCCTGGGCAAATTCAACAAAATTTCGTGCCGCAGGTGACAGAGTGCCATAATCTTTCATAGCTATTCCAAGCAGTCTCTGGCACAGAGGACGCAGCTCTAAAAGGCGGACCCGGTCCTCATATCCTCTGACAATGAGCCGGGACAAAATGCTGACACCTAGATGGTTTTCCACCATTGATAAAATGGAATGGTCATCAAGGACGGAATAATTGAACTTAGGCTTTACACCGCTGCTGTCTAACGCCCTGTGTACGTCAAAGTCATTTCCCGCCGCGGAGATGATAAACTCCCGTCCATCAAATTTACGGATATCATATCCGCCGCTGTCATCTTCTTCCTCCTCTGTATCCAGTGGCAGGACAGCCACAAGGGCATCCTGGCCCAAAGGAAAAAAATCCATAGTACAGGGCTGTGGACGGCTCATGAGGGCAAAATCGATAATGCCCTGATCCATCCATACAAGAATCTGATCCGCTCCCCCTTCTCTGAGAACAATCTTGATCCCCGGATACCTTTCCCGGAACTTTCTCAGGACCGGCGGCAGCAGGTGTATGGCAATACTGGAATAAGTTCCAATGGACACTGTTCCATATTCCAGACCGCCAATAGCGTAAATCGTCTGCTCAAGTTTTTCCTCCGCTTTCAACACTTCCTGCATTTTAGGCAGGAGAAGATTGGCCGCCTGGGTGAGCATGATCCCGTATTTTTCCCGGATTACAAGAGGAAATCCCATCTCTTTTTCCATGGTCCGGATAATATGGCTGACCCCGGGCTGGGAATAACCCATACGTTCCGCCGTACGGGTAAAATTTTTAGTTTCTGCCAAGTCAAGGAGCAGTCTGTACTTTATGTGATCCACAATCCATCACCTCACCTTTTTCTACAGGGCCAGAATATCATCTTTTTTTTCCGCGGTCAAGCTAGATATTCAATTTACTTATATCTCGTATCCAATTTTCGAATTTTACTTTTTTCTCATTTAGCTTTATGATTTGTTCAACCCGTTAACCAGATCAAACCACAAGGAGGATACGACAATGCCAATGAAATTTGAGGACTATAAACAATATCTAAGTCCTGTTTTTTATAAACAGACCGATTTGGTCGCAAAAAGCGCCAAAGGATGTTATCTGACAGATGTTAATGGCGATACTTATCTGGATTTTGTCCAGGGTATTGCCGTTAATGCCCTGGGGCACAACTTCCCTCCCATCGTCAAGGCGATCCAGGAGCAGGCTGCCCTTTTAGTCAACGCGTCTTTTAACCTGGTGAATTATGAATCTACGCTGACTCTGGCAAAAAACCTGGCTGCTGTGACGCCCGAGGGACTAACATCTATTTTCTTCAGCAACGGCGGCGCCGAAGCCACGGACAGCGCCCTAAAGTTAAGTATGTCCTACACGGGACGTTCAGCAGTCATCGCTTTTATGGGTTCCTTCCACGGGCGGACTGTTGGTGCCACTTCCATCACAGGATCCAATTCCAAATACCGGAGACATTATAATCCTCTTATGGGAAGCGTTTATTTCGCTCCTTATCCCAGCCCGGATCTTTGTCCCAAAGGCATGGCTGCCGACGAGCGGGCCGATTATTGTCTCTGGGAATTAAATAAACTACTGAAACATGTGGTATGCCCGGAAGATGTAGCCTGTATTTATATGGAACCGGTCATGGGCGAGGGCGGATATGTGGTGCCTTCACCGAAATTTGTACAGTCTGTCGCGCAAATCTGTAAAAAATACGGCATCCTGCTTGTCTTTGATGAAATCCAGTGCGGCTACGGGCGCACTGGAAAAATGTGGGCCAGCCAGCATTTTGATGTGATCCCGGATATTATGACAGTCGGCAAGGCCATTGCCGGCGGCCTTCCAATGAGCGCTGTCATCAGTACCCCTGAAATCATGAATAAATGGCCGATCGGCACCCACGGCACAACCTTCGGAGGCAATCCGGTAGCCGCCGCCGCCGGATGTGTCGTCCTTGAGCAGTTTAAAGACGGCACTCTCCTTGAAAACGTCAACACCATGGGCGCCTACCTGAAATCTCAGCTTATGAAACTGAAAGAAAAATATCCGTGTATTTCAGATGTCCGCGGCATCGGCCTTATGGTTGCCATTGAATTTTCCAATGAAGACGGCAGCCCTGCCCCGGATATATGGGTGGACGTCAAGGCAAGAATGCTCAAGCGCCATATGCTGACACTTAACTGCGGCGTACACGGCAACGGAATGCGTTTTGCCACACCTTTGAATGTAAAGAAAGAGGAGATTGACCAGGGTCTTTCCATCCTCTCAGATTCTATCGAAGAAATGTACAGAAAAAAATATAGTAAATGATCACACCCCGGCCGCCAATAGCGCCGGAGATTTATAAAAATAAAAAAGGAGATTGATCAATTATGAGAAAACAGATTTATTCCAACAAATGCGGTGAATGCCATGGCCCTTACGCTCTCGGCGTGAAAATGGGAAATATTATTTTTACAACTCAGATCGGTACGGATAAGACCGGCGAAATGGTGGAAGGCGGTATCAAGGAGCAGACAAAGGCCACTATGGAAAACGCGGCTGCCGTTTTGGAATCCGCCGGTGCCTCCTTCAGCGATGTGGGAAAAGTGACCATCTACATTAAAGATATGGCTCTTGTTCCGGAAATGAACAGCATTTACAAAACCTATTTCCCGGAGGGGGACTATCCGGCCCGGTGCTGTACCCAGTGTTCAGACATGGTGGACGGCTGTCTTGTTGAAATGGAATTTGTAGCTGTCACCGAATAAACTTAACAGTACTGCGGGTGTGGGATGCCGATCAATGGCATCCCTGTAAAGAAAGGAGGCCCTTTTATGTGTCTGCGTGTTGAAAATCATAAAATACTGGACTGCAGC
>CAZMGH010000061.1:0-9554 GCA_964565805.1 uncultured Lachnospiraceae bacterium
TCTCATCCATTCTGCCAACTCATGGTGGCATATAGAATACCAACGGGCTAACAGATGGGGAAAACTTTTTCTTTCAACATATACCTCGTTTAATTTCCCCTTTACTGCTATGAGCAAATGTTAATTTACGCCCTGTATTTCAATCAGATCAACGGCTGCTTGCCCTCTTGCTGTCAGCGCCATACTCCCATGAATTGGATATGCTGTATAGCTGCTATAGTCGAAATTAGACAATGGAACATTATAGTCCAGGCTGATTAAGCCTTTTCGGTTAAGCGAGTATAATATAACTCCATATTCTTCTGCTGTTTTATCCGCATCTTCAAGAAAAATAGGAGATCTTGAGTCTTTTCGGCGGGCAACCGGCAAAAAAGGAACTTCAGCAAAACGGGTCAGCATGGAGATTTCCTCTGGTGCCAGTATAATCTCACCTTGGCAGCATCCGCCGCAGCACTTTCCACACCTGCTCGGATTGGCGCAGCAGGAGTCCTTTTTGCATGCTCCGCACGCTTTTGTCTCTGACATCGTTCACTTCCTTTCAGTAAATCAGCAAAACAAGTTAGGAGCGACTAATATAAGTATAACATTCTTATCTTTTTGTCTCAAGTTTTTTGATTCGGCAAATTGCAGCAAAAAAGCATAGCATTTCATTTCCCGCAGGAAATGTCAACAATTTTTTTATATTTTAAGCCATTCCTTATATTCCTCAGGATCCAGTTCGCCGCTGCGGGCCAGATTTAACTTTTGCTTTGCTTCCTGGTACCACGCCTCAAACCCTTCCCTGGAAAGGTTCTCAGCTCTCTTGCGTGGCTTGGCCATACGGGCGTAATGGGCCTTATACGCTCTGGTATAAGCTTGGAGCAGATCATCATTTTTAACAGAACGCGCAAAAGTCTGGGTATATCCCACGTCCTGACAGGTTTTTCCGTCGGAAGTATATATCCGGGTACAATAATCAATATTGCTTTTTGGGGGAATAAACAGGCGTTTACAGTTTTTGCACACCTTAATCCGGATCTTGTGGCGAATAATCTCTGAAAACTCAAGAAAAAGACAATCCTCAAAGCCCAGCAGAAAATAATCCAGCGCCAGCTGCTCTCCTTCCATAACATAGTGGGTCTGTGTGTAAAAACGATATTTTCCCACATCGGTAAGCAGATCTCCCTTTAATCCTCCCTTTGTATAACGGGTCAGCCAGTTTTCATAAGTTTTCTGGAGCTGTTCCAGTCCGCTGATACAAAACATCCCTCTATAAGTGCTGTTCAGACTGTTTTCAAAAAAGATACTTAAATCTTCCCGGGAAATATGTCTGAAATACGGATGGATGCCTCTGAGAAATTCCATATCTCCCGAAGCAAATCTTCCAAACCCAAGATCGGACAGATCTGTATAAATAAATTCCAGAAGCGCGCTGCCCGTTTCCCACGTTTCATCCGGGTTCCGATAAGCCATCGTTTCCGAATCAATACCCGTATACACATGTATGTATAAGTCTTCTTTATTTGACATAACCGTTCCCCCTATGCTTTGTAGTTACAAATTTTATATATATTATTACTATATATAATTTTCTGCTAAGAGTCAACCATATTTTTACAAGCAGAGAAATCCTTGTCAATTAGTTCTCCAACGAGGCTATGTCAATCAAACAAAATTTTAAACCAGCCACACAGGGTTAAACCTCTTCTGCTTTCCGGCCCAGATCCACACGCCGGATGGCGTCTTTTTTGATTTTGATTCCCTAAAAAAGCAGTTCAGTTTTAAAGCACAAAAAATCCCGGGAAGCAGTATAAATACTGCGTTTCCGGGTTTCTTAACAAATTAAAATCGTAGCCCGTAGGGGAATCGAACCCCTGTTTCCGCCGTGAGAGGGCGGCGTCTTGACCGCTTGACCAACGAGCCATCTGACCATCTCAGTATAACGCACCTTCCGAAAAAAATCAAGTGTTTTTTTGTTTTTTTAAAAAATTTTGAAAAAAACAACACTTTCTTCAAAGCACAAATTTCCGGCAAATAGGCGCATCCAAAATCAAAAATCTGTTATCTAAAACCTGATCCAGATTCCTGAAATGGAGCTGCGGGGAGTCGAACCCCGGTCCGAAGGCACATCCATCAAAGCATCTCCCATCACAGTCGCTGTACTTTTATTCCCTCAAAAGCACCCCCAACGACAGGCGGCCTTCTTTTGGTAGCTTCATAAATCTTTTGCCGCCGCAAAGCTTAGGCGGCAAAGGCCCTCACAAAATTCGATGCCAGGGCCGGAACTGTGAGCGATTCCGGACTGACAGGCTGCCTTAAGCGGCAGCTAAAGCGTAATTATTATCTTCAGCTTTTATATTTAAGTTCCAGGTTCGTACGCAGTCCCGGAGTCTGCGGATGGCTTCTTCGATTTCAACACCCCCGTCGAAACCAGTACAACCCCGAAAAATATTTTTCAGTCTGGTCTTTCCTGACAAGGTCAGGACCTATTATAAAGCAAGATGCAGGAAACGTCAAGAACTTAATACAAATTTTTGACTTTGAAGGCTTTTTCGGCTTCTCTTCTTTGGTCTTTTTTGGCGATGTCGGCGCGTTTGTCGTAGAGTTTTTTACCTCTGGCAAGGCCGATTTCCACTTTGACCAGGCTTCCTTTTAAATAAACCTTTAATGGCACGATGGTATAGCCTTTTTGGGAGGCTTTGCCTAAGATTTTATTAATCTCAGATTTATGAAGCAGCAGCTTTTTTGGGCGCAAAGGGTCTTTGTTAAAAATATTTCCCTTTTCATAAGGTGAAATGTGCATCTGGTAAATATACATCTCCCCTTTATCCGAACGGATAAAGGATTCCTTAATGCTGCAGTGTCCCATGCGCAGAGATTTTACTTCCGTGCCGTGAAGGACGATCCCAGCCTCATAGGTATCTTCAATAAAATAATCAAAGTATGCTTTTTTATTGTTAGCAATAAGCTTGGAACTTGTACTGTTTTTTGCCATGTTTTATCAACTCCCCTGTTCATCTTCCGGAACAAAGAAAATGGTCCGGGATAATTTATCGGTACCTGAAACCCGTATACGGATCTTTTGTCCGAGACTGTAAGTGATCCCTAAGGTTTCACCTGCGATCATATACTTTTCTTCATCATAAAAATAATAATCATCTTCCATATCCTGGAGCCGGATCAGTCCTTCGCATGTATTAGGCAATTCCACATACATCCCCAGATTTCCCATGCCAGAGACAACACCGGTATACACCCGTCCGATACGCTGGGACATATATTCGACTTTTTTCAGCTTTTCCACATCCCGCTCAGCATCATCCGCCCGCCGCTCTGTCCGGCTGGTACTGTCAGCCACTTCCGGCAGGATACTGCGGAAATGTTCCTGCCGCTGCTCATCCAGCGTCCCTCGAAGATTTTCCTTAATGATCCTGTGGATCTGAAGATCTGGATACCGTCGTATGGGAGATGTAAAATGGCAATAATACTTTACAGCCAGACCAAAGTGGCCGGTATTTTCCGTGGTATACCGGGCCTGTTTCATTGAGCGCAAGGTCAGACGGCTGATCATCGCTTCCTCCGGCGTGTCCTGGATCTTTCCCAAAAGCTTTTGAACCTCTTTAGGATGGATTTCTCCCCGTCCAAGCTTCATATAATAACCAAAACCGGAAATAATAGCCATAAGCTTTCTGATCCGTTCTGGATCCGGAGTTTCATGAGTACGATATAGGAACGGAAGCTCCTGCCAGAAAAAATCCTCCGCAATGGTTTCATTGGCCACCAGCATAAAATCTTCAATAATCTTTGTGGCAGCATTTCTTTCGTAAGGATGGATGTCCATAGGAAATCCTTTTTCGTCTAAAATGATCTTTGATTCAGGAAAATCAAAGTCAATACCGCCTCTCTGCCTGCGTTTTTTCCGAAGAATATCCGCCGCTTCCTTCATCAGCTCAAACATGGGGACAAATTCCTCATAGTCTTTCATAGCCTGAGGATCATGGAGGGAAACAATGGCATTAACTGCCGTATAGGTCATACGCCGGTCTACCCGGATCACTGTTTCGGCAATTTCATGTCCTATAACCTGGCCTTTTTCATCAATATCCATAAGACAGCTTAAGGCCAGCCGGTCGCATCCCTGATTTAGAGAACAAATACCATTAGACAAAGCACGGGGAAGCATGGGAACCACCCGGTCGACCAAATACACACTTGTCCCCCGGTTAAGAGCCTCCCGATCCAGAGGCGAACCTTCCCGGACATAATGGCTCACATCCGCAATATGCACGCCCAGGCGAAAAATATTTTCCTCTTGGGAAATGGTAATAGCGTCATCCAGGTCCTTTGCATCCTCCCCGTCAATAGTCACTGTAGGAAGATTTCTTAAATCTTTTCTGCCCTCCAGCTCTTTTTTCGAAACATGATCCGGTACGGTTTTTAACTGCCGGATCACATCTTCAGGAAAATCTACAGGAATATTATAGGCCCGCAAAACCGTCCGTACATCTGACTGAGGGTCATCCATGTGTCCGAGGATTTCTACGATACGGCCTTCAGGATTTTTAGAGAAATTTCCATAATCCGTTACCTGGACCACCACCTTATGTCCAGTCACTGCGCCCATGGAATTTTCACTTCTGACAAAAATATCTTTGGCAATTTTTGAATTATCCGGTATAACAAAGCCAAATTTTTTACTTTGATCATAAGTGCCCACAATCCGGTCATTCGCCCGGCTGACAATACGAAGAACCTGTCCCTCACAACGCCGGGCGCCCCGTGCCCTGCGGGTGATCCGCACAGTTACGGTATCTCCGTGAAGAGCTCCTAAAGTATCGCTTTCAGAAATAAAAATATCATCCGCCATGCCTTCCACGCGAACAAAACCGAAGCCTCTGGCACTGCCCATAAATGTTCCGAAAAATACATCCGCTTCCGGTTTTGCGTAGCGGCCATCGGATGTCAAGGCAATCTGCCCCTTTGAGATCATTTGATCCAGCATCAGTTTTAAATCTTCCCGCTCACTTTTCGGTACATTTAAAAAGACGCATAATTCTTTCAGTTTCATAGGCCGGTAGCTTTTATCATCAAACAGATCACGGAGCATGTTTTCCCGCATCTGATATGTCATCTCATCCACAGTGTCACCTCTCTTTTCAAAATCGCGTTGAGCCATGTCAGCTCACCTAAATAAAGAAACCACCCTTATGGTTTGGTTATAAGGGTGGTTTCTTTGGCAATGTTATATGCTTAATCTTGTGTAATGTTTATTACCAGGTCATGTTCAGGGCAAGGGCAATGATAAAGAACAGTACAGCAAGAACTTTTGTCGCTTGTACAAGTTTTCCTTCCATGGAACGTCCTTTATTTTTCCCCCAGTAAGTATCCGCTACACCATTGATAGCACCGCTTAAACCGGATGTCTTACTTTCCTGCATCATAATGACCACAATTAATGCTATACAAATAAGAACAAAAAGTACCATTACGATCGTTCTTAAAATATCCATCACGCACACCTCCTGACTCAACACAGCTATTCTATCATAGAATGGTGCAAGAAGCAAGCTCTATTTGCGGACAAGCAACGATTTTCCTGTCATTTCCGCAGGTTTTTCCATACCCATCACTTCGATCATGGTTGGAACAAGGTCTGCCAGGCAGCCGCCTTCTGCCAGAGTATAGTCCTTATCATAATTGACAAGAATAAATGGTACAGGGTTGGTGGTGTGGGCAGTAAATGGCTCGCCAGTACTGTAATCGATCAGCTGTTCAGCATTTCCGTGATCTGCACAAATGATCATCTGACCGTCAACCTCGATCAGAGCGTCTACAGCTTTGCCCACACACTCATCGACAACTTCGATTGCCTTAATCGCAGCCTTTTCTACGCCAGTATGGCCCACCATATCCGGGTTTGCAAAGTTGATGACGATCACATCATATTTACCGGATCTGATCGCTTCTACCAGTTTATCGCAAACCTGATACGCGCTCATCTCCGGCTGCAGGTCATAAGTAGCTACCTTAGGTGATTTAACAAGGATACGGTCCTCCCCTTCATTTGGCTCTTCTACGCCGCCGTTAAAGAAAAATGTAACGTGAGCGTATTTTTCTGTTTCCGCAATTCTTGCCTGAGTCATATGATGGGCAGCTAAAAATTCGCCGAAAGTATTTTTAATTTCTACCTTATTAAATGCGATCTGTTTGTTAGGAATCGTTACGTCATACTCGGTAAAGCAGATATAGGTTACATCCATGCGGTGCTCTCTTGCAAAACCGTCAAATTCATCGCAGCAGAAAGTCCGGGTAATTTCACGGGCACGATCCGGACGGAAGTTAAAGAAAATGATAGAATCATGATCTTTGATCGTTGCAATCGGCGCGCCATTTTCCTGAATCACTACAGGTACGACAAATTCATCGGTCTTCTCATCTTTATAAGATGCTTCTACAGCTTCTACAGGATCCGCAGCTGTATTTCCCTCGCCGTAAACCATAGCCCGGTATGCTTTTTCAACTCTATCCCAACGGTTATCTCTGTCCATAGCGTAATAGCGGCCCATAATAGAAGCAATCCTGCCTACGCCGATTTCTTCCATCTTTTCGACCAGCTCTGCCACATAATCTTTTCCCGATGCCGGCGGAGTGTCACGGCCGTCAAGGAAGCAGTGTACATAGACATTTTCAATACCATTTCTCTTAGCCATCTCTAAAAGGGCATACAAATGGGTATTATGGCTGTGTACGCCGCCGTCAGAAAGCAGACCGTATAAATGTACTGCGCTGTTATTTTCTTTTACGTTATTCATAGCATTTAAAAGCGCTTCATTTTTAAAGAAATCGCCATCCTGGATTTCCTTTGTGATACGAGTCAGCTCCTGATATACAATACGTCCCGCGCCCATGTTTAAATGGCCAACCTCAGAGTTGCCCATCTGGCCTTCAGGAAGCCCTACAGCAAGTCCGCTGGCATTTCCTTTTACAAAGGGATATTCCTTCATCAAACGGTCCATCACAGGTGTTTTTGCTTCATAAACAGCATTTGCTTCGTGTTTGTCATTGAGTCCGTAACCATCCAGAATCATTAAAACGGTAGGTCTTTTGCTCATGCTAAAATCTCCTTATCTCAAATATCTTTTTGAATTTACCCTGCCTGTCAGAGCTTAAGTAAATACGTTTTTTTGACTTGTGACAGAGCTTTTTTCTGCCACACATCATTTTACCTTAAAAGAATTGCTTTTACAATAGTTTTTAAGCATACCGATCTTTTTATTCATTACAGCCGATGACCGTTACCTGACAAATGTCCGCTCATACAAGCATGACGGCCCCTTGCCAGGCATATCGCACAAAAAACCGGCTCACGATTCAAAGAATCTGTGTGCCGGATTTTTATACAGGCGCAAAACAAAGGCGCCTTATACATTATTTATTGTAATTTACGATCTTGCCAAAATCAGCTTTAAGGCTTGCGCCGCCAACCAGGCCGCCGTCAATGTCAGCCATAGTAAAAAGCTCTGCTGCATTTCCCGCGTTTACAGAACCGCCGTACTGGATGCGGATCGCTTCTGCTGTATCTGTGTCATAAATCTCAGCGATGCAGTCGCGGATGCCTTTGCAAACTTCTTCTGCCTGTTCGCTTGTTGCTGTCTTACCTGTACCAATCGCCCAGATCGGTTCATAAGCGATCACTGCTGTCTTAGCCTGATCTGCGGTTACATTTAAGAAAGCAATCTTGATCTGCTGACGGATCCAGTCCATAGTAATGCCCTGCTCACGCTGTGTCAGTGTTTCACCGCAGCAGATGATCGGAGTAATGCCATGCTCAAAAGCTTTTAAGACTTTCTTATTAACCGTTTCATCGGTTTCCGCAAAGTACTCTCTCCTCTCAGAATGTCCGATGATCACATACTTAACGCCAACATCTGTCAGCATCTTTGGCGCGATCTCACCGGTATATGCGCCAGATTCCTCATAGTACATATTTTCAGCACCGATAGAAATATTTGTATCTTTTGCGGCTTCCATGCACGGAATAATGTCAATGGCAGGAACGCAGAATACAACGTCCACGTCTTCATTAGCTACAAGAGGTTTTAATTCATTTACCAATGCAACAGCTTCGCTGGGAGTTTTGTTCATCTTCCAGTTGCCGGCAATAATCTTCTTACGCATGATAACGTCTCCTTTAAAATTAATATTTATCGTTGGCTGCTACTACGCCGGGGAGGTCTTTACCTTCAAGGAATTCAAGGGAAGCGCCGCCGCCGGTGGAGATATGTGTCATCTTGTCGCCGAAGCCTAAAGTATTTACAGCAGCTGCGGAATCACCGCCGCCGATAATCGTTGTAGCGTCTTCAAGATCAGCCATAGCCTTTGCTACTGCGATAGTACCGGAAGCAAAGTTAGGCATTTCAAAGCATCCCATAGGTCCGTTCCATACAACGGTTTTTGCGCCTTTTAAAGCATCAGCAAACAGTTTTTCTGTCTTTGGTCCGATGTCAAGGCCCATTTCATCCGGCTCAAGGTCACCTTCAACAACACGGCGGGGAGCGTCATTGGAAAATTCCTTTGCCGCTACGCAGTCCACAGGAAGAAGAAGATTAACGCCTTTTTCTTTTGCCTTTGCCACCATTTCACTTGCATAATCAAGGTAGTCATCCTCGCAGAGAGATTTACCGATCTGTTCGCCAGCTGCCTTTGCGAATGTAAAGCACATACCGCCGCCGATGATCAGAGTATCAACCTTGTCAAGAAGATTATTGATAACGGAAATCTTGGAAGAAACTTTAGAACCGCCAAGGATAGCAACAAAAGGTCTTACCGGGTTATTTACAGCATTGCCAAGGAAGTCGATCTCTTTCTGCATAAGATAACCAACAACAGCTGTTTTAACATACTTTGTAACGCCAACATTGGAGCAATGGGCTCTGTGGGCAGTACCGAAAGCGTCATTTACAAAAACATCGCACAGGCTGGCCAGCTCTTTGCTGAACTCATCCCCGTTCTTTGTCTCTTCCGCTCTGTAACGTGTATTTTCAAGAAGGACGACATCCCCGTCTTTCATAGTCTCAGCAGCTGCCTTCGCGTTAGGTCCTGCAACTTCAGGATCCGCAGCAAACTTTACTTCCTGGCCAAGGAGCTCGGAAAGTCTCTTTGCAACAGGAGCTAAGGATAATTCCGGTTTAGGCTCTCCCTTTGGTTTGCCAAGATGGGAGCAAAGGATAACCTTGCCGCCGTCATTGATAAGTTTTTTGATGGTAGGCAAAGCTGCCACAAGACGATTTTCATCTGTGATCACACCATCTTTTAAAGGTACGTTAAAATCGCAGCGTACAAGGACTTTTAAGCCCTTAACGTTAATATCATCAACAGATTTTTTGTTAAGCATTATAATTCCTCCAATTTTAAGGTTCGGGATGTACGTTCCCACTAAGTTCAATCTGCGCCTCCGGCTTGATTTCACTAAGTGGTCGTGACGGGTAACATCCCTCAACTAAGCTCAGCTTCGCTTCGCTAAGGTTCGGGATGTACGTTCCCACTAAGTTCAATCTGCGCCTCCGGCTTGATTT
>CAZMGH010000062.1:0-9229 GCA_964565805.1 uncultured Lachnospiraceae bacterium
CCGAAATAACTGTAAAGCTCATACTTAAACTCCTCCATAGACTCAACAAAGCGTCGGGATAAATCCCGACGCCGCTTGCTGAAGGTTATTTGCTGCGGTTTATGAGCATTGCCGCATATGCATGATCGGTATAGGGATCTTCAGCTGGTCCGCGCCGTTCCTTCAAGAGGCCTCCTGCAGACAATCCGGCTGTCTTTACACAAGAGCGTCTGTCGGAAGACCGGAGGCTACTTCAACATTGGCAGATTCTGCTTCCTGGTAAACTCTTGCCATTTCATTCAAGTCATCTACGTGCTCCTGGATCATACGATTAAGTTTTTCAATATCGTCCTGCAGCTGGTCAAACTTGTTAATATATGCGGTGGAAGCCTCTCCCTGCCAGGAGCTGCTCATCCCTTTTACAATCGTGGTCATCTGCTGAGTCAGGCTGCTGACCGTCTGACCGCTGGCTGAAAATTCCTGTGCTGTTGAAATAAGCTTTTCCGGGGTTACATTTAAAATACCATCCATGATCATTCTCCTCCTTTAAACAGTCCTTGTGCTTGCAGTGTTCACATTGGTTGCTTCTGCCTGAGCATATTTTTGAGCAATCGTCTGAAGGGCTGTAATATACTGGTCAATCGCTGTTTTAAAATTTTCCATCTTAGCCTTGTCTGTTTGAAATGCATTGTGAAATGTATTCTTTGCTTCACCTTCCCACATAGTCATAAGAGAAGACTCCGTATTATTCAATGTTTCAATCTGGTCTTTAAGGCTCTGATTAAGCTGGGTCAGCGTCTCCGCCTGACGGTTCAGTTCTGTTGCTGTTACCTGAAATTGTGACATGATAAAATCCTCCTTTTTCTATTCCTCCGCTTACACGGATTAATGACTTGCTCCATTTACTCTGTTTCCCGGATCCTCGCCAGTTCCAAAGCCTGTATTTCCGCGTTATATGTATTTCTGGCAATCGTCCGGATGCTGGACGCCGCATTTCTAAGGGCCTGGGCGCTGGCGTTGATCTGGGTGATCAGAGAATTTCCTTTTTGCAGGAACAGACCCGCGCTGTCGCCTTTCCAGGAACCTGACACGCTTTGTAAGGTCCCTGAAAGCTGGCTGTCAGCAATCCTACTTAGCTCCTGGGCCAGTTGTTCCAGCTGCGACGCCTGATCACAGGCATTTTTAAAATTAATCTCAATGGTGGTCTTGCTTAATTGCGCCATATCCTGCCCTCCTTTCTAACTGAGCACATCTGAGGGCAGCCCTGACGCCAGGTCCCTTGCCCCGCTTTCTGCCGAATCATATACCGACGCCATACTCAGCAGATCTGCAGGATGTTCCTTCAGCCGGGTTAACGCTGTCTGAATCTCATCCTTGCGGCTTTCATAGGCCTGACGGTGAGCGTCTCCGGCCTCTCCGATCCAGTAGGAGGAGCTTCTCGCCACCAGCTGATCTATAGATTCAAATACCCGGATCATTTTATTAATGCGGCTCTGGGCATTTTCTGCTGCTGTCTTTAGGGCCTCTCCGGATACCTTTACCGTTATCCCTTCGTAAGCGCCGCCGGAAACCGATGCCATATATCCACCTCCTATACCGAAATGGATGCTACCATATCGTAAACATCTTGTTCACACTGATTATATTCTTTAACTGCATACTCCATATGTTCTTTATACGCCTGGAGCGACGCGAAAACCTCTTCCATAACTGCCAGATCCTGAGCTGTCTGAGCATAAAACGTATCATGAGCCGGTCCGGACCAGGTACTGCTTAAATTATCTATGCTTTCCTTTAATCCATTAAGATCTGAAGTACCCGAAGATATAAGTCCGGCCAAAGACTGTATATCAGAGGATAACGCAGAAACATTAATCTCCAGAACATCTGCCATTTTTCACACCTCCATTAGGTTCCCCGAATCACATCCATGTACAGCCCCGGAACCGTATATGCCGTATATCCTGCGGCAAACAGCTGTCTGCTGCCTTCCTCATACTGCTCCTCAATGGCAGTCTCGCTTTGAATACAGCGGGCTGACACGGATTCTAGAACTTTCGCCATTATCCTTAACCCATGGATGTGATCCGCCAAAGGCTCCCTGCACCCTTTCAGGCTGCGCGCCACCGGAGTCAGAGAAGACTGGCACTGTAATAAGGATATGATCCTTTCCAACTGTCCGGCTGCCGCCTCTGTCCGGGCTGCCTGCTCCTTAAGCTGAGCCGCATCTTCCCGGATACGGGTAAACGAAATTTTCAAATCAGCGCCGCCTCCCTTCTTTGCTGCTTTTCATAGCCTTACTATAACTCATTTTTTTTTAAATGTCACGACTTCCTGATAAATTGCCTTTTTTTCCGACGAATGAACTTATATGTCACACCAGGATCAGCGGATGCCCTGTGTCAATTCCGCACTGAGCCAGAGTCTTATCCATAGGAAGCATCATCTGAAGCAGAGGGCTGCACAGTACAAGGACATTCGTATCACCGCGAAGAATACACTGCTCCTTCTGACTTACCATAGCCGCTACCTCCTCGATCACAGAACCGACAGGCGCGTTTTCATCAATATTAAAATCATAGGTCTGCTCCACAGAGGGTACGTAAATATCCACTAGGATCATCCCCAGTCACCTCCCAACAAACGTTTAAAATAAATCTTAAAAAGACCTGCCCCGGCTGGAGACCGTTCTTGCCGAGTTCCTTCCTCATAAACCAGAAGCCTTTCCATGCCCTCTTCCACCAGCATCAGGCGGCGAAGCGTCTTTTCAGGCTGACCGGCAGGGCAGGCATCCCACAGCCAGGAGATCTTTTTTTGGATCAGGAGCATTTCCGGAGAGATAAAGTCCCCATCGAAATCCCCCACATCCACCGGACCGGCCTCTTCCGCGAAATCGTCTTTGAGCCACCGGCAAAATTCATAGCACCAGTCCTTTGTTGTCTCATAATACAGCCGGAAAGCCCCCGGCTGGGCAGCCACCCCTTCTAGTCGGGCCACGCCTATCTGGTCTTTATGGACCCAGCTCCAGGCTGGAGAAAATTCCTGATCCCTGGGCCAGACAATGATCATCGTTGAAGCGCTTTTTATACACTCAAAAAAATCCGCCATCTCTCCTGCCAGGACCGCTCGGCCATTTTCCGTGACAAGACACCCTTTGGTCATAAGTCCGGCCAAAATCCTGTGAGCGTAAACCAGTTCCCGTTGGCCGGAAAGACCTTCTCCCGGCGGCCATTTGCCCAGCGGCCCTTCCGGCGGTACTGCCGCCTCCCTAAAACGGGGAAGGATCAGGTTTTCCATTCCGGCGGCTGCAGCCATCATTAAAATCTCATCCAGTGTTGCAATCTCCATTTTATATTTTCCTCACATCCGCGGCATTTTACTGTCCTGCAGGGGTTCCTCTTTCCCAGATCCGGCGCATGTCTGCCCGATAGCTTCGGGAAACCGGCACGCAAAGTCCTTCCTCCAGGTATATAACATTCTGATTTAGCACCATCTTTTCAATTTTTTTTCGATTGATGATAAAGCTTCTGTGACACCGGATAAAATCCTCGGAAAGGATCTGAGAAAGATGGTCCATAGTATCGTAAAAACCGTATTCTTTACTTCCCGTTCTGAGAAAAATCTTTTTCTCCCGAGCTTCAAAGTAACTGATCTGTCCATGGGGGACTCTCATCCGGCCGTCCCTGCTTTCCACCACAAAGGCGTCCCCGTCATCCTCCTGTCCGAGTTTTTCCAGGTGGGCCCGGATAAAATCCCGAATAACCTGTCTGAGCTGTCCCGGTTCCGCCGGACGCAGCAGCAGGGATCCCGGCATAATGGACGGCTTAAGATACTTCATGGGGGACATGGTTCCATCAGCAATGACCATAAGGAGCGCGTTCCCATACTGTTTGCGAAAATCTTCCAGCCTAGTTACATCCTCATCGGAAGACGTTTCCATACAGGCCAGATCCACTAGCGGCTGTCCCTGTAAAAACCGTTTAAATTCATCTGCCATGGCAAATCCGTCGATCTGCCACTGTTCCCGGGTCATGCGGGCCGCTTCATCGTGGAAGATCGCCATGATCCTGGTCAGTTCCTCCCTGGAGGAATCGTAAGTCACATTGGAAATCATAGGCTACCTCCGCGCGTGGGGAACAATGACCACCGGGGCCTCCGGGGCTTCCCCGTCTATGGCGGGGATCATGGCAATCCCCGGCTTTTTAGGCTTACTTTGAGCTGCAAATGGGATATAATCAAAATTCAAAATCCGCTGTCCGGAAACGTTGCCCCCCAAATGACAGCCCCATTTGGTCCGAGCCATATTTTCATACAGACGGATCCCGGCCAAACGGGCGGTGTCCTCCGGATTCAGGCAGACGAACATAAATACATTGTGCAGGCTTCCTTTATCTGTAATATTTTCCATAAAGCCCATCATAGCTCCTACGCCCTCTGCCGGATGCTGCACATGCTCCACAAAATCCGTCATCTGATCGATAAAGATAAAATAAGGCGGCTCCTTCTGCATCAGCTCAAAAATCTCGTCATCATCCAGGCCGGAATCTGCCGCGCTCCGCTTTTTCTTATTTCTGGCCACAAACTCCGGAAGAAGCTTCTCCCAGAAACTGTAGAGCTTGGCGTCATCATCAATAAACTGTGCTCCGACAGCCTCTGCCAGGCCTTTAAGCCGTCCGGAAAAATCGATCACTGCCCGGCGGCTGTTTTCCTTTAACGCCGCCGTATGCGCAAGTACCTTTAATACATTGGTCTTGCCGCTGCGGGACTTGCCGGAAATCATGTAACAGAAGGTCCGGCTTAAGTCAATACTGTAAATCTGGGCATTGGCCTCATTATAGCCCATGGGCAGCTTGTACGGATCTATGGCCGCCTTTTCCACATCCTCCAGAGATATAAACTGAGAAAGCTCCGGCTTTTTGGGAATATGCGGCACAGGCCTTGCCCGCCGTCCTGTATAGGACTCATTCATTGCCCGGCACTCCCGGATGATTTCTTCATTCCTCGAATAATCATCCTGGGCCTCAAGGCAAAGAGCTGTCTGAAATTCCAGTACCCCGGAAGGACAAAGCGCCAGTCCCCGTCCTTTGATCCCAGGTTCAGGCAGAATCTCTAAGCGGGAAACATGCATAGCCTCAGAATACTGAAACTTATCTCCCATTTCCAAACAGATCACTGTGCGGATATTATCGCCGATTCTGCTCTGGATCTCTGACGGGCCAAATCCCGCGGAAGAGATCAGCAGGTAAATGCCGTAGCTGGCTCCATCTCTGGAAAGCTGGATCAAAATATCCTCATAAGCGTTAGCCGTCTTTTCCCGGAAGGCGGAATACTGGTCAATAACCAGGATAATGGCCGGAATCTCCACGCCGTGGGTCTTGACATACTGCTCATAATTACCTCCCTGTAAAAGGGCTTTCCGCTCTTTTAAGATGCCGGACATCATATTAAAGAAACGGGCGATCTTTTCAGCGTCATTTTCATACAAAACGCCTCCCACATGAGACAGATCCTCAAATGCCCCCAGCATATGGCTGGAAAAGTCAATGGCATAAATGTTTACATGAGCCGGAGAATATCTGTGGGCCAGGGAATAGATCACCGTCTGCAAAAATGTACTCTTTCCCGTAACTACAGTGCCACACACGGCATGATGTCCGTTTTGAGCAAAATCCACCACTAAAGGCATCTGAGCCTGGTTCACCGGATCGTCACAAAGGCCCACAACCGCCTTAAGGGACCACTCCCCGCCAACCTCCGGCCACTGGCCGTTATGCCAGGCATTTTCCCGGTACATGGCCAGATCTTTTAAGTACAGCTTCTGAGGCAATACAGGAAGCCACAGGATAAACTTGTGGTTATAGCCTTCCCGTGAAGCCGTTCGTTCCAAATATTCCACCACAGCGTCCAGCTGGGTCTTTTCCTTGATCTCCGGCAGCTTTAATTTTTCCTCCCCGGAAATTTCTATGATCTGGTCCACGATACTTTCCACCCGGTTCATACTGGATGACCGAGCGCGGCGGTAGATCTGCAAGAATTCCTCCAGCCGCCGGGTATTATATTCATTTTCCGGATAATCCAAATGCTGCTCCTTGAGCCGCTTAAATAAATACTGGCATGCCCTTTGGATCAGATTGCTGTCTAAAGGCCTGACAAAGTCGCAGCCGTTCCGTCTAGCGAAGTCCCGCACCATAGAAGCCAGCTGGCAAAGCCACTGATACTTTCTTGCCTCCTTCTGCCGGATCTTGATCCGGTTGCCCACTAAGGCCGCTTTTCCGTTCAGGGAACAAAGCCGGGCAATGTCTGTCTTGCCGGCGCCTGGAGAATCATCATACACGGCTCCGGAAAATCCAGACTGGAACAGCTCGTAAAGCTCATCATTTCCTACCTGAAGATAGCACCGGCCGGCCTGGGTAATATAGGCCGCGTCCGGTTTATGGAGCATATCATTACTGTCCTGCTTGTCCTGGACCCGAAGACACAGGCGGAACTTGGAATTGCTCCAAATATTATCATCCACAGTACCGCTGGGCTTCTGAGTAGCCAAAATCAGGTGAACCCCAAGACTTCGTCCCACCTGGGCAACGCTGATCAGCTCCCGCATAAAGTCCGGCTCTTCCCGTTTTAGCTCCGCGAACTCATCAATAATAATAAACAGATGAGGGACGGGAATGGTGGCTTCATTATTTTTTACAAGGCGGGTATATTGATTAATATTATTGACGCCATGCTCATTAAAAATCTGCTGACGTCGCCGGTTCTCGCTTTTAATAGACACCATAGCCCGATGAACTTGATTCCCCGATAGGTTTGAAATCGTCCCCATCATATGCGGCAGGCGCTCAAACAGGTTGGCCATGCCGCCTCCTTTATAATCAATAATAAAAAATCCTATATCATCCGGGCTGAAATTGACGGCCAGAGATAAAATATAAGTCTGGAGGGTTTCCGACTTGCCGGAACCTGTGGTTCCTGCCACCAGTCCGTGGGGCCCGTGAAACTTTTCGTGAATGTCCAGATACACTGGAACTCCTCCGGCCTTCTGTCCGATGAGCGCCTTCATGCTGTCGTAGGTACGATTTTTCCGCCACCGCGAAGGCACATCTATCTGGTCTAAGCTTTCCACGCCCATCATTTCAAAGAATGTAAGGGACGCAGGAATCTCCCCGCCTGTTTCCACTTCATTGACCTCAATGGAAGAAAGCCGCCGGGCAAAGTTCTCCAAAGAGCGGTCGTCTACTTTGTCAAAGGCTACCGGGATCCGGTCTGCCCGGTCATCCCTTACGCTGTAAATCCCCCTGTATTCTCCGTCATTTTGTATAATAAACTCACAACTATTTGGAAGCTGCTCATACTGCTCTACTAAAAGGAATGTCGTTATCCCATAAGCAGCCTCGGACTCTAACAAATACTTGGCGATCAGTTCTCCCTCCAACACGTCAGGATCAGTAATAAAAAGCACATACCAGGGCTTTGGCACGTCGGCCCCTGGCTTTATGGTATTTTCATTTTCCGCTCTCTGGCGAAGGACCCTGGCCAGCTCATAGAACACATCTGCCGCGCCTACCGGATCGTCAGCCACAAAACGCACCTTTTTATCCTCTGACCATACATGGGGAAGCCACTTTACACAACCTAAGCTTTCTTCTTCCCGGCTGCTGGCCCGGTCATACACAAGGCCGATCTTAACATCGGTATAACAGTTATTGGCCCCGATCTGAAGGATCAGATCCTGGGTCACCTCATAGGCCCCCACTTTTCCCGGTCCGCCGATAATACCGATTAGAGGATGCTCCATAAGATCCATTCCTACGGGAACATTTTGAAGATTTTTATAAGCTTCCTTAATCTGTGCCGGACGGGATGCCAGCTCGTCTTTCCGAACTGTAAACCGCTCTTTTGGAATAAGAATCGGGGTCTGGAAAGGCAGAACGCCGATACCTAAACGGTGATACAAAAAATCCCTGTGAGTGCTGTTCCGGTTCCAAAGGAGAGGATTTTGCCGGTCAAAAGCAGCATACTCTGATGCCGGACGATACATATTTAAAAGGGCAGTGCCATTTTTCTCATACTTTTCTCGGATAGTGGCCACCATCTGATTCAAATACTGTCCATAAGCAGCCACCCGGGCGCTTTCTTCTGCTTCCCGTTTTTTCTTCCGCTGACGGATATTCACCAGCGCCCAGATAGTGCCGATGATCGCCGAAGTCACAGCAGTCACAAGACCGGTAAACATATAAATGGAGGGGGACCCGGAGCTGGAGCTTTGGGCCACGATGACCATAATACACCCTAAAAGCATGGGCACAGCCATGGTCAGGGACGGTCCAATAGTCATAAGCACAGACTGCTGAACCGGATTCGGCGGCGCCGGTGGCGCTTCAATCTCCACCGGCGTTTCGTCAATACTTTCGATATTTCTTGGAACCCGGTGAAAATAATTTTTTTCCCGTTCTAAAAATCCCTGTGTATCTGTCTGTTCCACTATATCTGCCAGCTCCGCAGCGGATAATGGGTGGAGCAGGGACTCATTGACTTTAAGATTTTCCACAGAATCATCCACGGCAAGGACGTTTCCCAAAAAAATCATCTGAAGGCCGAGGATATTGATCTGATCGCCAAAGTAAAGAACGCGCCGGTCCTTCATTCGGATATTATTAATAAAGACACCGTTGCTGCTGGGTTCGCCGGACGCACTTCCATCCAGGATCAGCCACTGGTCCCCTGAAGGGAGCAAGGTGGCATGAGTCTTGGATACCAGGCCAAGATAATCGTAATTCATGGCCGCCCCGGTATTCTTTTTATTACCGATGACCACCTGGGAAATATAATTTAAGGAATATTTTTTATAAACAGTAAAAGAATTTTGAGTTTCCCGCACAAGGATGGTCAGCTGTCTGCCATACTGATCCGTAAGCAGGAGCATGTCTTTATCCCGGATCGTCTGACCGTAAAATGGGGCATTATTTTTATAAACAGCGTAGCCCTCATCCTGCAAAAAATGCCACTGATGATCCACAATCTCCATTTTAAGAACAATATCATCTTGCAGGGAAAATGTGTTTTTATTAAGAATAACCGAATGGTCCGCATTATTTACAGCCGGGAGGAGGATTTCTTTGTAAACCGCCTGGCTGTAAAGAGATAAAATAACACTCATTAACCTATCTTTCCTCTCCAGTATTTCCCGTGGGAGCGCGCCCCGGGATCCTAAGTTAAGTATACTTCCAAGGAAAGTGTCCGTCAATAATGA
>CAZMGH010000063.1:0-8537 GCA_964565805.1 uncultured Lachnospiraceae bacterium
CGTCGTTGAAGGGATGGATGCAGAGAAAATCATGGATAAATACAGGAATAACGATCAGCGGTTCCACTTCCATATTGCCGATTACCCGGTTATACTCCTCACAAAGTTTGTCCAGGGCCTCCGATGTTTCATAAGGAGCCAGCGGTGTGAACAGGGTATCCACATGACCGTCAGGATAGGTGGCACTGATATAATTTTGTACATTTTTGGTTCTGCCTGCTATGGGATTATTCATATAGCTGTAAAGGATCTTATGGAGTTGCAGGATGTAGTTTTGGGTGATGGGGATAACATCAAAATTCTCATGGATCAGGTTCAGCACATCCCGGTAACCTGCGATCTCCTGTTCGTCCCGGTTTCTCGGTGTCGTTTTTTCCTCTACAAGTTGTCGGATACGGGTATTCGTAGTCACGATCCCCTCAATGGCATTGGAGGATTCGGTACTTTGCACCTTCGCGACTTTTACTAGTTTCTCCAATTCCGCCGGACGCTGTTTCAGATATAGTTCCTGCTTTCCGGCTTCTTTATAGATTGCCGCAATTAAACCCAGAACCTCCGAGTCCCACTTTTGTTCCCGTATTACAGAGTAATTAAATGTACGCATACCTTTGCGCCTCCTTCTTTCCCTTAAATACTATCATGTATTAAGGGGAAATTCAACTTTTGAAGGGAAAAAGCTTAGGCGTTCTTTGAAAGTGAGAAATGCGACCAATGGCAAGAATTTTATGGGTGGAAACTATGCCCAGAAAAAAATCCATTAAAAACCGCCAACAGAGGGATTTTTAATGGATTTTGTCATTTGGGCCGGTGTCAGCTCTTTTAAAAGGGACAGCCCCCAGCTAACCCAGTCCCAGGAGGTCTGGCGCCCGCTGGTTTCTGTGATCACCAGCCGGTCATCATCATCAAATGAAAATGAAACCACATCCATGCCAATGTCTGAGGCCATCCACAGGGCATGGATCTCTTCATCGCGCCAGTCATAAATATAAATGTGCTGGCTCCAGGCAAGCTCATCATGTTCTACCCAGAAAGGCCGGGCATCGCCGTATCTTCCAATGCGCCAGCACAACAGGATCAACTCCGAAGTTTGATCATGGTCAATATCACACCAGAGAAAATCCTGGACAAGGACATTTTCAGGAGATTTCCATAGAGTTTCCCCTTGATCTTCAACTGTAACACGGCGTTTTTTTAAGCTGATGGATGAGGGACTGCTATCTTCTTCCGGTTCCAGGTTTTTTGTCTCCCATTGGATCCATTTTGGAAGAAATACACCCCGGGTCCAGGCAAAGATCAACAGGGCAGCAGCAAAAGCTGCTGCCCCGAGAAATATAAGGATCCATTTAAGCATCTTTTTCATTGCATTAATAGCTGTAACTGAACCGGTAGGACTGAGTCCAATCCGGCTGGGAAATAGCAGAATCCAGATTGTAAGTGCCATCGTCAGTGACAGAGATCCCCATCATCTGGCGCCACTGGGTATCTGTAAGCCGCTCAGAAATCGGCTGTTCAAACTGATAGAAAGAGTATACAGCGCCGACGCAGATACGCAGTTCTCCGTCAATAGGAACAATCACATAGATGGTGGATGGATTTCCTGTAGCTACTTCAAGACAGGTGCCGTTAGGATCTGTGGCAACATCTGTGACAATAGCTGCCGGGAAATCACCGGTGGTGACATTTTCCCCTTCATCCTTAAATGCTTCCAGCCAGAAATGCTCCAGATTTCCTCCATAGTTTCGGATCAGATCGTACTCTTCATCGGTCAGGAGCGTATTGGACAGCTCTTTTTCAGACATGGCCTTAAACTGGTCCGCCATTTGAGCAAGCCGGTTCAGATTTGTCTCATCTTCCTCACTTAAAAGGCCATAGGATTTTAACCCTTCAGCAGTTTTTGCGGCAAGATTTGAAAATCTGGCCCATACTTCTACTTCCGGTTCCACATAGCCCCGGTCATCCCACTGGGGAAGCTCTCCGCCGCCCATTTCCGCCATAACCTGTTTGGAGTATAATACTGTATCATGTTTTAACTCTGCATAGCTTCCGGCAAAGGTTTCCAGATTTTTCGCGGCCCACTGGGAGCTTCGCATAAAACTGGGATAGCCGTCCCCTTTTTCTTCCAGAAGCGGCGTCAGTGTATAGAGCCAGTTGGAATAAAGGCTGGATGTCCACAGGGTATCGGAAGCCTGGGAAATATTTGTCCGAAGCGTCTCCATGTTTTCTGTATATCCGGCATATCCGGTGTCCCCTTGCTGTTCCAGGATAGAGTAAGCCGTATCAGAGCCAAGAGCCGCGGCTACGTCTAAAGTATCCGGCAGCATACGCTGATTTCCGCTGGCATCTTCTTGGACATTATCGTAGATCAGCTGCTGGAAGATGGCTTCGTCAATAGTAAAACGCTGGCCCATGAATCGGAAGCCTTTGTTGGCATCGGTTGTACTTGTGTCTGAATCTCCATCGTCCATTGTTGGAATGGAATTAATGGCCGGAGGATCCATAGCTGACGTCAGTGAACGGAAAGTATTCCATGCATCTGTATTGCCGATTAATGCAGATACTTCCGGAATACTGCCGTAAGCAGCTTCAATAGCAGGCAGATACTCATAATAGGTCAGGTCGTCACTGGCTCCCGCAAAAAATGATGTGACCACATAAATCGATTCCCACTGCTGGAAAGCATCGCCATTCATCGCCAAAGTCATAAGAAGAGCGCTCCGGTCCAAATCCTCTTCAGATTGGATAAATCCAATCTGTCCGTACCACATCATTGCTCGGAAGTAAGCTTCCAGCTGTTCATCCCCTTCATAATAGCCTCTTGGAGCAAACTGAGAATAGTCGATCATCGTTCCGGTAAGCGGAGATGTGACGATCTGGGAAGCGCTCATAATGTTGGAAAGCTCCTGAGAAACAACTTCAGATGCCTCATCTAAAATAGCGGTATCTGAATTTTGAAGGCTGGCTCCTACAGAGAAAAACTCTACATTTCTTAAAGCCGCGCTTTCCCATTCTGAACCTTTTAAGATTTCATACTGGGACAAGCTGGCAGTAAGCATCGTCTGACTTACGGAAGACAGGGCCGAGGTAAGAGAATCACGCTCTGTGTTTTTCATGAGATAGCTAAAATACAGATGATAGGTATGCATCATGGAATCAACGGTGATAAAGTTTGGTATCAGTGAATACCTATTAGTCTCATAGGTTTCAAAAAATTCCTTATTGTATCCGTCGGTAACGTAAAACAGATTTTCTGAAAGCAGACGTACCTGTTCGCTGTCCGGATCCAGATAAAACTGGTCCCGATTGTAAACATTGCTTAAATCCGATTCAACAGTGTACTCTTCTACAGATGGAGTTATTGTTTCATCCTGACCATCAGATTCGCTGGCATCACTGCTTCCGATCAGCACTGGGCGGGTGATCGTATTGACCTGAGAGTTACTGGAATCATCTCCTGTTGTAGAGGAATCGTCCGCGGTACCGGCCATCATATCCAAGCCATTATTAAGGTTTTCGATATACTGGGTGATCTGCTGTCTCTCCTGGCTGCTCAGATCCGCTGTTTCAAGAGCGTCTTCCAGCACCTTTGACGCGCCGGTTTTCTGGGACATGCGGTCATAAACCTGGGCCAGCTTAATGTAGGCCCCCACTTGCTTGGGATTTTCCTCAATGGCCTTTAAAAATGCCGCTTCTGCCTGCTCATAATCCTGGGCATCCATATAAGTCTGGCCTTCAGACATATATCTGGCATAAGCTTTATCCGAGCTGCCGTTTCCAAGGAATAAAACCGCAGTAATAATAATGGCTGCCACAATAACGCATCCGGCCACAGAGCCGAGGATAATGGCCAGTTTCTTTTTGCTTTTCTTTTCATTTTCAGGTTTCTTAGGTTGGGCGCCGTCCGGCGGTGTGACAGGCCCTGGACCTTGTCCCTGGTTTATGGGCCGGGCAGCCGCCCCATTTTCAGGATCCTGTACCGGATAACCGCATTTTGGACAGAATTTCACGCCATCTTTTAATTTGTTGCCGCATCTTACGCAAAAAATTTGAACCCACTCCCTCCTGTATGAGATAGAAATCCAATATAACGGTTCATTGGGATGAGCTGTTACATTGAAAGATTTTAAATGGCCGCACATACAGATGATGTTCGGTAATTTTATATTATCAAAAAGGATGCATAGTGTCAAAAGGTAATAGCGCCGGATTAAGTAAGGTTCGCTCTGTGAATATTTTTTATTGAGAATTTTTCACTTGTTTATAACATTGACTTTAGAAAATACGTATGATATAGTCCAAGAAGAAACGTGCAGAGAGTATCGTAAGTCCAGTTTAGCTGATACTTTGTCTGCGCTTTTTTTAAAACTTTGCGTTAGTCTTAACTAATCGGAAAGGGGGAGATATACATACGAAAGCAATGGATGTTGACGTGTATTTTGGCTGTAAGTCTGGTCATTTTGTCGGTGTTATCACTATTTATCGGCGTCATTGATATTGATCTGGCCTCATTAATGAGAGGCGATACGGAACAGTTGGAAATTTTTATCCTATCCCGTCTGCCCAGGCTTATGGCAATTTTATGTACCGGTGTGGGAATGAGTGTCGCTGGATTGATCATGCAGCAGCTTTGCATGAACAAGTTTGTGTCTCCAACGACAGGCGCTACTATTTCATCGGCTCAGTTTGGTATCCTGCTGGCTTTGCTGTTTATGCCTACGTCAACTTTGTGGGGCCGGGCAATTTTCTCCTTTATTACAGCCATCCTTGGCACATGGATTTTTGTATGGTTTATCCAGCAGATCAAGTTTAAGGATGTGGTCATGGTTCCGCTGGTAGGAATTATGTTCGGAAATGTCATCGGCGGTATTACCGATTTTCTGGCCTATAAATATGAGATGACCCAGGCGCTGTCTTCCTGGCTGGTAGGCCATTTTTCACTGGTAGTTAAAGGGCGTTATGAAATTGTGTATCTTGTTGTTCCTCTGGTAATCGTGGCTTTTATTTTCGCTAATCATTTTAATATTGTGGGCATGGGCCGGGATTTTTCAAAAAATCTTGGGGTTAATTATAACGCCGTGCTTCTCATGGGACTGAGCATAGCTGCGATGATCACTGCTTCTGTAATCGTGGTCGTTGGATCGATTTCATATATTGGTCTGATCGTTCCCAATGTGGTTGCCATGTTTAAAGGCGATAAAATCCGGGGGACACTTTTGGATACAGCCTTATTCGGCGCCATCTTCGTCCTGGTGTGTGATATGATCGGCCGTGTGGTCATTGCTCCTTACGAGCTGCCCATTGAACTTATCATTGGTATTGTAGGAAGCCTTTTATTTATTGGTCTTTTACTGTACCGTTTGAAACATGGACGGCGTGCTATAAGCTTTCGGGGCGGCGGCAGCTCGGGCTGTCAAAGTGTTGTATCAGGTATGGACGATGGAGGTGAAAAGGCATGAATAAGACCCGTAAGGCAAATATTCGCAAAATTGCGATTATGTCCATTCTGGTCCTTTTGGTAGCTGCTATTTATATGACGGTGGATGTGAATTTTTCCAATGAAAAGCTGTTTGCCTATTCTATGCGGATCAGGACGCCAAAGCTGATCGTTATGCTGATCACTGCATTTGCCATCGGCGGCGCGTCCATTGTGTTTCAATCGATTATTAATAACACGATTGTGACGCCTTGTCTTCTTGGTATGAATTCGCTCTACACATTGATACATACGGCAGTCGTGTTTTTTGCAGGCTCCGGAAGTATCCTCGCGGTAAATACCAATCTGTCCTTTGGTGTGGATCTGGTGCTTATGGGTATTGTTGCAACAGTGATCTACAGCTATATGTTTAAAAAGACAAAGCATAACGTGCTGTATGTCCTCCTTATTGGAACCGTTCTTACATCATTTTTTTCAAGTGTCCAGACGACCCTGACCCGGGTGATGGATCCTAATGAATATGATACGCTATTAAGTACTCTGGTAGCCAGTTTTAGCAACATTAATTCAGAAATTATTATATTTTCATTGCTTGTTCTGGCTGCGGTCATGTTTGTCCTGCGCAAAGATCTGGCATTGCTGGATGTAATTACTCTGGGAAAGAATCAGGCCATAAATCTTGGTGTGGATTATGATAAGACGATCCGTCGTCTGCTTCTTGGAGTTACTTTGTTTATTGCTGTTGCTACGGCGATGGTCGGCCCTATATCTTTTTTAGGACTGATCATTGCTAATTTAGGAAGACAGCTTATGCGTACCTTTCGGCATGGACAGCTGATTTTGGCGTCTACGCTGTTTGGTATGATCGTTTTAGTGGGCGGTCAGATTATTGTAGAACATGTTTTTGTCTATTCTGTACCGATTAGCGTTTTTATTACAGTAGGCGGAGGAATTTATTTCCTTTATCTGCTGCTGACAAACAGGAGAGTCTGAAAATGATTGTAGAAAAACTAATAAAAAAATATGACGGAAAAACAGTAGTGGATTCTGTCAGCTTTGAAATTCCTAAGGGCAAGGTTCTTTCTCTCATCGGACCTAATGGCGCGGGAAAGTCTACGGTTATGGGAATTATTTCCCGGCTGATCGCAAGGGACAGCGGTATAGTGTCCTTTGACGGAAAGGATATTGGAAAATGGAAAAGTAAGGAGTTGTCCAAACGGTTGGCGATACTGACGCAAACCAACAATATCCAAATGAAGCTGACGGTACGGGAACTGGTTTCTTTTGGACGGTTTCCTTATTCAGGAAATCATCTGACAAAAGAAGATGAGGCAATCGTGGATCAGGCTCTTGAATACATGGAGCTGGAGGAATTTGCAGACCGGTTTATTGATGAGCTGTCCGGAGGCCAACGGCAAAGAGCCTATATTGCCATGGTTATTGCTCAGGATACAGAATATGTGCTTTTAGACGAACCGACCAATAATCTGGACATCTATCATGCTACCAATATGATGAAAATCGTCCGCCGTTTGTGCGATGAGCTGGGAAAAACGGTGATCCTTGTGCTTCATGAAATTAATTACGCAGCTTTTTATTCCGACTATATATGCGCATTTGTAGATGGTAAAATAGCAAAATTCGGAACTGTAAGGGAGGTGATGACCAAAGAAAATCTGGCCGAAATCTATAAGGTTGACTTTGAAATCATGGAGATTTCAGGAAAGCCCCTGTCTATTTATTACTAACTTAAGTCCTAAAGCAAAGTCAGGCGTGCTTCTTGCGGGCCAGACAGGATATGCTTTGGAAATATTAACCCATATGGCCTGGAAAAGGGCTACAAAACAAAGGAGGAAGATATGAAGAAATTTATTGCATTGATTTTAGGTATCGTAATGACATTAAGTCTTGCCGCTTGCGGCAGCGAGAGCACAGTTTCAGGAGATGGTGATGCGTCAGCTGCTGAAACTGAAAGTACTTCAGAGCTTGAGAGCGCTTCTGATGCTGACTCTGATACGGAGGACACATCTGTATCCGAAGAAGATACGAGCGGCAGCGCTGCTGCAGGGGATACGGTAACTATCCAAAGCCTTAATGCAGAAGGCGTTGAGGCAGATTTGGAAGTTCCTTATGATCCGCAGCGTATTGCTATTTTAGATATGGCAAGCCTGGATATTTTGGATAGTATTGGTGTTGGAGATCGTGTTGTAGGCTCTGCCCAGACTTCCCTAGATTATCTTCAGGATTATGTGACCGATGAAAATGTGGTGGATCTTGGAACTATCAAAGAGGCTGATCTGGAAGCTGTTATGTCCTGCGAGCCGGATATTATCTTTATAGGCGGACGTCTTTCTTCATCTTATGACGCGTTAAGTGAAATTGCTCCGGTGGTTTACCTGGCAACAGATACAGATCTGGGTGTTGTGGAAAGTGTGCGGAAAAATGCGTCTACCATAGCATCGATTTTCGGCCTTGAGGATCAGGTAGACGCTCTTATGGCAGACTTTGACAGCCGTATCGAAACACTGGCTGCATTTGCGGAAGGTAAGACCGCGATCGTTGGTATGTGTACCAGCGGAAGTTTTAATGTTCTCGGAAATGATGGACGGTGCTCTTTGATCGGTAGGGAGATCGGATTTGAAAACATTGGTGTAGACGCAGACATAGATACATCGACTCATGGAAATGAAGCATCCTTTGAGTTTATTGTGGAGAAAAACCCGGATTATATTTTTGTAATGGATCGGGATGCCGCAATTGCTACAGAAGGAGCGCAGCTTGCTCAGGAAATTATGGAAAATGAGCTTGTTATGGGAACCGATGCGTATCAAAACGGCAACATTGTATACCTTGCCAATCCGGCAGTTTGGTACACCGCTGAAGGCGGTATCACTGCTCTTGATATTATGCTTTCTGACCTTGAAAGCGAGCTTTTAACTGAATAAGGTTAAGGGGCTGCTGCACTAAGCGATTGGTGTAACAGCCCCTTTGCAATTTCTTCCGAAAAAATAACTATGCTGAAGTGAAAAGTTTATTTCCACTTTGAAAGATGGGAAAAGAAAAGTGGCAATTACTCTTACAAAAATGAGTGATTGCTGCTTTTTCT
>CAZMGH010000064.1:0-8524 GCA_964565805.1 uncultured Lachnospiraceae bacterium
ACAGAGCAGCAGCTGAGAGAGGTGCATATTAAGGTGCGGCAGTGATGAGGGCGCAGCTGACGGACGGCAGAGGGGGGAAAGTAACCTCTCTGGCCGACGGATAGCTGCGTGAGTAGAAATTGTAAAATTATGTATTGTGTTTGAATGATCATTTGCAGAGCATGACAGAAAATGTCATCCGACGAATGATCATTCTTTTTTGGATAATTATAATATAATATTACAAAGAATTGATTTTAAATATAAAGGATGGTATGATGTTTTGTAGAACATGAGGAGCACGGATTTTTTGAAGGGGTATGACAGAATTGCAGACGTATATCGCACACAGAAATGAAAATACGGGACTGGTACAAACCGTAAAAGAACATAGTGAAAATACGGCAGAGCTGTGCAGAGAGTATGCAGTACCAGAACTAAAGGATTTCCTGTATACAATCGGCCTGCTGCATGATGCAGGGAAGTTTCAATTATCCTTTGCAAAACGAATTAATGGCGCCAATATCCGGGTAGAGCATTCGACCTGTGGGGCGCTGGCGGCAAAAGAGAACTATTCTGAGCCATTGGCATTGATGATGGAATACTGTATTGCAGGACATCATACGGGACTCCCGGACGGAGGCTTCCCTAATGATGACAGCGCTCAGCTTACCCTTCATGGGAGAATGAGGAGGGAATTCGAGGATTTCAGCGAGTACAAGAAAGAATTGGATCTTCCCAAACTGGATGAGACGCAATGGCTGAAGAATCTTGTGGCAGACGGCGGAAACAGCATGGAAAACCTGATTGATAAGTTCGCGTTTCTCACCAGATATGCTTTTTCCTGCCTGGTGGATGCGGATGCGAAAGACACCGCGGATTTTTGCAGGGAAGGCGACCTGCCGAGAAAATTAACCGCAGATTTTCCGGCCTGTCTGGAAAAGGTAAATGCCCGATTGTTGTCGTTCACCTGCACGACCAGACTGCAGAAGGCGAGGGCAATTCTGCAGAATCAGGCTTTTCAAAACGGAGTCAAAGACGCGGAAATTTATTTGCTGAATATGCCCACAGGCAGCGGAAAAACCTTGGCGAGTGTGAAGATTGCCTTAGAGCGAGCGGTGCTTAAGGGGAAGAGGAGGATTATTTATATCATTCCCTACAACAGCATTATAGACCAAACGGCGGAAGTGTTCGAGGGTTTGTTTGGCGATGACCTGGAAATACTGCGCCACCAGTCCACATTTTCCTATGAAGATGAGGAAAATAGAAGTGAAGATTACCGTGAAGCGGCGAAAAGTGCCGCGGAAAATTGGGATTCTCCATTTATCATTACCACGGCAGTTCAGTTCTTTGAATCGGTCTATGGGAATAAACGGGGAAAACTTCGGAAAATGCATAATATGGCAGACAGCATCCTGATTTTTGATGAGGCGCATTTGATGCCTCAGGATTATCTGCAGCCTTGCCTGCAGGCGGTAGCATACATAACCCGTTATCTTCACAGCGAGGCTGTTTTTCTGACGGCAACGATGCCAGATTATGAAAAATTAATACGGGAATATGCGCTGCCGGATAGCCGGGTCAAAAAACTGATTGAAGACACTTCGGATTTTTCTCTGTTTCAGAAATGCAGATATCATTATTTGGGGGAAATAAATCATGAAACGCTTCTGTGCCAGGGTAGGAAGTATCCGTCATCGTTGATTGTTGCAAATCGGAAAGCTACGGTCAGAGAGATGTACCGGCAATGTGAAGGAAAGAAGTACCATTTGTCTACTTATATGACAGTTTATGACAGAAAAAAGATCTTAAGAGAGATCCGAGAAGAACTGATCCGTTTGGAGCAGGATTATCCCAATGGGGAGACGGTACCGGAAGACCGGCGCATCACTATAATCTCGACGTCTCTGATCGAGGCAGGAGTCGATCTGGATGTTTATACAGTGTTCAGGGAACGGACGGGTCTGGACAGCATTCTGCAGGCAGGCGGGCGCTGCAATCGGGAGGGGAAGCGAGATGCAGCAGATGTTTATGTGTTTGACCTGGAGAGTGATGAGAAAAAAGCTGAGGCAGATGAACGGGCTAACTTTACAAAGGGGCTGTTGAGAAAATACGACGACATTTCTTCCGTTGAATGCATTGATGAATATTATTCCCGCCTATTCCTGATGAAAAAAGAAGAGATTCAAAAGAACACCATGCATCAGATGTGCGCAGATATCGCGTCGATTCCGTTTAAGGAGTACGCGGAAAAATTTGAGTTTATTGATTCGCGAACGGTATCTCTGGTGGTGCCGAGGGATGGGCAAAGTGAAAAGCTGGTGGAGCGGTTAAAGTACACAAAGGCAGGAAATGTAAGACAGCTTCAAAATTATACCTGCTCTCTGACAAAAAGAGAGCTCGAAGATTTGATCCTGCAGCACGCGGTAGATGACTACGGAACCGGCATTTTCTGTTTAACAAATCCGGATTATTATGACGAGAATACAGGGATCTCCTTTGAGGCGAAGGACTATTTCCTGTAAGAAAGGGGTGAGAAGGATGAGTTATGGTTTTAAAGTTGTAGTAGAAGGGGATTATGCATGCTTCACCCGGCCTGAACTGAAAGTGGAGCGGGTCAGCTACGATGTTCCTACACCAGGAGCGCTGGAGGGGCTTTTGAAAAGTATCTATTGGAAGCCGGCGATTCGCTATGTGATCGATAAGATCATTGTATTTCAGGACATTGATTTTGTTAACATTCGCAGAAATGAGGTAAAGGACAAAGTTCTCCTCAGCGCGGTAAAAAGTCAGATGAATGGAAACGGGGGAGATCCCTGTATTTATGCCTCGGAGAGCAGGAGCCAGAGAGCGGCGATGATTTTGAAGAATGTGAAATATGGGATAGGATTTCATTTCGAATTAACCGGTTTTAAGAGCGAAGAAGAAACGGACAGTGAAAATAAGCACTACAACATCATTAGACGAAGGTTGGAAAAGGGGCAGTGGTTCCGCACGCCGTGTTTGGGATGCAGTGAGTTCCCGGTGAAAAGGATTGATCTTGTGGAGGCCTTTGATGAGAAGCTGATCAGCAGCAAGATCCTGGAGATGGGCGATGTGGATCTTGGTTACATGAGCTATAAAGTGATGTTCGCAGATGGAGGAGAACCAATCAATCATGACTGGGAGAATCCGAAATTTTCGGACCGGGCATCAACTGTTTATTATCGGCCGCATATGGTTAATGGCGTGATCGATGTGAAAAAATACAGGGAGGAATTGCGGTGCTGATCAAAGCGTTATGCGACTATTATGATCTTCTTGCCAAAGACGATAAGGTGCTTCCGGATGGATATTCAAAAGTAAAAATCCATTACCTGATCTCACTGACAAAGGACGGGGAAATGGACGGAATAATTGACTGCCAGAATACGGAAACGGTTCAGGCGGGGAAGGGAAAAATAAAGGAGAGAAAAGTACCGAAAGAAATGGTGATGCCGCAGAGAACAGAGAAACCGGGAATCGAGGCAAATATTATCGAGCATCGGCCGTTATATATTTTCGGATTGAGTATGGATGGGGAAGGGTTTTCTACGAGTGACCGGACAAATAAGGCCGGAAAATCTCACGTTGCCTTCGTGGAGGCAAATCTGAAGTTTACGGAGAATGTATCGTCACCAGTCGTGGAAGCGTACAGAAAGTTTCTGATGTCGTGGAAACCGGAGGAAGAAAAGGAGAATAAATGGCTTCTTGGCCTTGGAAAGGATTATGGGAAATCCGGATTTGCTTTTTGCCTGTCTGGAAATCCGGACTGCTTGCTGCATGAGGACCCGGCATTAAAGAAGAAGTGGGAGTCTGGATGTGCCAAAGGAGTTCAGAAAGATGAGGCGGCAAGGGAAGAGCAATGCGCGGTAACAGGAAGCATGGCTCCGATTGCGAGAATTCACAGCAAAATTAAAGGAGTTTACGGTGGATTGGCAACGGGAAGCGTGCTGATCGGGTTTAATAATGAATCGGAAAATTCTTACGGGAATGAGCAGTCATATAACAGCAATATTTCGGAAGGCGCGATGAAAAAATATACGGAGGCATTGAATTATCTCCTTGGCAGCAGCCGGCACAAGACGATGCTGGATGAAATGACCATCGTTTTCTGGGCCATGAGCACAAAGGAGCAGTACGAAGATTTATTTATGCAGCTGCTTATGGGACAGTCGGATCAGATGAATGCGGAACAGACAGAAAAAATGCTTCAGAAACTGATGGCGGATGCCGGGCAGGCACAGATAACCGAGAAACGTCTCCAATCTCTTGGATTTATTGATCCGGATGTGGATTTTTATATGCTTGGTTTAAAGCCCAATTCATCAAGGCTGTCGGTTAAATTTATGATTCGCAGAAAGTATGCAGATATTCTCTGGAATATTGCCCGGTTTCAAAAGGAAATGCAGGTTACAAAGGAGTTCCATTCGGTTTCCTTGTGGCAGATTAAAAACGAAATGGTCTCTCCCAGAAGTAAAAATGATAAAGTGGATCCGTCTCTGATGGCAAAACTGTTTGAAGCCATCATTTATGGAAAACCCTATCCGGGTTTCCTGCTTAGTACCATGGTGCAGCGAATGAAGACGGATAGTGGGAGTGATGCGGTAACGCCAACGGGAGCCAGGATTCGTACTGGTGTGATTAAGGCGTGGATTAACAGAAATGATCCAAAGGAGGAATTAAGCGTGGGATTAGACAGGGAAAATCGTAATCAGGCATATTTGTGCGGACGCTTGTTTGCTGTTTTAGAGAAGCTGCAGCAGGAGGCATCCAATAATTCTTTGAATCGGACAATTAAGGATGCTTATTTTGCATCGGCTTCGTCAAAGCCGGCGCTTGTGTTTCCGAAGCTGGTAAGGCTCGCGCAGAATCACTTGAATAAAGTGAAATATCCGGTTTTTTATAATAAGCGGATGAGAGAAATTATTGATGGGCTGAATGGGGAATTTCCGGAAACGCTTTTTATGAAAGAACAGGGCAAGTTTATTGTGGGCTATTATCAGCAGTATCAGAGCTTTTTTGAAAAATCAGAGAAAACAGAAGAAACGGAGGAAAAGTAATATGGCACTGTCAAACAGATACGATTTTGTAATGCTTTTTGATGTGGAAAATGGAAATCCTAACGGAGATCCCGATGCGGGAAATGCACCGAGAGTCGACGCTGAGTCAGGATACGGCTATATTACGGATGTCTGCATAAAACGGAAGATCAGAAATTATGTAGAATTATCAAAGGCAGGGCAGACTGGATATCATATCCTCATTAAACCGGACAAGTCATTAAATGCCAAATTTACGGAAGCCTATGAGGCGGAAGGATTGAAAACGAAAAATAAAGGGAAGAATCAGGATGATGTAAAAAAAGCACGTGATTATATGTGCAGGACTTACTTTGATGTAAGAGCCTTCGGCGCAGTTATGTCAACAGGCGATAATCCCTGCGGGATTGTCAGAGGTCCGGTACAGATTAATTTTGCACGCAGCATTTCTCCGGTGAATGTTCAGGACGTAACGATTACCAGACAGGCGCGGACAACGGAAGACAGAAAAGAAACCGGGGATACCGAAATAGGGAGAAAAAGTATGATTCCCTACGCGCTTTATCGGGCGGAAGGTTATGTGTCAGCAGCGCTGGCGAATAAATCTACAGACTTGTCGGAGGACGATCTGGAAGTTTTATGGGATGCGATTATCAATATGTTTGAACATGATCACAGTGCGGCAAGAGGAAAAATGTGCATGAGGAAATTATATGTATTTAAGCATAGCAACGAATTAGGGGACTGCCCGTCCCATGTTTTGTTTGATAAAATTTCCGTCAGGGAGAAGGAGAATGTATTGCCGAGAGCATTTGCAGATTATGTGATTTCGGTAGACGAAACAATGCCTGCAGGCGTAGCGCTGATCCAGAAAATATGAGTACCGCAGAGATAACGATCCGCTCTATTCAGCACTATCTGTACTGCCCCCATCGATGGGGGCTGCTGGAAATCGATAAGGCGTGGGCAGAAAATATTTTCGTGACAAAGGCAAATCTGATGCACGAAAGAGTACATGATCCGGAAAGGCACTATACCGCGAGAGGGAAAAAAGTATTTACTTCGATACCTGTATATAACGATTTGGAGCAGTACAACCTCTATGGAATGACGGACTGTCTTGAACTGACAGAAAGCAGCAGAGGGACCAGCATCGAGGAACTGGGAGGAAAATACGAGATATGTATTGTTGAATATAAGCCTACAAAACCAAAGAACGCACTGTATCGGGAAGATGATCTTATGCAGGTGTTCGCACAGAAAATCTGTGTGGACTATGTGTTCGGAGTTGACTGCGAGGGCGTAATCTATTATTCAGACGTAAGAAAACGAATTGCTCTTCCATTGAGGGAGAATTTTCAGGAATATGATAAAAAACTGCAGAATGTTCTGAGTGAAATGAGGGAGCATCTGGTCAGCGGGAAAATTCCTGCCATTAGAAAGGGGCAGAAATGTAGCGGCTGCTCGATGAAGGATTTATGTATGCCTTCCATAAAGTCTGTGCCGAGTCTTCGAGCCGAGATCAAAAAGATAGGGGAGGCAATGCAATGAGGAAACTGTTAAATACCGTTTATGTGACAAACGAAATGGCATATCTGACGCTGGACGGTGAAAATCTGGTCTGCAAGATTGACGGAGAGATTAAACTGCGCATTCCCTTTGAGAACATTGAAAATATTGTTTGCTTTAATTACATAGGGTGTTCCCCTGCTTTGATGGGAAAGTGCGTAGGAAAAACTATTCCGATTAATTTTGTTTCGCCTCAGGGCCGATTTCTGGCAAAAGTGTGCGGAGAGACAAAAGGAAATGTTTTTCTGCGCGTTGCGCAGATCGATAAATTCCGGGAATGCGGACTTATACTTGCACAGAATACCATGGCAGCAAAGTTCAGCAATACGCGGCAGCTGATTCGTCGAACTCTTCATGATAATGCGGAGCTGAGAGATGATCAAGAAATTAAAAAGGTGATGGAAGCTTTATCAGCCGGCATAGATCAGGTTTTTGAAACGAAAAGTGTTGAGGAAGTTATTGGTGTGGAAGGGTATTGCGCACAGCAGTATTTTTCTATCTTTGACAAATTAATCACAAACAAGAAAATCCCATTTACTTTCGAACTGCGGACAAAAAGACCGCCGCTTGATCCCGTCAATGCAGTATTGTCTTTTGTGTACACATTGGCTACTACAGAATTTTCGGCGGCTTTGGAAACGGTGGGGCTGGACAGTTATATTGGGTATTGTCATTCATTAAGAAGCGGAAGAGTGTCACTGGCATGTGATATGGTTGAGGAGACCAGATGCCTCGTGGAACGGTTTGTGATAACGCTGTTAAATCTGCAGATTATCGGTGAAAAAGACTTTGAACATCAGGTTTCCGGAGCGGTTTGGCTGAATGATGAAGGACGGAAAAAAGTGCTTTCTCGATGGCAGGAGAAAAAACGGTCGGATATGCTGCACCCGTATTTGAAACAGAAAATACCAATGGGGCTTCTGCCCTATGTTCAAAGCAATCTTCTGGCAAAATATGTGCGCGGCGATATCGAAAACTATCCCTCATTTCTTTTAAAATAGGTGAAAATTATGATGGTTTTAATCAGTTATGATGTAAGTACTGCCAGTGCGGCAGGCAGAACCAGATTAAGGAAGGTGGCAAAAGAATGCCAAAACCACGCACAGAGAGTTCAAAATTCTGTGTTCGAGGCGAATCTGGATTACTCTGCATTTTTGCGGTTGAAGGACAGGCTGTTAAAACTGATTGATCCCGAACAGGACAGCTTGAGATTCTATTATTTGGGCAATAACTGGGAGAAAAGGGTTGAGCATGTGGGGGCCAAAAAAACGTATAATCCGGAAGGTGTTATCATCATATAAGCACGAGGGCGAACGTCTGTTGGCACAAGAATCTCAGGGAGGTTCGCCTGAAAAAGAGGGTGAATTTAACATTAAAATCTGATAGAATAGGATTGTGAATTTTGTCCGCTCCAAGATGTGGGATATGTGGCTGGCTAGTATACAAAATATAGCTGTCACGCCCCGCGAGGGGCGTGTGAGTAGAAATTTGTCTGATGGGATTGCATTAGGTGCTGTGGTAATCGTCACGCCCCGCGAGGGGCGTGTGAGTAGAAATTGTCGGTGCCGTTGTCGGTGTGCTGTCCCGTATTGTCACGCCCCGCGAGGGGCGTGTGAGTAGAAATCCCCGAAAACGCCGTGATCATGGTTGATGAAGCTGTCACGCCCCGCGAGGGGCGTGTGAGTAGAAATGCTTCTGCGTCGGAAGCCCAGGCCGAAGACGCTGCGCGTCACGCCCCGCGAGGGGCGTGTGAGTAGAAATCACAAATCCTCCAGCCCATTCGGAGACGGCGTGCGTCACGCCCCGCGAGGGGCGTGTGAGTAGAAATGAAATAAAGCCCAATTATCAGGTACGCAAGATTGAGTCACGCCCCGCGAGGGGCGTGTGAGTAGAAATGCATAAGGCAAGAAAAAAAA
>CAZMGH010000065.1:0-1346 GCA_964565805.1 uncultured Lachnospiraceae bacterium
TCCTTACTGGCTGTAAGGGTTATTAACCATAAATATATTGTAGTAGGAGGTATTTGAAGAATGTATTTTAATTGGGTTTCTTTAGGGGTTCTGATCATTACGATCGTTATCGGCGTCCTGAAAAAATGGAACGTAGGTATCCTGGCCATTGCAATGGCATTTATCCTTGGAAAGATCGGCGGTATTAGCGAGGCGGACATTCTAAGCGGATTTAATTCTTCACTGTTTTTAATGCTTTTAGGCGTTATGTTCCTGTTTGGCGTGGCCCAAACAAACGGAACCATGGAACTGTTTGCAAAAAAAGTAATCGCTTTAGTAGGACACCGGGCATTTTTGGTCCCCTGGATCATTTATCTGGTCAGCGTGATCATTTCAGCGATCGGACCCGGTTCTCTGGCAACTTTGGTCCTTGTCAGCGTGCTGGCAGTATCTTTGGCAAAGGAAATTAAAGTGTCTCCGCTGCTTATAGCAGCCATGGCATTTTTCGGAACATGTGTCGGCGGTGTGTCCCCGATCGCATCTGATGGTATCATTGCGGGAACACTGGCAACAGAGCAGGGCGTTGAGGGATTGCCCGGCATGACATTTTTCATTACAGCCCTTATCGGCGTGACCATTATTGTTATATGTCTTTACTTTAAACTTGGCGGACACAAGGTCCGTCTGGATACGACTGTGGAAACAGAAAAGCTCCCGGCTTTCAGCCTGGCACAGAAGATAACTCTTCTTGGTATCGTTGCATTAGTCATCGTAACTTTAGTTCTTGGCTTTAATGTAGGTCTTACAGCATTTGTCATTGCTATTATCCTTCTTCTGTTTAAGGCCGGCGATGAGAAGAAGGTTCTTGGAAGCATCGGATGGAGCACATTGATTCTTGTTACCGGCTTCAGCGTATTAATGAACGTGATCACACAGCTTGGCGGTGTTACACTGCTTTCCAACCTTCTGTCACAGCTGATGACAAAGACCCTGGCGCCTTTTGTTATGTCTTTAAGCAGCAGTATTCTTGGTATGGTATGCTCCGTATCCGGTGTCGTTATGCCGACCATGATTTCTGCAGTACCGGATATTGTGGCAAATATCGGCGCAGACCACAGAGAACTGATCGTTGCTGTTGTTACCGGCGCTCATGTAGGCGGTATCACACCAATCACCGGCGGCGCCCTGCTTCTGTCCGCTTACGTTACCATCTGCAAGCCTACAGAGCAGGAACAGAGAAAATTTTATGTCAACTTGTTCCTTATGGCATTTTTCGCGACAGGCGTTATGGCAGTGCTTGGCCTGGTAGGACTGTTTGGAATCTTTTAACTTAAATGCCGTGAGAAGGCACGGCAAAAATGATGAAA
>CAZMGH010000065.1:1446-8313 GCA_964565805.1 uncultured Lachnospiraceae bacterium
GGCACGGCAAAAATGATGAAAGGGGTAATTTTACATGAAACCGACAAAAGAGAATTTTTTTAAAGTATCTGATGGGGCGTTTATTTATTATGAGGATTATGGAAAGGAAAATATGGGAGATCCTATCGTCCTTGTGCATGGCTATCTTTGCAGCACAAAGTTTTTTCAGAAAAACATTGAGGCTCTTTCCGCCAATAACCGGCTGATACTTGTGGATTTAAGAGGTCACGGATATTCTTCCAAGTCGCCCTGGAACCTTACTATGGCCAGATGCGCCCAGGATATTAAAGAGCTTTTAGATGCCCTGAATATTGAAAATGCCGTGCTCATCGGCTGGTCCATGGGCGGCTCAGTAGTCATGGCTTACTACGATCAGTTTGGTTCTGCCCACTTAAAGGGCATCGGAACTTTGGACAGCTGTATTTACCCATTCTCCAACGCGGCCTGGAATCCTCACGCAGTGCGGGATTACAATATGGAAAAAGTGTGCAATACCATTGAGTACGGTACATATAATCACGGGGAGTACTGCCGGGGCTTTGCCAAGGCGGTGTTTGGCACAGCGCCATCTAAGGAAGATGAGGACTGGGTAACTGCTGAAATGCTGAAGATCCCGGCCTGGATCGCCTTTGCCCTGTACTGTGATTTCGTTATATCCGATTACTCCGTTGTGCTGGATAAGATCACCATCCCCTATTTTGGCGCCGGCGTTAATTCCAACCTGATCCCCATCGGCGCAGATGCTGCAAAATACTATACTACAAGGGTTGCAGGTCCGTCTTATTTCCATGAATTTCATGAAGGCCACATGACATTTTACGAAGATCCTGAAAGTTTTAATAAAGTTTTACTGGATTTTGTCAATAATTTTGCTAAATAATAAAAGCAGGAGAGTAACCGTTCAGCTGGCTGAACTTTACTCATAAACGTCAGAGGAGGAATATTTTTATGACAGGAAAAATTGTTTTTATTGCAGCAAATACCAGACAAAAATCCCATGTTGAACATCTTTTTGAGGAACAGGTTTCAGACGGCAAAGTGGTGGTTGCTCTGCCGGAAGTGTCAGACCTGGTGGCGGAAACGAAAAAACTGATTGAAAGGTCGGACATCCGAGCCATTATTGCCAGGGGCGGCACTTACGCAGACCTGGCATCCGCTAATCTTCCCATTCCGGTGCTTCCTTTACATATTGGGGGTACAGATGTTCTAATGGCGCTGAATGACGCAAAAAAGGCATATAAAAAAATATACCTGATCATTCATAAAGATATTTTCTTTGAATATGAGGCATTTAAGGATGTTCTGAATCTAAACTTAACCTGCTATACTTACCGGTCCGTGGAGCGGCTGGAAAACATTATGAGCGGCCTGTCCCCGGAACCGGATTCAGTGATCGTAGGTAGCGGTGTGTGTGTACACCTGGCCAGAGAAAAGGATTTTAATTTTATTGATATTACAGTAAGGGATGCCACGTATTTTTCTACCTATGAAAATGCTTTAAGCCTGGTAGAGCAGACGGAGGAAAATACCCGGCGGGCCAATCTTATGGAGTCGGTTTTGTACCATGTAGGCAACGGCGTGATCATTACAGATCCGGACGGGACGATCCGTCTGTTTAACCGGAAAAGCCAGGAGCTTTTAGGCCTGAGCGCCCAGGCAGCCTTAGGGCAGAATATTAAAGCCATCATTCCCATGAAATCACTGATCTGCTACAAAGGGAAAAATCTGGCCCTGCATGTATCTGATTTTATGCTGGAGCCTTCAAAAAAGCAGAAGATCATTACTCTGGAGGATGTGACCCGGCTGCAAAAGCTGGAGCAGGATGTGCGGTTTAAGCTGTCCAAAAAGGGATTAACGGCAGAGTACGTATTTGATGACATCCTTACTGTAGAAAATAACATGAAGACGATTATTGCTCAGGCAAAAAAGATTGCCGAGTTTGACGGTTCTGTGCTTATCTACGGGGAGAGCGGTACCGGAAAGGAACTGTTTGCCCAGAGCATCCACAACGGGAGCAGCCGCAGCTCCGGCTCCTTTGTGGCAGTCAATTGTGCGGCGTTAAATGAATCTTTACTGGAAAGTGAGCTTTTCGGATATGTGGCCGGCGCATTTACCGGGGCCCGGAAGGAAGGCAAGACCGGGCTGTTCGAGCTGGCCCATAACGGAACTATCTTTCTGGATGAGATCAACAGTATGTCCCCTTCCCTTCAGTCCAAGATCCTCAGGGTCATCGAGGAAAAAGAGGTGATGCGGGTAGGTTCTGATTACGTTATTCCCCTGGACGTTCGGATCATTGCCGCATGCAACCGCCCTCTGGACGATCAGGTAAGGGCAGGGATGTTCCGTCAGGACCTGTTTTTCAGGCTGAACACTTTTGAACTTCATATCCCTCCCCTAAAGAACCGGAAGGGGGACATCCTGTTTTTGTTCCGACATTTCCTGGAAGCGTATATTTCCAGGGATGACGGGAAATTTAAAATCTCCCCGGAATTTGAGGGTCTGCTTAATTCCCACGGCTGGTGGGGAAATGTACGGGAGTTAAAAAGTGTGGCATACCGCTATTTTGCCTATGGCGGAGATAATGAAAACGGAAAAATATTAAAGCATACGGATGAAAAAGTCCGGCTCACTGACGAAGAATACCACATTAACCTGACGCAACTGAGTAAGACCGTGGAAATGCTGGTCATTGATTCCCTTTTAGACCAGGGAATGTCAAAAACGGATATTGCGGCTTTGCTCGGCATCAGCCGACAGGCATTGTTTACAAAGATAAAAAACAGACGAATAGAGAGTTAGGAGGAGTCGATTATGGCAGACGGTTTACTAAAAGGTATCAGAGTTTTGGATTTTACAGATTTTTTAGCAGGCCCTTACTGCGATATGTACCTGGCAGACATGGGAGCTGATGTAATTAAGGTGGAAAACCTGTGCAGCGGCGGCAATTTTGTTCGGGGAGCCCGGCCAAAAGAAAATAAAACCGGACGGAGCATGTATTTCCAGAATTTGAACCGGAATAAACGGGGCATTGCCGTGGACCTGAAATCTGAGGAGGGCAAGGAGCTGTTTACCGCCCTTGTAAAGTCAGCGGATGTCCTTGTGGAAAATAACCGTCCCGGCGTTATGAAGCGACTTGGTTTTGACTATGAATCCTGCAAGACCATTAATCCCAGACTGATTTTCGCGTCTATTTCCGGATTTGGCCAGTACGGCCCTTATTCCAGCCGTCCCGGTTATGATCTGATCGCCCAGGCTATGGGAGGATCCATGAGTATTACCGGATGGCCGGGTATGGAGCCTACAAGAGCAGGTATGGCTATCGGCGATATGTTTGCCGGACTGAACGCAGCTATAGGTATCTGCGCCAGCCTGTATAAGCGTCAGGAAACCGGCTTAGGCCAGAGTATTGACGTGGCTTTGGTTGACAGTATTGTATCCGGTATGGAAGCAAAGATGATGCAGTACCTTTACGAAGGCACAGTGCCTGTAATGACAGGAAATAAATATATCACCTCCGCGCCTTATGATTCCTTTAAGGCAAAAGATACATACTTTGTTATTGCCAGCGGTACGGATGTGCATTTTAAGAAGCTTTCCGCGGCCATGGGTATGCCGGAATTGGCAGATGATCCTTTATATCTTGATACAGAAAGCCGCAAGAAAAACGCGGACATCCTTAAGACCATTATTGAAAAATGGGCATCAGACAAGACAGCCGCTGAGTGCGTGGAGATCATTGAAGGCGTCGGCGTGCCTGCAGGTCCTATCTATAACTGTGCGGATGTATGCAATGATAAAAATATTGTGGAAGTCCGGGAAATGCTTGTTAAGGTTCCTCACAAAGAGGCCGGTGATCTTACTGTCCTTGGCAACCCGGTAAAAATGGACCGTTACCCATGCCACTATGAAAAGGCAGCCCCGGATCTTGGCGAGGATAATGATGAAGTGTTCATGAGTCTGGGATTTTCCAAAGAAACTCTGGACGAGTACCGGAGCAGAGGCGCGTTAAACTAAGTGACACCAGGCGCGGCGGGATTCGCGGCATCACAGGATATAGGAGAAATAAGGCATGGATTATAATGAAAAAATTGAAATCGCGGAGGTCTGCCCCAGAGATGGATGGCAGAATCATCCGGTGCCTATTGATACAGAAACAAAGATTGAACTGATTAAAAAAATGATTGACTGCGGCTCTAAAAGGGTGGAAGTAACATCATTTGTTAATCCTAAGGCTGTGCCCCAGATGGCAGATAATGCCAGGGTGGTGGAAGGCGTTATGGATTATGCCAACGAAAAAGGCGTGACCTTAGTGGGACTGACGTTAAATGGCCGCGGCGTGGACAATGCCCGAGCTGCAGGACTGACCTATGTAAGTTTTGGCGTTTCTGTCAGCGAAGAGCATAACCTGAGAAATTCTAATAAGACCATTGAAGCGTCTTTTGAAGATTTCCGCAAAATCATGGACCGTGCCCAGGGCATGAAAGTGCTCCTGGCCCTGCCTTGTACCTTTGGCTCACCCTTTGGGGATTCTATTGATCTGGACCAGGTGCTCCGTATGTGCGAAGAGGCTAAGACTATGGGTGTGGAGGAGTTTGGAGTGGCAGATACAGCAGGTATCAGCAATCCCAGACATACCCGGGAGGTGCTTCGGTACTTAAAGGATGGCGGAATGGACTTTTCCAAAGTTTCCATCCACCTTCATGATACCCGGGGCATGGGACTGGCCAATGCGTGGATCGCCCTGGAAGAAGGAATTACCCGCTTTGACGCATCTTTAGGCGGCATGGGAGGCTGCCCCTTTGTTCCGGGAGCCAAAGGAAATATTTCCACAGAAGATTTTATCAACATGGTCACCCAGATGGGCATGAAGACCGATTATGACCTGGATGCAGCAATAAATCTTGCCATTGAAATGAGCGAGCGAATCCAGGCCGTCCTTTCAAGCTCTATAAGCCATCTGTGCAAAAAACGGTAAACCTTGGCGAGGCTGTTAAAAGAGCATGGTTTATGTCCCTTTGACACAGTACCTCCAAAAAAATTTCAGCCCGGTATTTTCTTTCCCTGGCGGGAAGGAGATACCGGGCTGAGGTGTTTTCGGGGATATACTGATCATGGCCCGCAGCCGTGTGTGATGCTGATCACCGTGTGACCAGCATCTATGTCCTAAATAAAGAACAATAAATTTAGGCAAATGGTTTGAATAAGAATAGTTTTTGTGATAGAATTTGTGAATGAAATAACAAAGTCTGTCAGAAGGAGGTATAACATGCTTGTCACTATTTGTATTGGAAGCTCATGTCATTTAAAAGGTTCCCGGGACGTTATCGCGTCTCTGGAACGGCTGATCACGCTTCATGACCTTTCCGATGAAGTAGAGCTGACCGGTTCATTCTGCATGGGTGAATGTGCCAAAGGCGTCTGTGTAAAAGTGGATGATGAATTGTTTTCTGTTTCCCCTGCAACCGTTGAACAGTTTTTCAATGAGCAGATTCTCGGGAGGATTTAAATGTGGGAGTCATTGGATTTAAAAAGGCAAAATGCAAAGACTGTTACAAGTGTGTCCGCCTTATGGAAGGTGGAGAGGAATCTAAATGAGAATGAGCCTTGATGTGTCCTGGCAAAGTCTGAATAAGCACGGGGAAGAACTTTGCGGCGATACAGTAGGGATCTTTAAAAATGAGGATTCGGATATTTTCATTTTATCTGATGGTATGGGCAGCGGCGTTAAGGCAAATATTTTATCTATCCTGACTACAAAGATCCTGGGGACCATGCTTCGGGACGGAGCTAATATTCAGGACTGTGTAGAAACCATTGCAAAAACGCTTCCGGTGTGTTCTGTGCGCCATGTAGCTTATTCTACATTCACCATCCTTCAGATTTTTAAGGATGGACATGCTTATATTGTAGAGTATGATAACCCGGCCTGTGTGCTGATCCGTAATAAAAAGGTGTTTAAGATCCCTTATGAGACTCATGTGATTGAAGGAAAGAAAATCCGGGACTGCAGCCTTAAGGTAGAAATCGATGATTATTTTGTGCTTATAAGCGATGGCGTAGTCCATGCCGGTGTGGGAAATCTTATGAGTTTTGGATGGGGCTGGACCAGAGTCAGCGAGTACATAAAAAAAGCGTGTGCCGTGTCAAGGATTTCATCCCCCCGCCTGGTGTCTATGGTGTGCCGGGCATGTATGGACCTGTATCTGGACAGTCCTGGGGATGACGCCACTGTGGCTGTGATCCATGCGGTAAAGTCCAAGCGCGTGAATATTTTTACAGGACCGCCCCAGTCTGCTGATGATGACGCGGTTTTAATGGGGGATTTTATGACGTCTCCAGGAAAAAAGATTGTCAGCGGCGGAACAAGCGCCAATATTGCGGCCCGCATTTTAAAAAAGAAAATCATGGTTTCCATTAAATATAGTGATCCGGAGATCCCGCCCATTGCTTCTTTGGAAGGTGTGGATCTGGTAACAGAGGGCGTGTTTACCCTGAACCGGTGCGCCAACATGCTGGAACAGTATAATAAAGGAGACATAACAGACGAATTTTTTGACAGCCTGGATGCGGATAACGGAGCGGCCATGATCGCAAAGATCCTTGTGGAAGAGTGTACGGATCTTCATATGTTTGTTGGAAAAGCCATGAACGCGGCGCACCAGAACGCGGGACTTCCTTTTGACTTAAGTATACGGATGCGTTTGGTGGATAAGATCCGTCAGGAATGTGAAAAAATGGGAAAAAATGTTACGGTCAGGTATTATTGACGATATACCTGGATGGGCATAGAATCATGCCTGGAAAACAGAAAGGATAGAGTATGAAAAGACAATTTGGAACAGATATTAATATGATCAAATATGAGGT
>CAZMGH010000066.1:0-7919 GCA_964565805.1 uncultured Lachnospiraceae bacterium
AAAATTACAGCAAACTTGTTTAAACATCTGAACATCTATATTCATTATAATAAAGCTGCTAAAAATGTCAAGAAGAGATAAAAAAGGGATTGACTTGTTTAAACAAGTATGCTATTATAAACTTGTTTAAACAAGTTAGTGTTACAGGGAGGTATAGCAATGGCTAAGTATGATGAGCAAGTCAAAGAACTTCTGGATTTCATTGGCGGAAAACAAAACATCCAGGCAGTTTCCCACTGTATGACCCGTATGCGCTTTGCCCTTACGGATCCGTCCAAAGCCGACGAAAAAAAGATCAACGAGATCGACTGTGTGAAGGGAACATTTACCCAGGCCGGACAGTACCAGGTAATTATTGGTAATGATGTGGCCAACTTTTACAACGAGTTTACCAAGTACGCAGGCATTGAAGGGGTCAGCAAGGACGCGGTAAAGCAGGCCGCTAAGACCAACCAGTCCCTGCCCCAGAGGATCATGGGCGCTTTAGGTGAGATTTTTGCCCCCATTATCCCAGCCCTGATCTGCGGAGGTCTTGTATTAGGCTTCAGAAACGTTATTGGCGAGATCAACTTTTTTAACAACGGAACTCAGAGCCTGGCAGACATTTCCCAATTTTGGGCCGGATTATACAGCTTTTTATGGCTCATCGGCGAAGCTGTATTCCACCTGCTGCCTGTAGGTATCGTTTGGTCTATTACTAAGAAAATGGGCACCACTCAGATACTGGGGATCATTCTCGGTCTGACCTTGGTATCTCCTCAGCTGTTAAACGGCTTTAATGTAGCGACCGCAGAGTCTGTCCCAGTTTGGGATTTCGGATTTTTTAAGATCCAGATGATCGGTTATCAGGGACAGGTAATCACCGCCATTATGGCCGGTTTTGTCCTTGTATTTTTGGAAAAATTCTTCAAAAAGCATTGTCCTGAAGTGGTGAGCATGATCGTTGTTCCTTTCTGCTCCCTTGTTCCGGCAGTGTTTATCGCCCATGCCGTTGTAGGTCCGATCGGCTGGCGTATCGGCGATGCCATCGCCTTTGTGGTAAACCTTGGCCTGACCAGCAACGTGCGGTGGCTGTTTGCCGCAGTTTTTGGTCTGATCTACGCTCCTATTGTTATGACTGGTCTTCATCATATGACCAATGCTATTGACAGTCAGTTGGTCAATACCACCGGCGGCACCATCCTGTGGCCCATGATCGCATTAAGCAATATTGCCCAGGGTTCCAGTGTGCTGGCCATGTCTTTCCTGCAAAAGAAAAATGAGCGCGCCCAGCAGGTCAATGTGCCCGCATGTATTTCCTGCTACCTGGGTGTTACAGAGCCTGCCCTGTTCGGCGTCAACTTAAAGTATAAGTTCCCTCTGATCTGCGGTATGATCGGATCGGCCATTGCAGCCATGATCTCTGTAGGCTGCGGCGTAGAGGCCTTAAGTATCGGCGTTGGTGGACTGCCCGGTATTTTATCCATTAAACCTGAGTTTTACCTGTACTTCCTCATTGCCATGGTTGTGGCTGTTGTTGTTCCTTTTGTTCTGACGCTTGTGGTTGGTTCCAAAAAACTGACCGATGAGCAGAAGGGTATTGAAGAAAAAGCTGCCGCACTTGCAGCTCAGGCAAAAGAAAGTGATGAAAATGGCGCCGATGACGACGCTGCATCCTACGAAACCATGGGATTAAAAGCGCCTTTAACCGGTCGGGTAATGCCCATTGAAGAAATGCCGGATGAAGTATTTTCCCAGAAGATCATGGGAGACGGCGTAGGCATTGAGCCGGAGGGAGATACGGTTTACGCTCCGGCTGACGCTGCTGTAGGCGTTGTTATGGCAGATTCGGGACATGCCTGCGGTCTGGTCCTGGATAACGGCATGGAGATTTTGATCCATGTAGGTATTGATACAGTCGATATGAACGGCGATGGCTTTACCCTTCATGTAAAGGAAGGGGACGTGGTTCGCTGCGGAGATCCTCTGATCACATTTTCACCGGAAAAGATCAAAGCTGCCGGCCATCCAAAGACCACGGCAGTGATCATTACCGGCGAAGGAGACGCAAAGAATCTTAAGTTTATCACTGGTATGAACGCCAAAGCGGCAGAAACCGTGATCGCAACCTTTGAATAACAGAGTATTTTTGCGGGGCATGGATCAATGCTCCGCAGATTATAGTATGTTAAGATTGGGAGGCAGGACGATGAAAGACTTTAAAAAATGTACGGTTTATCAGATTTTCCCTAAATCATTTTATGATACCAACGGCGATGGCCTTGGAGATCTTAAGGGCGTTACCCAGAAGCTGGATTATATTAAGACCTTGGGCGTGGACTATATTTGGCTGACCCCGTTTTTTGTATCTCCTCAGAAGGATAATGGCTATGATGTAGAAGATTATTATAATATTGATCCCCGCTACGGTACCATGGAAGACTTTGAGGCGCTTGCCAAAGAGGCGGACAAAAGAGGCGTCCGCCTTATGCTGGACATGGTATTTAACCATACCTCCAGCCGGAATCCGTGGTTTGTAAAAGCTTTGACAGGGGATGAAAAATATAAAAAATACTACATTTTCAAAAAGGGACAGGCTCCCGGCGTTCCCCCGACCAACTGGGAGAGCAAATTTGGAGGCAGCGCCTGGGAATATGTGCCGGAAATGGACGAGTATTACCTTCATCTGTTTGATGTATCCCAGCCGGATTTAAACTGGGACAATAAAGAGGTACGCCAGGAAGCGGCTAAAATCGTCCGTTTCTGGATGAGCAAGGGCGTTAAGGGCTTCCGTTTTGATGTGGTCAACCTGATCAGCAAAGGTGAATTTAAGGATGATGACCAGGGAGACGGACGGCGTTTTTATACAGACGGCCCCAATATCCATAAGTATTTAAAAGAGCTGAATGAACTGTCCTTTGGCAATGACGGGGACATTATCACTGTTGGAGAAATGTCCAGCACATCCATGGAAAACTGCTTCCAGTACGCGGGAGCCGACAGCCATGAGCTGTCCATGGTCTTTAGCTTCCATCATTTAAAGGTGGATTTCATGGGCAATGAAAAATGGGTCCTTGTACCTTTTGATTTTAAGAAATTAAAAGATATATTATTTGACTGGCAGGTGAATATGGCCGCTTATAATGCGTGGAACGCGGTTTTTTGGTGCAATCATGACCAGCCAAGAGTTGTGTCCCGTTTTGGAGATGAAGGAATTTACTGGAAAGAATCTGCGAAAATGCTTGCCACAGTGATCCATTGCTTAAGAGGTACCCCTTATATTTATCAGGGAGAAGAGCTGGGTATGACAAACCCCGGTTTTACAGACATTTCCCAATATCGGGATGTGGAAAGTTTGAATCATTTCAGAATCCTTCAGGAAAAGGGCCTGAATGAACAGTGTACCTATGATATTTTAAGCGTTCACTCTCGGGATAACAGCCGGACTCCGGTTCAGTGGACAGACGAGGAAAATGCCGGATTTACCACAGGTGCTCCATGGATTCAGGTGGCGGAAAATTACAAGGCCATTAATGCCCGTCAGCAGACCCAGGATCCGGATTCTATTTTCAATTATTACCGCAGTCTGGTGGAACTTCGGAAAGATTATGATGTGATCGCCTATGGGGATGTGGTTCCTGTAGATCCCCGTCATCCTCAGATTTTTGCCTATGAGCGGAACTATAAGGGCCAGAAGCTTTTTGTTGTTAATAATTTTTATAAAAAGGAAATTGACTGGGACTGCGGCAGGGATCTGAATGAGTATCAGGTCCTTTTAAGCAATTATCCTCAGCCGGAGCACAGAGAACAGATCATCCATTTGCGCCCTTATGAATCGGCAGTTTATTTTTGTGAAAAAAACAGATAAGGGATGTTCGCTGAAAAGAAAATATGCTATACTGAGCCTGGGGTGTCAGGACAGGATTTCGTATGCTATGCGGGTACTGGCAGGAATAATGAAAGGAGATTTATTTCTATGAAAACATTTACTTACACGATTACAGATGAACTGGGAATCCATGCAAGACCGGCTGGTCTTCTTGTAAAGGAAGCTGCAAAGTTCTCTTCCAAAATCACCATTAAAGGCAATGGAAAGAGCGCTGACCTGAAAAGACTTCTTGCAGTCATGAGCCTTGGGATCAAACAGGGCGCAGAAGTTGAAGTAACCGCTGAAGGCGATGATGAAGATGCAGCAGCAGCAGCTATTGAAGAATTTTTAAAAGCAAATCTTTAATTGTTGGATGAATCGGCGGTAAGCATACATATGTTTACCGCCTGATTTTTATGGAGGTGTATACAAATATGGGTCTGAAAATGGAAATGACCCAAAATACCGTTTTATCCCAGAAGATGATCCAGTCTGCCTGGATCCTTCAGATGAGTTCATCGGAACTGGATACATATATTAAAGATCTGGCCCTGGAAAATCCTCTGGTGGATCTGGAAGAGCCGGGAACTGGCAACAGCCGGGAAGACGAGTGGAAGCGGAAACTGGAATGGCTCAGTTCTACAGATGAACAGAATCGGGTTTACTACAGCTCAGACGGTTCTAACCAGGAAAAAGATGCGTGGAATTTTTCCGTGGACGAAGGGGAGGCGCTGGCGGACTATCTTATGTCCCAGCTGGTGGGAAGTCCATACACTCAGGAGCAGATGGAAGTTTTAAATTACATGGCCCTATGCCTGGATTCTAAAGGCTATTTTTCAGAAGATCTTCAGGAGATTTCCACTCGTTTTCAAATGTCTCTGGACAAGGTGGAGGAACTTCTGACGGTTCTTCAGAGCCTGGAACCGGCGGGGGCAGGAGCCAGGAGCCTGAAAGAGTGTCTTATGCTCCAGCTGGACCGGCAAAAGATTTATGATACCGCAGTACGTGAAATGGTGGAAGATCATCTGGAGCTGTTAGGAAAAAATCAGTTAAATACCATTGCCAAAAAGATGAAGATTCCTGTGGAGGAAGTCAGTAAAGGGGCCAAGGTGATCAAGGCGCTGAACCCTAAGCCTGGCAGCGGATTTTCTTCTCGGGAGCACTTAAAATATATTACTCCGGATGTGGTTGTAGTGCGCCTTGGAGGCTATTATGAAATCCTTTTGAACGAGGGAACCTACCCTAAGATGACTTTAAACAGTTATTACTTAAATCTGATGAAAGAAGATTCCTCCCGGGAGACAAAAGATTATGTTCAGGAAAAGGTACGCCAAGCTCAGTGGGTCATGAACTGTATTTCTCAAAGAAGCCGTACTTTAATGAATGTGACGAAGGCGATCGTTGACGTTCAAAGCCGCTTTTTCGCGGAAGGGCCGGACTACTTAAGGCCCATGAAGCTGGAGGATATAGCCGGACGGCTGAATGTTCATGAGTCTACAGTAAGCCGGGCAGTGAGAGATAAGTATATTCAATGTTCCTGGGGGATTTATCCGTTAAATTATTTCTTCTCCAAAGGAATCGCTGTGAGCCGGGAACTTTCAGAAGTTACATCGGATGGAGCAAAAAAGCGTATCCGGGAGATCATTGATCAGGAAAACAAGGCAAAGCCTTTAAGCGACCGGCTTATTGCCCAGGCCCTGGATGAACGGGGAATCCATATTTCCCGGAGGACTGTGGCAAAATACCGGGAACAGGAAGGAATAAAAGACGCAAGCGGACGAAAAATATTTGATTAATTCCTCATTTTCTGGTATGATACTAACAAATATCATATCGTGCAAGATATATGAAATGAGGTGCTACAATGGCGATATTAAGAAAGCAATCCTTAGTTGACCAGATATATGATCAGATCCGCAGAGAGATCATCAACCTTCAGGTTTCTTTGGGAAGCCGTTTAAATGTAAGCGAGCTTCAGGAACGGTATGGCGTCAGCAGTACGCCGATCCGTGAGGCCATTAACCGGCTTCAAAAGGAAGGCCTTGTAGAATATGAAAATAATGTAGGCGCCAGAGTTATTTCCATCGGCGAAAATGATGTGATCGAGATCCAGGAGCTGGCGATGACCCTTCATACAGCGGCTGTCCGCTTTGCTATGAAGCGGGGAGATCATGTTCTTATGGCGGCTGAGATCCACCAGGAGATTGAAGATTATAAGGCTGCCTGGGATTATAAGATAAAAACCATGTGCGTCCACAATATTGTGGGAACCTTTTATAAATATTGCGGAAATTCCCGCCTGGATTCCAATATGGGCGTGATCAAGGGACTTCAGCTGATCCTGAGAAATATTTACGGCAGGGCCGTTTATGGAGATACGCCAAAGACAACCCAGGATAATGCGGCGGATTTTTTCGCGATAGAAGCAGCGGTGCTTCAGGGAGATACGGAAGGGATCATTAAGGTCCTGGAAGAAAATGATAAAAAAGCAACCCCGATCATTGTGAAAGCGGTTCATGAAGCTGTATAATACGTATAAAAAGCCAGGGCCTGTCCATTTTAAGCCAGGCCCTGGCTTTTTTGCGCGATACACCGGGCAAGCGGCCGCCATGCTTGGATGAGCAGACATCCGCAGGCAGCGGACGCATTTTCCCAGATAGGTCAGGGCTTGCGGATCATAAAGGTTGTGATAAATCCTACAACCACAAGGCCGATGATCATAAAGCAGGTGCTCATAAAGGATCCTGTAGCAGTGTAAAGGCTTCCGGCAATGGTACTGCTGAAAGATGCAATGATCAGATTCAGGTTTACCATAGGGAAGTTGACCGGGTAATGGGCTGCACCGTAAAAAGCATTGATAAATGCTGAGTTTGTCGGGGTAACGCTGCTGTAAGCAAGGCCGCCCAGAATATAGGAGATCACAAGGACAGGGAAGCTTTTTGTGGTCATAGCTAAAAGCAGGGCTACAATGAAAACAACAAAGGTGAAATCTGCGGAAAGCATGGTGATCTTACGGCCAAACTTATCATACATGCCGCCGAAGAGGATGCGTCCTACACCGTTAAAAATAGAGATCAGACCGGCTACAGTGGCAACCGTTCCCGCATCCGTTTCGGGAGCCACCTGCATGGTGATAATGTTGCTGGCTTGGGAAACTAAGGCAAGACCGGCCGCGCTTAAGGCAATGGCCCAGATAAAGTACATCCAGAAGGAAGGACGTTTCAGCATTACGGAAGGTCCCACATCAATGCCTTCTTCTTTAAAGCGGGAGACTTTCTTTTTTACGGCTGCCGTGCCGACGGGATTGTAATCCGGATCCGGCTTAACAAAAAACACAGAGCCGATCAGCAGGACGATAAAAATGATCACGCCCAGCACGAGGAAGGAGGAGCGCCATGCTTCAGAATCAGGACCTTCAGGGGTATAGGCTGTATAAACCTTACCTATTATAAAAGCGCCCAGACCAAAGCCCATAAGCAGAACACCGGAAATCAGTCCCTGCTTATCCGGGAACCATTTGGAAATGGTGCTCATAACAGCATTGTAAGCAAGGCCGGAGGCAAAGCCGGAGCACACGCCAAAGCCAAAGTAAAGCATGGCAATGCTGCTTGTTCTGGAGGTAATGAAAAATCCGATTAAAAATAAAAAAGCAGCGGCAATCACATTGATACGTACATTAATCTTTCCATTCAGCAGACCTCCCACAAGACCGCCAAGGCAGAAAAAGCTCATGGCAATAGTAAAGGTCAGCGACATACTGTCAGGCTGCCATCCGGTGGATGTGGCGATAGGGCTGGCAAGGACAGACCAGGCATAGATCAGTCCGGCAAAGATCAACACGATCACACCAACGATGGCATAGACCCAGCGATTCAGTTTTTTCATAAAGTACACTCCTTTAAAAATTTTTAATATTATCGTATAAATTTATTGTAACATATAGAATCGGGCAGGTGAATACTTACTTTTTGGTCATTACCCAAACTTGAGGAAGAACCGGCAGCGAGGGTTAACGGTTACTGGTCGCTCTTTGAATGGTAACGATTAAAAACGATTAAAAATGCGATTAAAA
>CAZMGH010000067.1:0-7816 GCA_964565805.1 uncultured Lachnospiraceae bacterium
AAGGAGGTCTATAAAGTGTCTCTTTTGTACGTTAATGATAACGGCGCAGTTGTTGGCGTTGAGGGAAATCAATGCACAGTTAAATATCTGGATGGATTGAAAAAAAGTATTCCTATTGAATCGCTGGAGGCGATTACAATTATGGGAATGTCGCAGATGACAACTCAGTGCGTTGAAACATGTATGTCCAGGGGAATCCCGGTGGCCTATTTTTCTAAAGGCGGGCATTATTTTGGACGGGTTCAGTCAACAGGCCATGTAAATGCGCAGCGGCAAAGAAAACAGGCATCTCTGTATGATACGGAGTTTTCAAAAAATCTGGGGAGAAAAATCTTAAGGGCAAAATTGAAAAATCAAAGTGTAGTTTTGAGGCGTTATGAAAAGAGCCGCAAGCTTGTGCTTGATCAAGAACAAAAAATGATGACGATTTGCCGCAATAAAATTCAGAATTGTAATACAATTCCAGAAATGATCGGTTTTGAAGGTCAGGCGGCTAAATACTATTTTCAGGGACTGTCTAAATGTATTGAGGAGGATTTCCGATTTAAAGGGCGAAGTAAACGGCCGCCGAAAGATGAGTTTAATTCTCTGATCAGTTTGGGATATTCCATATTGATGAATGAAATCTATTGTAAAATTGAGCTTAAAGGGTTAAATCCATATTTTGGTTTTATACACAGGGACGGGGAAAATCATCCAACCCTGGCCAGCGATCTTATGGAAGAATGGAGAGCTGTCATTGTGGATGCCACCGTAATGAGTTTGATTAATGGGCATGAAATTCATAAAGATGATTTTACAACAAACATGAATGAGCCTGGTTGTTATTTGACAAAATCCGGTTTGAAAATTTACTTAAATAAATTAGAGAGAAAATTGCAAACCGAAGTGAACTATCTTCCTTATGTGGATTATAGCGTAAGTTTCCGCAGGGCCATTTTTTTACAGATGGGGCAGCTGGTCAAAGCAATAGAAACGGAGGATGCATCCTGCTATGAACCGATCCAGATACGATGAAGAATATTATTTCCAGATTTCAGACGACCTGGAAAATGATAAAATGTTTATTCTGGTTATTTATGATATTGTAGATAACAAACGCAGGTTAAAATTTGCAAAAACTATGTCCGGATATGGTAAACGAGTTCAAAAATCGGCCTTTGAGGCATTACTGACCAGGCAGAAGTATGAAAAGTTGATCCGTGAAATTCCAAAACTGGTCGATCTTGAAGATAGTGTCCGGCTCTATAAGATTCACGGTAAAGGCCAGGTACTAAATTGGGGAAATGCAGAAGTTTTAGAGGAAGAAGAAATTATTATTGTGTAGAGGAGAGCTAAGATGAGCAAAATATATTTATTTTCTCCGGTGGGAAATACAGATCCAATCAAGTATTTTAGGGATGGATCCTTGCTTCACATATGTCGTGTATATCAACCGGATATTGTCTATTTATATATGTCACAGGAAATTTATAAGTGCCATTTAAAAGATGACCGTTATGTTAAAACGCTTAAGCTTCTGGGAAATAAAATGAATCACCACTTTGATATACGGCTGGTGATTCGGAAGGAATTAGTAAATGTTCAGCAGTATGACTTCTTTTACAAGGATTTTCGGGCATGTATTGGGGATATAGAGGGTCAGATGGGTGATGGTGATCAGCTGCTGCTGAATATGGCGTCCGGCACACCGGCAATGAAAAGCGCTCTTGTGGTTATGGCCACTTTGGCAGAATACCGTTTTACGCCGATCCAAGTGTCAACGCCTATACATGGAAGCAACCTGGAGCATGAAGAACGCAAGGAATATGATGTTGAAGCCAATTGGGAACTGGATGAGGATAATAAAGAGAATTTTTATAATCGGTGTGAAGCTGTTAAATGTATGAATCTATTTCGGCTTTTAAAGCTGGACATTATAAAAAAGCATTTAATGGCTTATGATTATCATGCTGCGGCAGCAGTAGCCCATGAATTAAATCCCAAGCTTACCCAAGAAAAACAAAAGCTGTTAGATGCAGCAGAGGCCAGGATCAGTCTGGACTGGAATACATTAGTTAAATTATCGGTTCATAAGATCCAGGCATTTGCTCCTGTAAGCGATACGGAAAAAAGAAAGATCTTTGAGTATGTGCTGGGACTGAAAATTAAGCTGAAAAAAGGAGAATATGCGGATTTTGTACGGGCGATTACACCGGTAGTTGTCGATTTAATGGAATTATGTGTGAAAAAGTATTGCGGCGTTCATTTGGATTATTACTGCACAGTGAATGAAAAAGGGGTAAAGAGATGGGATGCTAATAAATTGAGAAATTCCGAGGTGAATCAAATCCTTCTGGCGAGATGGCCGAAATTTAAATATGATGTGGTATATGGTATACATTTGAATGAAATTATTCAATCTATGTGCAGCCATAGAAAAGTGCGCCGTTATACCCAAGATTTAGTAGATGTGGAACAAAAAATCCGTAATGTTGCTGCTCATGAAATTGTTTCCGTGGCAGACGACTGGATTTATAAGAAAACACAAAGCACATCGGAAAGTATTTTGGGAAAAATACAGTTTTTATGTGATGACTTTAAAATTAATGACGCTCCGGAAAACTGGGATTCGTATGATAAAATGAATGAGTATATTATACAAATGCTGGAACATGATTATGAAGCATAGATTTCATGGAGTAATGGAAAGATTTGATCCCTAATGGAATGAAATCCATAAAATGCAAATATATAAACAAATATGGAATCAAACAACGCTAGATGAACAGGTTTTGGCAAGAGAGTTGGCGCCTCTGAGAAAGATTCCGGATAATTACCCAAAATACCTGCTGACATTGGATGATGTATTTGGGGAGATGGATTGCGAAGGAATCCAGAAGATGAACGAATTAAAGTGGCTGTTAGAATAGGGCCGTAGAGGGAAAAAATGGCACTATAGGACAATGGTATCCATTATGTCTTATAGTGCCGAAATTTTTCAATCAGCCCTTCTCCGGGCCAGACGCTAACTTTGTATATCTTGCTCTTTTCCCGCAAATGCTATATAATCATACTGTGTGTTGCTTTAGTGCGGAAAAGCAGAAATTTATAAACAACATTTTATAACAATATATGAAACAGGTGAATAAACGTGGTCATTAAAGAATGGATCCGGATACCTGCCCTTACAGGAGATCGAAAGCGGAGAGCGTATTTTTATCTGCCTCAGGACTATGACCAGGGGCAGCAGCGGTACCCGGTGCTTTATATGTTTGACGGGCATAATGTGTTTTTTGACGCAGATGCCACCTATGGCAAGTGCTGGGGCATGAAGGAGTATATGGACCGGGAAAATCCCGGGGTGATCATTGCGGCCGTAGAGTGTGATCATGAGGGTAATGGCCGTCTGGAGGAGTATACCCCATGGCCTTTTATGGCCCGTGGCATGGGCTATATTAAGGCAAAGGGGGATACGTATATGGACTGGCTGGTCCGTGTGTTTAAGCAGGGAGTGGACCGGCGTTTCAGGACCCTTCCTGAGAGAGAGCATACATATATCTGCGGCAGTTCCATGGGAGGCCTTATGTCCATTTACGCCATTTGCCGCTGCAATCATGTATTTTCCAGAGCCGCGGCCCTTTCCCCAAGCCTGTGGGTGGCCTCCGGGAAAATTGTCCAGATGATCCGGGAATGTGCCATGGAAGAAGATACCATTGTGTATATGGACTATGGCAGTGAGGAAATGAAAAACCACCGGCAGATCCGTGAAGCGTTAAAGTATACGACAGATGCTTTTTTGGATCGGCAGGTGAATGTATGTATGCGGATCGTGCCGGGAGGACGGCACTGTGAAGCGAGCTGGGAAAAACAGATCCCGGTATTTATGAAATGCCTTCAGATCGGGGGAGAAAGGTGAGAAAAAATGAATGTTGAATATCACAAAAGATACAGCCCAAGCCTGAACCGGGATATGGAGTTTAAAGTGTATGGCCGCAGCGGTCATCCATGTATTTATTTTCCGTGTCAGAATGGCCGGTTTTATGACTTTGAAAATTTTAAAATGGTAGATGTGTGGGCCAAATATATTGATCAGGGACAGGTTCAGGTGTTTACTGTGGATACGATTGACGGGGAAACCTGGTCGGCGAAGGATCGTAATCCTCATGACCGGATCGCGCGCCATGAGCAGTGGTACCACTATGTGGTAGATGAGCTTGTGCCGGAAATTTTTGATAAAAATGCTCAGAACAATGGAGGATACCGGGAGGAAGGGATCATTACCTTTGGATGCAGCATGGGAGCCATGCATGCGGCCAACTTTTTCTTCAGAAGACCGGATCTGTTTGACGCGAATCTTTCTTTAAGCGGACTTTACAGTTCCAGGGACTCTTTTGGAGATTATATGGAGCCGCTGATCTATGATAATTCGCCCATTGATTATCTTCGGAATATGCCCTGGGATCATCCATATATAAAAATGTACAATGAGCGGAAGATCATTTTCTGTGTCGGACAGGGAGCCTGGGAGGATGAGCTTAGAGCCAGCACCTATGAGCTGGAGAATGTGCTGTTTTCCAAGGGAATCCATGCCTGGTTTGATTATTGGGGTTATGACGTAAATCATGATTGGGATTGGTGGTTTAAGCAGGCCGCTTATTTTATTCCATATATTTTATGATCTTTAAGGAGGCTGTTATGAATTTTATATTTATTTCTCCCAATTTTCCCACCAACTACTGGCAGTTTTGCCGGGAGCTGAAAGGCAACGGTGTGAATGTACTGGGCATTGGAGACTGCCCTTATGATGAACTGGATATAAATGTTAAGGAAAATCTTAACGAGTATTATCGGGTGGATAGCCTGGAAAATTATGATAACGTTTACCGGGCAGTGGCATTTTTCGCGTTTAAGTATGGGAAAATCGACTGGCTGGAAAGCAATAATGAGTACTGGCTGGAAAAAGATGCCATGCTGCGCACGGATTTTAATATTAACACAGGATTTAAAAATGATGATATGTATAAGATCAAGTATAAGTCCGGCATGAAGGCGTATTATGCCAAGGCGGGGATCCCTACAGCAAGGTATCATATGGTGGAGGATCTGGACTCTGCCCGGGAGTTTATTAAACAGGTCGGCTATCCGGTGATCGTAAAGCCGGATAACGGGGTGGGGGCCAGCGCTACATTTAAGTTGATCTGTGAAGCGGATCTGGTAAAGTTTTTTGAGGAAATCCCTCCGGTCCAGTATATTATGGAGGAATTTGTAGATGGAAGGATCTGCTCTTATGACGCCATCATTAACAGTAAGGGAGAGCCTTTGTTTGAGTCGGGAAATGTGACCATGGTGTCCATTATGGATACAGTGAATAATGAAGAAGACAGCTATTATTATATTGAAAAAAAACTGAAGGATGATGTGCGGGACGCGGGACGCCGGTGCGTGGCCAGCTTTGGCGTGAAAAGCCGTTTCGTTCATCTGGAATTTTTCCGGCTGTTAAAGGATCAGGAAGGCCTTGGAAAGCGGGGCGATATTGTGGCCCTTGAGGTGAATATGCGTCCCAGCGGCGGTTTTACTACAGATATGCTTAATTATGCCAACAGTGTGGATGTATATAAGATTTGGGCAGATATGGTCGTCCACGACCGGATCACAGAGGTTTATAAAGGGGAGCATTTTTACTGCCCATTTGTCGGTCGGCGGGATGACCGGGGCTATGCCCACAGCAGCCAGGATGTGGTGGATAGATATAAGGTTTCTTTGTGTATGCATGTGCGTATGCCCGATGTGCTGGCAGCAGCCATGGGAAATGAAGTATTTATTGGAAAGTTTAAGACCAAAGAGGCTATGGACGGATTTTTCAAATACCTTCTGGAGCCTGGAAGATATTAGTAAAAAGGCCTATAACTAAATTTTACCGGGACTTTACGTGAATTTAATCGGATAGGAGAAGGAATCTTCCCCTATCCGATTAATTATCAGCAGTTAAGTTAAACGAACGCTGTATCCGTCCCCTAAAAGATCACAAATATCTGAAAAGCTCTTTGGCCTCATCTTTTTTGCTTGTCTCGGCAATAGACAAAACTTCTACTTTAACGCTTTTAGTTCCAAAGCCGATTTCAATAATATCGCCTGGCTTTACATTCACGGATGCTTTTGCCACTTTATCATTAACCATGACGCGGCCTGCGTCACAGGCTTCATTAGCCACGGTCCGGCGTTTGATCAGGCGGGAAACCTTTAAAAACTTATCTAATCGCATATTAAACGCATACTCCTTTTATAGATCAGGGGCCTGACGGGCTTGCCCCTGCGCCGCCATGTCGTTCGCTGCGGCTTTCGCCGTATTGCCATAATCGTACAGTTTCCGGCGCAAGCAAGCTTGGCCTGCAACAGTACGCTCATGGCAGCATGGCTCAATGGGAATCAAAAAGGGTGCTGACTTTTGGTCGGCACCCGGGGATTTTTATGTTTGATTGAATTATGCCTTGATGATGTCTTTTAATGCTTTGCCGGCTTTGAACTTAGGAGCTTTGGACGCTTTGATCTCCATAGTTTCGCCGGTCTGAGGATTTCTGCCCTCTCTTGCAGGTCTTTCAGATACTTCAAATGTACCGAAGCCAACTAACTGGACCTTCTCACCTTTTACTAATTCATCTGTAACTACATCGATAAATGCCTTTAATGCTTTTTCGGAATCTTTTTTAGACAATTCTGCTTTTTCAGCCATAGCGGCGATCAATTCTGCTTTGTTCATCGTATAAATCCTCCTAAACTTATTCGTATCCGCACAGATTGCGTGATCTTCTCTTTTACAGCTCCCACAAAGATTTAAATAGCTGCGGGGACAATCCGGAAGGGCTTAAACCCTGAGATTTTTCAGGATTTTCAACGCTTCCAAGTCTATTTATAAACTTTTCTATTACATTTGTCAAGCTATTTTCCACATTTACATCTAAAAAACGGGATAAATTAATTAAATCGAAGATAAGCCATCCAAAGCTTTCGTCTATTTGCTCCTGATTCCCGGAAGATACAGCAGTTTCAAGGGTTTTAAAAGCCTGGCAGACCTGGTCCCTGACAGGGCCCTCTTCCGTAAAATTATAGCCGCCTGCCGCAGCCCTTTTCAGTACCTTCCGCGCCCGCATATTGGCCGGAAGCGCTTTTGGAATACGGCAAAGACTTTCATATACGGAACTTTCCTGTTTCTCCAGCTTTTTGATTTCTTCCCAGGAATCAGCCACAGCCTCCGGCAAAGCGGCCTGGGCTGTGCCAAAGATATGGGGATGACGGCGGATCATCTTTTGGGCAACGCCATCCACCACATCGTCTATATCAAACCGGTTCTCTTCGCTGGCGATCTGAGCGTGCATGACCACCTGGAGCAGAACATCCCCCAGTTCTTCTTTCAGGTTTTCATCATCCTTAAGATTAATTGCTTCCACAGTTTCATAAGCCTCTTCCAAAAGACATGTTTTTAAGCTTTCATGGGTCTGCGCCCGATCCCATGGGCATCCGTCCTCTGCCCGAAGTTTTTCAATGATCTTGAGAAGATCTTCATACGAATATTTCGGATGCTCAGACCCTTTTTCAAGGTCCTGTGAAGGCTTACGATCTTCATCCACAGGTTTAATATCTTTATCCATTTGCTCACAGCCTTCCCTTTTTGTCCGTAGGTGTATAGGTCAAATTAGAATTTGCCCCCTTGAAATCCTGGTGTCATCATTATATATTAAACCTGATGGATTGTACATAAAAAACTTGCTGTTCCAACGGACTGGCAGTCGATTTTTTCGCAATTTTGATGTATAATTACAATGTCACGGAGTATTGC
>CAZMGH010000068.1:0-7671 GCA_964565805.1 uncultured Lachnospiraceae bacterium
GTGCTATACTCTATAGTTGCGATGGGCTGTTTTTATAGGTGCTGATTTAAGGTGTTTTAGAGCGCTAGGCGCCAATGGCGCCTGTTCAGCGCCGACCGAAGCAGAACGTAGACTTTCGAGAGCACGAAGTGCGGAGAAATCCGTAGTATCAAGGGGTTAAATCTTTATTTGACCCCAACTTCATCCTATTATGATCGTGATAAAAACGCAAAAGTCAAAGGAGATGTGAAGATAAATGAAATTAGGAATCGTTGGATTACCAAACGTGGGCAAGAGTACACTTTTTAACTCTCTTACAAAAGCTGGCGCGGAATCTGCCAATTACCCATTCTGCACTATTGATCCCAATGTGGGAATCGTTACTGTACCTGACCACCGGCTGGATGACCTGGCAAAACTTTATGACTCTGCGAAAATTATTCCTGCTGCCATTGAATTTGTAGATATTGCCGGCCTGGTTAAAGGAGCTTCTAAAGGCGAGGGCCTTGGAAACCAGTTTTTAAGCAATATCCGTGAAGTGGATGCTATTGTCCATGTGGTACGGTGCTTTGAAGATTCTAATATTATCCATGTGGATGGCTCTATTAATCCATTAAGAGATATTGAAACCATCAATCTTGAGCTGATCTTTGCCGATATGGAAGTCATGGAGCGGCGCTACTCTAAAGTTTCCAGAGCAGCAAAAAATGACAAGAGTCAGGCAAAGGAAGCAGATCTTGTAAAACGCATTATCGATCACCTGGAAAACGGCGAATCCGCCCGTTCATTTGTCCCGGCAGACGATGATGAAAAGGCTCTGCTGGAAAGCTTTAACCTGCTTACCTATAAGCCAGTGATCTATGCGGCGAATGTCATCGAAGACGATCTGGCCGATGACGGTGCTTCCAATCCTTTTGTTGGTAAAGTCCGTGAATTTGCCGCAAAAGAAGGCTCTGAAGTTTTTGTAATCTGCGCTCAGATCGAGCAGGAGATCGCAGAGCTGGGTGACGATGAGAAGAAAATGTTCCTGGAGGATCTGGGATTGAAGGAATCCGGTCTCGAAAAGCTTATCCGGGCCAGCTACAGCCTCCTCGGCCTGATCAGCTATCTTACCGCAGGTCCTACAGAAACCCGGGCATGGACTATTAAAAAAGGGACAAAGGCGCCTCAGGCCGCCGGAAAGATCCACTCCGACTTTGAGCGGGGCTTTATTAAGGCAGAGGTTGTCACCTATAAAGACCTTATGGCCTGCCAAAGCTATACCGTGGCAAAGGAAAAAGGCCTTGTGCGCATGGAAGGCAAGGACTATGTCGTTAAAGACGGGGATGTAGTTCTGTTTCGGTTTAACGTATAAATGCCGGTCGCTGACCGTTGCCTGCCAAATATCCGGTCAGCCGCGCAAGCAGGCTTGCTCTTCTGCCCGGCTGCTTGGCAGGCGTATCACGTCCGCTCCCGGCAAGGCCGGTCGCTGACCGTTGCCTGCCAAATATCCGGTCAGCCGCGCAAGCAGGCTTGCTCTTCTGCCCGGCTGCTTGGCAGGCGTATCGCCCAAAAAAAGGGCTGGGGAGAAAGGAATTTAGATGTTCCGCTTCCCAGTCCCTTTTTCATGCTCATAAAATTCTGAGGGATGATGATTTGTTTCGCTTTGCGAACTTTTTACAGCATCCGGTAAAGATCCTCATACCGTCTGGCTGAAGTATTCCATGAAAAGTCTTTCGCCATGCCCCGGTCAATGATCTTGTGCCACTCTCTCTTATTATTATAGAAGACATGCTTTGCATAATTAATGGTGTTAAGCATCTCATGCGCGTTATAGTTGGCAAAGCTGAAGCCTGTACCTGTAGACTCATACTCATTATAAGGCTCTACCGTATCCTTCAGACCTCCGGTCTCACGAACGATAGGCACAGTACCATAACGCAGGCTCATAAGCTGGCTCAGGCCGCAGGGCTCAAACAAGGACGGCATTAAAAACGCGTCGCAGGCCGCGTAGATCTTATGGCTGCGCTCATTAGAATAGAAAATATTTGCGGAGACTCTGCCAGGATACTTCCATGCAAAGTAGCGGAACATATTTTCATACTTAGCCTCCCCTGTGCCAAGGACAACAAACTGCACATCATCGGTACAGATCTGATCCATTACATAGTCCACCAGGTCCAGGCCTTTCTGATCCGTCAGACGGGAAACAAGGCCGATCATAAACTTGTCCGCATTCTTCTCAAGGCCAAGTTCTTCCTGAAGCGCACATTTATCCTTATATTTTTCCTTGCGGAAAGTAATGGCATTATAGTGATATGGAATCATAGGATCTGTTTCCGGATTCCACTCATCATAGTCAATACCATTTACAATGCCCATAAGGCAGTTATTTCTCGCTCTCATAAGGCCGTCAAGACGCTCCCCGTAAAACGGCATCTGGATCTCTTGAGCATAGGTATCGCTTACTGTGGTCACATAATCAGCATAAACAATACCTCCCTTTAAGTAGTTGGCGTCCTTATAAGCCTCCAGTTTATCCGGGGTAAACAGATAATCCGGAAGTCCGGTCATACCCATAATGGTCTTGGGATCCCATGTCCCCTGGAACTTCAGGTTATGGATGGTCATGATGGTCTTAATATTCCAGTAAAAATCGTTATTATTGAAAACATTTTTCAGGTACACTGGAACCAGTCCGGTCTGCCAGTCATGACAGTGGATAACATCCGGATGGAATCCAAGAGCAGGAAGGCAAGAAAGGGCAGCTTTACTGAAAAACGCAAACTTTTCCAAATCCCAAAGACCGCCTTCATAAGCCTGATCTCCTAAAAAATAATGTTCATTATCCACGAAATAAAAGGTTACGCCGTCCAGCTGCATCTCAAGAATACCTACATAGTGATTCTGCCACCCCAAATCCATATAAAAATGAGTGCGGTACTGCATCTGCTGTTTAAAATGGTCCGGTATAATGCGGTATTTGGGAATGATCACCCGAACGTCAAATTCATTCTTGTTAAATGCCTTAGGCAGGGAACCTGCTACGTCTGCCAAGCCGCCTGTCTTTATAAAAGGTACTGCCTCAGATGATACAAATAAAATATTTTTCATCTTTACAAATCCTCCCAGCCTATAAAATATAATAGTAGATTTCTCAAGTATTATACCATGTTTTTATGCATAATAAAAGATATTTATTAAATTTCGTAGTTATTTTTATGTATTTTGACGGTTCTTTTTTTAGTCCAAACGGATTTCATCTGAGATCAGGGCGATGAACTCTGAATTTATCGGCTTCCCTTCTCCCGTGTTAATAGTATTATCCACGGCTCCATGCCACCTCGATAAGCTTTGTGGCTGAAAATCAGAGTTTTGCCGCCTTAGGCCAGTACAGCCACCTTGGCACCATCAGTCAAAATACATCAACGGACATCTTTGGCGCCATGGAAAGCTGGTGGATGTCCTCAACAGGGCCTGCCCCTTTAGTCCTGTCTTTCTTTCATGGCATCTGCCAGAGACTTCATCTCCCGGGCATTTTCCAAAACCGTGTCTGTAATTTCCACGCCTCCCAGCAGGCGGGCGATTTCCTCCACCATCATCTCATGGTCCAGCAGCGTAATATGAGTGGTAGTCAGGGCGCCTTTAGGCTCTTTTTCAATGCGGTAGTGATTATCCGCCATGGCTGCGATCTGAGGCAGGTGAGTAATACACAAAACCTGATGCTTTCTGGCTATAACTGCCAGCTTTTCAGAAACCTTCTGGGCCGTACGCCCGGAGATTCCTGTGTCAATCTCGTCAAAAATCAGCGTTTCAATGGAATCCACATCTGCCAGGACAGACTTAATGGCCAGCATGATCCTGGACAGTTCACCGCCGGAAGCTACCTGAGTCAAAGGCTTCATATCCTCTCCCGGGTTTGTGGAAATAATAAACTGGGCGTCATCAATACCATTGCGGGTATAATCCGGCAGCTTTTCAAACCGCCAACCAAAGCGCACATCTAAAAAGTTCAGATCTCTTAAGGCCTTTGTGATTTCGTCGGCCAGGATCCTGCCCTGCTCCTGACGTATCTTTGAAACCTGTCCGGAAATTTCTTCTAACTCTCCCAGAGCCTTTTCCTTACGGGTCTTAAGTTCATCCAGGTAAACATCGTAATTTTTCAGTTTTTCCAGCTTTTCCTGGTTCTCCTGCTGATATTTAAGGATCTTGGGAATAGTATCACCATACTTTGCCTTCAGATTATTGATCAGATCCAGCCGCTGCTCCACTTCCTGAAACTGCTCATTATCAAAGGTCAGGCCGGACATATAGCCGGATAATTCCCGGTTAAAATCATTGATTAAATTATCAATATCTTCCAGCTGACGGCAAAAATCCGAAAGACCTTCATCATAATCCGCCACAGCGGACAGTTCCCGAAGGGCGCGGCCGGTAGCGTCCCCGGCGCCGCTGTCGTAGCCGGTGAGATGATACGCGGCAGAAACCCCTTCCATGATCTGGCGGCTGTTGCTCATTTTCCGGTACAGAGCAGCCAGCTCATCATCTTCCCCTTCACTTAAATGAGCGGACTGAATCTCGTCAATTTCAAATTCTAAAAATGAAATATCCCGGCGCCGCTGATCTTCATCCACAACAGCGCGCTCCAGCTCCTTTTTCACAGACGTATAGGTATCATAGGCCTGAGCCAGTTTTTCTTTTTTATCTTTTAGGACCTTTTTTGAAAAGAAATCCAGAATTTCCAGATGGTGATGCTTATGTAAAAGAGACTGGTGTTCATGCTGGCCATGAATGTCCACCAGCATTTCTCCAAGAGCTTTTATCGTCTGAGCCGATACGATCTCCCCGTTAATGCGGCTGACGCTGCGGGATGGGGTAATACGCCTGGATACGATTACCTGCCCACCTTCCACAGGCACCTGGATCCGGTCAAGATAATCCAGGGCCTTAGGATCTTTTACGTCAAAAAACAGTTCTACCAGAGCATCGCTAGCTCCCTTCCGGATCATGTCCCGGGAAATCTTTTTCCCCAGAGCCGCATTAACAGAGCCAATGACAATAGATTTTCCAGCTCCCGTTTCACCGGTTAATATGTTTAAGTGCTGAGAAAAATCCACCTCGATCTCATCAATCAGAGCCAGATTTTTCACATGTATTCCAGTAAGCATTTTCCACCTCAATTCTTGCTGCTTATAGGGGACACCTATCCCTTAGTGATTTTTCCTGTATCAGGGATGTCTTTTGGCAATCACCTTGTCAATGATCTCCATAACCTTTACAGTCTCCGCTTCGCTGTGGATGGCACAAAAGATTGTATCATCACCGGCGATACACCCCACCATCCCGGGAATATCCATGGCATCTAAGGCCACAGCCACAGCCATGGCCATGCCGGAAACGGTTTTGATCACCACCAGATTGGTGGCCATGGACCGGGAAATAAAACCGTCCTGAAGGACACGGGTGTACTTGTCTGCATTATGACTGTCGCCCCCGGCCAGGGCTACATATTTTTGTTTTCCATCATGATCAGCCACTTTTGACAGCTTCAGTTCCCGTATATCCCGGGAAATGGTTGCCTGGGTCACATTAAAGCCGGCCTCGATCAGCTTCTGGGCCAGTTCTTCCTGAGTTTCTATTTCGTATTGACTGATCAATTCAATAATCTTTGCATGTCGTTTTGCTTTCATTCAATCTCCTCTTACCGCTGGGGCGGGCATAGTATAATCGTCGCTCTGCGGCTATTATAACATTTCACCAGCAAAAGAGCAAATAAAAGAGTGCATAAACATCCGCCTCCTGCTGCCGGTACTCTATAACCAGCAGCCAGCAGTCCCCTGAAGGACTGCTGGCAGGCTTCCCGGCACAAGTGCCGGGATTTTCAGCTTTTATGCACTCTTTCTTCCCGGATTCACGGGCTTTATCCGAAGTTTACTCAAAATCTACCACAATGCCTTTTGCGTCTGATTCAAAGGCAGCCTCCATAACTCTGAGGACTCTCAGGGCATGTTCTCCGGTAACGATCTGCTGTGCCTTGCCCTGACAAGTATCTACAAAGTTCGAATAAAGCTCATTTCTGTCAAAGTCCACAGAGGGCAGTGGAAGTTCCACCACAGAATTTTCCTGACGGGGAGCCATGGTCTTTGTCAGCCCGGCCCCTGCAAGAATAGGAGAAGTATCTTTATCCTCCCAGCTCTTTAAACGCATCATCCGTCCTTGGCAGGTCCAGTTCTTGATTTCCGCGCTGCCGTCAGTGCCGAAAATAGCCCATAAAGGCAGGTTAATAAAATGGCATGTGCCTACTTCCAGCACAGCAGTCAGCCCGCTTTCAAAAGTCAGATGCATTTTAAAACCATCATCACATTCTTTATTGGTGATGTAAGTGCAGGAACAAAAAATCTTTTTGATTTTTTCCTGTACCATGACCAGAAGACGGTCAATAATATGTACACCCCAGTCCAGCATCATACCGCCGCCATAGGCTTTTACGCCTCTCCAGTCTCCGGGAATCCCTCGGGAACCCATAATACGGCACTCAATGTTAAATGTTTCTCCCAAAAGTTTTTCATCATAAATCTTTTTTACAATCCGGAAATCCTCATCCCATTCCCGGTTCTGACGGGGATAAAAGACCTTCCCTGTTTCCTTAGCCACTGCCAGCACATCCTCCAGATCCTTACTGGAGATCATCACCGGCTTTTCGCACAAAACATGCTTTCCGGCCCGCATTGCCTGGATTGCCATGTCCTTGTGGAGGTGGTTGGGTGTTGCAATAAGGATGGCATCCACCTTTTCATCAGCCAGCATAGCCTCATAACTTTCATAATTATAGTATCCCCTCTGGGCTGCCCATTCCTGACGTGCAGGGTCAATATCATAAATGCCGACCAAAGCCATTTTCTTTGAAATATCTGTATTATGTTCCCCTTTTAATGCTGTTCCTTCCGGATCATTTGCATTCCAAACCGCATTTCCTGTACCGCTGGCAATAGCAATCGCATGTCCGCCGCCCATACCTCCGCAGCCAACAATGCCGACATTCATTATCTCACTCATAGTTCCTCCTATCTTGGGCATGTACTCTGCCCATTCTTGTATTTCCAGAAGAGCTGGCTCTTCTTTTTTTGTAGCTTTACAACTATTCATATTTTATTGTATTCCTCCAAAAAAATCAATGACCCCTTTCTAAATGGAAAGAAGTCAACAATTTTTGTCATATTTGAAACAATTTTTGTGACATTGTGGAATGAACTGTTAAACAGTGAAGAGGAAAAAAAGTAAAGCGCCTGTTGGCGATTGAGCATAAAAAAGAAGCGGTATACGATTGGAACAAATCCAGAAAAATATCTGGATGAGCTTATGAATTTGTAAAAAATAAAAACCAATGGGCTTAGTTGGTAAACACATTCATGTGTTTCATGCGTTTGTCGTGTTATCGACAATTTCTCCTATTGGAATGTCGATGGATTTATGATAAAATGGGTCATAAGACAAGCGGTATTTTATCCGTTTGTCGGGGCAATTATTGTTCCTACCATAGTTCTTTTCGAGCTATAAGTTTATTCGAGGAGGTGAAAAAATGAATGAAGAAAAGCTTGATCTTATCTTGTCTGAGATTATTGGCATGAAGCAGGAAATATCAGCAGCGCGGCAGGATATTAGCGGGTTAAAAACCGATATGGTCATGGTCAAAGCCGATGTCGCTGGGCTCAA
>CAZMGH010000069.1:0-7119 GCA_964565805.1 uncultured Lachnospiraceae bacterium
ACCTGAAGATCGTAGGCGTCCGCAAAGGACTCCACGTTCTGATAAGTTATGGTCACATCCACTGACGCGGCGGGCTCTATCTCCTGTCCGTCCGACATCAAAGAAATATCAAACAGGCGGAAGCTGTCAGAGGCATCGTCCGTCAGAGAAGCAAGCTCCGCCGCCTGGTCATAGCCCTCCTGATAGGTTTCCGAATCCGTTTCATATTCGGAAACGCTCAGCGAAACACCATCGGGAAGTCCCGCGTCTGCGTCATAGGAAACCTCCACAGAATAAGCTTCATCCTCATAAGATAAGGTTCCACCTGTTCCGCTTGTTTCTTCTGTTGTCTCTTCAGCTTCTGTCCCAGCCGCTGTTTCATCAGCCGCAGTCTCTTCGGTTTCTGTCTCCTCCGGGTTCACATAGCACTCATCCGTGTGGGTGTGCTCGGATAGGACACAGGTAAGGACATCCTCATAACAGCTCTCGTCATGGGTATGCTCCTCCCCTTCCTCCAGCCCGCAGGTCAGGCTACTGGTATAACAGGCTTCGTCGTGGCTGTGCTCTGTCATTCCACAGTAAGCCCCTCCCTCCATCGCAGCGGCGGGCGTCATCAGGCCATACACGGTACCGGATACCGCCAGGACAGCCACGCAGATCACTGCGATGAGCCATCCTGCCCGCCTCCGGCGCGCGGCAGTGTACGCACTTGCCGCTCCTGGCCTCTTTCTTCTTTTCATGCTGTTCACCAACCTTTCTCTTTTGCTTGCGCCTGCCCACAAGACCGGACAGGCGGCTTGCCCCTGCACGCAAGGCGGACAGGGACGCCTTCCTTCTATTCCTGATTTTCCTAATATACTGTCCCGAATCCGGACAGCGGCCAGACCCGGAACACGATCTTTCCTACGATCTGCTCCTCGGATACACACCCTACCGATGTGCTCCGGGAATCTACGGAGGTCGACCGGTGGTCCCCAAGGACGAAGATCCTCCCGTCAGGAACCTGATAGGGCAGCTCGATGTCACATTCTCCCAGCGCTTTTTCCGTCAGATAAGGCTCTTCCAGGAGCTGCCCGTCCACATAGACATTGCCGTCCTCATCCATGTCCACCCACTGCCCTGCTCCGGCGATGTACCGTTTGACCAGTACCTTGTTTTCATAGTAGAAGACCACCAGGTCCCCCTGCTCAAGGTCCGTTCCTTTCACGGCAACGACGATGTCCCCTTCTGTCAATGTAGGCGACATGGAGCTTCCATAGATGCGGAAGACCGGAAGGATAAGTACTGCCACAAGGACGGCTGCCGCCGCGGCGACGATGATCGTATATATCGTGCTCCGCAATGCCTGTCCCAGGCTCATCCGGCTCTTTTCCCATGCCAGTTCAGCTTCCAGCTGTTCCTGCGTTGGGAAGACTTCCGGGAGCTCCGCCCTTTTCCGGGCCTTCCTTCCAGCCCGGCGGCTGGCCGCAGTCCTTTTTTTCGAGCCCGGGCGGCGGCTGTTTCCGGGTCTGATTCCCGGCCCTTTCCCGCGCTGCCTGTCCTCATTCATAGTCCATCACGGCCTTTCTGTGCCATATGCCTGACATTTTCCAGATACTGGCGCGCCGCCTCGTCCGCCGCCTCAAAGACGCCATTGAGCTTCATCGCCGCCTCCGCCATGGTCCCGGCTTCACGGACGGCGATCCTCCGGTCCGATAGGGCGATCTCCATGGTGCTGAGCCGTTCCTTCAGTCTCTTATTTTCTTCTGTCTGGGCCAGGAGCAGCTCCAAAAGCTGGGCCCGGCTCAGGTGCCTTAGTTCCTTATCTGTCATGGCGCCTCCATCTATCCTGCATTTTTCATGTTTTCGTCCCCTCATCAACAGATGTCTACGGACTCCGGCCCTCAGGGAATTTCAGCCTCAGCCACACATAGCCTAAAAGCGCCTTCAGCCCACGGGTATTTTTATAGCCGCGCTGAAGATTCTTCCGAATCAATATGTCCTGCCAGCAGCTGTCCCTCCCTTCAAAGGGACGGGGCATCATACACCGCTTCCATTGTCCGGGGAGCTGGCCGTCTGACGGCAGGTCCGGACGGAGCCATTCATCATGATCTTCCAGACAGATTAGCAAAGCGTTCGCCATAAACAGCCTCTCTCCTTTCCGCCCAGGGCCTGTAAAACATAATAATGATTATGTCGTTAGGTGTGGTAAACGGGCTTTGTCCTTCTATAACATTCTACCGCCAGATCATACATAAATCAACTATTTTTTTCAAAAAAGTAAATCTAACAGAATTTCAGGGCATAAGAAACAGGCCGGGAAGATCAGAAATTTTCCGGCCTGTTTTATATATTGTCCTTATGATGAAGGCGTCGGATACTATTTTTCTTTGTTGGCAAACTTCGTGTAATTGGGCAGCCATACCAACTCCACTGTGCCGATGGGGCCGTTTCTTTGTTTGGCAATAATGATCTCGGAAATGTTTTTCTTTTCCGAATCTTTATTATAATAGTCGTCCCTGTAAATAAACATGACCACATCCGCATCCTGTTCAATGGCTCCGGATTCACGCAGGTCTGAAAGCATGGGCCGGTGATCCGGGCGAGTCTCGCAGGCGCGGGACAGCTGGGACAAGGCGATCACTGGGGCGTTCAGCTCTCTGGCCAGGGCCTTTAAGGAACGGGAAATATCGGAAATCTCCTGCTGACGGGACTCACTGCTCCGTCCTCCGCCGGTCATCAGCTGGAGATAATCAACGATCACAAGCTGAAGGTCATTTTCCAGCTTGTACTTACGGCATTTGGAGCGCAGCTCGCCGATGGAAATCCCCGGCGTATCGTCTATGATCAAAGGCGCCTCGCTGATGATCCCGGCACTCTCAATAAGCTTTTCCCAGTCTGTCTGGTTCAGATTTCCTGTACGCATGGCCTGTGAATCCACCTTGGACTCCATGGAAAGGACACGGTTGATCAGCTGGTCCTTAGACATTTCCAAACTGAAAATGGCTGTAGGAACTTTATTCCGCACACATATATACTGAGCAAGGTTTAAGACAAAGGCCGTCTTTCCCATGGAAGGACGGGCAGCCACCAGGATCAGGTCTGAGGGCTGAAGACCGCTAGTCTTATAGTCCAGGTCATAAAAACCTGTGGAAATCCCAGTAACGGTGCCCTTGTGCCTGGCTGCCATTTCAATCTTGTTAATAACGCTTAAAACCACTTCCTGGATGGGTACAAAGTCGTCAGCAGACTTTTTCTGGAGAAGGTCGAAAATCCGCTTTTCCGTGGTTTCCATAATGGTGTCCACCGGTTCCTTGTCCAGATAGCACATATTGGCGATCTCCTCGTTGGCTCGGATCATCCGGCGCAGGGCAGACTTATCCGCCACCACCTGAGCGTAATGGCGCACATTCACCGATGTGGGCACACTGTCTAAAAGCTCTCCAAGAAATTCCACGCTGGAAAGCTCTTCGGGAAGGTCTTTTGTCTTTAAAGCCTCCTGGAGAGTGACCAGATCCACAGGGACGTTCCGGTTATTCATTTCCACAACGGTATCAAATAAAATACCGTACTGCTTCTGATAAAAATCATCTCCGGTGATCATTTCCTCTGCTGTGATAATGGCGTCTGTGTCCATGAGCATGGAGCCAACCACAGCCCGCTCTGCCTCTACACTGTGAGGCAGGATCCGTTTGATCAATGTTTCATCCATAAATCTATCAGGCTTCCTTTACTTTCACCGTGATCTGTGCTGTTACCTTTGGATGTACCTTATAAGGCACAATGGTTGTCCCTAAAGTACGAATGGGCTCGGAAAGCTGGAGCTTTTTCTTATCAATGTCAATGCCCAGCTGCTCTTTAGCCGCAGCGGCAATTTCCTTTGTGGACACGGAACCGAAGGTTCTTCCCCCTTCTCCGGTCTTCATGGAAACCGTTACAAACTTATCCTTGATCTCCTCAGCAAAAACCTTTGCCTGCTCCAGCTGTTCCCTGGCAATCTTTTCTTCATTTGCCTTCTGGAGCTTCAGGTCATTGACATTTTTAGCTGTTGCCTCAACGCCCAACTTTTTCTTTAAAATAAAATTTCTTGCGTATCCGTCGCTCACATTCACCATTTCGCCTTTTTTTCCAAGGCTTTTTACATCTTCAAGCAATATAACCTTCATCTATATCTCTCCTTCATTTTTCATTCTTCTTACCTCGGCCTTTACTTTCAACATTGCCTCTTCTACAGAAATATCCTGAAGCTGGGCCCCGGCAATGGCGCTGTGTCCGCCGCCGCCAAAGCGCTCCATGATCAGCTGGACATTTACCTCTTCCATAGAACGGGCGCTGATATAAACCGTGCCTTTGACCTCCGTAAATACAAAGGACGCTTTTACCTCCGTAATATTTAAAAGTTCGTTGGCAACCTGGGCGCCAACCACCGTAGGTGTCTCAATATTTCCCGGAATACACTGGGTCATGGCATACTCATGATCAAAGATTTCCGTCTTGCTTATAGCGCTGGCCCTAACGCGGTAGGTTTCCATATCCTCCCGGAACATCTGGCGGATCTTAAGCACATCGGCCCCGTTTTTCCGGAGATAAGCCGCCGCCTCAAAGGTGCGCACGCCGGTTTTATTCAGAAAATTATTTGTATCGATCATGATCCCCGCATACATGGCATTTGCCTCCTCCGAGCGCAGCTTAATGCCATCGCTGATATACTGGAGGATCTCCGCCACCATTTCACTGGCTGAGGACGCATAAGGCTCAATATAGGAAAGCACTGCATTTTCAATACTTTCGCTGCTCTGGCGGTGATGATCCAAAATAACAATGCTTCGGGTAAATCCTAAAAGATCCGGACATTCGGTATAAGAGGGACGGTTTACATCAACGACCACCAGAGCCGTGTTGAGATTTACGATTTCTCTGGCCTGAACCTCATTTAAAAACATGTCGCTGTCAAAATAGGAATTATTTTCAAAGGCCTCCTTTAACGGACGCACCGTCTTAGTCACTTCATTTAAAACCACATAGGCTTTTTTATTTAATGCCCGGGCAATCCGGTACACGCCTACGGACGCGCCAAAGGAATCCACATCTCCGATTTTGTGGCCCATGACCACCACCCGATCTTTGCCTTCGATAAGCTGCTTTAGGGCATGAGCCTTTACCCTGGCCCGGACGCGGGTGCTTTTTTCCACCTGTTTTTTCTTTCCGCCGTAGTAAGAGATTTTTTCTCTTTCCTTAACTACAGCCTGGTCGCCCCCACGGCCAAGGGCCAGCTCTATGGCATTTTTCGCCCACTCGGCAGACTGGGCATAGCTGGCCGCGTCTGCTCCGATACCAATGCACAGGGTCACTGCCATTTCATTGCCGATATTAATCTCCCGGACCTCATCCAGGAGGGAAAACTTGGTACTTTGAAGCTGGGGCAGATACCGGTGCTGGATCACAAACTGATACCGGTCCTTTTCCACCTTTATGACAATCGCGTCATAGTTTTGCATGTATTTTGTAATCTTCCGGTCAATTAAAGCTGCCAGAAGGGAACGGCGCACTTCCTCCGTACTGTTTAAAGCATCTTCATAGTCATCTACAAAGATAATGCCGCACACCAGGCGCTGTTCCAGATTTTCCCGGATATAGTTGCGGATCTGAGTCTCGTCAAACAGATACATGGCAATAAGGACATTCTCACCGCCAGGATCCACCAGGGCATTATTCTGAGAAAAATCCTCCAGCACGATCCGGGATAATTCTGCCCGGTAATACCCGTTTTCATAAGATACGGGAATAATCGCCTTATCCTCCCCTGTGGGAAGCTTGTCTTTTGTGATTTCCGGGAAAAGATGGTCGATCCCCTTCACAAAAGACTTTTCCTGGGTCAATTCGCGAAATGTTTTATTGGCCCAAAGCAGGTGCCCCTGTTCATCCAGGACAGCATAGGGAACCTGAAGATCAAAAAGCAGGGTTTTTTGGACCTGGCCGTATTCCAGGGCAAAATTCACCAGCTCGCTGATAATAATAGGCTTTATACGGCCATTGATCACCAGCGCCGCGATAATGTAGCATACAAGGGCTGCCAATGCAATCAGTCCGCACTTGTAATCCACAATAAAAATCCCTATGGTCATAGCAACAAGGAGGCAGCTAAGTATGATCGGCCATCTGAGATAGGACTTCAGCTGACCTTTTAACTTTACCTGATTCTTCATACTTTTTCCTCGCTTTCTAACACCTTGTGTAACGGTTCAGACAGCTGATTAGTTTGCTCACTTCGTTCGCCGCGCAAAAGACGCGGTATAATAGCCGTCTTATGCGGCTATTATATTATGGCCGACGACGCGGCCATAATATGGGCTTCGCCCGGATGCGTACTTTTGCGCATTAGTTTGCTCACTTCGTTCGCCGCGCAAAAGACGCGGTATAATAGCCGTCTTATGCGGCTATTATACCATTAAGTTTCTTGCATTTCCAGTGAAGTTTTTTTATACTTAAGAAGTAGCATGGAAGACGTTGCCGTTTACGGGGTAAATAGCAAAGTCCTGCTGCACCTGCAGCAGGACAAAACGCGTTTACGGAATTTTTTTATAAGGAGGTTTTTCCCATGTCAAAAGTTTATATTTTCTTTGCTGACGGCCTTGAAGAGATTGAAGGCCTTACGGTTGTGGATATGATGCGCCGGGCCGGTATTGATATTTCTATTGTTTCCATTAACGGAACGTTAACGGTGACCGGATCTCATAAGATCACCATTGGCGCCGATGTGCTTCTGGAGGATATTGACGCAGATGCTGCTGATATGTTTGTACTCCCCGGCGGCCTTCCGGGAACGACGCATCTGGCCGAAAGCATGCTTCTGGCCGATATTTTGAAAAAAGCCTACGCTAATGGCAAATACGTGGCTGCCATCTGCGCCGCTCCAAGCGTCCTTGGCGGTCTTGGTATCCTTCACGGGAAAAATGCCACCTGCTATCCGGGCTTTGAAGATAAGCTTACCGGCGCAGTGTGCAAAACCGATAACGTAGTCACAGACGGCAAAGTCATTACAAGCCGCGGCATGGGCACAGCCATTGAATTTGCCGCCCAGCTGGTTTCTTTATTAAAAGGTGAAGAAAAAGCCGGAGAAGACCTGAAAAAATCCATTATGTTTAATTATCAGTAATCTCC
>CAZMGH010000070.1:0-6510 GCA_964565805.1 uncultured Lachnospiraceae bacterium
GGATGAAGAAGATCATCAAATATGGGATTGCTTTTTGGGAAAAAGAGTGTATGGTCAATGGCACCGGTGACCGTCTGGAAGTTGCCAATTTGGGATGCGACCTTGGTCGGTTTAACGGTTGAGCCGACTGTGGGCTGATGAAGCGACAAAGCCTCTGGTGCAGGGCCGACATTTCTTGATGTGGGATGAAACGTGCTGGAATTGCCCCGCCAGGTATTTACAGAATACAATTCGGCTGAGACGCCGGAATTTAGGAAACAGGCGGATCCTCTGGATAAGGCTTATGAAGGAGCTGATGGATGATTAACAGTTTTATCCCGCAGTTACAAATAATTCACAGATAATTTAACGATAATTTAACGGGCAAACTTGACTGCCCTGTGGCTTAACGGTAAAATGGATACATAACAGGCGGACGATACCCTTTGGCGATTTCATGAAGAAATACAGAGGATTGTCAAAGGCGCAGAGGGGAGCCCTAAATTGGATGAGGATGATAAAAATTCTTACAATCAATTGGTCACTGTGGAGGCAAAAGGTAATTCGAGTACTCCGCCAAAGAATTACTGGGTCAACACCAGTGGAAACGAGCCGATCTGCCGGTTGATTAAAAAAGCAGACCAGACTACGAAAGATGATATTCTATGAGCTGGAGTAGAATTGGTTCCGGGAAGCAACACGAATAGTCTAAGGTGGAAGAGTTCCTTTTTTGATAGGACCTCTTACCGGCATTATTGACTGTCCTGCAGTTTCATGATAAAGTGGATAAAAATGCATCAAAGGAGATATAGCCATGTTTGGAAGAAAAAAGAAGAGGGATGATGTGCAGGAGGCTCTTCTTAAAGAATTCAGCAGCGGTATGAATGAACTTAGCAGCGGCCTGAATGGACTGAACGGCAGGTTGGATGAATTGAGCCAAAATTTTGACAAGCTGGATACCGGTCTGAAAGAATGGGAAAAGACTATGCGTTCACAGTCGGATTCTCTGGAGGATCTGCTGGATACTATGGAGGAACAGAGTAAAGGAGAAACGGAGCTTGAACAGCGACTGTCGGAATCCTCCAAAAGAGAGCAGGCGCTGCTGGATCTGGTATGTCTTATGAGAGATCAGATGGAAATGATCCATCGGCGGCTGTCGGATGATGCTGCCTGGTCCGGCCAGTTTGCCATGATGGAACGGGAGACCGGAAAGCTATTGCGCAATGCGGGGATCCAGGAAACAGGCATTGTGGGCGAACCGGTGGACTACGAGATTCATCAGGTGCTGGAAGCAGTAGAGACAGATCAAATAAATCAGAATCATACAGTGGCATGTGTGTATAGCCATGGAAGAATCTATTGCGGACGGACGCTGAGCAAGGCGAAGGTCTCTGCATATCGGTTAAAGTTAGAAAGCTAAAAAGAATTCGGCTGAAAACAACGAAGGAGAAGAAATCAGAACATGGATAAACAGGATATTATTATTGGAATTGATCTTGGAACAACGACTACAGAAGCGGCAGTGTATCGGAATGGTAAGGCAGAGATGATTCCTTCCTTTGACGGCTCTTTTGCGATTCCTTCAGCTGTGGGAATTGATGACAACGGGAATTTTGTCGTTGGAGAAAAGGCAAAGGCCCAGTATGTGTTAGCCCCTGAGCGGACAGCTATTGAGATTAAAAGGAAAATCGGGACAGATGAAAGAATCCGTTTGGGCAAACGAGAGTATACGGCAGTGGAGCTGTCCGCGAAGATCCTGGAGTATGTGAAGCGGTATGCGGAAGAGTATCTGGGCATGCCGGTAAGCCGGGCGGTAATCTCCGTGCCGGCATATTTTGATGACAGGCAGCGTCGTGAGACAGCGGAGGCAGGAAGACAGGCAGGGTTTGTTGTAGAGCGTATCCTCAATGAGCCAACGGCCGCGGCCCTTAGCTATGGGATCAGCCACCTGGAAGAAGAAAGTCACGTTCTGGTTTATGACTTTGGTGGGGGAACTTTTGATGTGACAGTGTTGGAGCTGTTTGGCGGTGTTTTGGAGGTTAAAGCCACGGGAGGCGATAACCGGCTGGGAGGTAAAGATTTTGATCAGTGCCTGATCCAGTGGCTGGAAGATCGTTTTGAAAAGAAGTACGGAATCCGTCTGAAAGGAGATGTGTATGCGGCATCCCGGCTGAAGGAAGCGGCGGAAAAGTGTAAGATCACCCTAAGTACCCAGGAAGAAGCACAGGTGTCGGTTCCTATGCTGACAGAAAAGGATGGCGTCCCCCTTGGTCTGGAGGAATTGGTTTCCCGGGAGCTGTTTGAGTCATTAATTGAGAAAGAATTAAAACGTACACAGGGGCCTCTTCAGATTGCTCTGGGAGACGGAAAGATTTCACCGGAAGATCTTGACATGGTGCTGCTGGCGGGAGGTTCCACCCGGATTCCCCTGGTAAAAAAGCAGATCCGTGAGCAGCTGGGAAAGGAGCCTTCATCGGCAATCCATCCGGATTACAGCATCGCGGAAGGCGCCGCGGTACAGGCGGGAATAATCAGCGGAGCAGTAGAAGAAGATGACAGTCTGGTTATGACGGATGTTAATCCTTATACGCTGGGAATCCGCGTCATGGACGAGTTCAGTGATAACCGGATGAGCGTCATCATTCCAAGAAATGTGACGATTCCTGTGACGCGCAAGGAGCGGTACTATACCAGCTGGGACGGCCAGCATACGGCGGCCATTGAAGTATATCAGGGCGATCACAGAACGGTTGACAGAAACTATCTTGTAGGCAAGTTTGACATTAGCGGGATTCCCCCGGCTCCGGCTGGGAAGGAGGAGATTGATGTTTCTTTTTCCTATAATCTGGATGGTATTTTACAGGTTTCCGCCACAGTGGTGAGTACAGGAAATGAAGCTTCCGTGACGATCCATATGACGGGAGAAAATGTCAAAGCAGATGTTGGGGGCTGGAAACAGTCGCCCATCGCAGGTAGTTTCCGCGCGCTGATCAGAAGGGCGGAAAAACTGGAAAAAGCGGCATCGGTCCGGAATGACAAGGAACTGGCGCAGGATCTAGAAGAGATCCTGTATGAGCTGAAACTTGCTATTTGCCAGGCAGATCAGGAGCTTGCAGAGTATCTGGGGGATGAGCTGAGAGATTGCCTGGATGAGGAAGGCAGGTAAAAATGGAAGATTATTATAAAATATTGGAGCTTCAGCCAGGCGCATCCCAGGAGGAAATAAAAAAAGCCTACTTTCGTCTGGTGCGCCAACACCGTCCGGAAAGAGAACCGGAGCGTTTTCAGGAGATTCGGCGGGCGTATGAATTACTGAAAACAGACAAAAAGGAATTGCCCAAAAGCCTTGCGCTGCGGGTTCCTCAGGATCCTATGGGGCAGCGGATGTTCCAGCAGGTGGAAGAAAGCTTCCGGCAGAAAAATTACAGCCTTACCATACGGACAGCGGAGGAAGGAATACGTATCTTCGGCCCCTGTTCCGGCTATGTATATTTCCTGGCGCTGGCACAGAGGATCGAAGGGCAGACGGGAAAATCTGTAAAAAATCTGGAATCGCTGACGGAGGATTTTCCAGAAAATGTAGATTTCCAGAAAGAACTGGCACTTTCTTTTTTTGAAAGAGGCTACGGGAAGAAAGCTTTTGCTGCTTTTGAAAAGGCATATAAAATGGGCTGCCGGGATTCAGAGTTTCTTTTAAACTACGGTCTTTGCTGCGAAGAACGTGGATGTCAGGAAAATGGCATACAAGTTTTGAAAGAATTGATCCAGGAAGAAAAAAGAAAAAATCCACGGGAGATTGAAGTGCTGTTAAATGCCTATTGCGGGCTGTTGAGCTTTGGCATAAAGGACCCTCAGCATCTTTTTGAAGATACGGCAGCAGAGATGTCGGATTTCTTGACGGAATCCGGTGTTTTGCTGGAACCCCATGAGGACGATCTATTTCAGATTGTTACCACTTCAGGAGTTGCAGGCCTGCATAGATCAATATCTGACAGTAAAAAGCAAGATCATGTCAGTCTTGAGTCTGTGCATAAAGCCATTGGTATGCTGTTGAAAACTCTGCGAAAGGTCCTTCCGGATGCAGGGGAAGAGTGGGATGAGGCAGAAAAACAGATAAATATTCTTGCAATACAGAGTGATCCGGATTTATCTGATGCTATGAAAGCAATGGCGGACGTGTATTATGATCCTTATGAAGAGTACCTGGCGGACAGTCAGTTTTACCGTTTTATCCAGACAGACTGCAGACTGTGTGTTCTGGAAGAATGGCCGGAAAACAAAAAGGAACTGGAGCTTTTGAAGGAAAGATACCCGGAGGTTTACAATTCTGTGGAAGAGGTTGTCAGGACGTTTGAAAATACCAATATAGATCGGTTGAGGGATATGCTTTTAAAGGATTATGACCGGCTGGACAGGTATTATTCTGGATATTATTATAAAAAATATCCTCATCGAAAACCGGGACAAAATATCCAGGCATGGGACAGTGACATGGAGGGCACCTTCCGGAGAGCAGGAAAGAAGATCGGAAGAAATGATCCGTGTCCTTGTGGCAGCGGGAAGAAATATAAAAACTGCTGCGGCAGGAATAGGTAGGGCGTGTGGGAAGAACAACTGTCTTTAGCGATGTATATAGTTGTAGGTATACCTGCAGGGATCAGATGCCATCCAACCGATCGTGGAAATAAATGTCGTATGTTTTCGCGCTGCACTCCAGATAGTGTGCCATTTGGGAAAGCACGGTAATATAGTCCAGCTTAAAGGGCAGATCCTTGTCCAGATCCGGATTGCTCCAGGAGCTGCCGGAAAATGTCCGCTTTCACTGGTCATTCCGAATATCCTTTTTTCCTAGATTTGTGGTGAGAGGATTTTGTTCGTGTTTTACAAACTCTAAAGAGGCGTAATAGCTCTTTAGGTCGATAGCAGTATATGTCCCTTAATTACTGTTTTTGGAAAATTCTTCTTATAACATCCCATGCCGGCATTAACAGTCGGTGAGGGATAAATTTAGACACAAGGCGGTGCAGGCCGCATATAATACCCGGGGTAGAGACAGAAAGCCCCAGTGACGCGTCTCTCATTGCCCAGGCGGCTACGTTTTTGGCTCTGGAAGCCAGTGGAAAATAACGGACTGCCGGTTTGGCGTCGGAAATCATTGAAATATTTTTTGCGCTAGGTATAAATTCTGTGTCCTTGATCCAATAGGGACATACGGCGGTGACTATAATGCCTTTGGGAAAAAGCTCTACATGGAGGGAACGGCTGTAGCTCAGTAAGAATGCTTTTGTTGCCGCGTATACCCCAAGATCATTTAAAGGCATAAAGGCTGCCGTAGAGCAGATTTCAAGGATATGGCTGCCTTTTTTCGTGTAGGGCAGTGAGAGTTGGGTCATATCCATAGCGGCTTTACAGTTTAACAGGACCATATCGTCCAGAACTTTTCTGGGAATTTCTTCGTTCGGCCCCATTTTACCAAATCCGGCGCAATTGATCAGCCACCGGATGTCCGGCTTTTCTTCATCCAGGAGCTTTTTGTAGGTTTCAATATGTTCATCAAGGGTAAGATCCATAGATATAGGGCGGAGCACTGCCGAACTGGAAATCTTTTTTGCAAGAGCCTTCATAGGATCCAGGCGCCGGGCAATCATCCATATTTCATCCAGATCCTGCCGTCTGGCCAGACGGCGTACAAACTGAACGCCCAGACCGCTGGACGCTCCGGTAATAACAGCGATTCGCATGGTATCCCTCCTTTAAATCGATGTGACAGTAAATCAGCGTAAACGTTGGGATGGTTACTTGTATATATAATATACCACGACTTGGGGATTTTAGACAGATTTTATTGCAGAAGACAGATAAACTGTTGCCAGCAATCACCCTGAATCAAAATATGAAGAAAAAAACCAGAAACTTTTTTTCTACTCATAAATGCTATACTTAATATGGATCAAAAGAATACGGATCCGGATAGGAGTAAGATTTCCTTGGAAAAGACGGAAATGCTCCTCAAGATATTCGCGGAGTACATATGGAGCTTGGTAAGATCTATATTGTAGCGCTGTAATTGTGAAAAAATTCACCAAAAATATAAGTTATTTTCTCGATTTTAGCAAAAAAATTCTGGTATTGATTTTTTATTTCAAAGTGATATAATGAGACACATGGAAGCATAGCTCAGCCGGGATGAGCGTTCGCCTCACACGCGAGAGGTCATGGGTTCGAGCCCCATTGCTTCCATTCTTTTTTTCTTTAATTTACTGTGTTTTTGGTATGGCATGTGATATTATGTGCGATAAGGCTCATAATTTAGCTGCCAAATAATATTCCGGTGTTTATCTGATCTTATAGATATTTGCAGGTGTCTCTTTTTCAAAATTTTAGAGTTTATAATTTTTTATTTCACTTGAAATGATATTACCGCAATCCTTCTTGGCTTTAGACAATGGATAGTTCCCATCATCATTTAGCAAGCCTAATATCCTTTGTCCTAATTATGATAGCGTACTTGTTACTCCGGCTGGCGTTGAA
>CAZMGH010000071.1:0-5944 GCA_964565805.1 uncultured Lachnospiraceae bacterium
GAGACTGTGGTGAGACTACAGAAGAAACATACCTAGAAATCCTTGAATTTACGCACTTTGTTGACTTTTTCAGTTTCAACAGATTAGAGGAAAATCACAAGGAAAAGGTACTTGTAAACAAAGTGACCGTTGTGGTTGCCTTAGACCTCGGTACGGGGAACACAAAAAAATCCTGAATTATGAAAGTGAATATAGAGCTATCAATACATTGATAGAAGATAGGGATACTTACAGCAGAGTGTCCCTATTTTTTATTAGACCATCTGTCAGCATTTGGAACATATCTGGAGACAATCCGAAGCTGTAGCCCATCAACTATTAATCTCAGAATGTCTGCTATAAAGTCATTTTTGAAATATGCTGCGGTAGAGGCGCCAGAATACTCTGGGATTATCCGTAAGTCCTTATCATTACCAGCCAGAAAAGCGGATAAACAGGTAATGTCATTTATCACCAAGAAGGAGCATGAATCAATGCTTGAAGTATGCAATAACCCAGATGCATTATCGTTAAGGGATAAGATGATACTTATGATTCTGTACAACACAGGATGCCGTGTACCGGAGCTGGTTAACTTATGTGTGTCCGATATATCTATTGAAACAGATGGGACATCATCTATTCGATTTTGGGGAAAAGGCCGAAAAGAACGCATAACTCCAATATGGAAATCAACAGCTGCATTTATCGACAATTATATCAAGCTACAAAATTTAAACCGCGACAATCGCCTTTTATCAAACAATCGCAATGGGAATTTAACACGATCAGGCGTCGGACAGCGGATAACCACGATCAAAGAAAAAGCTGCAGAACTGTCCCCATCGCTGAACAAGAAAAATGTCACACCTCATACGTTCCGCCATAGTGCTGCAATGAATTTGCTGCAGGCTGGTGTAGATATATCTACAATCGCCATCTGGCTGGGGCACGAAAGCATTGAAACGACTCATAAATATATGGTGGCTGACATTGAGATCAAACGTCAAGCTATGGAGAAACTTGATGAAACATCAAACAGTTCATTCAACTACAAACCAAGTAAGTCCATTCTCGCATTCTTGGCTTCTCTGTAATAATTATGTTCTGTAAAAACAGTGCCGTGTAGTGAATTCAAAGGATTATGCGGCACTACAGAACATAATTCTGCTCACGGCATAATTCTTCTTATGCTCTGTAGAACATAAGAAGAAGAACTGGGTAATGATTGATACGGTTGCAGGCGCAAAATCCAGTGCGATCATTTACAGCATAGCTGAGACAGCAAAAGCGAATAACCTGAAGCCTTATGAATACTTTGAATATCTCCTGACAGAAATCCCGAAGCATATGGATGATAAGGATTATAGTTTTTGTGAGGAGCTACTGCATTGGTCATCGACCTTGCCGGAAAGATGCAGGAAGCATACAGAAAGCAATCAGCTTTCTTAGAATAATATTTAATTTTCAACGAAGACTCCTAACGGAGAGCATTGTTGCATAAACGGTAGAAAATTGCAAGGTACGCGCGATCACTGCTGTCAGGAGAAATATAAAAGACCATGCCGACTGCTTTTTGGACAGACACACATGGTCTTTTGATGTTGTGTTGAAGTGAGGATGTTCTTTTTTAGAAATTTCCGTTTATATAAATCCGCAGTATGGCACCTGGGCGACTGCGCTGTGAAGCCATCGGATCAAAGTTGTAAAATCAAAGACCGGAAGCTTTACAGCACTTTGAACGGCCCAGGCATAGGGCGGCATATCGCTGCATTCAAGAAGGATAGCCCCGGTTTCCGGATATTTGTCTACAATGGACAGCGCTTTTTCTACAACTTCCCGACGGACCGCCCCATTGTCAAATTCCCCCCGGCCTTCGATAATACAGGAAAATTCTTTTTCATGGCCAAGATCTTCCACAATGAGACAGTTTTTTTGCTCATCGCTGACGCCGCAGCTATTCAGCAGGGCGTCAGTGAATGAGTTTTTGGAAGCGGTCAGAATGCCGATCTTCTGATCCTTTTTCAGGAGGGCGGTGATCCATGGAATTTGGACAAGGCTGGAGAGAGCCACAGGAACATTCAGATCCTGTGCAGCCCGGACCTGATAATTTCCAAAGAACCCGCAGGCGGCGCTGATAGCCCGCACGCCCTCCTTTTCCAGCCTGCGGCAGGCGGCAAGTATTTTTTCGTAAACATTTTCCCGGGTATTAAAAAGATTGTCACAGTCCAGCCCCTGAACCGCCATAAGGCGGACAGGAAATGGAAAGGTATAGCCGTTGACAATATTTCCCGGAACCATGGGATAGTATACATCATCGATGTATATGATGCCGATAGGGAAACCGGAAATGTTTTGCCCGGGACGCATTTTCACGATGATGCTGTCCGTTTGAGGAGATATATATCCGTATCGGATATGGTCATCCGCTTTGTTTTTCATATCAGCTCCCCCTTTATTATGTATACCCGCGATAGGGATGTGTATGCTAAGATTTGGCAAATCTGGCAAAATCCAGTTTGCTGATATCAAAATCGGTAGGCTTATTACTGATGATCTGTTCCATAAATCTTCCGGTAATAGGAGAGAAGCAGATGCCGTCCCCTTCATGTCCGGCGGCGATATAATAGCCGGGAACGCTGTCCACATCAGATACGATGGGCAGATGGTCAATGACAAAGGGACGAACCCCGGAATAAGCCCGGATACATTTAATATCCTTCAGTTCCGGATAAAAACGGATCGCCCGCTCACAGATGGCTTTCATTGTCTGGATTTCCGCGCGGGTATCATAGCCCCTGAAGAGCCGGTTGCCTCCGATAAGCAGGTTAAAAGACTCTGTATATTCCAGATTGAAGGCGATATTTTGTTCCTCAACAAGAGGGCTTACGTTTCTGCGGAAATTGATACTGTCAAATTTACTCATCATATAGCCGTATTCCAGGATTTTGTTGTTGCACAGACGTTCGGTCTGTTCAGAGACAAGGTTTGTCCCTTTTCGCGGTTCAATCGGAATATCAAGTCCGGTAAGACGTCCCACAAAGGGCGCCCAGGCTCCGGCACAGTTGACAATTCTGTCGGTTTTCAGCGTTCCGTAATTGGTCACCACTTCACGAACTGCGTTATTTTTTTTGTCCAGACGGATCTCGCTGATATCGCAGTAGGTATAAGTGTCCAGTCCCAGTTTTTCACCTTCAAAGACAAAGGCGAAGCAGAGTTTGTATGGGCTGACGGCAATACTTCCGCTGGGCGGCGTATACAGGGCGCCATAAAGATCGGTGGCGATATGAGGTTCCATAGCGCGCAACTCATCTCTCAGGACCATGCGGAGGGGATAACCGTCCGCGTTTTGCTGTTCACAATATTTTGACGCCGCGATAAACTCCGGTTCAGTCTCGCAGACATAAAGACAGCCTTTAGGGACATATTCAAAATCATAATTAAACCTTTGAGCAAGTTCGCCAAAATAATCAATACTTGCCTGGCCCATTTTTGTATCAATTCCTGGAAGTTTATCACAGATTAGGGCGACAGCGTCACAGTGGCTGGAAGAGCCGCTGGCCACATCGCCGCGGTCAAGGAGGGCTGTCGTGTATCCGGCCTGGCATAAATGATAGGCGACACTTGTTCCGATGGCGCCGGCGCCGATTACAACCACATCATATTTATCTTTCATCGTGCACACTCCCTTCTTCACCTTCTTCAACGCTCCCTTCAGCCAGTTCTCCAAAGGTTACAGGGCGCACCGGGGGACGGGCGGAGGATGTGCCGGTTTCCCGGGGAGAGATGCCCAGCTCGCCCGCGATAATCTGCTGGACCAGTTTTTCGCAGGTCCGGCCCTGACACAGGCCCATTCCGGCGCGGGTGCGGCGTTTGACACCTACAATATCTCTGGCACCCTGGCGGATGGCTTCTTTAATTTCTCCTGCCGTAATTTCCTCACAGCGGCAGACCAGCATATCATCTGAAAAATAACTGCTCATAAAACCATCCTTTCTATGCTTCTGACCTCGTCCGCATATTCTTCGGGAATTTCAACAGTGACAACAGGTGTGTGGTCAAAGGCCGCCGGCTCCATAACTTTCAGAACCTTACATGAGCAGACGGCTTCGCCTTTTCGGTTTACAGCGCTGCACACACTTCCGATTTTGGGTGTAGGATAGTATTCATAAGGGAAAGACACCGTGGCGGTTGTCTCCGAATAGTTTTTATTGACAATAAAAATGGCAAGGCCGGGGCATTTTGATACACAGACACCGCAGCCGGTACACTTATGTTCATCCAGAACAGGGAGATTTGTGATAGGATCGCCCACACGGATAGCATGGGACGGACAGGCAGCTTCACAGGGATTACAGGGGATTTCCTGGACGCATTCAATAACGGCCACAGGTCCTGTGGCATAGCGCTCCTGAGAAGGCACATCCCTCAGATTCGCCAGTTCTACATATTCCAGATATCCGGTTTCAGCTAAAGACATAATTATTCCTCCTCTCTGCCAGTATTGGAAGCGGCCAGGCATATCTGAGCGTATTCTTTCATGACCGCGTCTTTTTCTTTCATGCGCTTTTCTCCAAAGGGTCCCAGGCGCAGGGCGTTGAGGCGTTCCCAAATTTCACCGCGGCGGGAATCCCCTTCCTCCGATGTGACCAGACCCAGCTCCTGGGCGGCGCTGATACCGGCGATCCGCCCTTCCTCCAGAGCGGTATTGGCCTCCTCAACACCGGTAGCGTCACCGGCGACAAAAATACCTTTCTGGGTTGTTTCCATTTTTTCATTGTGGAGTGGAATATAGCCGCCGAAAGGGCCATGAAAGCCAAGACGGCATCCGGCCAGCTTGCTCAGATCTGTGATGGGCCTCAATCCCGCGGCTAAAGTGATCGTATCGCAGTCCAAAGTGATCTCTGTGCCGGGGATCGGTTCAAAGGAAGGATTGACTTTGGCGATGACACAGCCGTGGACACACTGATCTTCCCCTTTGAGCGCCTCAACGATAGTATATCCGGTATAAATCGGGACGCCTGCCCGGCGTATTTTCGCTGCATGGACAGCATAACCTCCAATGCGGGGCGCTGCTTCAATGAGAGCTTCAACCTGACATCCGGCCTGCATAAGCTGATAGGAAACAATAAGACCTACATTTCCGCTGCCCAGCATGACAACTTTTTTTCCGGGACGGATGTGATTCACATTGATCATTGTCTGGGCGGCTCCAGCTCCCATAACGCCGGGGGTCGTCCATCCGGTAAAACGAATGACATTTTCAGACGCTCCTGTGGCGATAATGATTTTTTTCGGGTGGACCGTGACCATCGTTTTTGTCCCGTCTGGAATTTCCCTCTCAATGCCCACCAGATTTCCGGGAAAAATACCGATGGCTGTACTCTGCATCCAGATTTCAACCCCAGCTTCCTTTGCTTCTCCGAGAAGTTGGTGCCCGATATCATATCCCCGGGTTCCGGACCGGTGAGCACTGGAACCGAAAAATTTGTGGATCTGTTTGAACAGCTGACCTCCGGGCTGGAGGTTTAAATCAATGAGAAGTACGTCAGCCCCCGCGTTTCCCGCTTCGATAGCGGCTGAAAGTCCAGCAGGGCCGGCGCCGATGACAAGTACGTCTTTTTTTGTAATCATAGATCAGGCCTCCTTTGACAGTCCGTTCTGAGTCTGAATGACCATTCCCGCCTTAACGGGAGTAATGCAGGTCCGAACATTTGGCTTTCCGTCTACGATCATGGCGCAGTCTGTACACTGGCCGATGCCGCAGAACAGACCTCGGGGTTCATGGCGTTTGACTGTGTAGCGCTGGATACGGATACCGGCTGCCAGAAGGGCGGCAAGGACCGGTTCTCCCTCATAGGCGGAAATGGTTTGTCCGTCTACAGAAATTTCCACTTCCCGGCCATGATGGCTGCAGTCCAGTATTTTATGATTTTCAACACGCAGACACATAAAAGGGCCTCCT
>CAZMGH010000072.1:0-5678 GCA_964565805.1 uncultured Lachnospiraceae bacterium
CCGCAGCTTTCGGCGATCTCGCGGCTGCTGAGATGATTCACAAAGTGAAGTCTCAATACTTTTTTGTAGTCCATAATTGAACCTCCAGTTATGATATTTCCCCTTGAACAGGAGATGCTTATATTATAACTGGAAATTTTGGCCGGTTAATGTGTCCTTGGATGGCCGCCATTTAAGTCCCGAGGTGGCCGTCAAATATGGCACAGGTGGCCGTTTAGGCTGACAATCTGCAGATCCAATCTGCGCATTTTCCCACAATAACGCATGACTGGGTATCTGCCAGCCGTACAATAATATCCTTCTGGAACTGAAAGAGCCGGTCGTCTGAAACAAATCCGTCATCTCTGGGAGAAGGCCTCAGTGTTTTGGGCAATGCGTTAAGGATCCTGGCCGTTTTTCTCCCCCGAAGCTTTTCATTAACCTCTGTAAAAAGCTCCTCATCTAATCCGCTCATTTCCGAAGCCAGGGTAAGAATCCGATTTTCATAACATTCAATCCCGAGAGTCTCCGACAGACGATGAGCGATCTCTTTGCCGCCGCTGCCAAAGCCTCTGGCAATAGTAATAACATAATTTTCTTATGTTTTATCACTCATGCCATCTTCCTTTCCTCATCATGAATATATCGTTTTAAAAAATCCTTCATCCGGGGACTGTCCGGATTTTCAAAAATCTTTTTCGGAGTATTATCTTCAGCAATATAACCGTCATCCATAAAAATGATCCTTGAGGAAACATCCCGGGCAAACATCATTTCATGGGTAACAATCATCATGGTTAAGCCCTTTCCCACTAGCTGTCGTATGACCTGGAGCACCTCGCCTACCATTTCCGGATCCAGCGCTGATGTAGGCTCATCAAATAAAAGCACCTCCGGGTGCATGGTCAGCGCCCTGGCAATAGCCACCCTCTGACGCTGCCCGCCGGATAGCTGGGGTGGCTTCGCATGAATGTAAGGAGCCATGCCAACCTGCTTTAAATAATGGATGGCCCGGTCTTTTGCTTCCTTCTTATCCAGCTTTAAAACTCTCCGGGTCCCTACCATGCAGTTATCCAGAACCGTCATATTATTAAATAAATTAAACATCTGAAACACCATGCCAACCTGGGACCGGAATTTATTCATTTCTTTTTCTGTCTTTTCCACCGGTGTTCCATGGTAGAAAATCTCCCCTGAGGTGGGCATTTCAAGACCATTAATGCACCGCAGCAATGTGGATTTCCCAGAACCGGAGGAACCGATCACACTGACAACCTCTCTCTTGTTAACAGAAAAACTCAACCCTTTTAATACCTCATGCTTTCCAAAAGTTTTTACCAGGTTACTGATCTTTAAAATTTCCCCTCCCTGGGAAGGTACAACTGCTTTTTCACCCATAGGTTCCACCTCCTTAATCGTCTCCCATATATTCCATGGCCAATTCATAGTCCCCGTCTGCCCCAATCTTCTTTTCCAAAAGCCCCAGCAGCCGTGTAAAGATCAGACAAAGAACAAGATAGATCCGTCCGCAGATAATATGAGCTTCAAAATATCTGTAATAGGTTCCTGCCGCGGTACGTGTAACATAATAAAGTTCCGCCACGTTGATCACATTCAGCACAGAAGTCATTTTAAGATTTGTCAGATACATATTAACCATTTCCGGGAAAATATTTCTAAAAGCCTGGGGAAGGACGACTAAAAACATGGTTGTAAAATGTCCCATGCCAAGAGCCTTTGCTCCTTCTGTCTGTCCCGGATCAATAGAAATAATACCGCCTCGAACTGTTTCCGCCATATAAGCGCCTGTATTTAATACAGTCACCAGGACAGCCGCTCCAAAAGGAGACAGACCGTCATAAATCTGGCGGATTCCGTAATAAAGGACCATGGCCTGTACCATCATCGGGGTACCGCGAAAAACCTCCACAAAAATCTTGCAAATAATCCTGACGATCCACCAAAGAAGCTTTTTCAGAGGATTGCCCTTTTCCGGCATGGGAACTGATTCAACCATACCAATAACAAACCCAAGAACAAAGCCAATGAGTGTCCCCAAAACAGCAATCACAAGGGTGACCCATGTGCCCTGTAAAAAATACGGCCAGTATTCATCAAGAATATAGATGATCCATCCAAAAAAGCCTCGTTCCATAGGTTTCCTCCTCTCACTCGCTTAACGGCTGTACCTGGATCGCCAGATCCATATATTCACTCATAGACGCATCGTCCCAGCCCATATTATCCATTGCCGTATTAATAGCATCTAAAAGTACTGTATTTCCCAGCTCTACACCAGGACACAGATCCTCAGACATGCCCTCCGGTGTAACAAAAGTATCATCGCTGTCCAGAGAAATAAATGTAACGTTAGGATTGCTTAAAGTAGCGGAATAGGCTGTGGGATAATCCAGCAGCGCGCAATCCACAGTTCCCATCGCCACCTGCATGATCACCTCAGATGTTGTTTCAGGAAAAGTACCAATATTGGCATTTGGCACCTGATCCAGGTAGTCCACCCAGGTTGTACTGATCTGTGTGGTGATGGATGCCCCGTCAAAATCTGAAAGTCCGGTAGCATTGGCATAAGGGCCGTCGGTCTGAACAACCATAACATTTTCCCTTAAATAATAAGTCTGAGCAAAATCCAGCGTCTGACGCCGCTCATCTGTGGCAGCCATACCGGCAATGATCACATCATAATCCCCGGACTGAAGGCCAAGGACAATACTTGACCAATCCACCTTGTGCATCTCCAGCTCCCATCCCAGTTTATCAGCCAGCATCTGAGCAAACATAACATCATAGCCAAACGCATAATCGCTGGTACCATAAATTGGCGACGCCTCCCACCCTTCGGCATCCACAGAAGCAGAGGACTGGGTCCAGTTAAAGGGAGCGTAAGCACATTCCATGCCTACTCTCAGCACACCTCCCGTCAGGGCTGTAGCTTCTGCATAAGGATCCTCTGCTGAATCCAATGCATCTGCGGTACTGGTATCTTCCCCTGCAGCCGCCGAAGCGCTCTCTTCAGACGCAGAGGTTTCCCCGGATGACTGGGCAGTGCCTGTATCTCCCCCACTTCCCCCGGAGCTGCATCCTGCCGCGGTAATCGTCATAAGTCCTGCCATGAATAAATATCCGTATCGTTTTAACATAAGATCACTCCTTTAAAAAAACAAGGACGTCTCCTTTATGACGCCCTTGTCTTCTCTTGCTTTATCTTTTTATAGCTTCATCTATATTGATCGCTGTCTGAAAATCAATTCTATAATTCAGAGAGCGCTTGTCTTAAAATAGAAAGTCCCTGCTCGATCTCCTCTTTCTTTACATTTAATGGTGTCGCGAATCTCATGCCATTATTATTAACGCCGCAGCTTAAGGTAAGCATCTTTAATTCCAAACACCGCTTACGCACCTTTTCCCAAACTTCAGGCGCCGGACTTCCATCCTCATAAGAAAACTCAATAGCTGTCATTAAACCCAGGCCCCGCACATCATAAATAATGGGATAATCCGCCTGGAGCTTTTTCAGCTCGCTCCGAAGATACTCGCCCATAATATATATTAACATTTTCCAAAAGGCTTCCATCTTCAAACTGATCCAACACCGCGTTTGCTGCCGCAGCGGCAACAGGATTGCCACCAAAAGTCGTTCCGTGCATCCCCGGCTTCCATTCATTCATGATTTCCCGTGTACTGATCACTGCGCTCATAGGAAGTCCTCCTGCAATGGCCTTGCCCACAGTCATAATATCCGGCGCCACATCAAAGTTCTGTCCGGCCCACATCTTTCCCGTGCGTCCGTAACCTGCCTGGATCTCATCCATGATCAGGAGGATCTTATACTCATCACAAAGCTTTCGCACGCCTTTGACAAAATTTTCCGGCGGAACCACATAACCGCCCTCGCCCTGAACCGGTTCCATATATATCGCTGCCACCATTTCCGGAGCTACTACATATTTCAGCAGTCGGTCCAGTTCATCCAGACAATACTGGCCGCGGGCCTGGGCATCTAATCCTTTTGGGCACATATCCCGGCTGGGGTAAGGAGCAAAATATACGCTTCCCATCAATGGCTCCGCATATTTCCTATATTTGGCGCTGGATGCAGTAATGCTTGCGGCACCTACAGTCCGTCCATGAAACGATCCCATAAATGATATAATCGCCGGACGCTTTGTGTACACCTTAGCCAGCTTTAGGGCCCCATCCGTAGCCTCAGCTCCGCCATTGGAAAAAAGGATGCTTCCCAGATTTCCCGGAGCAACAGCCGCAAGTCTTTCTGCCAGGCGCAATGTAGATTCATAATTGACCATATTAAAAGATGCGTTCACCAGTTTTTGTGCCTGCTGGCAAATAGCTTCCACAATTGGCGGAAAGCAGTGACCTAAAGCATTAACAGCAATCCCCTGAACAAAATCCAAATATACATCGCCTTTAACATCCTTAATGTAACAGCCCTTCCCTTCAACAGCTACCACATCTGATGACTTGGAAAGCACCGGGCTGAAAAACTTTGCGTAATCTTCATAGCGGATCATATTTACCACTCCTTATCCCTATGTTTTTATAAATCAACGATTTATGTATTGGATTATAATCGTCTGATCCAAAAAAATATTGTAAAAAGTGGTGTTTTTATATCCTGCCCTGCCTCCATCAAAAATCTACCGGTTCCCCGTAAAAGACACACCGAACAAAATACTCCATATCCTCTCTGGATACGGGTATGGGGTTTACCGCTGTGGACCCTTTAAGAGAATGATCCACCAGCTCTTCATAGTCCCGTAAGAAATCCTGTTCTGAAATCCCCGTATCCATAAGCCGGAAGGCGATCCCAAGATCTGCTTTCAATCCTTTGACCGCCTGTATAATATCCTGTCCAACAGACGCAGACAAAATATCAAACTTTTCCTTTACCTGACAATCCTTTTTATTGTAATCCATGGCATAGGGAAGGATCACCGCATTGGCAAGACCATGGGGCAGGTTATACATCCCCCCAAAGGCATGGGACACTCCGTGGACCATGCCAAGACCGCTATTGGAAAAGGCCATTCCCGCCATTGCTGAATAGTTATGTACATGCTCACGGCTTTCCATGGTACCTGCATGACAGGATACCGGCAGCCACCGGAGCAGTCCTTCAATGGCGCCTTTGGCCAGCACATCGGTAAAGTCATTGCCATTTTTATTAATATAATCCTCTATGGCATGAGTCAGGGCGTCCATTCCTGTTTCCGCGGCAATACTTTCCGGAAGGCTCAAGGGAAGATCCGGGTCAAGGACCGCGATCTCCGGCCTCAAACGCTCCGAACGGATCGCCTGCTTTATGTGAAGATCCGATAAAGTCACTACTGTAACCTGTGTCACCTCCGATGCGGTCCCTGAGGTCGAAGGAACTGCTGCCAGCAATGTTTTTAATTGCTTATCTGACAGATCGGTGACAAAAACATTATTAAAATCAAGCTCCGGATGATCGTAAAACAAAACCATGGCCTTAGATGCATCTATGGCCGATCCTCCTCCCACAGCAATGACCGCATCCGGCTTTTCACGGCGCAAATACTTGGTTCCCTCCATGATCTGAACATCATCGGGATTTTTGCTGATTCCCTTATAGATACATACCTGAATACGATTTTTTTCTAAAATTTCTTTCACCCGCCTTAAGACTCCGGTCCGCTCCATGG
>CAZMGH010000073.1:0-1398 GCA_964565805.1 uncultured Lachnospiraceae bacterium
ATGAAGAAAGGTATGTTCTCCATGATGAACTACTATCTGCCGTTAAAGGGCATCGCTTCCATGCACTGCTCCGCTAACACAGATATGAACGGGGAAAATACCGCCATCTTCTTTGGTCTTTCCGGTACAGGTAAGACAACCCTTTCTACAGATCCTAAGCGTCTCCTCATCGGTGATGACGAGCACGGCTGGGATGATAACGGTATCTTCAACTTTGAAGGCGGCTGCTACGCTAAAGTTATTAACCTGGACAAAGAATCTGAGCCGGATATTTATAATGCCATTAAGCGGAACGCTCTGTTAGAGAACGTTACTGTAGATGAAAACGGCAAGATTGACTTTGATGATAAGAGCGTCACAGAAAATACCCGCGTATCTTATCCCATTGACCATATTGAAAATATCGTTCGTCCGGTTTCCGCAGCTCCTGCCGCGAAGGAAGTTATCTTCCTGTCCGCTGACGCTTTCGGTGTTCTTCCTCCGGTTTCTATCCTTACTCCGGAGCAGACCCAGTACTATTTCCTGTCCGGCTTTACAGCAAAATTAGCTGGTACAGAGCGGGGCATCACCGAGCCTACACCGACCTTCTCCGCATGCTTCGGCCAGGCATTCCTGGAGCTGCATCCGACAAAATACGCGGAAGAGCTTGTTAAGAGAATGGAACAGAGCGGCGCTAAAGCATACCTTGTAAACACCGGCTGGAACGGAACCGGCAAACGTATCTCCATCAAAGATACCCGCGGCATCATCGACGCGATCCTTAACGGAGATATTTTAAAGGCGCCTACAAAGAAGATCCCATACTTTAACATTGAAGTTCCTACAGAGCTTCCTGGTGTAGATACAAACATCCTGGATCCCCGGGATACTTACGCTGATGCTTCTGAATGGGAAGCAAAGGCAAAGGATCTTGCTCAGAGATTCATTAAAAACTTTGCAAAATATGAAAATAATGAAGCCGGAAAAGCTTTAGTTGCTGCCGGTCCTCAGATTGACTGATTTTTCATCCCAATCTGTTGAATTTTCAAGCGCTGCTTAGGCTTTTAAGCTTAAGCAGCGTTTTTATTCCCGTGACCAACGGGCCAACGGCGTAAAGGAGCGTAATTATGTTCCGCCTCGGCGGTATTTAACGGGGGATCGTATATGACTGAACACTATTGTTTTATTGCATTTGAAAGCACTCATGATGCCATTGGCAGTGAGCAGCGTCTCCAAAAAGCCGGCCTAGCGGCGCGCATCATCCCCGCGCCTCCCAAAATTGCCGCGGGCTGCGGACTGGCCCTGCGCTTTGCCCCTGAAGACTATGAAAAGGTTCTTCCTCTTATGGCGCAAGTGAAAGACAAAGCTTTTTATCAGGTGATCCGGGAAGGCCGGAAAAAAGAGATTCTGCCTATGTAA
>CAZMGH010000073.1:1498-5579 GCA_964565805.1 uncultured Lachnospiraceae bacterium
CCATATGGAATGTTTGCCATCCGCGGATTCAGGGATTTTCCTGATGCGTGAATCTAAAAACAGCAGCCCTCGATCCGGCTGCTGTTTTTGCCTGATGCCAGGGACAAGCAGACGATCTGTTCGCCCCTGGCATCACTTTATTTTGTCTGTTTTTTTAATTTTTTCATATATCTTTTCAGCTTCTTCCTGGTTCCTTTGGAAAGAACATGCTCCATGCCATGAGCTTCCACATCCGCCGTTTCCTCCGGTACGCCAAGGATTTCCACAAGGAATTTTCGGGAAACCTTAAAATTTTCCGTAATCTCTTTACCTACTTCCATTCCTGACGGCGTCAGCTGAATATCCCCATAATGCTCATGGGAAATATACCCCATCTGCATAAGAAGCTTAACGGCTTTATTAACACTTGGCTTGGATATTCCTAAAGACAAGGCAATATCTGTAATCCTCACCGGCTCTCCCGAAGAATACCTTCGATAAATCTCTTTTAAATAATCCTCCTGGGAAACAGACAGCTTATCCATTACGCTCCCTCCCCTTATACGGTCAGAAAATAGTCCCGCAGATTTGACATGGCTCGGATCAGGATCTGACACTGGGTATCATCAAGTCCGCAGCGCATAGCCTCAAGCATACGATAATGAAAATTTCTGTGGCAGTCATAGGCCGAACGGCCTTTTTCAGATAAGGTGACTAAAACTACCCGCCGGTCCTTTTCACTGCGGGTACGCAGCACATATCCTTTTTTCACAAGACTGTTGACGGCAATGGTCAAGGTTCCTACCGTTACGCCTACGATTTTGGCAATGGCAGACATGCTTTTTGCCCCTTCGTTCCCTATGGCGTCTAATATATGCATATCATTCACAGAGATTTCTTTAAAGGGGCTTTTTTCCACATACTTGCGCTCGACCTCCAGTGTCTCATTAAACAGCTGAACAAGGACTTCATTCAGCTTTTCATAGTCATCCATATCTGCCCTCCCCATCCGCTGCTAATAAAGCCTGGTAAATCTCCCTCTTTCCAACGCCCCGGTCTGCTGCCGCCGCTTTCATGGCCTCTTTTTTGCTCATGCCCTGGTCCATGTACATTTGAACGTGCCGGGCAACGGTCATCTTCTCCCAGACCTCCTGAGCTTCCTTTTTAAGAATCCGAGGATCCATTCCTTCGATGACCAGAACATATTCTCCTCTAGGTTCATTTTCTTTGTAGTAGTCTAATGCCTGAGTACAGGTCATTTCCATACGATTTTCGTACTTTTTCGTCAGCTCCTTGCAAAAGACCACCTTCCGGTCCCCAAGGATCCCCTCCAGAAATTCCAGTGTCCGCACAAGGCGGTGCGGCGCTTCATACAGCACCGTGGTCCGCACCTCTGTTTCCAGCCGTTTAGCCGCAGCTGCCCGTTCTTTTTTATCTGTAGGCAGAAACCCTTCAAAGCAAAATCTGCGTGCAGACAAGCCGGACATGGTTAAGGCGGTAATACAGGCCGCCGGACCAGGCAGAGCCGTCACAGGAATCCCTGCTTCCAGGCAAAACCTTACCAGCTCCTCCCCCGGATCAGAAATTCCCGGCGTTCCCGCGTCAGTAATCAGAGCAACCTGAACACCGGTCTGCATTTGCTCCACAAGGTATTTTGCTTTTTCAATCTTATTAAATTCGTGATAGCTGGTCATGGGAGTTTTTATATTAAAATGATTCAGCAGCTTTATACTGTGGCGCGTGTCTTCCGCCGCAATTAAGTCCGCATTTTTTAAGGTATCCAGCACCCGAAAGGTCATATCCTCCAGATTTCCAATGGGCGTGGGGCATAAATACAGTTTTCCGATTTTCTGATTTTCCAAAATAAACGCTCCTTAAGGGTCGAGATGTACGTTCCCGCTAAAAGCAAGCCGCGTTCTTCGGCTTGCTTTTATTAAGTGGTCTTTAAGGCTGCAGCAGCAGAGCAGGACCGCAGTCCTGCTCCTATACAAATCAGTCTACATAAACCACTCTTCCGGTCACTTTCTCTTTGGTTTCCATAGGCATATCCGGATAACCGACAATGCAGAAGCCGATGCCTTCCAGATCTCCTTCCAGACCCCATTCCTTTAAAAGAACCTTGCCTTCTTCCGAAGAAAACATTTCTTTTGCCCTATGGATCCAGCGGGCGCCAAGCCCCATGCCATAAGCAGCATTTAACATATTCCCCATAGCGAGGCTGCCGTCATATAAATATGTACCGCTGCTCTTATCCGCGAGAACAATGATCACATCCGGCGCTCCGTAAAACGGATCTCCATCCATGCCCATAACAGCGGCGTTCATAGCAGACAGTTTTTTTACCATAGCGTCATTTTGCACCACTACAAGTCTCTGGCACTGGCGGTTCATTCCGGAAGGCGCGTTTAATCCCGCTTTTACGATCAGGTCGATCTCTTCTTTTTTAAGATGCTCCGGTTTATACTTGTTGCAGCTGCTTCTCTCAATAATTGCTTTTACGGCGTCGTTCATTATAATGTCTCCTTTCTGACTATATCATGTTGATGATTTTGGGATCAATAAAAAGTTGACCTTAGGATACCACGGATTTCTCCGCGCCTTTCGCTTCTAAAATCCTAAAGAAACGCTCCAAAAAAATTCGCCACATTTTCCAGCATTTCCTCTGTCCACAGATTTGTCCCATGGCCGGCGCCGAAAACTTTGTAAAATTCCACGGTCTGGCCGCAGGCTCTTAGTTTTTCATACATCAATACACTCTGATTAAATGGCACTACCGGGTCCTGATCGCCGTGAGCAATCATGATCGGCGGCAGTTGTTTGTCTTTCGTTACGTAATTCAGAGGATTTCCCGGCTGAGCAATTTCCGGATGCTCTGCCACACATCCGCCAAAAAGAATATCCTCCGGAATATTATCCTTATCCGCAGTAACCATAGGATCTCTTGGAGCCTCATTAACCCTGGTCACATCTGTCGGTCCATAAAAATCTACCACACCATTTACAGCGTCAGAATATTCTTTATTATCCTCTGTCTTAAATTCCGGCATATCTCCGGTAACTCCTACCATCAACGATGCGTGGCCGCCGGAAGAATCACCCCAAATCCCAATCCGTTCCGGATCGATCCGGTATGTTTTAGCATTTGCCCGCATAAAACGAATGGCCGACTTAACATCCTGCAAAAAAGCGGGAAACTTTGCCACAGAAGACGCCCGATGCTTTACGCTGGCTACTACATAACCCTTTCTTGCCAAAGCTGCCAGCTGTCCAATCCTGCTGTATACATCCTGTTCGCCCCATGCCGCTCCTTGTACATAAATAACTAAAGGCAAACGGTACTCTTCTTTCGGCTCCATAAACAGAGGCAGCTTCCCCACCGGATTCAGATCAAAAGGCATGAGCAGCTGAAGATGTAAGGCCAGCTCTCCCCGGCGTACATACTCAATATCCGGCGTATAGGTTACAGCAAAAGTATTCCTGCACTCGCCCATAACCGTCTTCATGCCCGGAATAAACGTATTGTCGTGAGGAACGATCATATTCATTGTAACAACCTCCTACTACAATATATACAAACTCTCAATACATTCGTAACTGTTCAGGAAGGCGCATCTTCTTGTCCGCTTTTTCCTCCGTCCTGAACTGTTACACGTATTTTTATTTTATCACAATTCCATTCCTAAGAAAAGTATTCTTTCCATATAAATTCTCTTTGTTACTGGGCTCACAGCAACCAGCAGCGAAGAGATTCGGCCTTTTAAGTGTTCTGTCATTTTGTGTTCCTCGCTTTCTTTATCTTATGGTTATATTGTAGTACTAATAAAAGTGACTTCCGATCTTTTTTGTAACTTTTTTCTGTGATATTTTTATTGACTTTTCTTTTTATTTGTATTATCCTATTTATATTAGGAGGAAAAAGAAATGCTAAAATATAAAATCAATGTGGCTGACGCATTAAGTCGGGCAGGAGTAAACAAATATAAGGCGAAAAAAACAAAGGTAATCGGGCAGGATACACTCGATAAATTAGCACAAGAAAACGTTACCGGGATAACTCTAAAAACATTAAATACAGTTTGCGCAATTCTGGAGTTACAACCTA
>CAZMGH010000074.1:0-5194 GCA_964565805.1 uncultured Lachnospiraceae bacterium
TATTGTTAATTTGTTGCATACCTGGACAAACCGCCTGTCATTGCTGCTTTTTCTTTGCAACGTAGATCATGCTTTCTTCCTCCTCCCGGTAATTTCGGGGGCTTATGCCAAAATGTTTCTTAAAAGCCTTTGAAAAAGCAAGCTGGTCACTGTATCCCACTGCATTTGCCACGGAAGCGATGGACAATTCTGTTTTTTTCAACAGGGAACTTGCCTTATCCATTTTTATATTTATCAGATATTCCTGGAGAGAACAGCTCATGGCTTTTTTAAAACTGGTGGCCAGATAATTTCTGGTCACACCAATGTAATTCGCAAGCTCCGCTATTTTTATTCTTTCATTATAATGGGCGTTTATATAGTCAATCGCGTACCTGGCATAGACGGAACTTGGGTAAGAATGTACCGAATAAGGCGCCTGTTTCTTATAATCTTCGATCAGTATCGAAAAAAAAAACATCAAATACGCCTTTCTCCGCAGTTCACATTCATAAGTCAGCCGGTTCTCTTCCAGGATACTATCTACACATCTGCTCAACTCATCCGTACAATCCATATGCCTCACAAACTGCTTCTGGGAAAATCCCGCGTTTTCTACACATTCCTGAGATTTTAATCCGGTAAATCCCACCCAGAAATAAGACCAAGGTTCTTCATGGTCGGCCTCATACCAGGCTTCTGTCTTCGGCGGGATCAAAAAAATATCCCCTTTCCCCAGAGTAGAGATTTTTCCGTTAATTTCAAAAAGCCCTTTTCCATTTTTTATTACATGGACAACATAGGAATCTCTGAGATTCGGTCCGAACCGATGCCCTGGCTCACATTCCTCCCGTCCGCAATAGATCAGACAGAGTTCCGCGGAATTTTTCTGTAAGTTCTCCAGACATTTATATTTTGCCGAATTTGTATATCGCGCTATTTTGCTCAATGATATTCACCTCCGATCATTCCCGCGTGTCCTTATTGGCAATAAATATAAAGAGGGCTGCTGTATTAAACAAAATATCCGCAGTCCCCTGTTTTCAAGATCCAGACTGCCCGCCGGCATTTGTCTGTTTCATCCTTCATTCCATTTAATACAACAGCCCTTGGTATTCTTATAACTTGCCGCCGCTGGTCGCAATACCCTCAATAAACTGTCTCTGAAAGATCAGATAGATAACGATCATCGGCAGACAGGCAATCAGCGCTGCTGCCATCAGTTGCGGATAATTTGAGGCATATTGCCCCTGGAGCCTGGCAAGAGCCGAAGACAGAACAAGAGAATTCGGATCTGTATTAATGATCATTGGCCACATCAGATCCTTAAAAGCAAACAAGGCGGTAAAAATGCCTAAGGCAACCATAGAGGATCTGGTAAGCGGAGCCATAACAAAAAGGAACGTCTGACCGATATTACAGCCATCCAGCCTGGCCGCTTCCTCCAGATCTTTAGGAAGCCCCATATATGCCTGCCGCATCAAAAAAGTACCGAAGGCACTTACCAAACCCGGGAAGACTAAAGCGAAAATCGTATTGGTCATATTCAAATTTACGATCATTAAATACTGGGGTAAAATAAATATCTGCACCGGAACCATCATCTGGAACAAAACCAGCCCGAAGGCGATCCCTTTCCCCCTGAAAGTTAAACGGCCCAGCGCATACCCCGCCAGAGTCGCCGTCAATACCGCGCATACGATTCTGAAAAATACCATCAGCAGTGTGTTTTTATACAAAGTCAAGAAATTCATTGTCCTGACGACTTCTGTGAAATTTTCAAAATGCCATTCTGTCGGGAAAAAAAGGAAAGGATTTACCTGTGTGGATTCCGAAACTGTTTTGAAAGCTGTCAGCACCATCCACAAAAACGGAACCAGCATAACAATCGACGCAATGATCAGCACCACATGGATCAATACCTGCTTGATTTTTTGTTTTGCCTCCATATCTTTTCCCCCTTTCTAGCTATAATGCACCCATTTTTTCTGCACTATCATCTGAATAACCGTTATGATCATGATAATGATCAGCAGAAAAACTACAATGGTCGCGCCGTAACCGGTATTTCTGTCTACAAAGGCCGCATCATAGAAAAGATATACCAGAGACTGGGTCTTCTCCAGCGCAGGATTATCTATATCCATGAGCATATAAATCAGATCAAATACCTGAAGCGCGCTGATCACTCTTGTTACAAGAACAAAAAAAATCGTTGGAGAGATCAGGGGGATCGTAATGCTGAAAAACTGCCTTACACCACTGGCGCCGTCTATAGAAGCCGCTTCGTAATAGCTTCTCGGCACTTCCTGGAGTCCCGCCAGAAACAGTACCATATTGTATCCGATGATCGACCAGATACCAATAACGGCAATGGAATAAACCGCTATGTTCGGATTTGATATAAACTGTATATCTGTGCCGAAAATATGGTTCAACAGTCCAAACTGAGAATTATACAGCCATCTCCATACCATGGCAACCGCTGCCGGAGCACATACCATGGGCAGGAAAAAAATCGTCCTGTACACGGACCGGCCTCTGATCTTTCTGTTCAGCAAAACAGCCAGCACCAAGGAAATCGCTATAGAAAAAGGAACCTCCACTATAGCATATTTAAACGTGTTGATCGTCGCCTGCCATATATCCCCGCTTGAAAGCATCCGCTCATAATTCTGGAGTCCTATAAAAACATCCCCGATACCGAAATCTCCGGTTCTGTAAAAACTCTGTTTAATCGTCTTGATAATCGGCCAAATATTCAGCACGATCAGGCCGATCATCGTGGGTGCCACAAACAGCCATCCCCACAGGAATTCGCTTCTCGCCCTGGCCGTTGTCTTTACTTTCTTTTTTCCAGCCATATCACCACTCCCTTATTGCTTCGTGAAGCCGCTGCGTTTATTCAGCGGCTTCACAAAGTTTTTAAAGTTTTTACTGATTTTCTTCTGCAAGTATTTCGTTCATAACTTCCGCAGCATTTAGGCACGCCTGTTCCATCGTTACTTCCTGGGTAAACCCTTTCGTCAGTTCTTCAATAACCGCATTTTGCCAGGTAACGGTTTCCCTTGAGTATGGGAGGATCACCATATCGTCCATCATATTCAGATATGCCTGAAGGTTGAAATCGGCTGAGGAAGCCCATGCGTCTGATGTGTTTTCATACGCGGACAAGGTAACGCCTAATTCCGCCTGTTTGATCTGCGCATCTTCGGAACCCAGATATTCAATGAGCTGCCATGCTTCATCCGGCTGATCTGTATTTGCAGCCGCTGCCCATCCCAGCCCGTTATAAATAGAAATCCGTCTTCCGCTCTCTGCATCCATAGGCAGTTCCACAACATCACAGTTTTCCAGAATGTAATCGCTACTCATGCAGGCTGCCAGCAGCCAGGATCCCATTGTCGTCATGGCAATTGTTCCCGCGCCTAAAAGAACAGTCATATCTGAGGCTTCTGACATAACTTCCTGACTTGGCATAATGCCTTCCTGGATCATTCTCTCAAAGTACTGCATCGCCGCGATGGTATTTGGGTCATCAAATCCGGAAGCCGTCTTGTCGTCATTGATGACATATCCGCCCATATCATAAATCAGATTATAGTATCCGGCCTGGTATTCTGAAGCAGGAGAGGCAAATCCGTAATGTTCGTCATTGGTCAGGGCAGCGGCCGCCTCATACAGGTCGTCCCATGTCCAGTCCGCCGTAGGATATTCCAGGCCCGCCTCGTCAAACATGGTCTTGTTGTACCAGAGAGCGATCGTATCTACATCTTTCGGCACTGCGTAATATTTATCATCATATGTATACAATTCTACAATGTCTTCCGGATATTTTTCCATATCGATCAAATCGCTGTCCGCTATCCTGTCTGTCAGATCCAGGAGCATATCATTGGACATATATCTTTCGGCCTCATTAGAATGCATCCAGAACACATCCGGCAGAGAATCTCCCTGAGCGCCTGCTGAAAGTAAGGTCCAATACTCATCCCAGCTGATCACCTGGATCTGTGTCTCAATCCCTGTTTCTTCTGTAAAATCCGCCATGATCTCACTGATTCCCGGCTCCTGATTAGAATCCCAGATCGCCACTGTCAACGCATCTCCGCTGCCGGAACTGCCCCCACCTCCGCACGCGGCAAGAGAAAATGCCATGATACCGGCTAATAATACTGCGGTTACCCTTATTTTCATCATAATCTTCTTCCTCCTTTAATTTGCCATTTTTTTTACGTTGCAAATCCAAAGCTATTGTGGGTTTTATTATAATGCATATAGAAAAATGCTAAATGGCAATATGTTTTTACTATATGTCAAAATGTTGTTTTTTGGTCATTTTCACATTAATTTCTGCTTGCTTGACGCATTTAATCGTCATTTTCATATCATCCAAACCTGTTTTTTAGGCAATTTCAATTTATATTTTTTATTTTTGAAGATTTTTTCGTGACAAATAAATATCTTCACTTTTCTTTTTTTTATATATATATTTCAAAAAAGAGTTTTTTTCCATAGCGTTTCCAATAAATAGCCTGTCTTTTTGAGTTGAACTCGTTTTATGGTGCTAAACCGTAGATTTAAAATCTGTGGTTTAGCATTTTTTTGATCTCGCCATTATTTAAAAAATACAATGTAATAGGTAATCCTGTAAGGTCTGTAAGCTGTTTTATGAAGGATGATTTTTTTTGTCAGGTTGATATATTTCTGCCCGGTTATTTTTGCGACCCTAAAATCGCGTACAAATTCAAACAGCTCTTCAGAGCAGTATTGATTACCGAGAACTTTAAACTGAAGCAAGCGCGTCAGTAAAACCGAAACATAGTATTTTTGACAAATCATAAAGAAGCCGTAAAGAAGCAGCTTTTACAATGCTCTTTTGTCGCTATACAGACCGCCGCCCCATGTGGTATGATGAACATACATTATCCCATGAGGACGAATTGCAAGGCAAGGGCAATTCCATATCGAACCGGCATGGTATGAGCACCTTTTGCCACACAACAATCCGTGAGTTGGCGGATGCACTGGAAATACTGGATTATGAAACCGCACGCAGCGAAATGGTCGAAAATCATAAAAGATGGATTCAGCCGAACGCCGCCGCACAAATCGTCGCGCTTGCAGAAAGAATGGCCGAATCTTATCAGAAGGTTTCCCTGATGAATATAAGAGCCAACATTGGCACAGAGGCCGTATAAGGAAGGTGAGGCCA
>CAZMGH010000075.1:0-4568 GCA_964565805.1 uncultured Lachnospiraceae bacterium
CTTGATGCTGTCCGTATAAATCTCCAGGCAAAAAATCCTGTTAAAACCAAAAGCCACACACATGAGCTCCACCCGGCCCAGGGCCAGGCAGAGGAAGGATCGATCCATTCCGGAGGATAAAGAAGCTCTAAGCCGGGCATATAACGTTCACACAAGATCACTAAAAGATACTGGAGCATAAACGGTCCAAGCCAGGCCATATACCGGTTATTCAGCGCCGAAGAAATGTACATTCCCGCAACGCCTCCAAAAGCGCCGAAACACAAATACCGGACCAGCATATCCAGCGCCGGTTTTATGGTATCCGCTCCGGCCCCTTGCTCCGCGACCTCCCTGGCGCCCTCCAAAGGGGAAAAAACAATATATGCCAGCAAGATCATCGCCGCCCCGCCAGACGCCAAAACTGCGCCGCCGGAAGAGGCAGCGCATAAAATTTTTGAAAGGAGAAATTTTCTCCGATCCATTCTGGGCAGAGCAAATTTAAGGATCCCGGCCTTATACTCATCAAGGAAAGCGGAAGAAAAAGGCAGCGTACACAGCATAGGAAGGGCAAACATGATGCCATCCCCAGCCATAGCGTCTGTAACCATCTGAAGCGTCCACCCGGCCTGAGGCGGCGTATTTTCCCGAAGCATGGAAACAATACTGTCCAGGTTTGTTAAAAGCATGAGCGCCGGCATCAGACTCATGCTTATAACAAACCATTTTAAAGAAAAAGCTCTTTTTAAATCATAGGTCAGCATCCTGAATTTTACCTGCTTTCTAGTATCCCAGCGTCGGATTAATAATACTTCCGTCAATCCCATTGACAATAATACTCACATCCGTTGTTCCCAAATTTTCGCCATCAATATAAAGTGTCATCCGGAAAGCAGCCATACCGGCACCATGATAAATTCCCGGTCATTATTCCGCTCTTTAATGCGGAACAGCCCCTGGCGGACACCACTGATTTTTACTTCACGGCTTAAATCTTCAAACCCCGGTATTTCTTCAAAACCTACCAGGTAATCATTTACATTGTAAGCTGTTTCCATATGGGTCCTGAACCTTTGATAAACTTCATCAAAAGACAGCAAGGAGACATTTTCATTTTCCACAGACACCACATCAAAGGGAGAGATGAGGGTAATCCCTGTCAGAACTCCGTTTTGTATGTAAATCGTCAGTTCACTGTAATAATAGCTTGCCGCATATAAGTCCTCTGACTGAAGATCGATCTGGGGGCCAAGGATCGTCTGGATCCCGGAAAATGTCGGTGTATAAGTTAAAATATATTCATTTTTTGTTTCATCGGAATTATCACTGGCATACCACAATGACCAATTTTCCAAGCCAAGCTGGCCCTTCACCGTTTCCGCCATTGCTTCTGCCTGTTCCTGGGAAATCTCCTGATAAGGAATCCCGTCATTATTTCCAGATTCCTGGTAGTAATAGGACAGATTGCCCAGGCAAAAATCCGACTCATTGCGCTTAACAGCTTCAATTTTAGGCGTGTGGCCTTCCATATCCAAAGCTACTGCCTGGATCTCATTGTTTTTTTCATAGGTTCAAACTGTTCATTTCCCTCCCACAGATCAGCATCGGACATATAGTAATCTGAAGAATGAAATGTCCAGTCACATTCTACACGCTCAACGGTTTCCGGCGCCGAATCATACATACCTGCATAGGAATCCGCCATCTGATTATAATAATCAATCAATCATTACCTGAGCATCCGCTTCGCTTCCATACTCCGCGATCAACCCATCCCGGTCCGCGGCAAGCTGACGGTAAAACAATACCTGTTCTTCAATTTCAGATTTTGAAAGCTGACTCGCCGGTTCGTAAGCCGTATGCCCGTCAAAAAGCACCTGGGCCCAGTTCTGAACCTCCTGGCTGGTAATATCATGGGGTGCAATACGCACCACCGGCATAGGATCATTACAGGCCTGAATGTAAGCGTCTACAGTAACAGTTACATCACCGGAAGCATTTACAAAACTATCGGTATACGATTCCGGCGCAGTTTCATGATTTCCCGCACTGCCTTCCGAATCGTTCACGCCCGCGCTCTCCAAAATAGCGCTCTCCAGGACGCCGTCCGTCCGGTTGACAACCACATCCTCCTGAGGATTTTCCTGACAGCCCTGGAGGAGCAGAAAGGGCAAAAGGATAAAAATAGTTCCATAGAATTTTTTATATGCCATTCATTCACCGCCTTCTATTTTTTCATTATTTTAGCAGCTGCATGTTTCGTATATGTTTCCGAAATAACAGAATTTGCTGGTTTTTAAACATATAAACACAGGGGCCGGAAACATTTGAAGTGTTTCCGGCCCCCCCGTGTCAACCCACTATCTTAAGCGATACTTCTACTTCAGACCAGTCAGTAGAAAAGAACATATCTAAAATATGGTTTTCATCCCCGTTATCTCTTACAAGCCCCATAGAAAAATAGTCATTCAACCGGCCGATCTGGCCATAGCGGAGCAGAAAAGAAGACGTATATTCCATACCATCATCAGTGATCGCTTTCCCTGAAAAATAATCAGGAAGTACCAGAAAGTTCAGATAGTAACCCTTTAAAGTGAGCGTTGGCATATATTCCTCTATATCTCCATTATTATCTAAAACAGGGACATCGCTGTAGGCCATGTTCACTCTCCGGGGCAGGGGACACAACAATAGGATCGCAGCTATGACAACTACAATAATTAAAATCCGGCGCTTTTTCATTGCGTTCTCCCTATCTTAGTTAAAATATACCGTGGCCGGATAGTTAATATGAAATTCTTTACCTCCTTGTTGGTAATATGCCTTTGCCACCTGAATTAATTGAGCATCTGTACTTTCATAGTACGCCGCAGAACAAGCATAATCTTTATTAGAATACCCATGATGCGGAGCACCCGAATTATCATAATACAAACTGCGAAGAGAAATAGTAAATGAATGGCGAGCAGTAGATATTCCGCTGTAATAATTATTTCCATCTTTGACATAAACTAATTTGCTATGTAATGTGCTGTCTTCTACAATCTCTTGTGTACCGTTATTAAAACACGGGGCAAAATCGTTCGTAGGAATAGAGAATAACAAAGAAGCAACCCAGCTATATTTAAATGTAAAAAAATTAAGACCTAAAGAAACATATGATGCTAATTTTGATGCTGATGAATATACTGAGTTATTGTAATAAGTCTTTCTCTTCGTTGGCTGCTTATAATTTGTATCCACAATTTTTCCGCCATTTACATATCTTGTCCCGTAAGGAATTACCCCTGTATCAGGCATTTCAACATCCTTTATCTGTATATTGTCAAGTTCCCATCCCTCTCCACGTAGTTTATTATACTGTGTCAAAAAAGTTTCATCATTCATAAGAAATTCCAATTCTTCTGATGAAAGCCCCATATCAGTTACATCATCAAGTAATTCCGCTTGAACACTTTCTTGATTTTTAATAGCATCGGAGCTATAGACCGGAGCTGCATATGCTGCCGTTGTTTCAAATAAAAATACCGTAATCAATACTAACGTTAATAATCCTTTTTTCATCATAACCTCCAATTCCCCGTTTTTACTTCACGGTTAAAAATAGTAGCAGCTCTAATTCCAGTATTATATATTTTGTCCAACGGAATCCTCTCCTTCCCCCTTAAAGCAAAACCAAATAGCACCTTCTCCAATTTTCAAAGCATATCACAAATGTAATAACAATGTTTAGCTTATTATTGAACTCTGTAATTATTATAACACTATTTCTTTGGTAAAACCGTTTTGACTGTATTCTGTCGTATTCTGGCCTTAAATTGTATTTATTCTCAAAGTTGAAAAGGACAGGGAAAATCCTGTCCTTCACACCTTTATCAGCAACAAAAAATAAAATAAATTGAGTTATTTGTAAATACCGGTTCAGTAGCCTCAGCTTGCGTATTTTCAAATTTCTGAATTTCTAAAAGTTCTTCTAAAATATATGTCATTTCTTTGTTCTTATCCATTTTCTTCCTTCCTCTCCGCTTCATTAGTTATTTTTTATAACACTGATCCTTACCGAAAAAATCCCCTTCTCTGCTGAAATATCTATTGCACCGCCATTTTCTTCCACCAGTTCCCGGACGCTTTTCAGCCCGATCCCATGATTTTTCCGGTCTGTTTTCGTTGTTTCACAGGTTCCATTAATGATCTTTCGCTGTCCCATATACGGATTTTGCATCTCCATATAAAACATCTTATTTTCCGTCCGGATCGTCAGATGGATCCATCGGCTACTACTTTCAACTTCCTGTGCTGCTTCCGCTGCATTATCTAAAAGATTTCCCAGGATAATGCAGATCTGCTCGTCAGAAAAAGGACAAAACATAGCGTCTGCATCACATTGGAAGCGGATATGGGATTCCTGAAGCATTTTTGACTTATATTCCAGCATATAATCCATAGCCGAAATCCCTTGAAAGCCCTATATGGAAATAATCATCCATCTTGAATTTTACCAGACGGCTTTCTTTGTTGTTTAAAGAACAAACATTTAAGGCTAAGAACTATGATTCGTTTTCGTTAATTGCGCGATAAGTATACTCATA
>CAZMGH010000076.1:0-4416 GCA_964565805.1 uncultured Lachnospiraceae bacterium
AGCAGCTGATTTGTAATCAGCAGGTTATCGGTTCGAGTCCGATCATCGGCTTTGTCAATGAATTTGACAATTTATAAAATTTATTATTTGGGCGGATTCCCGAGCGGCCAATGGGGGCAGACTGTAAATCTGTTGTCGACGACTTCGAAGGTTCGAATCCTTCTCCGCCCACTAAGATTTGCGGAAGCAGTCTTCAAAATTAAATATCGCGGGGTGGAGCAGTTCGGTAGCTCGTCGGGCTCATAACCCGAAGGTCGTAGGTTCAAATCCTTCCCCCGCAACTCATCAGATTTTATCTGATCAATGCCCAGATAGCTCAGTCGGTAGAGCAAGGGACTGAAAATCCCTGTGTCGCTGGTTCGATTCCGGCTCTGGGCACTAATATTGAATTGAAAAATTTAATATTGTGGGATATTAGCTCAGTCGGTAGAGCACCAGACTTTTAATCTGGGTGTCCGGGGTTCGAATCCCCGATGTCTCATAGGAAACCGCTAAACATATGTTGGCGGTTTTTTTCGTAGTGGATCTGGCGATTCACCTTTCTCCGGGGGACATAAAGTTATAAATTTGTCCCTTGTCTCCGATCATATATTAAGCATTTTGAAGTTCTCTTAAAAAATCTTAATTTTCTTGGTAAAGTTTACACTTTTGTTACATTTTTGTGATATAATATTCATGTTTGATTTATAACTTTGGTAATTTATGTCTGCACAAAATACAGAAAACAAAATTTGTATACAGATCAGTAAGTGATAGGAGAAAAATCTATGGAAAACAAAAATTTTGCCTTGAGTACACCGACAAAATACGGACTAAATGCGAATACATTAAAGATGATCGCAATTGTAACAATGTTTTTTGATCATTTTTCGGCAGTGTTTTTTCCACATGATACTATATGGGGTGTTTTGCTGCGGATCCCGGGACGATTGTCCGCGCCAATTATGTGTTATATGATCGCTGAGGGTTATCATCATACGTCAAATCTTAAACGTTATATCCTCCGCCTTGTGATTTTTGCTGTAATTTCACATATTCCCTATAATCTATGTTTTAATTATTCATTTTTCCAGGCAACCAGTGTGATCTGGGGACTTGCTATGGGATTAATCGCCCTGTCCATTGTTAAAAAAGAAGAGTGGAATATCCTTCTCAGGCTTATTGGTGTTGGTTTGTGTTGTTTATTGTCTATAAATGCAAACTGGAATTATATTGCTGTTTTGTGGATTGTTGTATTTGGAATTTTTTATAAGCGTGTCCGCTGGCAAATGATCGGTTTTAGTATTATTGGCATATTTCTTCTGATCATTCCTTCTGTAACAAATTTGGGTCTGGTAGAGTATTCCTCTCCCGCATGGAACTGGTATCAGCTTGGAATTTTCCTTGCAATTCCTTTTCTTATTTTATATAATGGTATGCGCGGGAAGAAGTCTAAGTTTATGCGCTGGTTTTTCTATGCCTTCTATCCGCTGCATTTGCTTTTTATATATGCGTTAAGATTGTGTGTCGACGGTTTGATAGGATAGATTTTAATGAAAAATAGAAGAAAAAAAAGTTTATATATTGTGGGAACTACGCTGATTTTTGTTGTATTAATCGCAGGTCTGCTTGTTATCGCCTTATCTCAGGACAATTTGAGGAATATTTTCCGGTCTGCCTCTTTGTGGGATGATGAATCAGAACAGTCCGATACCCAAATACCTGAAACGCAGGAAACAGAATCTGAGATTAGCGAAAGTGATACTCAGGAAAGTGAAACAGAATCCTTAGAGACAGAACAGCAAAGTGAGACTGAAGCTGCGGCTGTAGACTATGTAGATTATTTAGCGGAAAGCGGTGTGTTTGAGCTGCCGGTTTCCGGCGCAAGCGGCTATGCTGCCATACAGCTGAATATGCGGGCAGAGCCGGATACAAGCGCAGAACTTGTAAAGGAACTGGCTGCGGGAAGCGGTTTTACTATCCTCAGTGAAAGTGAGGATGGCAACTGGTGGAATGTGGACGCAGACGGCACAACAGGCTGGGTATATAACGCTTATTGTATGATTAATCTGCCGGATGTGGTTCCATCAATAGTTTATGATGATACAAACTCCTATGCGTCCATCTTCAGGGCTTCAGGAAAGGATATTCCGGGGATCACAGGGGAACAGCTATATAATGTATATACCTATAATGAACGTTTAGGATATGACGAGTATATCATGCCTGTTTTATACACCATGGCTAAAAAAGTGTGTGCTGCCCAGCAGAAAGCATTGGCCGAGGGAAATACTCTGGTGATTTATGAAACCTATAGGCCTTACGAAGTTCAGCAAAAAGTTGTTGATCAACTGACCGCTCTGATGGAAACGGATAGTGAGGTCGATGCGGGGATCAATACAGAACCCTGGTCCATGGAATGGTTTATAAATACACAGATTTCCAATCATCAGAAAGGTTATGCCATGGATGTGTCATTGGCAGCAGTAAATGCCACTGAGGTGAAGCTGTCGGGAAATTATGGCTATGTGGATGTGACAGAGTATACGCTATATACCATGCCCACAGCCATGCATGAGCTGAGCAACGCTGCTGTAAGTATGAGTCAGCCGGTAACTTCAAAGGATAAGGAAGCGTGGAAATCTGTGGATCCGGCAGAGACGATGAATGATGAGGCTCTTTTGCTCCGTCAGTATTGTACGGATGTCGGACTGACCCCATTAGCTTCTGAATGGTGGCATTTTAATGACTTGGATTGCGCGGAAGAAATTGATGAAGAAAATCCATCCGGTCAGTTTTACATCGAGGTTTGCTACAGCCGCGTAGCGGAATCGGAATAAAAACGAATGAAATATCTTGGGAATCCTGCTTTGCAGGATTCCTTTTTCATGCTATAATCTGATGTAACAGTTCTTAACAGCGAAAAACAATGCGCTGTCCCGGATCGTTAGGGTTTCATAAAGAAATGGAGGAGTTACTTATGGAATTTACAGTGTCATTTATTGGTACAGGAAATATGGGCAGCGCGCTGCTCCACGCAGCCTGCCGCACAATAGATCCGTCAAGGATCCATATAACGGATTATCAGCTGGAAAAAGTCGAAAGTCAGGCATGGGAATTAGGCTGCTGCTGTGAAAGCTCAAACATAGATGCTGTCTTGAAAGGAAATTATATATTTTTATGTGTAAAACCTCAGGTTATGGGCAGTGTTTTAGAAGAAATCGCCTTAACCTTAAAGGACTGTCTGGACCGGGGGGAGAAAAAGGTCATCATTTCCATTGCGGCCGGGATTCAGATCTCATATATTAAAGAAAAACTGGCTGCCTGTGGGGAAAGTCTTCCGGTGATCCGGGTCATGCCAAATACGCCGGCAGCTATTGGAAAGGGTATGTTAGCCATAGCCGCAGGGCCTGAGACAGAGGATGAAACTGTCCGGGATGTTATGGAAATTCTTTCAGATGCAGGACGGGTGGAACGGCTGGCGGAAAATCTCATGGATCAGTTTACGGTTGTCAGCGGGTGTTCACCGGCGTTTGTTTATATGTTTATTGAAGCCCTGGCAGATGGGGGTGTTATGACCGGCCTGCCAAGAAGCCAGGCGCTGACTTATGCAGCTCAAACCGTTCTTGGCGCAGCCGCCATGGTTCTGGAAACCGGAAAGCATCCTGGAGAACTAAAAGATGCTGTGTGCTCACCGGCAGGATCCACCATTGCAGGCGTGGCAAAGCTGGAAGAAAAAGGATTTCGGTCAGCAGCCATTGAAGCGGTTAAGGCGGGCTATGAGAAAAATGTGAAGCTGGGAAAGGTAAAGTAAATCCGTGTAAGGATTCATTCTTGGCTGACGAAAGTGTACCCTAAATTTGTATGAAAGCTTTACAAATGCTTTCTGCGAATTTATAATTTGTTTATAAGCCATTGCAGCAGTTTAGCATGCTGAACTGTTATAAGTAATTATCAAAAAAGATTATTTTTTTAGGAAAGGGAGACTGGGGAACAAATGTTTTGTAAAAATTGTGGTAAATCTATTGATGACAACAGCCAATTTTGCCCTTATTGCGGGACAAAGACCATGCCTGTTGTGCCGGAGACGCCGGTGAAAACATCGGAAAATGAAACAAAGGACACATATGATGCTATTGAAGATTATGATGAGTCAGAGGCTACGGTCATTCTAAGTGAGAGCAACAAATCAAAGTTTCATAAGATCCAGAATCCAAGAGAGCATGGCGGTCCTCATTATAATACAAATACACAAAGCAGCTCCGGCACGGCGGGAAGACATGAGGTTCCCAACACCGGTTATAATCAGCAGGTCGGCGGCTACAGCCAGCAGCAAACCGGTGGTTATAGTCAACAGCAGAGCGGTGGCTACGGCCAGCAGCAAACTGGCGGTTATGGCCAGCAGCAGAGCGGCGGTTACGGTCAGCAGCAAACCGG
>CAZMGH010000077.1:0-4412 GCA_964565805.1 uncultured Lachnospiraceae bacterium
ATGATGATTTACAGGACGGAGGTAAAAACATGTTATCAGCAATCGTAGAAACAAAATATGGAAAGATACAGGGAGTAAGGGAGGACGGATGTATTCTGTTTAAAGGCGTCCCCTATGCGGAGGCTCCTACAGGCCGGTTAAGATTTAGGGCGCCTCAGCCCCCAAAACCATGGGAAGGCGTATTTTCGGCCGATACCTTTGGGAACCGGAGCGCCCAGATTGATGTAAATTCTCCGGATACTTTTTACGGCAAGGAATTTTATCAGGAGGAAGTTTTTGCGACACCGATTTCTGAAGACAGCCTTTATTTAAACATCTGGGTGCCGGAGGATGCTTTGGAGGAGAAGGAGAAAGAAGAAGGTCCGGTCCGGGACAAGTCCCTTTTGCCGGTGGCTTTTTATATCCATGGGGGCGCTTTTATGGGCGGATGCGGCCATGAACTGGAATTTCGTACCGGCGAATATGGAAAAGAAGGCGTAATCCTTGTGACCATCAATTACCGTTTAGGTCTTTTTGGGTTTCTGGCTCATCCATGGCTGGCAGCTGAGGATGATGCAGCCTGCGGAAATTACGGGATCATGGATCAGATCGCGGCTCTGACCTGGGTTCAAGAAAATATCCGGGCTTTTGGGGGAGATTCGGACAACATTACTATTTTTGGACAGTCCGCCGGCTGTATGAGCGTTCAGACCCTGCTTTCCACACCTTATGCCAAAGGGAAATTTGCCAAAGCAATCTTGCAAAGCGGCGCGGGATACCCAGTGATCATCCAGAAGGATGTAAATTTAGAGCAGGCTTTTGAGTATGGGGAAATGGTTGTTAAAAAAGCAGGCGTGTCGTCCCTTGAAGAACTGAGAGAGATTCCTATGGAAGAGCTTTTAAGGATACAGGGAGAAATCGTAGGAGAGCTTATGTCTTCAGGGAAGGGGCTGGCCTTTTGCCCTGTCCTTAACGGAAAGTTCCGTACCATGACTTATGAAGCTGCTATAGAAACAGGCGCAATAGCCAATGTTCCTACCATGATCGGCTCCACTAAAAATGATATTACCGTGACCCCGGAAGAAGCGCAGTCTGAGCACAGCCGCTTCAGAGAAAGCTGTAAAGGCTGGGCCATTCAAATGGAGAAGCTGGGACATGAGCCTTCTTATGTCTATTATTTTAAACGGGATCTTCCCGGAGATGATGCGGGAGCGTTTCATTCCTCTGAGCTTTGGTATATGTTTGGAACTCAGAAGGAATGTTGGCGTCCCTTAACAGAAGCAGATGATTGCCTGGCAGAGGTCATGGTGTCCTACTGGACAAACTTTATGAAAAACGGAAGTCCTGAAGGACCGGGACTGAAGCTGTGGCCCCCCTGTACGGCCCAAGATCCTTTTGAAATGATCTTTGATATTTAAGCTGGAGGGGAGAAAGCTCAAAGGATATTTAAAATCTGGGAAAATCCGGCGGTACCTACGCTGTAAAGAGCGATTACAAAGGGTTTTCCCAAAAGGATGATGATGACGAACTTTTTCCATTGGATTTTTGTCAGGCCGGCTACAAAGCATAAAACATCATCAGGAGCTGCGGGCAGGAAAATAGCCAGAAGAAAGATAATATCAAATTTTTTCCCCTTATCCAGCCAGGTTATATATTTGTTGTAAGTTTCTTCTTTAATCAATTTCTTTACAATAACTGTACCATACCGGCGAGAAAGGTAAAAGGCGGCGACAGATCCGGCACATATACCAATATAGCTGTAAATAAAACCGTAAATGGGGCCAAAAAGCAAGGCTCCTGCGATACAGGTGACAAATCCGGGCAGCATAGGGATGATTACCTGGAGCGCTTGGATGAACATAAAGATCAGAGGCCCCCAAAGCCCCGCGCTGGCAATAAAGGCCTGAAGCGCCTCTACAGATTCAAAAATGCCTGACTGGTATCCGGCAATAGCCAGAATAATGCAGGCGATGATCAAGACAATGGTCATGATCCTGGATATAAGTGTAACGTAATTTTTATTGGCCATGTATCTGCCGCTCCTTTTCGGTATTTTGCGGGTCAAGTCGATATGTTTTTTCATGCTTGCGTGAAAAACATATCGACTTGACCCTTGCATCATCTCCATACTATTATAGTAGAAAATCATGAAAATTTTATGTGCAATTTAAAAAAATCAGATGGCCATCCGATGTGAAATTCCGGGCTTTTTTGGAGCGGGTTCAGATGGATCTGTTAGGGTATGGAGATGCAAAAAGGCTTTGATAAGCAGTGTTTTTTCTGTCTTATCAAAACCTTTTTGCATCGATTCCGTCACATTTTTGAAAGAAAACCTTCAATACGGTTGAGGGCATTCTCCTCATCCTTTCCCGATGTATATAGTGTAATTTCATCTCCGCTTTTCAGACAAATTCCAAGTACGCCAACAATGCTTTTAACATTGATCGTCTGGCTGCCTTTCTGCAAGTAGATACTGCTGTCGAACCGTGAGGCTGTTTGAACAAGTAACGAAATAGGTCTTGGGTATGTACCGCTCGACGAACCAACAATAACCTGCTTTTCCATAGGCACACCTCCTGTCCTTTTAGAGAAGCAAAGGAAAAAGGTTATAGGTCATATATTTCAACGACCTAAAGTTTACATTTTCAGTATACACTGTCCTTAGCCAAAATGCTAGTACAAATTTATTAATTTTTTAAAAAAATTAGGCAAAGTGATAAAATATTTCAAAAGTCAATAATGAATTGTCGAAAATAAAAAATCTCTATCGGTTTTCTTCTGTACAAAAAGCGCTGAATTTGTGAATAATTACGAGTAATAGAGAAAAAGATCCGGAAATTTGCATGTTTATGCGCAAAATTTTGTGAGATCATCCTGGGAATCCGGCTTGTGCCAGGGCTCCGGGCTCGCTCCGGTCTATCCTGAAAATCCGGCTTATCTTGGGAAGCCGGATTCCCAAGGGGACTGTTTAGATCAGTCCCAGAGATCGGAGCAAAAATACCCAGAGCGTAAGGGTAATGGATGACAGAAGCGTTGCCGTGACTACAATGCTTGAAGTGAGCACTTCGTCATTGCCCATATTTTTGGCCATAATATAGCAGGTTACTGTGGTGGGAGAGCCCAGCATGACAAGGATCGCTACCAGCTCGCTGTTGCGGAAGCCCATGACCACAGCTGCAGGGAAGAAAATAGCCGGCAGCAGGATCAGCTTAATAAAGGTAGCTGCCAAAGTGGGGCGGATCTTTTTAATGGCTTTTCGGCCTTCAAACCCGGCGCCTACCACAAGGAGGGCGATGGGAGTTGCTGTATTGGCAATGTTGGTAATAGCCTTATAAGGGATGGCAAAGGCCGGTCCGGTAATGTCAATGTTAAGAAGGGAAAAGGGAAGTCCGGCAACGATACCGATAATAATGGGGTTTTTTAATACGTTTAAAAAGGTATTGCGGATCTGATGCCCCCGGTCTGCGCTTTTATCGTTGGAGCACACGGAAAGGATGATCACGGAAAAAATATTATATAAGGGAACCGCGGCAACGATCATCATAGGGGCCATGCCTGAGGAGCCGTAAATATTGTTTACAAAAGCAATGCCAAGGACCGCTGCGCTGCCTCTGGCGCTGGCCTGGACAAAGGCCCCTACCATGGTTTTATCTTTCATAAAAATACTTGTAAAAAACCACACACCGATAAACATCAGAGCTGTAGAGATCATACAGAAAAAGAAAAAACTGGCGTCAAAGTCCTGGCGGATGTCCGCGGTGGCAATGTCATTAAAAAGAAGTACCGGGAGAGCTACCTTAAACACATATTTATCCGCAGCGCTGTTAAAGCCTTTGGTAAGGATGCCCAGCCGCATGAGGATCCATCCCAGGACGATAAGGATGAATATGGGAATGGTAGCATTTAAGCTGAAAATAAAGTTACTCATGAATGGATGTTCCTCTCTGTTGTAGTGTTAATCTTACGGTAGCACTAAATTTTTCCTGTGTCAATGTATGGGCATTATTTTGCGGCAAAAAACGACCATGGGCTTGTAGAACGGGCAGTATCTAAAAGTCTTGATTGGAAGTAACCTAAAAAGTATCGTCAGATAATTTTACAGATTAAAATAAGTGGTAAGATTTTGATTAAAAATATTTGAAAAAGCATTGACAATTACCAGAGCAAAGGGTATAATAAAACCATCAAAAGAAACTTGTAAAAATAAGGCGAAAGAGAGGTACGGACCACCGAAGACGTAAGTTAGAATCCCAAAAAGCTTTAAAATTAAAGAATTCAGCGAAGGAAGAGGTAAAGTCCAATGGATTCAGTAGTCTTATAAGGAGAGTATCGTTAGAAATAATGAATACTCTCCTTATTTTTTTGTAAGTTCGTTCGGTGGAGAGGCAAGCTTACCTCCACAGCCGCCAGATAACGGAGAGAGGAGGCGAAGG
>CAZMGH010000078.1:0-4279 GCA_964565805.1 uncultured Lachnospiraceae bacterium
AGGGTCCGGCCAAAAAGGAGGAAATATGAGTTTTAAAGTTATGGGCGTGACTGCCGGAAGAAAAGACAGCAACTGTGAAATTCTGCTGAAGGAGGCGCTTCTTGCCTGTCAGGAGCAGGGCGCCGAAATTACAATGATCAATTTAAAGGATTACAACATTCTTGACTGTAACGGATGCACATCTTGCACCATTGGTATGTCTATGGGAAAAAATACCGGATGTTCCCTGGATAACAAGGATGACAAGAAAAAAATCATGGATATTATGCTGAATCAGGATGCCGTTATTTTTTCCGCGCCTACTTATGATCTTATGCCGTCATCCTTGTTCCTTAAATTCATGCACAGAAATCTTGCCTATGAATCTGCATTTTTAACAAAAATCGGCGCCATCGAACCAAGGGACCGGGTTGGCGCTCTCATCGCTGTCGGCGGTTCTACCCATTCTTGGCAGTCTATGGCCTTAGAATGTATGCAAGCCACTACGTTTACCAACAGCTTTAAGATCGTAGATATGTACATGGCTACCCAGGTGCCTGCTCCGGCCCAGGTATTATTGTATGACGAAAAAGTCGCCCGCGCCCGGGAAATGGGTGAAAATGTAATGAAAGCATTAAACACACCTGCAGCAGAAAGAAAATGGCTGGGAGATCCGGATTATGGCTGGTGCCCGAACTGCCACAGTAACTCTCTTTGTCTTGGAAAACCTCAATGGAAAGGGCTCCAGTATCCCATTGAATGTACTGTATGCGGCGCTGGCGGTGATCTGGAAAAGACGCCGGACGGCAAATGGAAATTTGTGATCGCTGCGAATGGTCTTGAACGTGACCGTACATCTGATGAAGGCCGTGGGATCCACTGTGATGAAATCGCGGAAACTCAGGGAGGCTTCTTCATGGATCCAGAAAAGCGGAAGATCGTGGCTGAAAAGCTGCCGAAATATAAAAATATCCAATTTAAGACGATTTGAACCTGCAAACCCTGATTCATACGAAAGGAAGGTCTTTAGAAATGAGTTTTGAACATTTATTAAGCCCCTTGAAGATAGGAAACCGCACCTACAGAAACCGTGTTGTCAGCGCTCCTATGGCATTCAGCCTTGTGGCTCAGAACCCGGAAGCCAGAGAAGTGTCCTACAGAAAACTTGAAGGTCCCGCCAGAGGCGGCAATGCCTGTGTGATCTTAGGTGAAACGGACGTCAACTTCCGTGACGCTGTACGTATCCCGGGCTTTAAGCCTTTTGATTTTGCCTGTCCCGAGGAAGATCCGGAAACTTTTGAAGCTGTAGCAACCTATGCCCGCCGCATCCAAAAGTATGGGGCCATTGCCCTGGCGGAACTGGTCCACTGCGGACAGGAAAAGGTACCTTTCACTCCGGAACAAGAAGCCATTGGCCCTGTGGAAACCGTCAATCTTGCAGGTGTAAAAGTTCGTGCCATGACAAAGGATGATATGGACCGTATTGTCAAGGATTTTGCTGTTGCTGCTACCTATATGCAAAAAGCAGGCTTTGACGGTGTTCTTCTTCATGGAGGCCATGGATTTATTTTTACTCAGTTCCTTTCCCCTCTCATGAACACCCGCACCGATGAATATGGCGGTTCCTTGGAAAACCGGGCAAAATTCCCAATTCAGATCTGCAAGGCTGTCCGTGAAGCTGTTGGGGATGACTTCCTTATTGAGCTGCGCATTGACGGCACCGATCATCAGCCTGGCGGTATTACCCCGGAAGAAACCGGTCGTTTTATCCAGATGGTGGAAAAATACATTACCTCCGTCCATGTTACCTGCGGCGTTTACGCTGAATCCGTAAAATCTGGCACAGAAAGCAGTATGTACCATGAACACGGATTAAACATTGAGCCTGCTTCTGTTATTAAAAAATACACAAGCCTTCCTGTAGGCGCTGTCGGCGGCATTAACTCTCCGGAGCAGTGCGAACAGGCTATTGCTGACGGAAAGATCGATTTTGTTATTCTTGGACGCCAGATGCTTGCTGATCCTGACTTTACCCGGAAATGCATGGAAGGCCATCCGGAGCAGATCCGCCGCTGCCTGCGGTGCTATAAATGCTTCCCCGGATCTCCTGAGGAAGGATATGATGATCTGCCATTTACAAGCGAAGAACTGGCTGTATATGTAGGCCACTGTACCATTAATCCTCTGGCCCACCTGCCCTTTGACCCGGATACTCTGGCTCCTGCCACAAAATCTGCCAAAGTTCTTGTCATCGGCGGCGGCGCTGCCGGTATGCAGGCAGCCATTTCCGCAGCAGAACGGGGACACAAGGTGACTCTTGTGGAAAAATCTGACAAGCTGGGCGGTCTTCTTTACTTTACTGATGTGGATGTGGACAAGCCAGACCTTCGCAACTTTAAAGATCTGCTCATCCGTGAAGTAGACCGTCACGGCGTTGAGGTTCTTTTAAATACAGAAGCCACACCGGAATTTATTAAAAACTTCGGCGCTGATTCCATTATTATTGCTACCGGCTCCCTGCCAACCCATCCGCCCATTAAAGGCATTGAAAATGCTCATCAGGCCATGGATGTTTATGATTCCGACTTTAAGCCTGGCAAAAAGATCGTTATGATCGGCGGCGGCCTTGTCGGCTGTGAAACCGGCCTTCACCTGGCAAAAACCGGCCACGATGTCACCGTTGTAGAAATGCTTGACCGCGTTGCTAATGAATCCTTTGGTATGTACCGTGACGCCCTTGTATGGGAAATGGAAAAGAATCACATGACCATGATGCCTAAGACTAAATGTCTTGAAATCGGTCCGGATTACGTTATGGTGGAAAATGCTGACGGCGTACAGAAGCTGGAAGCAGATACTGTACTTTACGCTCTTGGCATGAAGCGTGTGGACTACTCTGCCCTTAAAGAAGCCGCCGGAGACACTCAGGTTCAGATCGTAGGCGATGCCATCGCTCCCGGAAAGGTAGATCAGTGTACAAGAAGCGGATACCTGGCTGCTATTGAAATCGCAAAGGCGTAAAAATCATGGAAACGGGTCCCCCGTATCTGTCTTATATGGGAAAATGTGAAACAAACAGCCGACACACAAGGGGAACTTTGCTGTCGGCTGTTTGTTTTTTATATGAAGATGTTACTCATTCATATTATAGCTATTATCTGTAATACTGCCATCATCCGATGGAAGCGCATAAGTAACTTCATTTATACTGATAGAACCATCCGCATTTCTGCTGAACTGGCTTAGGAAATCCCATGCCGCCCAGTTATTTCTTGAAAGTATTTCATGGCCCTGTACGGAAGAATCTGCCAGTGCTTTGTAATACTTTCCATCCTCGCTTTGGAAAAGATTAACAGTCATAACGCTGTCTGTAAAGTCTTCCTGATCGGTAACCGTATACATAATATCTCCATTAATACCCCATGCCGGGTTTTCCCACTGGTCTTTATCCGCCAAATCTACATCATAGCTTTTAATTACCTGATTAATAGAAAATACCTGGGGTATACGGTTCAAAAGGGAACCGTTAGTAATTTCATCTCCATCGGCTACTGCATGAGCAGGAAGTTCTGCGCCAAAAGAATTTTCCGCGCCAACGTAGAAAACCGGCACAATTACATCTGTGTTCACATCTTCTACCAGATTACTGTAACTGTCAATTCCCGGATCAAAGGAGGCATCCATTGGCGCAATACCCGCAAACACTTCCGGATACTGTTCAAACAAATCCCAACTCTTTGCGCCTCCCATAGAAAAACCTGTGGCATCGATACGGGTTTCATCAATAGAATACTCTTCCTTAAGCTGATTGATCAGTTCCACAATTTCACCGGCAGTACAATCCGTATGCTTATCAACGCTCACTGTAATAAAACCATTTTCTTTTCCGATTTCAGGCCATTCTGTTGCCAAAGCTTCATACAGTGCTGTATTTCCGCCGCCGTGGAAACAAAGAAGTAAAGGTACATTTCCATTTTCCACATCGGGATTTTCGTCATAGTATACGACATAATTCACTTCATGTTCCTGGGTTCCTGCATATTCTTCACTGGCATTATCCGATGTTGTAGCCACTGTTGTTGTTTCTATTTTCTGAACGATACCTTCTTCTTCATAATTATTCACCGGAATCAATACACCGCTCTGACGTCTGTAATTTCCGATGACAGATGCGTACTGTCCGTCATAATCCTCCTCTTCAGCTTCCAGAACACTTCCGCATTTTTCTGACAGAACATCATTAACATCCATTCATCGGAATCTCTTTGGATACCGGGAAATCTGCGGAAATCCATATTTT
>CAZMGH010000079.1:0-4246 GCA_964565805.1 uncultured Lachnospiraceae bacterium
CAGATCATTGAACTGTGGGGGCTGAACACCCAGACGGATGTGCAGGCTAAAAAAAACTTCGCCCGACTGACCGGGAAATGACAACGCCTCTGTTCCTCCTGCGGTGCGTGCAGCTGGGGCTGTCTATCCGGGATCTGGATCTTTTGACTATTGGGATGGTGAATGATATGTATGTGGAGAGCCGGAACGAAGAGCATAAGTATGCGGTGGTGGCAACGCAGGAGGATTTTGATAAGTTTTAGGAATAATTTTTTGATAAATGCATAAAATATTCCCAACTTTATTCCCAATGTGTTATAGTATTAACGTTGGGAATAAAAGTTGGGAAAAGGATGAAGAATAATGAATATCGAAAAATTAGTCTTGGATTTATGTGCATATGATGACGAACAGGAATGGTTTGAATTTAAAGAAAACTGGTTTCAGCCGGAGGTGCTGGGCGAATATGTTTCAGCACTTTCAAATGCGGCCGCATTTCATTATAAAGCTCAAGCTTATTTTGTGTGGGGCGTAAATGATGAAACCCATGAGGTTGTAGGTACAACATTCAATCAATATGGGGACTACAATAAAGAACCCTATCAGAACTTTTTGGCGAGAAATTTATCTCCGAGTATCAATTTTTCGTTCGAGGAAGCAGTTATAGATGATAAAAGAGTTGTTGTTCTGGTCATTCCTGCAGCAGAAGAGATCCCGACAGCTTTTAAGGAAAAGCGATACATCCGCATTGGTTCGTCCAAAGCCAATTTGAAGGATTATCCGAAAAGAGAGATCCAGCTGTTTAAAATTCTGGATGGAAGAGTGGAAACCATTGAAACTCTGGCGGCAAAATACCAGGAACTGACGTTTTCTAAACTGTTTGGGTATTATGGCTCAAAAGGGATTGTTTTAAATGAAAAAACTTTTGAGAAAAATCTCGGCTTGAGAAATAAAAACGGAGAATATAATCTGTTGGCACAGTTGCTTTCGGATAATTCGCATTTTCCACTAAGAGTTTCGATTTTTGAGGGAGAAACGAAAGGCTCTAATTTATTCTCTGTAAGAGAATTTGGCAATAACTGTCTGCTCTATACGTTGGATGAAGTTTTAAGATATGCAGATGTATTGAATCTGATCCAGACAGATGAAAGTGAGCGCGTAGTGGAACGTCCGGAAACACCGTTGTTTGATAACAAAGCCTTTAGAGAAGCAATTATAAATGCAGTTTTGCATAATCTGTGGGTAAGCGGAAATGAGCCAATGATTTCTGTGTTTTCAGACAGGATAGAAATTTTATCCAGAGGGACACTGCCGCCGGCACAGACAATGGAGGGTTTTTTTCTGGGAGAATCGGTTCCGGTAAATGAAAAGCTATCAGAAATCTTTTTGCAGCTGCATATCAGTGAAAAATCAGGTCGCGGCGTGCCTAAGATCATTGAGACTTATGGAAGGGAAGCATTTACTTTCAGAGAAAATTCGATTGTTGTCACGATCCCGCTGCATCGTATAAAAAAGGTTGGGAATAAGGTGGGGAATAAAAAAGGATTAAATGCAAGAAGGCAAAGAATCATCACGGAAATGAGAGATAATCCGAATATTACTACCAGTGAACTGCATCAAATTTTAGGAATTAGTGAAACGGCAGTGGAAAACAATCTTACATTCCTGAAAGAGAATGGATATGTGGAAAGGGTTGGATCTAAAAAGACTGGTTATTGGAAAGTGCTTGAGTGAATGATATGAGAATTAATAAATGAAACAAGGCATCTATCAGAAATGGTAGGTGCTTTTTCTATGTCCATTTTCAGGAGGGGGATGACACATGGCAAGCCGGATCAAAGGTATTACAGTGGAGATCGGCGGCGAGACTACCAGCGGACTGGAAAAAACGCTTGTCGCAGTGAACAATTCCATAAAGAAGACCCAGAGCCAGCTTCGGGATGTGAATAACCTTCTGAAACTGGATCCATCCAACACCATCCTTTTGGCGCAGAAGCAGGAGCTTCTGCAGTCTGCGGTTGGGGATACGGAAAAGAAGCTGGAAGCCCTGGAACAGGCCCAGGAGAATGTGACGAAAGCTTTTGAACGGGGTGATCTGGGGAAGGACCAGTACATGGCTTTCCAGCGAGAGGTTGAGGAAACTAGAGGTGCGCTGAACCGGTATAAAGCAGATCTGTCCGGTTTACAGTCAGAGCAGGAACGGCTGGCATAAGACATTATCCAGCAACGTGGGCTTTAAGGGGATCTGCAGGAAGGTGCTGATCTTCCTTCTGGTGGGGACCGCTAACATCCTGGATATCCATGTCATCGGCACCGGGTCGGTGCTGCGGACGGCGGTGATCTTTTTCTATATTTCCAATGAGGGCGTGAGGAACATCAGAAACTGGAGAACCAGCGGTACGAAAAGTACGGCCGGGATCCGGCAGCCAAGCGCAGGTACGGACGGGCATGGAAACGTATCCGTGACCGGTATATGAATGCACACCCACTTTGTGAGCGGTGCCAGAAAGAAGGGTCACAGTTTACGATGAGCGGTTTGAGGTGGAGTTCAAATCTGGGGCATCAAAATCTATACAAAGATAAGATAAATGGGAAGTGTTTTGCAGATATAAATAGTGGCAGAACACTTCTTTTGTATGTAAAACCTAATTTTTGATGTAAATTTGAAAAAAAGAGCCAGAAAAACAGTAGATGGAATTGAGTTAAAGCTGAATATAGAAAAAAAATACGAAAACAACAAATAACTATTGACAGACTGATTGAGATACAGTATAATACTTTCAACAGAAAGGGTATGGTGCAATCATGTTTGTTTCATTTTCAGTTGGAAATACAGGACCATTTAAAGAAGTTACAGGAATTACTACAGTATGCGAAAGCTTAAAAAAAGAATTTTTGGGAAAAAACACTTTTGAAGTAGGTGGTCATAACTACAATAAAATTTCCTATATATATGGAGCCAATGGGTCGGGAAAGACAAATTTCTTATCGGCTTTAACCAAAATGCAGAAGATGATTATTATGTCAACTGTCTTGGGAGCCAATAATAATAAGCTACTAGAAGTTCCGGCCATAAAGAAGGAGCTGGCTTCGCCAATCGAGACATTTAAGTTCGATGTTGACTGTAAGAGTAGGGAAACTTTTTTTGAAATACAGGTGTTATTAGAAGGAATACTATATTCATATTCTTTCGCAGTTCAGGATGGAAAAATTCAAAGAGAATTGTTAACAAAAAAGAATAAAAGAACTGAGATTCTCATTAAAAGAACTTCTCCTAAATATGAAGATATACTGCTTAGATCTGGTTTGGCTTCTTTTAAAGGCATGGTAACGGTAGTTAGAGATGATGCACTTTGCCTGGCTATGGCGGCTATGTTGAATAATCCGCTTGCAAATAAAATTCTAAATGAGATAATGAATTATCGTGTTATAAATATGGCTTCTGTAGGTAATGCTCCAGATTTTGATGAAGATAATACGAACGAAAAGGCTATAAAAAGATATCTGAAATATCTTAAGATTGCTGATCCAACTTTGACTGATTTAAAGGTTGATCTGGAATCAAAATTAGATAAGCACGTTTTAGGTGAGGATGATTTAGAGAACAAGGAACTGGTTATTAAAAACATCCATGTAAGCATTCAGTCATTACATGCTATCTATAAGGATCATAAGCGCGTTGATGAAGTCGAACTTCCATTTCTAAAATATGAATCAAACGGAACAATTCGAATGCTGAGAGTGCTGCCAGCAATTTTTGAAACTTTGGACACAGGGAATACGTTATTTATTGATGAAATTGAAAATGGTTTGCATCCTAATTTGGTTAAATTACTAGTAGGCTTGTTTAATTCTGATGAAACAAATCCCTATCATGCACAGTTGGTTTGTACTACTCATGATACCTTGTTGCTTAATGAAGTGAGAAGAGATCAGGTGTGGTTTACAGATAAGAATACTTTTGGTGAAACAATGATAAACCGATTGAGCAATTTCCCCAATGTGAGAGGAAATGATAATATCGGAGCAAAATATCTTCAAGGAGTATTTGGGGCAATTCCGAATATTCCGGATTTGTAATAAAAAAGAACCAAAGTTGCCGCTTTGGTTCTAACGGCGGATATCCGCCACACGTAGCAACCATGGATGAAATGACCATGGCGCAATGTAAAATAATCCAACCCAATAATACCATGGTTGCTACAGAAATTCAATTAGGGAAACGCTGATTAATAGGATGACAATCGCTTCCCGAAATCTGTTGTGA
>CAZMGH010000080.1:0-4160 GCA_964565805.1 uncultured Lachnospiraceae bacterium
CTGCGCTGTGGATCAAGCACTTACCAGCGGAGGAAGCAATGCCAACCGACATATTTTTAATAGCACCTCCAAATCCGCCCATCCGATGGCCCTTAAAATGGGAAAGGATGATGAAGAAATCATAATCTTCATAGCTTTCACCCACCAAATTCTCTGTAAGGCGGATGCCGCCTTCTACCGGAAGGCTGACGGAACCATTTGCATCCATAATGTCCACATCGGCAATCGCAGTATATCCGTGATCTGCAGCAAGCTGCATGTGATACGCAGTGCTGGCCCAGCTCCCTCCGTAAGCGGTATTACACTCTACAATCGTGCCGTCCACACTTTGAACCAAATCTGCGATAAGATCAGCATCTAAATAATGACTTCCGGGTTCTCCGGTTGAGATCTTTACCGCTACCTTTCCGGTTGCTTCCCTGTTTAATGCTTCATATACAGCCATCAGGCCATCCGGACTGATATCCGTTGTCATGTAAACAGTTGGCACAGAAGTTTCCTCTGACGGAATAGGAGAAACAGTCTCCGCTGTTTCTTCCGGCTCGGAAAGCTCCGGCGATGAGGAAGGTTCTGTCTCTATTGTTTCTGTAGAAGATTCTGCGGGTGATGGAGTGGGGGCTGATTCTTCCGGAACGTCAGGACTGCATGCCGCCAGTGACAGCACCAGAAATACAGCGCATATAGCAGCCCATATTTTCGTTCTCCGTTTCATTGACAGACCTCCATTATCCGGCATACCCCAACCCGCTGAGCCATTCATTTACCTGCTCCTGCGCGCTGGCAGCGCTAGAGCCGCTGACGGACAGGCCATCCTGAACCGTCGCGCCGGATTCCATACTTTCAATGGTGCTGATGGTATTGGAAAAGCCGCTTCCGCCAGAGGTAACAAAGGGAACAATGGTCTTTCCAGACAGGTCAACCTCATCCAAAAAGCTGTACACGGCCATGGGCATGTCTCCCCACCAGTTGGGGAAACCAAGGAAGATCACATCATAGCTTTCAAGGTTTTCTACGTGCGTCGCCAGTTCCGGACGGGCATCCGCGTTTCGTTCCTCCTGGCCCTGGTCAATTGTGGCGTCATAGCTGTCCGGGTATTTTTCCACCGTCTGGATGGAAAACAGATCCGCCCCGGTGATTTCGGCGATCATGGCTGCTACCACGCCGGTGTTGCCGGTGGTTTCCCCGTTCCAAGCCTGAATACTTGCAGTGGCGGAAGCATCCACGCCATCCGGCAGGTCTGCGTTTTCCGCATAGCTGAAATAGGCCACCAGCATATTGGTTCCTGTTTCTTCCTCTGCCGGTTCTTCCGAAGAAGGCGTTTCCGGTTCGGAAACTTCATCTTCCGAAGACGGAGTCGTTTCCGCAGCTTCAGAGGAAGATTCCGGCTCGGAAACCGGTTCGCTGCTGGGAGAAGAAACGGACACATCGCTCTCCTGCGTTTCATTTCCACTGCAGGCGGCCAGAGAAAATACCATCATCGCCGCCAGGAGCATAGCAAATACTTTTTTCATCTTAATTTACCTCCAATCATTTGGATTCCTGCGCTTATTCCGCCAAGGCAAAGGTAACATCCACATTGCCGGACAGGCTATCAAAAAACGCCAGATCCGAGGTCACCCTGCCGATGGGGCTCACCTCTACCGAGAGGACCGGGGCATCGGTCTGGGCATAAAAGATGGCCATGTTGTGGTGGGCTTCGCAGTAGGTGATGTCACCATTTTCAAAGGTGACATCTCCTCCCTCCCAGTTTTCCGGGTAAAAGTCCACGCCGCCGTAATACTCCCGTCCACCAAAACCGACCATGGAAACAGTCAAAGGGAAATATCCGCTGATTTCCTGGGCCAGCGGGGTATCATACAGGACGCCTTCCAGCACCGTATCGCCAATGGTGATGGTGAGCGCTGTTTCCGCAGCCTCAGCAGAACTGCCTTCCTGTGCTTCGATTCCGAGATCGCTCAGCCACGCGGCAACGGTGTCGGCTGATCCGGGCACATCCGGCGCTTCGATGGCAAGGCCATCCAGAACCGCCGCTTCCCCCTCAATGGCATCCGCAATATCGCCATAGCTGCCGCCTGCGCCATACCCGTTATGAGTACAGAAGGGAACGATTGTCTTTCCGGCCAGATCATATTGGGCAAGGAAAGAAAAGATCGCCTGGGGCGCATTGGCCGCCCACACGGGGTAGCCGATAAAAACCGTATCGTACTGGGTAAGGTCCAAATCGCTCGCCACCAGTTCCGGCAGAGTACCGGCGTTCATTTCCTCATGGTTCTGATCCACAACTGTATCAAAATCTGTGGGGTATGGCTCCACCGTTTCAATGGAATAGAGTTCGCCGCCCACATTGTCCTGGATCATCCGAGCCACATATTCCGTAGTACCCACCAGTTCCTCTCCATCCAGCACAAGGCTGGCAGAGGTGCTGGCGTCGATGTCATCGGGATATTCCGCATTTCGCCCCAAAGTGAAATAGGCGATTAAAATATTGCTGACTGGTTCCTCTGTTTCCATATCTGCAGATTCTTCGGACGGCTCCGAGGTTTCCGGCTCCGGTGTTTCCGCTGTTGATGACGGGACGTTTTCACTGGCGGATGGCGCAGTGCTCTCAGAGGATGTGGTCTCCTGGCTCTGGCACGCTATCATAGCAACAGTCAGCATCAACGCCAGCAAAAGGGTAGTCAATCTTTTCATAGGGATCATGCCTCCTTTTTCGTAGGTTTCTGTCTTATCTCATGGATCATATAATCCAATTGATCTAAATCCTGCTGCTTCCCGTGGATTTCTTCCAATAGTTGGTAACGGCATTTTCGCAACAGCTTTACCTGTTCGGCGGTGGTGTCCATCTTGCTTTCCATCAAATGGGCCAGTCGTTTTAATGTTTCCATATCCATGCCAGATTTCAGGAGAAAGTGATACTGTACGATGCGCTGCAGTTCATCTTCCTTATAATCAAGGGTGCCGTCAGCCATCTTGACCCCGGTAAGCAATCCATTTTCCAAATAGAATTGAAGCGTGTCCAGCTTAATGTGAAATCTCTTGCTCGCCTCCTGTATTGTCGTCGTGAACCTCCCCAGAAAGCAAAAAAATAATGTAAGTGCAGCATCAGAAAATTATCTTTCTGAGTACACTTACATTATAGGCGATCAGGCATACCATGTCTAACACTTTGATTTTATAAAATTAAATGCCTTTTCGGCATGGGTTTAAAATTCCTCTTTCCTGGCCTCCTTCTCATAATTCTGCCGTGGTCAGCCTGGATTTACAATGTTCGATAAATTTTTCCGTGATGTCATGTGATGTCATGGATGCACAGAAGCGAATCAAACAGCTCATGAAAGAGCGAGATTGGACGGATTACCGACTGGCAAAAGAATCTGGACTTTCCCATTCCACAGTCACAAATATGTTCAACCGGAATAACGCTCCGACGCTGCCGACCTTAGAAGCGGTCTGCAAAGCATTTGGTATTACTTTAGCGCAGTTCTTTACGGAAGGAACCTCTCCAGAAATGACCGAAGAACAGCGCATCTTATTTGCTAAGTGGAGTACCTTGACTGAAAAGCAGAAATGTCTTTTACTCGAACTGATGGACACAATGTAAAATGCACGTTGCTTCCAAAATCGGAACAGCGTGCATTTTTACATTTATACTTTTTTATTTTGACTCAAAAGAAGGGTTCAAATGAACAGAGGGGGTTCAAATGAAATCTAAGATGATTTGGCTTTGGCTGAACTGGAAAAGAAAAAGGCTTCCGGCAAAGTGTATACTCTGTCGGAAGCCTTTATTTATGCCATTTTCCATGTGTTATGTGGAAGTGAATTGTATCAAAATGCGGTTTTACACATCACTGAAGATGCCGATAAAGAAATAATCGCTGTCGCAGACGGAGTCTATAACTTTCTCCTTGAGGGAGATAATCTCCATAGCCTTCGCTTGCTAGAGAAAACACACAAGGGGCGTATCGATGTGATTTACATTGAGTATTGGATCTCCTTTCGGTTTTATTTTTTGTGGTAAAATCATTATACCTCAAGGAACCAATACTCTTTTTATTTATTTTTTATCAACTGACAATTTCTTTACTCCAACTTTACAGATACAACCAAATCTATAATGAGCTTCGGATCCGGGGCTGCCGTGTTGATGTGGGCGTCGTTGA
>CAZMGH010000081.1:0-4050 GCA_964565805.1 uncultured Lachnospiraceae bacterium
CAAAGTTTTTGGAATTTTCGGGATTGTTTTATTGTTTAATTATCAATGTTCTTTTTTATTTTGCTGTTCATTTGAACAGCTTCGATAGCATATCATGTTTCATTTGTTCTGTCAAGCACTTTTTTAAACTTTTTAAGTTTTTGCTCATCCAATAACTTTGGCACAATATCATATCTTTTTGTAAATGTCAACAAGTTTTTTTATTTTTCAAATTTATTTCAAAAACTTGAAAATTTACAAAGCGGAGAAAGAGGGATTTGAACCCTCGCGCCGGTTGCCCGACCTACACCCTTAGCAGGGGCGCCTCTTCGGCCTCTTGAGTATTTCTCCGAATTCATATTTCCATATAAAACTTTGCAGTCTGCTCAGCTGCATTGACAATTATAGCTAAAACAAAAGGTTTTGTCAATGGAATTTAATGAATTTTTTTTAATATTTTTACATTCAAAATAACCTCTGATTTCCCGCCATGGAATCAACGGCCCCCCTTTAAAATGTCTGAATTGTCCGATACTCCTTAACAACTTCATCATAAAGATTATGACCCAGGGCATCAATCACTACAATGGCAGGAAGCTCTTCTACCTGAAGTTTCCGGATTGCCTCGGTTCCCAGATCATCGTAGGCGATCACTGTGGATTTTTTTATACATTTAGACAGTAAAGCCCCTGCACCGCCTACTGCAGCAAAGTATACAGCCTTATTTTTTACAATAGCGTCTACTACTGCCTGAGAACGGCGCCCTTTTCCGATCATTCCCTTTAAGCCGTGATCTAACAGTAACGGGGTGTATTTATCCATCCTGCTGCTGGTGGTTGGTCCTGCAGAACCGATAGGCCGACCTTCTCTTGCCGGGCTTGGTCCCATGTAATAGATCATATTGTTTTCCAGATTCATAGGAATATCCTGCCCTCTGTTAATAGCCTCATACAGCCTAAGATGCGCCGCATCCCTTGCTGTGTATATGGTTCCTGTAATGTAAACATAATCTCCGGATCTTAAGTCTTCAATTTCTTCTTTGATCATTGGCCCATGAATGATACGCTTCATTGTCTCACCTCCATTATAACTCCCGTGTGCAGTGACGGTTTACATGACAGCAAATATTGACAGCCACAGGCAGACCGGCAATATGGGTGGGATATGTTTCTATATTTACAGCAAAGGCTGTCACTGCACCTCCAAGGCCCCCGGGTCCGATTCCCAGCTGGTTGATCTTATCCAGCATTTCAATTTCCAGATCACGCACATAAGCCACCGGGGAATGTTCTCCCGCTGCCCGGGTCAGGGCATGCTTGGCCATAATGGCGCATTTTTCAAAATCTCCCCCAATGCCTACGCCAACTACCATCGGGGGACATGCGTTAGGTCCGGCGGCATCTACGGTTTCCAGGATCACACGTTTGACCCCTTCAATGCCATCTGCCGGCTTAAGCATAACCACCCGGCTCATATTTTCACTGCCAAAGCCTTTAGGCGCTAAAGTAATCTTTACTTTATCTCCGGTAACAATGGAATAATGAATAATCGCCGGGGTATTATCCTTTGTATTTTCCCGGTAAATCGGGTCTTTTACAACAGACTTGCGAAGATACCCTTCCACATAGCCCCGGCGGACACCTTCATGGACAGCCTCCTCCAGACTCCCTCCGGTGATATGTACGTCCTGTCCCACTTCAAGAAAGACGATGGCCATCCCTGTATCCTGGCAAATGGGAATCCTATTCTTCCCGGCAATGTCCAGGTTTTCTTCCAGAGATTCCAGCACCTGGCGGCCCAGAGGGGATGTTTCCAGGTCCACGGCGCTTTTTAAGGCGCATTTCATATCTTCAGAAAGAAAATGAACGGCCTCAATACACATATCCCGGATGTTTTCCGTAATCTCACTGCACTTAACTTCTCTTATCATTTAAACGCCTCCTAGATCTATTCTCTCAGTTATGGAGCAAAGACCCACTTATTCAAAATTTACTCAATACTGTCCAGCCATGCATATACGCATGTTCCGCTTCACTGGCCATCCTTTCGGCCTTTTCACTTCAGTAACCTAATTTTACATGATTGGTCTGGACTTTACAATGGCGAATTATTATAATAGTGATACTTTAAACGTAAGTTCCTGTTCCCCCGCAAACAGGAACTAAAATATATGGAGGATCTATGAGCAAGAAAAATATTCTGAGAATCGTTTTATGTGTCATGGCAGCGGCATTTTTAACGGCTGGTATTCTTCAGGGAGATTTCCGCACAACATGGACCAAGGCCATACGCATATGTCTGGAGTGTATCGGCGTTGGGTAAATTAAATTTCCCTGCAAAAAGAAAATTGATCCAGCTTGCCAGCGCTCTGATCTACAATGCCAATTTAAAAGGATTTGGCAGTGGATCCATCTACCAGGGAAAGATTAAGGGCCTTTGCGTACCGGGATTAAACTGCTATTCCTGTCCGGGAGCCATCGCGGCCTGTCCTTTGGGAACCCTTCAAAATGCCTTAAGCAGCGCGCCAAGCCGCTTTCCATTTTACATCCTGGGATTTTTGATCTTGGCGGGACTTTTTTTAGGACGGCTGATCTGCGGATTTTTGTGTCCTTTCGGACTGATCCAGGAATTGATTTATAAAATTCCTTTGCCAAAGCTGAAAAAGAATAAGATCACGCATATTTTGTCCTACGTAAAATATATTGTACTCATCCTGTTTGTGATCTATATTCCTTTATTTTTTTCTTTTAAAAGCGGTTTCCCTCTGCCCTCTTTCTGTAAATATATTTGCCCTGCAGGCACTCTGGAAGGAGGACTGACCCTTGTCCTGGGAAATCCGGCTATGCGTTCCCTGGCCGGAGGCCTTTTTACCTGGAAAGTTTTTGTATTAGCCGCGGTGCTGGTTGGCGCCTGCTGCATTTACCGGGTATTCTGCCGCTTTTTGTGCCCCCTTGGGGCTATTTATTCCCTGTTTGCCAAAATTTCTATTTTCGGAATCCAGGTAGATGAAAGCAAATGTATCCACTGCCAGCAGTGTGTCCGCCACTGTCTTATGGATATAAAAAAAGTGGGGGATAATGAATGTATCCAGTGCGGCTCCTGTCGCAGCGTATGTCATTTTGACGCCATCTCATGGAAGCACGTCCCCAAGGCTGCGGATAAAGGGGCTGTAGATGAAACTGGTAACGTCTACGAGACAGGTAAAAGAAAGTCTTGACATTGTAGCAGAAAGGAAAAAAATCGTTGAAAAAGAAAATCCATATTTTAATTTTATGCATGCTTCTGACAGCTATGGTATGTACCTCCTGCCAGAATAATGTAGGGGATACCATCCTCAGTGAAACATCCGGTGAAAGCACAGATAGCCAGGAAAGCGGTGGCTCCGGCCAGGATGGAACCGTCCAGGCAGAAACCGATGAAAACGAGGAAAAAGTCCTGGCCACAGATTTTGAAGTCACTTTAGTCAGCGGCGACACAGTAAAGCTGTCTGACTTTCGAGGCAAAAAAGTGCTCCTAAACTTCTGGGCTACCTGGTGCGGCCCCTGCGTTGAGGAAATGCCTGCATTTCAGCAATTAACAGAGGAATATCCTGACGATTTTGTCATCCTTGCAGTCAACTGCGGGGACACTGTCCAGGATGTGGAAAGCTTTGTGGAGGAAAACGGCTATACCTTTAATATTGCCCTGGATGAAACTATGGAAGTATCCAGCCTCTATCCCACAAGCTCCATCCCTTTGACCATTATCGTGGATGAAGAGGGGTACATTACTTACGCATCCTATGGGGCCTCCGATGCTCAAACCATGTATGACCATTATAAGGAGCTGCTGGGGCTGGAATAAAATTTTCAAAAAAAGAAGCATGGCAAGAATCCTATACTAATTCTTGCCATGCTTCTTTTTATCATACCATCGGCAGATTCACCGCTGACGGATACGCTTTTCCGCTGTAAATGGTCTGGACCGCCTTTTTCGTCTTTTCCTGGAGGGCCCACACACCGGGATAATTAGTGTGGGCGCTGTACTGTGGAAAATCTGACGAGGAAATATCCACACGGATCCGGGAACCTT
>CAZMGH010000082.1:0-4007 GCA_964565805.1 uncultured Lachnospiraceae bacterium
GAGAAAGCCGGCGTCTTGAGGCGCGGCCAAGTAGGGCGGGCTTAGAGCCCGCGTCTCGAGCCACCCGTTTTACGGGTGGGGGCGACTGTTAGGGCAGGGTCCTGTTTTCATTAGGATGCGTTCAGAATATAAAGTGCATAAAACCAACTGGATCATGAGGAGGAGCCTATATGAAATACAAACTTAATATGTCCAATTACCATACTTTTTCGGTGTTTGAGGTCAACAGATTGCCGGCACGGAGCTATTTTATCCCTTATCCGGATCGAAAAAAGGCTGAGGCCGTGGATCCTAAAGAAAAAAGATACAAATCTGCCAAGGTATTCTGTTTAAACGGCAAATGGGATTTCAAATTCTTTCCCAGGCCGTCCGAATTGCCTGAAGTGCTGGATACAGATTCTGTCAGATTCGATTCAATAGATGTTCCCGCCTGCTGGCAGTTCCGCGGCTATGACAGACCTTTTTATACTAATATACGATATCAGTTCCCTTTCAGGCCGCCAAAAATCCCTGAAATGGAAAAGGCAGGAAAAGTGTTTTCCTGGATGGGATGTGACCAGGGAATTTCTCTGCGGTACAAGGACCCGGGCGAGGAGTACAATTTCGTGGGGATATACCGCCGCTTTTTTACTGTTGAGAATGACAAAAAACATTACACAATTTCCTTTCTCGGAGTCGCAAGCTGTCTGGATCTTTATCTAAACGGCAGTTTTATCGGATATTCCGAAGGATCGCACAATACAGCGGAATTTGATCTGACAGGTCACTTGAAAGTCGGCAAAAACGAGTTGGTTGTTGTAGTTCACCGCTGGTGCAATGGGACTTATCTTGAAGATCAGGATATGTTCCGCAATAACGGGATTTTCAGGGACGTTTTGCTGCGGGGGGAGGAACCTTCGGACATCCGGGATATAGATGTTAAAACAGAAAAGCAGGGCGACATTTATACGCTCAAACTGACTGCCGAAACTTATGGAGAAACAGATGTTTCCTTTACTCTGGAAGGGCACGGTATTCACAGGCAGCGTACAGCAGCGACTCATGAGAAGACCGTTACAGTCAGTTTTGAAGGACTGCGCGTTAATGAATGGAATGCGGAGGATCCTGTGCTCTACAGTATTTACTTTGAAACCCCCGGTTGCTGCATTCGGGAAAAGATCGGTTTTCGGACTGTGGAAATCCGCGGAGATAAATTTTACATAAACAATCGTCTGATCAAGTTTCACGGCGTAAATCATCATGATACAAGTCCGACGAATGGCTATACGATGACACCGGATGAAATCGAGCGGGATCTGCGTCTGTGCAAGCAGCATAATATTGACACGGTCCGCACCAGCCACTACCCGCCGGATCCGCTTCTGTTGGAACTGGCCGATGAATTCGGATTATATATCGTGGATGAAAATGACCTTGAGACACACGGGACCTGGTCCATGCAGTTGCCTCCGTCTTACAATACGATCAGCTCCGCTCCCGAATGGGAGGGACACTATATGGACCGTATCAACTGCCTTTACCAGCGGGATAAAGTTCACGGCGTTACTTCTGTCATTATGTGGTCATTGGGCAATGAAGCCGGCGGTTACCGCAACACAGATAAAATGTACGACTACCTGAAGGCGCATTCCGATTTACCGGTCCATTACGAAAGCGCTGTCCACAGCCGGCGTGTAGCTTATGACGTGGGAAGCGAAATGTATCCCTCTGTACAGATGGTACATGATGTGGGTGAGCATCGCCGGCGTCAGCGTCAGCTTAATGATCGGCCCTATTTTTTGTGTGAATATGCGCATGCTATGGGTGTGGGACCGGGAAATACGGAGGCGTACTGGGAGCAGATCTACCAGTACGACAATCTGATGGGCGGCTGTGTGTGGGAAATGGTGGACCATGCTGTTTTGCACTCCGACGGCAGTTATACATATGGCGGAGATCACGGTGAGTGGAGCCATGATAAAAATTTCTGTGTGGATGGTCTGTTTTACCCTGATCGCACACCATCAGTAGGGGCAAAGATCATACGGTTTATCTATCGTCCGATCCGGGTCCGCCATGTTTCAGGAGGTGATTTTGAGATTTTCAATACAACCGGCTTCTCGGATGGACGCCGCTACCAACTGACTTTTCAGTGGAACGACGGGTCTGAGCAGGTCATTACTCCAAAGCCCGGACCAATGGAGAAAGCAATACAAACAGTGTCTCCCGGACAGACTGTTGACGGAAATCTGTCGGTGCTTGTTACTTCAATGGATATGCGTACCGGTGAGACTGTAAGCCAGGAGCATCTGATCCTTGCCAGCAGGATACCGGCTGCGCCGGAGACAATGCCTCTGCCTTCAGACTGTACATTTGACAACGGGAGCCTGTCGTTGGATTTAGGTGAAGGGCAGGTACTGGCTGCCGCAGAAGAAGCAACCATTTTATATCGTGCGGCAACAGATAATGATACAAACCTGTTTTTCCAAAACACTATGGTCCCGTATATAGATCAAAAGGAAAAAATTATTTCCTGTGACAAAATACAAAACGGTTATCGCGTTGTAACAAAGGTTTCAAACAAAAAAGCACGTTTTCTTGTTACCGATACTTATGAGGGAACTTTAGAAGGCATCCTGGTGACCAGCCATATACAGTGCACTTCGGGGAGAGGGATACTTCCGCGGTTTGGCAAAGCATTCTCCCTTTCGGAAGATTTCGATCAGGTGGATTATACAGGAAGAACCGGAGAAAGCTATCGTGATATGAAAGAGCAGTTCCCGATCGGACGGGTACACTGTACGGTGGGGGATATGACCGAACCTAATATACGGCCTCAGGAAAGCGGAAATCGCTGCGACTGCACAGAAGCCTGCATCAGCAATGGGCGTGTTACAGTGAGATTTCAGGCAATAGATCATCCTTTTGAACTGGCGGTCAAACCGTATACTGATCGCGCGCTTATTTCCATGTCCCATCGGAAAGACGAAAAGCGGACTGGCACGTATGTGACTATCCAGGCGTTTCAGCAGGGAATAGGCACAGGAGCATGCGGACCGGCGATCATGCCGGAATTTCAATATCCGGCCAGAAAAGACTATGTTTTGAAGTTCCTCATCCAGAAGATGCCTGTACACTAAACGTATACCGGAATCATGTCTTCTGGTATCAATTGAAAGGAGTGAAAATATGAGTCAACAAAAACAGTCTGATTTCTGGAATACGCCGCTGACGTCTTCTTTTATCAAAGGGAAAGATGTGCGTGTTCCCGAGATGCTTCTGGGTTATTTTATCGGTCCGGTAGGCGGTCTGTTGTCATCCGGGATCTTTACCAGTATTCTGAACACGTATTTTACGGATGTCCTGAAACTGAATCTGACATTCCTGACGACACTGCAGTTATTCTCAACGATCCTGATCGTCGTCGGAAACCTTGTTGTGGGGCAGCTTATTGAGCGTACGAGAGTGCTCGCGGGAAAGGCGAGGCCGTGGATCCTTTTGTCCGCGATTACCCTGTCGGCGGCGTCCGTGCTGATGTTTATTGTCCCGTTTGAAGGCACGATGAAAATGGTGTGGATTGCGATCGCATACAACCTGTATTATTCGGTTGCGTATCCGATCTATAACACGGCAAATTCCACTCTGGTGGCTGTGTCCACGCGAAATTCCGACCAGAGGGGACAGCTTGCCTCCTTTACGAATATCGCCGGACTGGCGGCCATGGGAGCGGGCTCCATGGTGTTCCCGATCCTTGTGTCCTTTGCTCTCAAAGAAAATCAGGCTCTCTGGTTTGTGGCTATGCTTGCCGTAGGGATCTTTACGGCGCTTGCTGTGTTCCTCCAGTATAAGTTTACCCGTGAGCGCGTGACAGAAGAACTGCTTTCCAGCGGGGCAGAGGAACCGGATGAATCGAAAAAAACGGTTTCGATGGGAGAACAGATGAAAGCTGTTGTTTCGGAGAAATGGTGGTGGGTCGTGATAATTTTTTATCTGCTGTTCCAGTTTTCCGGAGCGATCAAAAACGGATC
>CAZMGH010000083.1:0-3891 GCA_964565805.1 uncultured Lachnospiraceae bacterium
CCAGAATGCTTATGCATCTGTAGCCAACTATGAAGGCACGATTACAGATGAACAGTATAATGCGGCTCTGGAAGAAATCCAGATCATTAAAGATGCCATCGCATCTCAGGGAGTGGAGGCATTCCGCCAGGATTCGTCCTTAAAGGATGAACTGGTTGCCCATGTGATTGCCGCGTGCGAAGCTGTCGGAATCACCGTAGTTTATGAGGGTACTGGCTCTGGCTACGTTGTTTCAAACACAGCCTCCAGTGGTCAGACAGACTCCAGCTCCGATGGGCAGGATACTTCGGACAGCCAGACGAGTGTTTCCAGTCCGATCAAGCAAACAGGCCTGGATTATACTCCGGTAATGATCATGGCTGCTGGCGTTGCTCTTGTGTTTGGCGGCTGCGTCTTCGTGGCACGCAAAAGACAGCTTTTTGCATAAAGCGGGCGTATGATGATGGTCAGGCGTTCCAGAGGACAAATGCCATGGTGGGTGGCATACATTTGTATGCCACTCGCTATTTCGGCAGTTTGCGCAGTCATATTATATTTCGGTCTCAAGCCGGTAAGGACAGAGCTCCTTATGGCGGAAAATGAAATGATGAATTCCGGCAGTGTGTATTTCCTGGGAAATACAGATCCTGTCATCGTGGAAACCGAAGACGGGGAGGAGACGGCGTCGGAATCGGAAGAAACCGAGACTGAAGCAGAAGAAAAGCAGGTGGTAGAGGAGCCGAATATTGGCGATCAATATGGACAGCTTGTGTGTGAGCGCCTGGAAATTAATTCCCCGGTATATTTTGGAGATAACTCCGATGTCCTTATGATGGGCATTGGCACCTATCCGGCATCCTGGATCCCGGGATGCGGACACACGACGCTTTTATCCGGTCATAACAATATGGATTTTGCCAATTTGGGAAATGTCCAGGTAGGAGATTCCTTTACTTTTACGACAGATTACGGTGTCTATGAATATCAGGTGTCAGACATAAAGATCGTGGACGAGACAGAAATTGAAGCGTGCCGTCTGGATTCAGATACAGAGCAAGTGGTGATTTACACATGCTACCCTTTTTATCGTATCAGCGGACGCCGGACGGAAAGGTTTTTTGTTTATTTAGAAAAGCTTTCCGGACCGGAAATCGAGTTGATCAACTATTTTTTGAAAGACTAAAGAACAAAGGATTCGATGATTATGAGTAAAAGCAGGACCGAACGGAGGTTTTTGCTGACGATTACCGCAGGGATCCAGGCGATGAGCCTGTTTTGCGTTACTTTGGCAGTAATAGTAATGATACAGTTTAGGTTAGAATCCATCCCGATCAACGCCGTCAACGAAACTTCTTATTATGAGGAGCAGAGTCAGACGCTGGAAGAAAGAGTCACTGAACTGACGCTGCAGTGCGGACTGCCGGAAGCTATTGTAGACGGAGTCTTTGATTCCGATGAGATCTTAACGTTTACAAAAGAATATACAGCGAACCGGATCCACGGTTTTGAGGATACTTTAGAAACAGCGCCGGTGATGGAGCGTTTAAGGGCGAATCTGTATTATTACATGGATGATCATGATATGGATATGGGCACCTTGGATATGGATGCCTTAAACAGCTATCTGTCCCAATCTGCCAGCTTATACACGCAAACTGTCAATAATGGTTTCATTTCATCTTATCAGACGATCCGGGATTCTTTTGTCTGGCCGGCGATCGGATGCGCTCTGGCAGGGGTTGCCATGACCGGGGCGTGTATGGCTTTCATGTATAAGCTGACAGGTATGCGGCGGAAAATGCTTTCGTATACGATCCGGGGGACTTTAAGCTGCGCTCTTTTATGCGGCGCTCTGGCGGCGTGGAGGTTTATTTTTCACGGTCAGACCGGAGCTGTATATTCTCCGGAATATATGGAGACTCTGGGCAATTATTTTGAAGACTTCTTTTTTAAACAGTTTGCGGCAGGGATGATTGTATGGCTGGTGATAAGTGCGGCGTGCGGGGGAATGATCTTGCACATTAAGTATCATAAAAAAGAAAAAACAAGGTGAATCAGGATGAGTTATGAAAAAAACAATCGGTGGATGAAACATATTGATTTTGTGATCATTGACCTACTGTGCATGGAGATTTCACTCTTGGCCGCCTACGTGATCAGTCGTGGGTTCTGGAATCCTTTTATTTCAGATGTAGGATACGGACGGCTGGCTTTGATTTCAGCCATACTTTTTGTTTGCTATATTTTCTTTGTGGAGCCTTATTCGGGAATTTTAAGAAGAGGGTATCTGCAGGAACTGAAAAGCGTGGCTGTGAACAATGTGGGCCTGCTGGCAGTGATCGTGGTCTTTCTCTACGCAATACATGTTTCAGCATTTTATTCCAGGATCATGATGGCATCCTTTATCGGGCTGAATATTATCTTAACATATATTTTTCATACATTGCGAAAAAGATGGCTGAGGAAACGCGCGAATATTACATCTAAAGGCAGGGTCCTTATTTTGGCTGTCCATTTAAAGGATGCCGATAAGTGTGTTGAAAGACTTTTGGAAAATCCTTATGGAGAGATCAAGCTGGAAGGGATCATTCTTCTGGATGATCTGGTCAAGAAAGATCCGGAGACTCCCAAGGAAATTGAGGGCGTCCCGGTGGTGGGAAATGACAGCGAGCTTTTAGATTACTGCCGTTTAAATGTGGTGGATGACGTGTTGTTTTATAATGCGTCTTTATCATTAAAACGTTACAGAGATACGCTTTTAAATATGGGGATCCGGGTTCACCGGAACATGGTGAAGCTTGACGACAGCTATCTTCATTACCAGGTCGGTTCTGTTAACGGGATCATGACGCTGTCAACATGTATCACCCCGACAGCTCTGTGGCAGAAAGCGGCGAAACGCTTTCTTGATATTTTAGGGGGTGTGGTCGGGTGTATATGTACGGCCCTGATCTTTGTTTTGATCGCTCCGATCATTAAGATGCAGGCTCCGGGGCCGGTGTTTTTTTCACAGACCCGGGTCGGCAGAAATGGGAGACAGTTTAAGATATATAAGTTCCGTTCTATGTATGCGGATGCGGAAGAGCGGAAAAAAGAGCTTATGGCTCAGAACAAAATGTCAGGATTTATGTTCAAGATGGATGATGATCCCAGGATCTTTCCTTTTGGGCACATTATCCGAAAGACAAGCCTGGATGAGTTCCCCCAGTTCTGGAATGTCCTTAAAGGGGATATGTCCCTGTGCGGCACCCGGCCGCCAACCTTGGATGAATATATCCAGTATGAGCCCCACCATAAAAGCCGTCTGGCCATGAAGCCGGGGATCACCGGCATGTGGCAGGTAAGCGGGCGCAGCCAGATCACTGACTTTGAAGAGGTAGTCCGCTTGGATAATGAATACATCCGAAACTGGAGCCTGGGGCTGGATATAAAAATCCTGTTTATGACTGTGCTGGTGGTGTTTCAGAGGCAGGGGTCGGAATGATGGAAGCGGTGGGGAGAGAAAATGTTATGAATAAGGAGTGCGCAAGCTGTGAAAGATAAACTTAATATTGCAATGCTCGGTCATAAGCGCATTCCATCGAGGGAAGGCGGGATTGAGGTCGTGGTGGAAGAACTTTCCACGCGAATGGTCAAACTTGGACATCAGGTTACGTGTTTTAACCGAAAAGGTCACCATGTAAGCGGTTCGGAGTTTGATGGCAGTCAATTATCCGAATATAAAGGCGTGAAGTTGAAGTCCGTATGGACGCTTGATAAAAAGGGACTTGCGGCTATGACATCTTCCTTAAGCGCGTCAATTAAAGCGGCATTTGGAAAATTTGATGTGGTTCATTTTCATGCAGAAGGTCCATGCGCGATGCTTTGGCTCCCGAAGCTTTTCGGCAAGCGATGCGTTGCGACAGTACATGG
>CAZMGH010000084.1:0-3851 GCA_964565805.1 uncultured Lachnospiraceae bacterium
TTAGCGTTTACGACCGCCACCGGCGTCTTCAGTTCATGACCTGCATCAGAAACGAACTGCTTCTGCCGTTTATAGCTTTCCTCCAAAGGCGCGACGATCCGGTTAGCGAGAAAGAGCGCTATGAAAAAGATCACGACAAATGCGACAGCTCCGAAAATGAGCGTGTAGTTAAGCAACGTCCCGGCGCTTTCCATCAGTACCGTATTATCCATGAAGGCTACTAGTTGGTAATCGCCCTTATCCGCTACACGGTACAAAAAATTTTGCTCTACCCCGTCACTCTCTTCACCATTGAGGATTTCCATGGCAAACTCTGTTAAAGCCGTTTCGTCAAAGCTTGCCATATCGGCAGTATCCACCTTCAGTATCTGTCCACTTTTCGATATGGCAACGGAATAAAAGGTGGATAATTCTATCCTTGGCGGCTGGGACAGCCTTCCGTCCATTGACCCGCCGTTTACTTCCCTGATATCACCTTCCTCTGAAAGCGAATATTCCTCCACATACTGCTCCAGCAGATGTCTGTTTTCATTTGTCATATCGATATAGCTGGCAAAATAAATCACGCAGAAGGTTCCAGTCAGCAGCAGTATAAGTATAAAAAGAATGGAAAGTACGATCTTCCATCTGGATTTTTTAAACATCCTCATACCTCAATTCATAGCCTATGCCGCGAACGGCTTTGACCTCTGTCTTTGCATGAATAAAGCGAAGCTTTTTTCGGGCAAAGGACATGTACACTTCAACATTGTTATATTCCGCGTCACTGTCATACCCCCAGATTTTCGTCGCAAGCTGTTCCCGAGTCAGGATACGCCCCTGGTTTGCGATCAGGTACTCTATGATACGCAGCTCCTTTTCACTGAGTCTTACACTGTCCTCTCCGCAGTAAAGAGTGGATGTTTCTTTATTCAGTTCAATGTCGCCGAACGTCAGCGTCCCGTCCGGACTGTTAATGTTCCTGCGCCCAAGGGCACGAAGCCTAGCAAGCAGTTCTCTTGTCATAAAGGGCTTTGTAAGGTAATCATCGGCCCCGCAGTCTAGGCCAGTGACCTTGTCATCCAGCTCGCTTTTGGCAGTCAGCATGAGGAGCGGTGTTTTAATGCCTTTTTTCCTTGCGGAAGCAGCAATTTCAAATCCATTTTTATTTGGAAGCATCACATCGAGAACCGCCAGATCGTATGTACCAGTCTCTAAAGCATACATTCCGTCCAGCCCATCAGAAAAGAGATCCACATCATATTTTTCCTGACGCAGGAGTTCGCACAGCGCCTGCGCCATTCTTTTTTCGTCTTCTACCAGTAAGAGTCTCATTCTAACACCTCCGATGCTTCATAATTTTATTGTATCACAAAAACGAAAAACTAAAAAGAAATCGTTTCTTTCAGTGGTTAAAGTGCTAGGATGGGTTGCGGCATTTTATCCGCTTTACAACATAAAGAACTAGTCCCTCCCCTGAAAGGAACGCTCCCACAATTAAATAGATAAAAACCAACCGGTTTGTTGTCCCGTAAATCTCAAGAACGCCTTGCATAATGCTGCCGATGGTTAAGGTCGCGATGCCGGAATGATAAAGATTACGGGAACCTCTGCCAGGCATCGGTTTGGAGGAAAACGCAAGCAAAAAGAAAGGCAGTGTACCTCCCACAAGGGGAATCACAAAGGCATAAATCATGTAATAGGAGTACACTTCATGGCTGTATACCTCGTATACTGCGCCAAACAATGCACAAAAAAGCGCAACGAATAAATAAACAAAGCCCGTCTTTGCCATACTTTTGCGCTGATTGCTAATATCCGATGTAGACAATGTCGCTCACGCTCCTTTCCTTAATTGTTCTTCCGCTGGACGTTGGATTGTTGACGATTTCCCCGTTAAAATACATCGTAGAGGATCCACCGCCGTCCAGATTGTAAGCAGTTGTGACACCAAGCTCTGCCATGAACTCCGCCAGTTGAGACAAAGAAAGACCCTTGCTTTCGTCAGTTCTTCCATCGGATACCACAAACACATAATGTAGGTCATCAATGATACCGATTGCTGTCCGCGGATTGCTGCTTTTTGCTTTCCCTACTTCATCATCCTTTGAAACAGCAACCGTTCCTTCCGTTATCAATGCAGGACCAAAGGATAAAATCTGTTGGGCGCCGTTTGCGAGAAGTTCGTCTGCGGTAACTTCCTCTTCATTGATGATCTCAAAACTACCATCATCATAAATGACTAAATCCGTCTGGTCGGATGCAGTGCTGCTTCGGTAGAGTACACCGCCACGCAGCACATACCCCTCTTCCCGCGCTCCGTAATAATCGCCATTGATTGCTAAGATTGCACCTGCACTTTCCGCAATTTCTGATGTTTTGGCGGTTACATTTCGCCCATAAGCGTTTTGTGCAAATGCTGTCTGAAGGTATTCAGGAGAAGAGAGGATGATGTCCGCCACATAAATTGAAGTGTCATGTTCTCTATATTCCGTAATCGTTATTGCGATATTTTCATCACGGTAAGTATTTTCTGTCAGGATTATCTCGGTGCTGGACTCTTGCTCATCTTCTCCATCCTGTTCCTGCACAGAATCTGTTATTTCAGAGCCTGTAACCGCCTCTATCGTATAGACCCGTGAAATAACAAAGGTGTCCATCAGAAGATAGAGGGTAAACATAACCAACAAAAGGCCGTACAGAACAGCCCACCAGTAGCGCCGAAAAAACATACTGTTTATCCCCTCCTCTCTTTTGATTTCTCTTTTCTACATTCCACCGTTCTTTCATTTTTTCGTTTTCGGAAAATGAACTTCCTTTGGATCACCCAACTTAAAATAAAGAAAAGAAGCTCTGTGGTCAGTTTCGCCGCGTATCGGTTTATTCCCAGCCAATCTGCGAGGAGATGCAGTACAAAGGTATTACTGGCAAGAATAAAACTGGCTAATGCTACATACTGAACAACAGACCGGACAATATGCACTCTGCTTTGAAACACCAGTTTGCGATTCATTAAATAATTGACGCTTGCGCTCACTATGCGCGCCCCGATATTGGAAATCAGAATACTTTGCACGCTTTCCATACCAGCAGTCACCTGTGTTAAGAGGCTATAAAGACCATAATCAACGAAAAAGCTGGTCAAAGAAGCAGTGGAAAATTTCAAAATTTCTTTATATATCCGATAGGAATCTTTCACTGTATTGAAGTGGGATGTTGCGTTGCCATTGAAATAAACTGTATCGATTTCTTCTTCCAGGATCGGGATTTTATTTCTCGAACATGTCAGCAGCACATTCATTTCATATTCATACCGTTCTCCAGGTATGGATGATAACAGCGGTACCATCCGTGCATGAAATGCACGGAGTCCTGTCTGCGTATCCCAAACTTTTTGTCCAGTCGTAATATGGTAAACAAATCGGGTAACTGTATTTCCAAACTGACTGCGAAGCGGAACATTCTTTTTCAGTCTCCTGCTTCCAAGGACAAGCGTCTCCGGATTTGCCTGGGCGGTGCGACAGATTTGTTCTGCATCAGAAATTTTATGTTGTCCGTCCACGTCCATTGTCACTACAATGGAGAAGTCCAGAGGATAATGAGACCGGATATGCTCTAGACCTGTTTTGATTGCCCTGCCTTTGCCCAGATTCCGCGGATGCTCTAATACTATTCCAAATTCCGTGGCTTTCTGAAAGAGACAGCTTTTTTCCAAGCTACTTCCGTCATTGATCACAATAAGGTGAAAGCCTGCTCTCTTTGCTTCCTCAAGAAGTCCCAGCAGCAATTCAGTCGGCTGGTATGCAGGCATCAGTGCTATCCACGTTGGCTGCATATATCTAGACCTCCTTTCGGCTTCCTGCTCACACTGT
>CAZMGH010000085.1:0-3735 GCA_964565805.1 uncultured Lachnospiraceae bacterium
AAACCTTACAGCCCGGATTCCATGCGGATGATTCTCATTGCCAGGAAACCGGATTCGGTCCTGTCCTGCCGTGCTTCCGTCTGATGAAGAACCGGACGAGTCTAACGCTCCCGTAAACCTGCTGTTTGTCCCTTCGACGAATCCATGATATCAGGTCGAGAGTATCATCCACAACGCCGTCCGGAGTGAGATTTACATGCCCTGGCGCCTGGCAGATAGGGACACATTCGTGATTATTCCGGGTCTCCGGCCCACTCTGCATTCTGTCAGCGATGTTTTCAACATCGCTGACAAAAAGGTAAAGCGGCTCCGAAGCGGGACTTATGCCCGATCAAAAGTGAACTTTTAATGTCTTTATTTCATAAGGTTTAAGCTTTATCGGTAGTCTTTTTTCATTTATCTGCAGACATCTCTCATCATTTTCAAGCATATCGCATTCGGTCGCTGCCAGAACTGGTCGTGAAAAGCTGAGTACAGCATTCGTCCTCCTGTTAAAAGCTTCGTACATTCTTAGGATTATTCCATCACCCTTTTCCGCCATTTTTACTGCTTCGATCAGTATATTTTTCTGATCAATCTCCACAAATGAGAATTCTGCCGGCATCGTTCCGCCCATATTTTCCTTTTTTACAGCAATCAACGGGTTATTAAAAAGATATGATTGCTGCACCGTTCCGTTTTCACGCCAATCTCCCTGGTGCGGTATGATAGCGTATGCGAATTCATGACTCTCCTTATCGGCTTCGGGATTTGGATAAACGGATGATTTCAGCATAGTAAGCCCAATAACGCCGTCGTGCATATCATATCCGTATTTACAATCATTTAAAATACTCACACCGTACCCATCCTCCGACAAATCAATCCATTTATGCGCACATACTTCAAATTTGGCCTGTTCCCAGGATGTATTACAATGTGTAGGCCTCTGAACATTCCCATACTGAATTTCATAAGTTGCCTGCTCCGCGTGAATATCGACAGGAATATAGCTTCTTAATAGAATATTCTTCTCTTTCCAATCCACACGATTAACAATATCAATGCGGGTTCCCTCATGATAAAAAATAATATCCTGCGTAATGACAGAGTTCAAATAGGTTCTATGCACTCGCAAAACTACCCTCAACATATTTTCTTCAATCACGCTGATTTCCGCAGATTCATCCAACGGCCATTCCTTTAACCGATAGTAATCATTGATATCCCATGCATCATAATTATGCGGGCGGTCTTCATATGTTATCAGCCTATTAGCGTATTGGCCGTCCTTTAGCAGCTCCCGCCCTTTTCTTTTATCATAAATAGAAATAAACTGTCCGGCTTTGTTTAAAACAACTTTCATATCTTCGGTTTCCACTCTGTCTGAAGACACATAGCAGAATCCACCCGCAGATTTTTCTCCCTCCAAAACCGCTTTATAACCGAATGCCGGAACATCCTTCACATACAAAATTCCTCTTCCATCCCAAGTTTTCTCCATTTTCAGGAACGTATCGTCAGGATTGTCCACATAAACATAATCCGATGCCGTAAAACCATTTCGGTTAAATACTATCAGTTCGCCCTTTGCAGCATTTACTTCTGCCGAAAGTTGGCATATTGCCTGTGCTTGCAAGTCATAACCTTTATCCAGGATCTGTTCGTATTCCTGCTTTGAATCTTCATAGATCTCACGAATGCCGGAACCTGGCAGAATATCATGAAACTGATTTTTCAGCACAATTTTCCATAGTTTCTCCAGTTCTTGCTGTGGATATCCGCTCCCTAGATTTAATGCACTGATTGTCGATAGTAACTCAATATTATGTAATAAAAATTCTGATTGTCGATTGTATTTTTTATTTCTTGCCATCGATGTATAAGTACCTCGATGATATTCCAGATACAGTTCCCCCACCCACGAAGGTAATTCCCTTTTTCCCATGACTTCCTTCTCAAGACGCCTAAAAAATTGCAATGCTGTACTTCCTTTTGCCTGAGGGCATCCGGGAATCCCCTTCGCAATACGTCGCTGGTTTTCTAACATATCTCGGGTTACACCACCACCTCCATCTCCATAGCCATAACAAATCAGTGCACTGTCATTCAAACTCTTTTGACTGTAACGCTTCCAGGTTCCTTTGATTTGAGACGGATTCAGATAACCATTATAAGTAGTAAAGTGAGCCGGTCTTTTTTTATTTTCAACATCAGAAGCTACATCAAAGTCTCTGGCACAGATAAAATGCGTTAAAATTTTTGTACCGTCTATCCCTTGCCACATAAATGTGTCGTTTGGCATTTTATTGGTTTCATTCCAGCTGATTTTGGTAGTCATAAAATAACGAATTCCACATTTTTTCATGATCTGCGGAAGCGCAGCTGAATATCCAAACACATCAGGCAACCATAATATTTCATTATCAACACCAAATTCTTCTCTGAAAAATCTTTTTCCATACAGAAACTGCCTCACGAGCGATTCTCCGGATGCCAAATTGCAGTCGGCTTCAACATACATGCCTCCTTCTGCTTCCCATCGCCCCTGCTTTATTCTTGTCCGGATTTCTTCGTACACTTCAGGCGCATTCTTCTTCACATAGGCATATAGTTGAGGCTGACTAGACATAAAAATAAATTCCGGATACCTGCGCATCAGCTCTAACGCGGTAGAAAAACTTCTGACTGCCTTATCTTCTGTCACAGCCAGTGTCCACAGCCACGCAATATCAATATGAGTATGACCCACCGCATAAATTACTTCCGAAGAGTTCCCACATTGCTTCTCGTAAAATTCCCTCTGCAAATATTCCTGTGCTCGGTTCAGGCTTTCATAAAAAAGCGGTGAATATTCCTGCCTTAAATCCAGCAGATTTAAAGATCCAGTAATTGCATCGGAAATCCGCAAAGCCTCGGTCTGCTCTTTCTCCAAAAGCTCCAGCACTTGAAAAGGAACCCATAAATCATAGTAATACTTTTCAATATCCTGATGCAAAATCCACAATTCCACATCCAGATACAAACGAAAATTCTGTGTTCCGGTAAAAGCGGATAATTCGACTGTAAAAATTTCTCCCGCTACTGCGTCTTCGGTTAAAATGATTTCTCTGTGGTTGACGTCCAGCCCCTGTCGGATTTTTCCATTAACATATACAAGGAACTGAGGATTGGTAGCATCCCACTCTCCTTCCCTGCCCGTGGTAATTTCAAGTACAGCAGTTTTTTTTGCGTAGCTTTCCGGAATCTCTACCTCGAACCGAAACCAGTAATATTCATTGTTTCCTCCCCATATCTGCTCCTGACAGATAAGCTCCCAGTCCTGCTTTCCCAGCTCATTCGGATCAGTAACGCGAACATCCGGTTTTGTCATAAAAACCGGATGAATGCTTTTTCCATCCGAGTAGATCAGTTCTTTTACATTATTAATTAATTTTAAATTTCTTTCATTAATAAAACTCATTCTAAATCTACCGCCTTACTCAGATATAAAATATATATTTTTTCTGCACATTCTCGACGGTCTGTATCTGACCGTTTCCAATCAGCCGGACAGATATGGGTCTGTCAAATTCACCCAAATCCACCAGAACCCGATTTTCTTCAAATACAGCTTTCCAGAAATATTTCTTTTCCTCATAATAGGAAAATACCGTTTCTCCCTGTCTCTTGTAATAAATATCCAACGTTATTGGAAGCTTTTTATCGGAAATATACGCCTGCTCAGATACTGTAGGAATCATACTTCCGCTCTTT
>CAZMGH010000086.1:0-3690 GCA_964565805.1 uncultured Lachnospiraceae bacterium
ATGATCAATTTACAAAGCAGCCATTCCCTTCCAACTGAGTCGTAGACCACCAGTAAGATGAACCATTTGAATCATAAGCGATAGCATAAATATACGCGCCGCTTTCATCCTGCTCAATAGCCGTGTAGGTGCCCATAGAAGCCGTATATGTAGCAACAAAATCCTGCCCTTCCTGGCGCCACGCAATGGTCATGGTCCCATCCTCATACCCATCGGTAAAATTTCCCGTCACTGTAGCCTGGGTCCCATCACTAATCCACCAGGTATATGTACAGCTGCCATTCGCCTGAACATCCCACGTTCCATCCAGGATCTCATAGCTTCCATCCGCATAGCATTTGACCTGGATGCCGCTGCCATAACGCTCATTATCCCTGATCTCTCCGTAGTAAAGTCCGTTATTGTCATAAATGATGCCTGTGCCTTCAGTAACAGTGTTGGTATAAACGCCGTCTAAAAGGTAGCATGTGCTGATGCCCCCGCTGTCCGACTCCTGTGCGACTGCACTGGCAATTTCACTGTAATTTTGCGAATCCAACATGGATTTTAATGAGTTTAAATAGTCTGTCCGTTCTTTAATATAATCAATACTGTTTACAAGATTTGTATAATCTTCCTCCCCGATGGTATCATACAATTCTTCTGCCCTGGCATAAGCAGTGTCAAAGTCGCCTTCAGATAAAGCATTGTTAATGTCATCGTAGCCCAGAGCGATCGCCGCCCTATCCACTTCTCCCTGAAAGGCTGCCAGATCCTCATTATCGGGATATTTCTGATAACCTTCTGCCAGAATGGTTTTTGCGTAATCTTCACAGCCGCTGATCTGGGACAAAGCTACGTAAAAAGACAGATACCACTTGGCGTTATCACTGGAACAGTCCGCCTTTTCCGCAACTGCCTGGGTACACTCATCATACAAATCAAAAAAAACCATAACGTCCGCCTGGGCGCTGGCGGGATCATCTTGATCAAGCTGTTCCAGAAGCTCCTGTCCGCGGGCATCCATATATACATTTACCGCGCTAACGATCTCCTGCTGTCCGGACTCATCCGGAGAGGACGAAAGACTGCCAATCGATTTCAAGTCGCTGATCATATTGTTCCACATAAGGGTTTGGGATACGGAGGTATCTGCTGTATGTGTCTTCAAAAGAGCGATCCAGGCCTCCAGGGATTCCGGCTTTTCTTCCAAAGCCCGCTCCTGGTAAAAATACAGCGCCTCCTGATAATCTCCCTGTTCGTAGGCCCGATCTCCCTTGGACATGGCGCTGTCAAAACGTGTATCCGTATCGGAAATGGCATATATAGTCTTGTTAAATAAAGTTTCACCATGGCCAAAGGGGATGCAAAAATAGACAACCGCAAGCAAAACCATCAGCCCTGCCAAACAGCACAGCAGGATCTGCCACGGACGTATGCCGGTTTTTCTTTTCTGTCCGCCTTCATAGGCCGCGACTCCGTATATTCCGCCTCCGTAAGGCATCTGGCCGTTCCCGTAAACCGCTCCGCCATTTGCGCCATTGGCATCATAGCCATTGGCATAGCCGTTCCCTCCCGCGGCGTAGCCGCCATTGTCTCCAACATTTCCCTGGTTAGAATATCCATATGGGACATTCGGTCCCCAACCGGGACCAGCCTCGTCCTGAACACTGTTTTGAGGCTCATCCTGGTCTCTACCGAACATATATTTGGTACGTTCATGGTTCTGGATATATTCGCCCTGCTGGGTATACTGACCCTCAGTGCCTGACTGCCCGCTTTGACTAAAATCACTGGTGGAGCTTCTGCTGCCGGATTTCTCCACATCCAGAGGCGGGATGATCCCGGTTTCCATTCTTGCCCCCGGGACATGCTGCCCGGACACCTGCCACCGGGTCAAGTCATTTTTCATGTCTGTAGGATTACTGTAACGGAAATTAATGTCCGCGCTGCAGGCCCTGCGGACAATATCCGCAAGCAGCTTGCCACCTTCTGCCGGTTCCGGCAGAGGCTCGCCATTTAACCGGCGGGCCATGGCATTTTCATTATCCTCATAGGATATTGGCTTAGGATAGGGCGGCATAAAGGGCAGTCGTCCCCGGTTTAAAAGCCGGTATAAAACAATCCCGAGAGAATAAATATCCACGGAGGCATTATAAGGCTCTCCCCGGTAGATTTCCGGCGCCATATAGTTGCTGGTCCCCTTCTGAGAAAGGTGGGCGCTGGTCATTTCCAAATGCCGGGCAATGCCAAAATCTCCCAGTTTAAAATCCCCAAATTCATTAACAAAGATATTGTCCGGCTTAATATCCCGGTGAACGATCTGTTTTCTCGCGCAGTATTCCAGCGCAGAACACATATCGATCCCAAGATGGACAATATCATCCACACTTAAAGGATGTTCGGTCCGGTACTGGTTTAGATTTTTCAAAAGTTCCATGCGGATATAAATGGTCCAGCCGATACTGTCGGCGTTTCTCCGCACTTCATAATCTTCAATAGTTACTACATTCGGTGAACCCTTTAAAGATTCCATCAACTCGATTTCGCTGACAAGCCCTTTAAGAACGCTTTCATAATAATCTGCCACCTGCTGCGTGCTCATCCCATCTGCCAGAAGTCCCCGGATTTCCGAATCTTCAGAAGGAACCCGAATGATCTTCACCGCAGAATAGAAGTCGTGTTCAAAGCCAAAGCCGGTACGTTTCGCCTTGTATACCGCGCCAAAAGAACCTGTGCCGATAAGCTTTTCAATGTGCCAGTTCGGCCATATATTTTCTAAAATGACATCTTCCATAGCTATTTCCTTCCTGTTGTTCTTATGCATCGCAAGCTCTCTTGTCCGTCCGCTCACATAAGGATGCATGGCTTCATTGTATCATTTTCTTACAGATTCGTAAAGATGGTGTGGATTTCACAGACAATGAGTGTGATATTATCTTTGCCTCCGGCGTTTAGGGCCATATCGGCAAGACCAGCCACTGCATCCTGCGGTGTAGGCGTATGATAGAGACAGCTGGCAATATCTCCGATGGAAACCATGTCCGTCAGTCCATCGCTGCATATAAGGAAACGGTCTCCTGGGCGGAGACGTCCTTTAGCTACATAGGGCTCAATGGTCATCTCATCCTCAGGCACGCCGATAAACTGAGTCAGCGCCGGTTTTCTCCCTTCCAGTCCCTGGCTTTTTAAAAATTCCGCATTTGTATGGGATTTGCTGATCTGCTTCATAACATTTTCCCGGAGCCGGAAGATCAGACTATCTCCCACATTACAAATATAGGCCATGTCCTGCCATAAATACAAGATCGCCGCCGTAGTCCCGGTCTGTCCCAGGCCTTCGGACCTGGCCTGGCTGGTCACTGCCCGGTTCATTATATAACAGGCTTCTTTCAGGAAATCCTTTGGCGCCTTGATCACTGTATCCAGAGAATCAACACAGGCCGCAAAAACAGAGGCCGCCGTAAGAGAAGCTTTTTCGCCGGCATTTTCGCCGCCCATACCGTCAAAGACGGCAGCACATACCGGATTCTCCGTATCCTGACTACTGCACATAATCGTCTTTAAATCCAACGTTCCAGGCGCCAGATATTTGCCGGAAAAATATAGGTTATCCTCATTATTAGACCGGATCTTGCCATGATTCGTCACTCCGGCCGAAATAACTGTAAAGCTCATACTTAAACTCCTCCATAGACTCAACAAAGCGTC
>CAZMGH010000087.1:0-3491 GCA_964565805.1 uncultured Lachnospiraceae bacterium
GCTGATAAAGTGTGTAAAACCATTAAGGGAAAAGAAATATTATCGGATATTTGTCTGGAACTTGACAGCGGGCATATTTACGGATTTCGAGGGAAAAACGGTTCGGGAAAGACGATGCTTTTTCGGGCGCTGTCCGGTCTTATGTCTGTAACTTCCGGGACGGTATCCTGGAATGGCAAGGTTTTGAAAAAAGATTTTTCAGTACTTCCAAGCTTAGGGATTGTTTTGGAAAATGTAGGACTGTATCCTTATTTTACAGGATTTGAAAATTTAAAATATTTGTCGAAGTATATGAAAAAAGCCGGGGAACAGGAGATCAGATCTGCGATAGATCGGGTAGGCCTTGATCCGAAAGACCGGCGTTTATATGGCAAATATTCTCTGGGAATGAAACAGCGTCTTGCCGTAGCTCAGGCGATTATGGAAAAGCCGGATGTGCTTATGCTGGATGAGCCGACCAACGCTTTAGATGATGAGGGCGTTGGGTTTGCCCGGAAAATTCTTCTGGAAGAAAAGGCGCGCGGAACGCTGATTCTTATCGCCAGCCATAATTTAGAGGAATTGGAGTTTCTTGGAGATGAAATTTTCTGTATTGAAAATGGAAAAATCGTCTGATTAGGAGGGGTGAGAATGAAATGCCGGCGGTTGATTTTTGGAGTTGCAGGTCTGTACATATTAGCTGCAGCCTTTGGTATTTTTATGAAAGGAACGTATACCAATGTGACAGAGCAGGAAAACTGGCAGCAAAACTTTAATGTGGCCCAGCTCCCGGAAGAGTTGGCAGTTTCAGAGGCGGAAACTCTGCCTGAAAAACTGGCTGAGCAGCCTTTCATTTTGCGCGTTTCACCATTGGAAGAACGGGAATATATTTTTAACAGCAGCCGCCAGAAGGTTGTGATCGATCAGGTTTATTCCGGAGAAGGACTGGCTGCCGGGGATGAAATTTTTCTAATATCGCAAGGCTGGAGTTTGACTTTTTCACAACCTCAGTCTATCGAATGTAATTTTGTTCACCCTATGGTTCCGGGAAAGGAGTATCTGGTTTTCCTTTCAGGAAAGGCAGAGAACTTAGATGGAGCGGATAATATTTACCGCGTTTATGACGAGTCGTTTATAAGTCCTGTATTTTCTTATGACACATATGAAAATGTTATCGCGCCGGTAAAAGGGGAATCGACTTATGTACCGTATGAGTCGGTGAAATACAATGAATTTTTCGGGTGTACCGAAAAAACGTTGGAAAGCATGGAAGCACTAAAGAAGAAGATGCTTGAAATGTATTCGTAAAATTGCTATGATAGGATACAAGCGTCAAAAGGTTATGCGGGCTGCGCTTGCGCAGACAAGCATAACTTTGGGACGCGACCGAAGCGAAGCGTAGACTTGCGGGAGTGCGTAAGCACGGAGCAATCCGTGTAACATGGGCGTCAAAATACCTTTTGACGTCATCATCATATTATCACTAAATGTTAGGAGAAACTATCAAATGAGAGTGTATGTAAAAATTGTACGTGAGATTATTGTAAAAAATAAAAGGCAGACGGTAATATGTGTGCTAATTATGCTGCTAATGTCCGCTTTGCAAGTTATGATTCCATTGATTATGAGAAATATGATTTCCAGAATAGAAAATTCTGGTTCAATTACTATTTTTATTCTATGCGTCTGTACTTATGCGTTTATATGGCTTTGTTATAATGGAATTAATGTTAAATGGTATAAGCATCTGGATATTCTAGGAGAAAAAGTTTTATGTTTTTTAAGAGAACAGATTTATCATGTCCTGTGGAATTGTGAATATTCTGATTACTCCAAATTTGGTAAGGATTATCTGAAAAATGTCCTTTTTACTGATGTGATAGATGTTTACAGTAATGTTATTTTGTATTCTCTTAATATTCTTTCAGATCTTGTCATGATTATTGCACTTCTGTCAGTCTCCTTCTCTGTGGATGTTATTATAACTATTATGTTGGTCATAATGGTAGGAATTGGCTTGGGAATATCAATTTTGACAAAACCTATAATGGCAAAATGCTCTATGGAAGTTAACCAGGCTTTAAAAAAAGATAATTCGGTTTCCAACGAATGTGTTGATGGAATTGAAATGATTCGTACGAATGGTTTGTATGAATATTATAGAGAAAAGTCTAAAAAAAGTATTCGCAATTTTATACATGTGGCAATTCATTCTGATCAAATAATGATATTTTGTAAAAATCTAACGGATCATTACCATCAGGTCATTTTGTTAATTGTTACAGGCATTTTATTATTAACAGCCCAAGGAGGAAACGCCGCAAATCTTGTTTATTATATGTTTGTGACGAACCTTATTATTGATAAAAGTCAGACGATAGAAAATAACTTCTATCAGTTTATGCGCAACATGGCAGCTTTTAAAAACATTGATGATATTCTTAAATTTTCGGTAACAACCCACGAAGAAATACCGCCCCTTGGGCCGATTACACAAATTACTTTTGATCATGTAGGCTTGAGATATGCCGGTGCAAAATCGGTGTTTGAGGATGTATCTTTTACATTATCAAGAGGCGATGCAGTGTTGCTTCAAGGAGAAAATGGAAGTGGAAAATCTAGTGTCTTAAAGATGATTGCAGGTCTGATTTCCCCTACGTCAGGGGATATTACCTATGATGGAAAGTCCTTTTTCAAAGTGAATAGACATGCATTATATCAGCAGATTTGTTATTTAAATCAGGAAGAACTTTTACTTAATGAAGAACTGAAAGATTACATTTCTATAGTTTCCCATAAAAATATTTCAGATTCGGATTATAGAGAGTATAAAGAAAAGGTAGGTTTAAAAAAAGAATATGGACGTATCAGTGATAATGGAAAGAATTTTTCTGGAGGAGAAAAGAAAAAAGCAATTATTATGAAATTGTTGTCCAGGAAGGAAAATGTTTCAGTGATTCTTTTAGACGAAACCGAAGCGGGATTAGATAAACAAAGCCAGCAGATGATGGATGCCGTGGAGGAGGAGCTTTTGAAACATAAAGAACAGTATATAATTGTAAAAATAACGCATACAAATATGAAAACAGGTGGGAAATATAATAAAATAATAAAAATGAATCATACTTATAGATAGCACTATATTATGTAGTTTATAAGTAGAAATATCGTTTTCAATAGTGAGTTACCACCGAGGGCCGGAAACACTTCAAATGTTTCCGGCCCCATTAGGTGTATATTCTTTGATCAAGATCCATCAAAAATTCCTCTGCTGCAGCGGCCTTCCAGGCTATCAAACATATTATTGGCTCAGGAAAATTGAGGATTCCACCTGGAAATAGTTTGTGATTTGGGCGGCAGTATTACTGTAATGTATGACTGCGATTTCAATTAGGCTGGTACGTCAGTCAGAGCAATCCATAGTTCTGCTGGAAAATCAGTATGAAGCGATTTTTCAGCAGGCGGAGCAAAGGAGCCGATGGCTTCACGACAGTATTCAGCAGGACGTCCTT
>CAZMGH010000088.1:0-3379 GCA_964565805.1 uncultured Lachnospiraceae bacterium
CTGATATTAAGGATAGTGAACTCGGTATTAAAGTATGTATGCACAGCGGCCAATGGAAGTCTTGGGACAGAGAAAAATTTTTCCTAAAAATGTATACCGGAAAACTATTTTCGTGTATAATGGGTATAGTTATGTTTGGGAGGTGAATCAAATGATCTGCACTCATTGTGGGGCTGACAACAAAGATGATGCGTTAAAATGCGCCCAATGTGGGGAACCACTAAAGCCTTCGGCGGATAAAAGCACTAAAAAGAAGTCAAATGCCGCATCCCGGATCCGCAAAATCTCTGTGGACAGGGTAGAGTCCGGACAGGGTGGAGGAAAGCGGAAAAGAGGAAAAGATAAAGTGGATGACCGGACCGGACAGCTTCCCGGTTTACGGAAAAAAAATAAAGAAACTGCTGTGGAAGACACTCTGGATCTTTCCGGTTTCCATCTGGAGGATGTGGAGCTTCAGGAGGTGGATCTGGATGATGATGATTTTTCTGAAATATCTTCGTCCGGTCTGACAGCCCAGAGCGGTGGCGGATCTTCCGGACACTTTGGCGGCGGCTTTGGACCTCCGGGAAAAGATAAACGATGGATATGGATCCTTGCGGGGATCCTTGCTTTTATGCTGATTCTGGGATCGGTTGTTTTATTATACCTCAGGCAGGATCCGGCGCCGGATTATGCGGATATTATTCTTGAAGGAAATAAATATTACAGAGAAGCGGATTATACTCAGGCTCAGGAAGCGTATAACCGGGCCATTCAGATGGAACCTGGGGAAGCGGAAGGCTATTTCTGCATGGCAGATGTGTATGTGGCTATGGGAGACACTCAGAGTGCGATCGCTGTGCTCCAGCAGGGATATGACCGGACTCAGGATGAACAGCTGTTATCCCGCCTGAATGAGTTGAGCGGGTCCCTGGAACCTTCCGCTCCGGAGACAGATTCTGAAACTCAGGGCACGGATTCCCAGGAAGAAACCGGGGTCCAGACAGAAACTGCGCTGAAGACTGCAGATCCGGCCAGTGTGATCGTATGGGCGTTAAATCCATCGATTTCAGCAGATTCGATCATGCCGGCGCTTGGCTGTACTGTTGAGGAGGATATTTATTCACAGCCTGTCAGCGTGATCTATCAAAACGCTCTGGCCGGCTTGGTGGATTACACTGGAAATGTGGTTCTGCAACCTCAGTACCGGTATATATTACAGTGTGCCCAGCAGCTTTACGCCGGACTTGAGGACGGCCGGTGCCTTCTTTTAAATGAGGATTACACCGTAAATGAAGAAACCGCCCACAGCCATGAAATCACTTCCTACGATTATTTGTGGGATACAGAGCAAAATTCAGTGTTCCGTATCGTACATACATCCGATGGGGATACCGTGGAAGAGACTCCCTGTGAAATCGGCGAAAATGTGCTGGTGCCGGTGATTTCCGGAACACGGGAGAGTTATTCTCTGGAATCTCCTATGTACGCTCTGGCAGGAAGTCAGGGGCTTAAGACAGAGTTTGTTTATGAAAACACAGGAAGGTACTCCTGGGACGGCATGATGGCAGTGTGCCGGGATGGCCTGTGGGGTTACTGTGACCTGGACGGCGCTGAAGTGATTCTCTGTGCGTACGATGGGGCAGATTATGTGGACACATCCAATACAGAGGGCCTTTCCTTTGTTAAAGACGTGCCCTATGGTTACAGTGGCAGCTATGTGGCCGTGCGCGAGGACGGTCTGTGGGGCTATTTTGATGAGAGCGGACAGGCTGCATCGCCTTTTGTCTTTGAGGAAGCACGACCTGCATATCGGGGAAGCGCGTGGGTAAAGTATGAAGGTCAGTGGGGAGTTGTTACCCTGGGCCTGTAAAAAGGTTATGCGGGCTGCGCTTGTGCAGACAAATCTGTGGTATCATGGGCGTCAAAATACCTTTTGGCGCCCCGACCATAGAATGAATTAAAGTTTCAAATCAGGGGGGGATGTTGTTGGCTCAGGTTGAAGTTTTATATGAGGATGAAGAAATCTTTGTGGTGGTCAAGCCGCCGGGGATGCCTTCCCAGCAGGAGCGGTCTTTGACCATGGATATGGTCAGTTATTTAAAAAATCTCCTGGCAGCCAGGGATAAGGTGAAAAATCCCTATATCTCTGTAGTCCACCGCCTGGACAAGCCGGTGGGCGGCGTGATGGTTTATGGAAAGACTCCAGCGGCGGCAGGAGATTTAAGCAGGCAGATTGCCAAGAAGATTGTTGAAAAAAATTACATGGCCGTGGTCCACGGCCTTATGGAAGCCCGAGAAGGAACTATGAAAGATTTCCTGATACGAGATAAAAAAACAAATACTTCACAGGTGGTTTCCGATAAAACAAAACCGGCGCCGGAGGAAGCAAAAAAGGCGGTTTTGTCTTATCAGGTCATTAAAACTGGGGTGAAAGACGGTCAAAGTTACAGCCTTGTGAAGGTTTGTCTTGAAACCGGACGCCATCACCAGATCCGGGTTCAAATGGCTCACAGGGGACATCCTCTGGCAGGGGACCGGCGTTACGGCTTTCCTGATGACGGATTTTTTGAAATCGGCCTTTTTTCCTGCGCTTTGTCTTTTGATCATCCGTCCACAGGAAAAAGGATGACTTTTACAGCAGAACCAGGCGCCCAGCCGTTTCTCATGTTTTCCTGAAAGCGCCGGAAGGCCGGGGAGCGTCAGTTAAAAAAGATGCCCGGTCCTGGGTTGACAAACAGAGATGTTTAGCATACAATAGGCCTTAATCAGCGATGAAAGGGAATAGTACGCAGCGCAGTTATCCACAGAGAGAGGATCACAGGTGAGAGATCCTTAATAAACGGCAGCGGAACCGGCCCCGGAGCTTCATGTGATGAGCATGACGTACACCGGCGTTAACGGATGAACGAGAGAGCTGCGGAGAATATCTGCGGTTAATAAGGGTGGTACCGCCGAAAGCGTATCACGCAGACCCATTACACCAGTCAAGAGACGAAAAACGATGTAAGTCTGCAGTGGAAAGAAACGTATAAGCTTTTTGGTCCCTTGCATTTCCGGCCCAACCGGCAAGCAAGCGCCAAAAAGCTTTTTTGCTGCGACCACTTAACGAAAGCAAGCCGTCAGGCGCAGGGCGAGGCTGGTGGAGGGATGTTGCCCGTCAAGAGCATCTAGCGAAGCCGCAGCCTGAGGTCAGGGCCGCGTAGAAAAGGAAGGAGAATATCATGGCGAAGGATAAAAAATTAGTGGAAGCCATCACATCTATGGAAGAGGATTTTGCCAAATGGTACACGGATGTGGTAAAAAAAGCGGATTTAATGGATTATACAAGTGTAAAGGGATGTATGGTATTTAAGCCGGCAGGCTATGCTCTCTGGGAAAATATCCAGCATGAGCTGGA
>CAZMGH010000089.1:0-3344 GCA_964565805.1 uncultured Lachnospiraceae bacterium
TGGACGCGTCCATATAATTACGAACCATACTGAAAATATAATCCTCTGAGTTTATGCAGATTTCATCTTCCGACATTGTTCCCAACAACTTCAGGGTGGTGAGATTCTCTTCCTCTTCAAATACACTCATAGAGGTATAAGATCTGCCGTCTCCGATAAGGATCTTATCCTGATTGTAATACAGGCTGAAAATCCTGCCTTTAAAGTCCACCAGCCGGAAAGAAGAAATATATTCATTGGACGACATCATTTCCCGCAGAATCGCATTTACCTTCTGTTCCCGCAGGCTCTCAGAAACCTCATCATCTTCAAGAATATCTCCAAGTGTTCTCCCTTCCTCATCCCTATAATCATATATGCTACCCATCGTATCGTCCACACTATTTAGCACATACGCTACATTTTTGGAAATATAGCTGGTCATGGAAAAATAACTGTGAAGCATATTCTCCTTGAAAACGCTGCTGTACCTGGAGAAAAAGAGCAGCCCCAGAACAAACAGGGGAACAATCCCAAAAAGCATATAGGAAACGGTCATTTTGGAAAAAGTTGTCGAAAAAAGCCCTTTTTTCATGACTCATCGCCTCCGCTGTACTGTTCCCAGATCGCCTGGATATTTTCTATTGCCTCCTCTTCCGTCCGGTCACCGTTTAGCATCAACTGCACAATCTCTAACATATTTTTTTCAAATCCCTCCGGAGTATCTTCATTGCCGATATAAGCAGAAATCTTCTGATCTGCCGTCTCAAAAGCATCCCACACTTCCGCCATAAAGGATCCTTCCTCATACTGTATCTCCACGTCAGTCAGAGGAAACACCAGGCTGTTCCTCACAGGCGACAGTCACAGACCAGAATACATCCAGATTATCCGAAGCACAGATCGTCCCGTTTTCATCCGGGACATAAAACCATCCCAGTTCCATTTCCGGCTCCAACTTCCAGACTGCTTCCGCAGTCCAAGGTCCTGTATAGATCATGGCGAACTCCCCCTCAGACATATCATAAGAAAGTCCTGTATCCGTGGAAGCCATCCAGTCCTCATTCACATAACCATTTTCAAACAACTGACACAGATGATTCATCATACGCCGAGGCGCATCATCGGTCCACTGGACCTGTCCTTCTCCACACTTTTCCAGCCAGTCCGGATCACTTTTGAGCACATCGGTTCGGAAAAAGTGATTCACCCAGAACTCCATATGCCACAGATCCTCCCCGGCCACGCCTATGGGGGTGATATTCCTGCGGGACAAATACTCACATAGCTCAAGAAAATCGTCCCAGGTTTCCGGCACTTCCAGACCATACCGCTCAAACAGCGTCTTATTATAAAGAATCCCCCATGTGGATTCCACTGCTCCGACCCCGTAAATTTTCCCATCATATTCATAAACGAACGATACCTGTCCCGCCACTTCCTCCGAAATCTCTCCCAGCAGCCCGTTGGCAGCAAAAAACTCCGGCGTCTTTAGCTGTACAATATCTCCCAGTTCATCCCTTGCAACTTTCTTTTTCAGAAGGTCGTCATACACCGTGCTTTCATAATTGATCTCATACTGGATCACAATATCCGGATGCTCTTTTTCAAAAGATTTTATGACATTTTCAATAGCCGAGTTCCACTGGGAATTCTGATATGCGTAGACCAGCTTCAACTCCACCACATCTTCTTCAGACTCTGCTTCCGTCATATCTTCTTGTTTTCTATTCACAAAAATATCACGAAAAAGACTGGCACCCAGAACCAGCACAGCCAGGATCAAAAAAGGGATCAGATACATTATTTTTCTTTTTTTCTTCCGAAACTTCATATCCAGACCGCATCCCTATCCTATTAATGTTTTTATTTTAACTCATAACCGTATTTTTCTCAATGCTATAAATGATATATTTCTGATTTTCTGATCCTGAAAAATTCTCTTCGCGGGACGAACATACAAAAGGAACTGTCTGCAGGTCGTTTCCCACAGACAGTTCCCTATCTATCCTTCAAAATCAATCACTTTTTCGATGCTTCTGACATACACTCTGGCTGATACAAAAACATAACCTTATCCGGCAATAATCAGTCTGCCGCCACCGGGAAGATCATAGGCGCCTGCGGCGCCGCCTTCCGCGTAGATCGTAACGCCTTCGGGCGCGTCAATCTGATTGATATATACATCCTCTGTTAATGTAACCACAGAATCCGCTGTCGCATACCAGCTGCTTCCGACATCCATCGAAAGATTCGCGTTTTGGATCGCGCCCTTTAAAACCGTGGAATGAAGTTGAATCCACATCTGTCTTTCCGGATCCTCATGGATACAGTCGCCGGTCACAGTCATATTCTGGCTCTTTACCAGCGCCAGCTCCTTCTCACTGGTAATGGAACCTCCATTGACTGTCATGGTTCCCACTTCCTCCGGAACGCCATTCACGTTGTGGAACAATACAAAATAGGAACCGCACTTCACATCACAGTCATTAAAGGTCATATCCGCCTCACCCGCAATGATGGCCGCCATAGCCGCAATATCAAAATTGCAGCGGTTAAAATAGTCATGGCAGTCCGGATCTGCATAAGCGCCATAGCCGCTCTTGGTACAGATCACATCACAATCATTGGCTTCCAAATATACAAAGCCCTCTGCACCCTCTGTGGATAAGGCCGCCCATCCCTCGCAGATAATCTTGCTGTTATAAAAATAACTGTAGGCGTTGGTCATTGTACAATGTGCACGGCTGTTTCCACCAATCTCCAGCGCTGCGGGCGGGGTAGCCATAAGTCCCGTCACCGGCTCATATCCTTCGCCATAGGGAATGCCGTGGGCATAAATCAGGGAATCATATACGCGCAGCTTTGCTCCGTACTCAGCCGTAGTACAGAAACGGTTTTTACCAATCGTATCAATAACAGAATTGCGGATTGTAAGATTCGCATTATTGCGGACAGATACCGCCGTGTCCGGACCGCCAACGCCCTTTCCCGCATCCTCACAGTAGATCACTGCATTGTCAACGACTGCGTCGGTCGCCGCGCCATCTGCATAAACGCCACCCTGATGTCCCTTATAAGCAACGACCTTCAGATTTGAAATCGTCTGTCCGTCAATCGTCCCGCCAAACTTTACACTCTCATTTGTTATAGAGGCCTCTCCATCCTGAATCGTTACGGCCGCCACGCCATCAGGATCTCCTTCAAACCAGTTAATGATCGGTTTTCCAGGATTCAGTCCTGCATTAACTGCCTGTACGATCTCAGACAATTTAATCTGGAGATGGGGCGTTTCTCTGGCAGGTTTTATCACTGTTTTTGCTTTTAATTTTTCCATAAAATATACTCCTTTCCATCCTGCGGCC
>CAZMGH010000090.1:0-3274 GCA_964565805.1 uncultured Lachnospiraceae bacterium
CGCCCCGGGATCCTAAGTTAAGTATACTTCCAAGGAAAGTGTCCGTCAATAATGAATCAGCGGTTTTCCATGTACTCTTCCAGACAAACGCCCTGTTCGTAAATTTCCTTTGCCGCCTCAGTTCCCACATACCGATAGTGCCACGGCTCATTGATTATTCCGGTAATGTCTGTCTTATCCTGAGGATAACGGTAAATAAAACCATATTTATATCCGTTTTCATCCAGCCAGGCGTATAGGTCGTCGCTGGTACACAAAGACGTGTCCGCGTTAATATCCACAGCAATCCCCAGTTCATGTTCGCTTGTCCCCGGCACAGCCACCCAGGACTTTGCAAGCTTTTCCGCTTCCTTTTGGGAATAGCCTTCATCTTTATAAGCCTGGATCTTTTCATCTAAAAGCCGCTGCTGCACCTGATGAGTCCGGTATCCGGCTACAACCACCGGATAGATCCCGTCTGCCCGGGCCGCATCAAACATTTCCTGGAGTTTGGGATAGATCCGCTCATCCACCTGCTCCCCGTTCGACAGCTCCAAAAGCTCCACCAAATAATTCTTTGGAATCGGGTTGTCCTTATTGACCAAGATCAGGTTCCATGGCCGATCCGCCTGCGCCTGGGTCTGAAAGATCCCAAGGACGACCTCCCCTGACCAGTCCCATGTAAAGCCTGCCCAGCAGGCAAAAATTCCGCAGATGATCACCAGGGCTGCCAACAGGCCTATCCACCACGCTCTTTTTCGTCTTCGTCTGTATCTGTTCATCCACTCACCGTCCTTAAGTAAAGCATATCGATCCCGGGAATCAGCGCCAGGCTAAGTCCTCCGTAAATCATAAACAACAGGGGCACAGCCCCAAAAACCATTTCTCCCACCGAATACAGTTGATACCCGGAAATGACCTGATTCATCTGAAGGAGCTGATCCGGCAGCAGGGCAAAGAACAGATCCAGGCCGGGAAGCTCCAGGTTCGCGATAAAGTTCGGAAGCAATGTGAAAATAAAGGGAATAGTCACGGCCAGAACAGGGGAGCCTGTCCCGGCAGACACGGCCATGGCCAGAAGGGCAAAAAACAGACAGCCTAAAAATCCGCCCATAAGAATCGCCACATATTCCTGCCATACAGTCATATAATAAAGGCTATCGCAGCCGAAAAACTGGGCCTGGATCATGGTTCCTGCCCCTCCGGCGCCGATACATCCCAAAACTCCTACGGAAAATATGGCCATGGAAGCAACGTAAGTTCCTGTAGTAAGGACCAGCCCGGCCCAAAGCTTGCTCCTTACCCCTTTTCGCTTCCCATGAAAGGATGAGAAAAAAACAGTATCTGTCTTCCACTGCTTTTCACAGGAAAAAATGCCGGACACCAAATAGCCGATGACCAGGGCAATGACTGTGATCAGGCTTGGGGAAAGGTAAAACAGCTGATCCCATCCATCTGCCGCCGCATAATACAATGGCTCCTTTACTTTCTCAAACTGGCGGATCAAGTATTCCTTTTCTTTTTGCGTGTACTGTTCTCCCGCTCCTCCATCCAGCCACTGGCACACACTTTCCACCCGCCGGGTGTAAAAGTTCCCCGAATCCTCAGCTGTCAGCTCATTCACCTTATAATAATCAAATTGATCAAAGCTGCTAAAAGCCTTGCTAAGAAGCAGTAAAATATCCGAATACCCCTGCTTTCGTCCAAAGGAAATATTTTGCTGGTCTATATCCGATGACTGGGCCTGAGGACTGGCATTTTCTTTATTATTGGTTTCAATGACCTGAGCCAGTTTTTCTGTAGTCAAAGGACCTTCCCACTGGGACTTAACTGCCGCCAGATCTCTGGCCGCGTCGATCCCGTAGTGGCTGATCCCCTGGTCATCCACATACCAGATACTGCTGACCGCCATATGGATCATAAAAAAAGTTACCGCGGCAAGAAAGATCAGCGCGCCTTTGGAGCTGTTTTTAAAAAAAGTCTTTTTAATTTCATAAAAGATCATGGCCGGCTCCCCTTTCATCGCCCACATAGTACAAAAACACATCCTCCAGGGAGGCCTGGACCTTTTTCGCGTCGGGAAATGGTTTTTCCCGGGCAATGATCCGGAGGCTGATCCCTTCCGGCTCGGATTTAATATTGGAAATCTTGTATTTTTTCATCAGCATAGGCACCATGGCCTTATCCGCAAAGCAATCCCAGACATTTTCCGGCATGGAATTGATCAGGCTCCGAGCTGTTCCCTGGCACATGACGGAGCCTTCCTTCATCAGCCAGATTTCATTGGCAATATATTCCACATCCGATACAATGTGGGTGGAAAGAAGCACCAGCCGATCCTGGGACAACTCGCTGATCAGGTTCCTGAACCGTATCCGCTCATTAGGATCCAGTCCGGCCGTAGGCTCATCTAAGATCAGGATCCTGGGATCATTTAACATGGCCTGGGCGATCCCGGCCCGGCGGCGCATCCCTCCGGACAGCTTTTTCATTTTCCGGCCGGAAACTTTTAAAAGACCTGTCAGCTCCATCAGCTCTCCGGTCCGCCGTTTGGCCACCGCGGGTCTTAAGCCCTTTAAAGCTCCAATATAAAGAAGATAGTCCTTTACTGTAAATTCCGGATAGGTCCCAAAGTCCTGGGGCAGGTAACCTAAGATCCTCCGGTACTCTCCGTCCATGTGAAAAATATCCCGGCCATCACAGGTAATCGTTCCTTCCGTAGGTGTCAGCAGGGTACACAGCATGCGCATCAGGGTCGTCTTTCCTGCCCCATTTTCTCCCAGCAGGCCATAAACGCCGCTGCCCATGGTCTGATCCACATGGCGGACAGCCTGGATTTCTCCAAAATTTTTAGTTAAATTATTCAATTTCAATTCCATCTGCTTTCGCCTCCCAGAGCTTTTCACAATTTTTCATAGACCGGACCAGAGAAAATATAAAAAATCCCAGGGCAAGGGCAAACAGCCCCGCCCATACAGGCATCGTGATCACTGCGTAGATCCGTTCATTTAAAAGAACCAGCCACCATACAGCGCTCCAGATCAGGCACAGGCCTGCTGCCGCGCTGCCGGAGAAATATTTTTCGCCGCACAAAAATCCGAAGCAGATACATGCCGTAACGGTCATAGGAAAAAGGAACTGGATCAAAAGTTCTGTCAAGGCAAACTTCATGGTCATAGATGCCCCGGCAATAAACACTGTCAGCATGAGCACATCAGCAATGCCAAAAAGAAGCATCCGTGCCGCGTACACCTGCTTTAAGGAATAGTAGGCCGCCGCCTCCACCTCCATGGCC
>CAZMGH010000091.1:0-3070 GCA_964565805.1 uncultured Lachnospiraceae bacterium
TTCGCAGTTTCATTTATGGTGGTGCCACGTGGGCAGGCATGGGGGTTTAGTAATTTAGTTTACAATTCCGAACAGAAAAAAGCAGCTGCAATGATCATCCAGACCGGCTATATCACCGATAGGATCATTCGTTTTGCCAATGAACATGAAATTCCTGTTATTGAGCTGTCTTGGAAACTTCGTTTAATTGACCTGTCCCAGATCGTTTGTAAGGCTATTTTAGACGAAGAGAACAATAACGATTCTCTTGATCAGATTTTTTTAAATATAATTTTTAACTGCTATGATTCTGATTTAAGTGTCATAAAACAAGCCGAGTATCACAATTTTAACCTTTCCGGAGAATGTAGTGTCGCGGCAATTGAGATTATAGGTTTTGAAGAATATAAACGTTTTCAGAATCTAAGCGAGAATGAAACGCAGGATATAAAATATGCTCTTGTGTCCATTGTCAGACAGATATTCAACGATTCCGGAATAGGAAAACTGATGACTATGGTACATGGCAGTTTTCTAAATCTGCTTTTTCCCTCTGCTGGAGTAAATGACGATGAAATCCGGAATTGTTTTCTCCAAATCTCAGACAAGATCTTTCACTACTGTTCTCTAAGGACGAGGGCAGGTATTGGGTCAAGATGTCTGTTTATCTCAAAGATCAAGGATTGTCTGTATGAAGCAGAAATAGCTCTTAAACTCTCTTCTTCCATCAGCGACAATATTATGTTTTACAGCGAAATGGGACTTATGAAACTGTTTACGCATATTGAAAACAAAGAATACCTGGTTGATTATTATAAGGAGATCCTGGGTAAACTTGAAGAAACGGATCAATTGACTGGCTCTGAACTCTGTGTCACGCTCGAAAGATATCTTGATAATAATCTTAGTTCAGCCAAAACTTCTGATGCATTGTTCATCCATCGCAATACCTTAAGATACCGGCTGAAGAAGTGTGAGGAGATTCTGGACGTTTCTCTGAACAATCAGAGAGACATCATTACATTGAGTAATGCATTTACAATTAAAAGCTATCTTGAGGCAACAAAAGAATCTTAAATTGTGCATGGTGCACAAACATTGTTATGTCGGCTTTACATTGACGAAAGTCAATAGATAATGATACAATCCGTCTATAGCAAAGAGGCTGTATGCAGATATGTGGGCAGCCTCTTTTTTATTTGTGACTGAAACAAACTTTTATAGGAACTCCCAATATTTGATTTATATACATTTAGGAAGGAGACTGACTTTTTATGAAAATAAATACGATTAGCTCTTTAAATGAAAGCATGCAGCTTTGCGGGATTACGAAGCGATACGGTGACAAAACAGTTGTTAGTGATATAAATATGACAATTGAAAAAGGTGATTTTGTTACAATCTTAGGGCCTTCGGGTGCAGGAAAAACTACCGTGCTCAAAATGATCTCTGGTTTTACCTCCATTAGTGACGGGAAAATTCTCACAGACGGTGAAGATATTGCAAATGTTCCTGCCAATAAAAGACAGTTTGGTATGCTATTTCAGAATTATGCACTGTTTCCTCATATGACAGTGGAAGAAAATATTGAATATCCTTTAAAGATTCGTAAGTTTCCCAAAAAAGAACGTAAAAAAATGGTAAATAATATTCTTTCTATTGTTGATCTGGAAGGATATAACGGACGATATCCCAAGCAACTCTCTGGCGGTCAGCAGCAGAGAGTTGCTCTTGCCAGAGCTATAGTTTTTCGCCCTCTACTGCTGTTGCTAGACGAACCCATGGCGGCTCTGGATAAACAGCTGAGAAAACAGATGCAGCTTGAGATCAAGAGAATACATGACAAACTTGGGCTTACGACCATATCTGTGACACATGACCAGGAAGAAGCTCTTACAATGGCCAATAAAGTCTGTGTAATGAAGGATGGAAGGATTGAACAAATCTCTTCTCCCGAAGGAATATATGAAAAGCCCAACAGTACATTTATAGCAAATTTTATTGGAGAATCCACTATTCTTGAAAGCAAGCTTATTAGCTCGGATGGTTGCAGGGTTCAAGTAAAACTCAAGAAAGACGGAAGAGTTCTGGAAGCCAGATTTAATCACGAATGTACGGTTCCTGCTACAGGTAGCGATGTATTTCTGATCATTCGCCCTGAAAAGATAAAGGTGGTAGCTGATGATTATACAGGAGAACAGTTCAACGGAGCGATTATTGAATCAACCTACGCTGGCGATACCTTTCATATAGTGGTACGGACAGACCAAGGCGTTAATTTTAAAGTAAAAGTATTTTCAAGAGGAAAATATGATTTAAGTATTGGCGCTCCGATAAGGATCGGGTTCAGATGCAGCGATCTGATAGCCGTCTGCAAATAAAGGAGATGATATTTTGAAGAATACCGTAACCAGGATAAATAACAATATCTTGAAGATTTTTCTTATTATTCCTACACTGTTTATTCTGTTCTTTCTCGTTTATCCGTTGCTCTCACTTCTGGTGCAGTCGATTTACGACGGAACTGGATTTACGTTGGAATATTTACAGAAGTTTTTTTCTACATCTCTTTATCTTGCTGTTCTGAAAAATACTTTTATACTCAGCTTAATCATTGCAGGCGTGTGCATTCTACTTGGTTATCCAATCGCCTATGCAATGACAAAAGCTTCACCTACGGGAAGGATCATCATCAATATTGTAATCCAGATTATGTTCTGGACAAGTCTGCTGGTGAAAACTTATGCCTGGATCATTATGCTCCAGAAGCAAGGTGTTATAAATTATTTTTTGGAAATTATTGGTGTGATAGAAGAACCGATACAAATGGTACACACTTATTTTGGCGTGGTATGCGGTATGAGTTATATCCTGTTGCCATATATAATTTTTTCTTTAACCCCTGTCATGCAGCAGATCGATGTAAACCTTCTTTCTGCGTCCGAGAATCTGGGAGCCGGAAGTGTAAGAACCTTCTTCCGGATATTCCTTCCATTGACGAAGCCGGGCATTGCCGCAGGTTTTTCTGTTGTATTCCTAAACCCCCATGCCTGCCCACGTGGCACCACCATAAATGAAACTGCGAAGGCTG
>CAZMGH010000092.1:0-2977 GCA_964565805.1 uncultured Lachnospiraceae bacterium
AAACATCGTCCTATGGTGTGCCTCATTAAATCCAGTGAACATCCCGATTTATACTGGGCGATTCCTATGGGAAAACTAAACCATAGAAACCAAGCCCAACAGCAGCGGTTGGATTTTTATCTTAATCTCCCGGAAAGAGACATCCGCTCCTGCTACTATCATATCGGACGAACTTCATCACAGTCTATTTTCTTCATCAGTGATGCGATCCCGATTACGGACAAATACATAGACGGGGTACATGTTGGCGGAGATCAAAAACATTACATCATCAAAAATAAGAAACTCATTGCGGAATTGGAACGGAAACTTTTCCGTATTCTTTCCTTGGAAAATTCCAGAAAAAACCACTTCCGGCAACATATCACTGATGTAAAGAACTTTCTTCTTTCAGAGTTACAGACTGATGGCAACTGACGCTTAGCTGCCATCAGAATCGATCCATATCCTCCTGCGTAGCGACTACCGGATGAACCTGCTGCAGGTCGCCCTCTATGCTTCTTTGGCATACTTTCCTAAAAAATAAAGCCAGATATATCCATTGACTGTTAAATTCCTTTTTGGGTACTCTCAGAGACAAGAAACCTCTGGGAGTTTTTTTGCGTTTTTATGCTGTGAAACGTATGGATTATATATAGGAAGCGTGTCAGAACCGTGCCATTTTCCGAACGCAACATAATGGTAATTATGTTGTGTTGGAGGCATGAAAGACAGAAGAACTCCTATCTGAACACAGCATAATTGCACATATCCTACGGAAATGTGAGCGCAACATAATCGCAGAAAGGAATGACAAGCATGACATTATTGGATGATTACAGGACCTATCTGAAGGAACAGGGGCTGGCTGAGAATACGATTCAAACTTATTGCCGGCATGTTGACGAATACTGCCAGTGGTACAAGGATACTTTCGGGCAGGAACTGGTACAGCTCTACCACACAAATATTCTGGATTTCCGGTCCTACCAGCAGAATATCAAAAAGCTGAAGTTTAAAAGCATTGATACGAAGCTGTCTTCCCTCTCCAGCTTTAATGAATATCTGGTTCTGGCAGGGGCACAGCAGGAATTGGTGATCACTGCAGGGGACCGGCTGAAATTCCAACAGGAGATTGCAAGCCCGGCAGAGATAGACAAGAAAGATGTGGAGGCGTTTCTCCAGAAGGTGTTGGTAGAGACTGGGAAGAGAAATTATGCAATCGTCGTGATCCTTGCATATGCTGGCCTGCGTGTCAGCGAGTGCATTAGCATCGGCCTGACAGATCTTGATTTTCAGGCACGGGAACTTTTGGTAACAGGGAAGGGCAATAAGCAGCGGATCGTGTTTATCAATGACAAGATCCTCCATGCGGTCCGGGAATATCTGAAGGAAAGGGACTCTGACTCAGCGTATCTGTTTGTCAGCAGGAACGGCGGGAAACTGGACCGCAGCAGTGTCAACCGGTTTTTTAACCAGTGTTCCGACCGGATCACGCCGCATAAGCTCCGGCATTATTTCTGCTCCCATGCCCTGGAGATGGGATATACGGTTGCGGAAGTCGCAAACCAGGCCGGACATGCCAGTGAGCGGACAACGCTGATCTATACCAATACGAACCGGGAACGGATGAAAGAGAAATCGAACCTGCTGTAAGTAACTAAAGAATATGATTGTCTTTGTATAAACAGACAATAAGTTGATTATAGTAAAAGTATAAGGTATAGTAATGACAAAATTAGAAAAGGACGTGGAATGTATGGAGATGATAAGACGAAATTTGTATCTGGATAAGATACGTCCATTCATTGGCCAGGATCTGATCAAGGTGCTGATTGGACTAAGAAGAAGCGGAAAGACGATCCTGCTCTCCCAGATCCGGGATGTTCTTTTGGAGCGGGGAGTTCCAGAGGAAAATATCATAGAGATCAACTTTGAGTCCCGGCGTTTTAAAAAGCTGGAGGATGCGGATAACTTCTATCAGTACGTCACAGAACGGGCAGAGCAGGCGGATGGAAAAGTATATCTCTTTTTTGACGAGATCCAGCATGTGAAAGAGTGGCACTCAGTCATCCCTTCCTTCCGGATTGATTTTGACTGTGATATCTATGTGACAGGCTCCAACAGCAAGCTGCTGTCCGGAGAACTGGCGACCAATATGGCCGGGAGGTATGTTTCTTTCCATGTATATCCTTTTGTGTTGTCAGAGATACTGGAATTTTATGAGGTTAATGGACTCCCATACACCAGGGAACAGCTTTTTACAGATTATCTGAAATATGGCGGCTTGCCGATGCGTCTGATGCTGCCGGATGAACATTCCGTCCGCACCTATCTGGAGGATGTCTATGATTCTGTTGTGATGAAAGATATTCTCTCCAGGTATGCGATCCGGAATGAAAACCTGCTGAGGAAACTTCTGGAATTTCTGCTGGATAATATCGGGAATCCGTTTTCGGCAAGATCCATCTGCCGGGCGCTGACCACAGGCGGGCAATCGACCACCGTGGACACGGTGCTGAATTATATTGATAAGCTGCAGGCTGGAATGATCCTCTCAAAAGCGGAACGATATGATATTAAGGGGAAAAACATCCTGGCTTCCACAGAAAAGTATTATGCCGGTGATATCGGGCTTCGTAATGTGAGCAAAGGCAGTGAGCAGATCGACACAAGTAAGCTTTTGGAGAATGTGGTATATCTGGAAATGTTAAGCCGGGGATATGAGGTAAAAGTAGGAAAACTGGATACCCAGGAAATTGACTTCGTGTGTTACAAAGAGCAGAAGAAACTTTATATCCAGGTGGCCTATGTGTTGTCAGAGGACTGCATAGATAGAGAATTTGGCAATCTGGAGAAGATTGATGACAATTATCCCAAATATGTGATCAGCAGCGACATCGTTGATCTGAGCAGGAATGGGATTGTCCATTATAATATCATTGATTTTCTGCTGGGAAAAAAGGAGCTGTAACTCAGTCGTAAAAGGAGCCGTCCG
>CAZMGH010000093.1:0-2970 GCA_964565805.1 uncultured Lachnospiraceae bacterium
CGCTTCGACTGCGCAGGCTGAGATTTCAAAGCGTACGCTCAAACTTGCGCATGTCTTACCCCCAGGAAGTAATTTTGATGTTGGAGCTAATAAGTTTAAAGAGTTGCTTGCTGAAAAAACAGACGGTCGAATTAAGGTCGAGATATTTGCCGGTGACATGACAGGAGATGAAGTCGAAGCAACGGAGATGACACGAGCCGGGAATTTGGATGTGGCTTGGGTATCGACTGGAAGTTTATCTGCTTTTGTAAAAGACCTTATGCTCCTTGATATGCCGTTCCTATTCCGCGACACAGACCACGTTAATAAAGTTTTAGCTGGTCCAGTTGGAGAGGAGCTTCTAAAAAAATTTGACGGTACAAGATTAAAAGCCATTGCATTTGCTGAAGACGGTTGGCGTGAAATAACTAACAATGTCCGTCCGATAGAAAAACTTGGGGATCTTAAGGGACTAAGAATCCGTACGATGATGAACGACATGAACGCTGATATGTATAAAGCCCTCGGTGCTGTCCCCACTCCCATTTCTTCAGGTGAAATTTATAGCAGTATACAGACTGGACTTGTCAGTGGACAGGATAACGGAGTATACATTGCAAACAGTGTTGGATATATTGCGATACAGCCTTATGTCTGCATGATTCAGCACTTTTATTCGTCTGGTATAGTTCTTATGAGCGAAAAGCTTTGGAACAGCCTCAGCTCAGAAGAGCAGGAAGTAATCAAAACATCAGCGGAAGAAGCTGGACAATATCAAAGAGACTGGTTTTGGGAAACGGAGACAGATCTCGCTAAGAAATTAGAAAGTGAAGGTAAAATCACGCTTACTTATCCTTCTGATCGCGACGAATGGGTGAAAGCTGTTCAGCCCGTTTATGAAAAATATTTCTCCTCCTATCCACACTGGAAGGAATGGGTAGAACAGATTCGTGACACAAAGTAACAACGTATTCTCTCCCTTCGAAGGTAATGGCTTGGCGTGCTAAAGCCATTACCTTCTCTTTTATTCAGTTGTAATTTTATTTTTCTATTCTGGGAGGTCATAAGTCTTATGAAAAGACTTGTAAAAATCATGCAAAAAATAGGCGACGCGCTAGATAAAGTCGCGTCATCAGTCGCGGCAATAGCATTTTTGGTAATGTCAGTTCTTGTAATAATGCAAGTTATTTCGCGTTGTTTTTTCAGTTATTCATTTCAATGGGCAGAAGAAATGGCGCGTTATCTTTTTATCTGGAGCACGATGCTTGCTTCCGCGTGCGCTATTCGCGCTCATATGCATATTGGCGTTGACGTACTAGTAAATTATGTCCGTGGAAGTCTGAAATTCGTTATTAAACTCGCAGCGCAGTTTTTTATTATTGCAGCAGTGTGTATTCTTATTGTTTATGGAGGACAGCAGTCTCTTGAGGCCTTTTATTCAGGGCAAACCGCGACATCCTTTCCTGTGTCAGCTGGCGTGCTGTATCTCTCTATCCCGATAAGCGCATTGCTAATGCTGTGGTACTCAGTAACGCAAGTTTTTGAGCTTTTATGTTATGGCGAATACAGAAAGACGGAATTACAATTTTGGGGACAGGGGTGCTAGAAAATGTCTTGGATACTTTTTGTAACTTTTTTCCCACTGTTGTTTTTGAATATACCCATTTCACTTGTTCTTATCTTGTCGACCATCTCATATATCATAGCGATGAGCGGTGATGTTTCGTGGTTGCTTGTGCCGCAGAGGGTTGTGCGTGGAATGGACTCGTTCCTTATGATGTGCCTACCTTTCTTTGTACTTTGCGGAAACTTGATGAATAACGGAGGCATTACGGCAAAACTCATTAGGTTGGCCCAGACTTTCGTCGGGCATATACGCGGTGGGCTCGCTATGGTTGATGTTATTGTTTGCGCTTTCTTTGGTGCTGTTTCCGGTTCTGCAGTGGCGGCAACGTCGGCCGTTGGTTCAGTTATGATTCCATCTCTTAAAAGAGAAGGATATCCTGCTGACTTCAGTGCTGGATTGACTGCTGTCGCCTCGACAATGGCGCCTGTCATTCCGCCGAGCCTTGCGTTTGTTATTTATGGTGCTGTAAGCAAGGTGCCAATAGGAGATCTATTTGTTGCTGGAGTAGTTCCTGGCATAATGATGGCGATAGCCTTAATATGCGTGGTGTACTATTATGCAAAACGCGATAATTATCCAAAATTGCCTCGTGCGCCATGGAAAGAGCGTTTTATTGCTATTAAGGAATCCATTCTCTGTCTTTTGTTGCCTGTTTTTATCCTTGGCGGCATAACGAGCGGAGCTTTTACACCTACTGAAGCATCGGCCATAGCCGCATTATATGCTTTTGTTCTCTCAATGTTCATCTACAAATCGATTTCATGGAAGCAGCTCCCTAAAATTTTGATTGAAAGCGCTATTGATAGCGGTACTGTCATGTTACTCGTAGGTACGTGCTACGCTTTTGGTTGGGTACTCACTAATGAAAGGGTCGCTTCTCGCTTGACGGAAGCTTTGCTCGCGATGAATGTGGGGTTCTGGGTCAAACTGTTGCTTATCAACCTCGGACTTATAGTAGTTGGATGCTTTATGGACAGCGCGCCGGCCATTATGCTTGTTGGCCCAATCCTTGCACCTGCTCTGCTTCGCATGGGGATGGATCCTGTACACGCCGGCATAATGGTATGTCTCAATCTCACAATCGGTCTCGCGACGCCGCCTGTAGGTGTCTGCCTCTTCTCTGCGGTCAATTTAGGCAAGGTATCTTTCCAAGATGTTTCCAGAGCGGCGCTGCCTTTCCTAGGCGCGGTTATATTCGTTCTCGCGCTGGTAACATATATTCCGTGGTGTTCGCTTGTATTGCTCAACCTTCTTAAATAGCTGATATTTCATCGCACGGAGCCAGAGAAAATTATCTGGCTCCGTGTTGTTTTCCGCAAAACAGTTCAATCTGCCTCGAGCGGAAAGAACAATTTGCCTGGGTT
>CAZMGH010000094.1:0-2938 GCA_964565805.1 uncultured Lachnospiraceae bacterium
GCCGGGGGATGAAGAAGATCATCAAATATGGGATTGCTTTTTGGGAAAAAGAGTGCATGGTTGTGACGGCTTAAAAAGCAATATCAAAATGAGGAGGAGAACCTGTATGGCAAGGATGAAATCGATTCGTACGATTGAAACTTCTGGAAGTCTGAGCCGTGTAGAAAGTTAACTGTACGGTTTAGTGCGAAAAAAGTGAAGAGTTCACAATGATTTATGTTTTTCGCATGCGATAAGGAAGGAGAGTAAAGCGAGTGATAACAATTATAAGTAAAATCATATCAAACATACTGACTGCTATCTATCAGCCATTTTGGTTTTCTTTGCTATCAGCCGTTTTACTTCTTTTCCTTTATCTATATATTCAGGAACATGGTGCGAAGAAAGTAATACATCATTGGATAACCTCTTTCAAAGTATCAAAAAAGTTTCGAAGACTTTTTTGCTTAGCATTTTTTGTTATGCTGATGTTGATGCGGACATTGCTGAACCGGAATATGTGGGCAAATCCTGTTTCTAATGTTATGGGTGGCTGGACACTTTGGGATGAAGGAGAACTGACCACAGAGGCGATTGAGAATGTAATTTTGATGATGCCATACACAGCGCTGCTTTTATGGGCTTTGAAAGAGCGGCTTCTGAGAAAGGTAACGCTGGGCAGAACAATGTGGCAGGGAATAAAATATGCGTTCCTCACATCCGCTGCCATAGAGTTTCTGCAGCTGTTTCTTCGTTTGGGGACGTTTCAGTTATCAGATATTTTTTATAATACACTGGGCGGCCTTTTGGGCAGTCTGATCTATTATATTGGATATAAAATAAAACATGGAGAGAAAGAAAAATGAAAAAGACAACACTACTTATCATGGCCGCCGGTATCGGCAGCCGATTCGGAATCGGTATCAAGCAGCTGGAGCCAGTAGGACTCCACGGTGAAATCATTATGGATTATTCCATCCATGATGCAATCTCAGTCGGCTTTAACAAGATCATTTTCGTAATCCGCAAGGATATTGAAGCAGATTTCAGGGAGCGCATTGGCAGCCGTGTGGAAGTTATCTGTGCCTCTCTCGATGTGGAGATTGCCTACGTATTTCAGGATTTTTCTTCCATACCGGCTGGTCACACTGTCCCGGATGGCCGTACCAAACCCTGGGGAACTGGACAAGCTGTACTTGCGGCGAAGGATCTGATCCATGAACCGTTTGCTGTGATCAATGCGGATGATTATTATGGAAAAGAAGCATTCCGAAAGATTCATGATTGGCTGGTTCTGGATCATGAAGATACTGCGATTGCCATGGCCGGGTTTATTCTGAAGAATACTCTTTCAGACAATGGCGGTGTCACCAGAGGTGTGTGCAAAATTTCGGAAGGACATACCCATATCACGGATGTGGTGGAGGCTGGCAATATAGTCAAGACGATTGATCCGTTGAGGGGAGTTGTCGGCGCTGAAGCAGGTGGCATTAAACTGGATCCGGACGCCTATGTTTCCATGAATTTTTGGGGCTTTCCTGCGAAAGAGGGACATGATCCGGCGTTTCTGACTGTCTTGGAGGACGGATTTAAGGATTTCTTTGAAAAGGATGTTCCGGAAAATCCACAGAAAGCAGAGTATCTGCTGCCGACATTGATTGGTGGGCTGCTGAGAGATGGAAAGTGTACAGTGAAAGTGCTGGAAACCAGGGATAACTGGTTCGGTGTTACATACAAGGAAGATAAAGCTGCTGTGGTGGAAAGTTTTAAGAAGCTGATCGCGGACGGCCTGTACCGGGAGGAGCTGTACAGTGACTTGTGAGACATGGTCATTGTGCTGCAGCTGAAATACGCATTGCACCATGTTGAAAGAAATCCTGAAAGGCATGTATTTTCCAGCCAAACGCATGAACAAGTGACCGTGCCCTGCGTTGAAGGTATACATAAAAAGCATGTAGCCATTGCAAAAGAGAAACATCCAGATATGTTCCTTAAGGACAGCTATCCGTCCCATTCCATGAGGCATAGTACAGCCTGCCATCTGTTAGAAGCAGGAGTAGATATTGGTGTTTTCATGAAAAATGCAGAGGATTATCAAAAGCGCAGAGGGGGAGCCTGAGAACTGATCCGTGCCACTGACACAGGAAAGGAGTGTGGTGAAGATGAGAAAGAAGCTTCCCATTGGGATTGACGGATTTGAAAAAATCAGGATAAATGATTTTTATTATGTAGACAAAACTCTATTCATTGAGGACCTGTTACAAAACTGGGGTGAGGTAAACCTGTTTACCCGGCCCAGACGGTTTGGAAAGTCCCTAAACATGAGTATGTTGAAATGCTTTTTTGAAATAGGGAGAGATCTGGCGTTGTTTGAAGGACTGGCGATCACGCGGGAAAAAGAACTGTGCGAGAAATACATGGGAAAGTTTCCGGTGATCTCCATCAGCCTGAAAAGTGTGGATGGACGGAACTTCGATTCCGCCATGGCAGCATTGAAGGTGGTTATCGGAGATGAAGCAAGACGCTTTGACTTTTTAAGAACCAGCGTAAGATTACAGGAGGATGAAAAAAAGGCCTATGCCCGCCTGACAAAGATAGGTTCTGGAGAAGAAGGCTTATATGCTATGACAGAGAAGGTGGCGGCAGCAAGCTTAAAAACGCTCTCCCAGCTTCTGGAAAAGCATTACGGGCAGAAGGTCATCCTGCTGATCGATGAGTATGATGTCCCACTGGATAAAGCATTTCAGGCAGGATACTATGATGAGATGGTCAGTCTCATCCGAAATCTTCTGGGCAATGCTCTGAAAACCAACGACAGCCTGTACTTTGCTGTACTTACTGGATGCCTGAGGATCTCCAAAGAGAGCATTTTCACAGGGCTGAATAATCTGAAAGTACACACGGTCTCTGATGTCCGGTATGATGAATACTTTGGCTTTACCAATGCAGATGTGGATAA
>CAZMGH010000095.1:0-2905 GCA_964565805.1 uncultured Lachnospiraceae bacterium
CAGAGATCTACTACAGATTTTGTGATGACATGATGACATAATGAGATATAATATTTTTGAAACTGTCTTCTAGCAACGGCATAGGAGGAACTTATATTATATGACCCGAGTAGATATGATCACGACTATTGGCATAGAATGTCTTACTAGCAATATCGAGAATGGTGAGTATAGCTACAGAAAAAGCTTTAAGGCAGCGTCCTTGACAGTTCCTTCTATTCAAAATAGTAAGGGACGTACTTTTGAGAAGGTGGATCTTCGTTTTGTTAAGGACAATGTTACGGTACTCATTGAAACTAAACAGAACTTTACAAAGGCAGATGAAGAACAATTGTCTGCCTATGTAGAATATGAAAAAGCTTTGACAGGCAATAAGACGGTTGCGATTTTAGCGAATACTGCAAACGACAATATAAAAGTGTGGCGTGGCGTTGTTTCCGATAGTGATTTTATGCCAAAAGAAACGGCTCTTCGATCTATGGAAGAATATGTCGATTTTTACACATCCAAAATCAATGACAAAGAAAAGGTGATGCAGAATACTTATAAGCTCAATGAAATGCTGCACCGCCATAGCATTCCTGAAAATTTAAGGAGTCAGTTTGTCGGTACTTGCCTTCTTGCTCTAAAAAATAGTTTAGTCTATTCAACTAATAATTGTAATAATAATTCTAAATTAGAGTCGGCACAAATAAGGGCAGGAATAAAAGAAATTCTTAACGGATTGTTGGATTCGGATAATAATAAGGCGGAGAAACTTGCCTTATTAAACCGTAATGTTTTAGAGTCCCAATATGTTCGGCAATTGAATATTGCCGCTTTTAGAGAAATTCTGAAATCTATTGAAGAGGATATTCTTCCTTTTATCAATGACAGAAGTACCTCTGGGCAGGATTTGCTTAACCTGTTTTTTGTTACCTTCAATAAGTATGTTGGGAAATCGGATAAAAACCAAGCCTTTACACCAGATCATATTACTGATTTTATGTCAAAAATCACCGGGGTGAATAAACATTCCGTTGTCCTTGATCCCTGTTGCGGCAGCGGCTCTTTCTTAGTGAGGGCAATGACGCAAGCGTTGGATGACTGCGCCACTGCTGACGAACAGAAAAAAGTGAAGGAAAATCAGATATTCGGTATTGAATTTGATGAAAACATCTATGGACTTGCCACTACGAACATGCTGATCCACTCGGACGGAAATTCAAATATCAGGCGGGGAAGCTGCTTTGAGTTAGCTAAATGGATTATAGAGGCAAAACCAAATATCATCCTGATGAATCCTCCGTATAACGGTCAGCGTATTCATCTACCCAAAGATTATGTCGATACTTGGGCAAAGGATAAAAAAGAAGATCCTTCAAAGGGATTATATTTCGTAAAATACATTGCCGACAACCTTAATTCCGCCAACCTTCACGCTAAATTGGCGGTATTACTTCCTGTCGCCTGCGCTATTGGAACCAGCGGAGAAATTGCCCGTTTAAAACGTGAGATATTGCAGGAAAACACACTCGACGCCGTATTTACTCTGCCAAATGAGATTTTTTATCCCGGCGCAAGCGTTTCAGCCTGTTGCATGGTGTTTAAAATCGGCATGAAACATAATGATGTTTCCAATCCCGATACTTTTTTCGGGTATTGCAAGGATGATGGATTCAAAAAGAAGAAAAATCTGGGGCGTGTCGAGCAGATCGACGCCGTTACAGGTAAAAGCAAATGGATAGAAATTGAGCGTAAATGGATTGAACTATATCGTAATAGGCGCTCTGTAGACGGGCTTTCAGCAACCCATAAAGTCAACGGCGATGATGAATGGCTATGTGAAGCCTATATGAAAACAGATTACACAAAACTTACAGAACAGGATTTTCAACAGACAATCAATGATTATCTTGCTTATTTAGTTCAAAGTGGTGAAATTCATGAAGATAATCGATATTTTTAAAATCACATACCCTAAAACACTGATATATTCAGAAATGACGCCCGATGAAAAAGGAATTAATTTTGTTAGTTCACAAGACAAACATAATGGGATAGTTGGTCGTGTGAAAAAAGAAGAGGGAATTAAAATATATCCTGCCGGATGTATTACAGTTCCACTCAAAGGCTCTGTTTTAATGGCTCATTTACAACCCGAGCCCTGTTATGTAGCCCACCAAATAGCCGTCCTTGAACCCCTCGATAGTTCAATGAGTATAATAGAAAAATTATATTATGTAACCTGCATTCGTTATAACGCCTTTAAATATAACTATGGCAGACAAGCAGATAAAACGCTCAGCGATATAGAACTCCCTGCATATAACAACATGATTAGTAAACTAAAGCCATTGCATTGCAAGCCATTATCGACAACTAATCAAAAGGGGGAAGCATCATATACGCTTGATCTCGCTCTCGAATCGTGGAAAGAATTTTGTTTAGGAGACTTGTTTGAAATTAAAAAGGGTCAACGGCTCACTTCTGATGACCAGACGGATGGGGAGACGCCATATGTTGGAGCAATCGATTCAAACAACGGGATAGCAAATTATATTGGGCAGGATGCTATCCATGCAGGGAATACCATTTCTTTAAGCTATAACGGATCTGTTGGAGAAGCTTTCTATCAACCAAGACCCTTTTGGGCAACCGATGACGTAAATGTACTGTATTTTAAAGAGAAAAACGGACTTGCCCTTAATAAATATATTGCCTTGTTTATATGTACTGTGCTTCGTCAGGAAAAGTACCGGTATTCATATGGACGAAAATGGGTACTCGAAAATATGCGCTCTACCATAATAAAGTTGCCCGCAAAAGATGATAACCCCGACTTTGATTTTATGGAAAACTACATAAAGTCTTTGCCGTATGGGGATAGGATTTGAGGTGACAAGAAATGTCACCGCGACGCGCG
>CAZMGH010000096.1:0-2884 GCA_964565805.1 uncultured Lachnospiraceae bacterium
CCTTTTACCCATTTGTAAGTTACTTTACGGCTGCGGTCTAACTCTGACAGGATATCCCATAATTCCAGGTTCTTATTCTTACGGAACTCAAGGTTCATCGTCCGGATGAGGTATTGGGAATCTGAATGCAGTTGGACGACCGCCCCTTCCGGTACGGCCTTCAGCCCTTCGATTGCCGCCATCATCTCCATACGGTTATTGGTCGTAGAGCCATATCCCTTAGAAATCTCCTGTTCCTCACCGGTCTCCTCATTGACCACGATAACTCCGATCCCGCCGGGGCCGCCTGGATTATACAGGCATCCGCCATCCGTATATACCGTATAGGCTTTTGGCTGGGTACGGGGTTTCTTCGGTTTGAGAAGGAATGGGCTTCCGGCAAGCTCCGGTAATACTTTGCAGAGCAGCGACTCCTGCTCCGGAGAGACATCCTTCTTTCCGCGTTCGATCCGGCTGATGGTGGAAGCCGACACACCGGACTTCGCAGCAAGATCCGCCTGCGTCAATCCCTGTTCTTTCCTTAGTTTCCTTAATCTTTTTCCATCCATAAGTGATCCTCCTTGTGTTGCTTAGCCTTTGGATCCTTCTTGAGGATGACCATCGATGGGAAAGCCTTTGAAAGCATAAGAACATCATCTCTCCTCAGCTTCCGCTTGCCGTTTTCCATACGACTCACGACGCTCTGGGAACAGCCGATCCGCTCACCAAGTTTTGCCTGTGAAAGCGAATTCAGCTTCCTGAGCCTGTATACGTCTCTCCCATCCATAGAACTCCTCCAAATATATATAAAATACTCTCCATGTAATAGAATGATTAATCTTTTGAGAGGTTGTGATTCCGGAGCAATTTGTTTTTGAAGGGTGTTTTTGCGGGAGTTTGAGGGGCATGAATGGGATTTTTATTTGGGTATGACATTGGAATGAAGAAATGATAAAGAAAAAAGAAGGCTTATATATTCTTTCTTCCGGCCGACATGCAGGAGTAAAAAGCCGGCTCCTGTATGAAGCCAGCCTATATTATTCTCGTTAAAAATGTCCGCTCTCCAGATTTATCATCAATTACCTGGAAAACTGTCACGCCTGCGAAATCCAGAAGCGAACATCTCGGCATGTCATTATTGGCCTCTTTCGAGGTTACCTGAAAAATACCCGTCTCTTTCGTTTTTTTTCACATTCCGCTTTTTGCACAACCTTATGGAAAATGTCGGATGAAGCGTTTGTATAGCACCAGTACGGCCCGTTTTTATCCTTGCTGATTCTGCAGCGGTAAAAGCTCCGTACAAGGATCCTCCTTACATATGGTTTCAGGGCATTGCTGACCTTATACTTTCTCAATCTGTATCCTCCTCTTCTTTCTTTCATTACTACTTATAGGATGCCCTTTCTTTTGCAAAACAAAAAAAGCCACAGAAAATACATCCTGTAGCTTTTGATAGTGCCTCCGAATCGTGGAGGACTTTTTGATTCCGAATCGTGGAATCTGTAGTAATGAAATACAGCATTTCCCAATGCCTAATCTTATTATACAGCATCCACGCGATATTGCAAGCATATCCGGAAAAACTGATAAAATTTTCGATGCCCCAGTAAAACAGGGCATCGGCCTCCTTAAATGGAGTGTATATGGGCAACAGGCATTGCCTGTTTGAAACAATAGTAGCACACCCATACCCGATGCACAACCCCGAAAAATACCATACCTCAACTTTTTGGCTGCTTTGGTATGTTTTGGGTTGATCATCCGAGTTTCTCAGGGTTGGGGAAGGGTGTGGGATGAGGGATGGAGAGGCGTATAATCGGCAGGGAGATGATAAGGGTTTTGGTGTGGGAAGGGCTTATTTCTGACAGACTATAGTAAAAGAAAGTGTTGATATAGGATTTTTTGAAGGAGGCTTTTTATGCTTAATTCCAGTTGTGTTAGCCAGGGTTATGGCGATTCGCTTAGTTATAGCAAAAATTTCAGTGAAAGTTTTATGAGTATTTCAGAGGGGACGTCAATAGTAGGACCGGACGGATGCATACGTTCATCTCGAACGGAACGCGTAGCTGATGGCGTGTTTATAGAACATGTGACTGAAAAAAGGCCGGATGGATCGACGCACACAGAAAAAAATTTATTGAATTTTAATAGTTCTGAGCGGTGTGGTAATAGTATACTATCTAGTACATCGTTTTTTAAATAGATGGACTTTATAAACCCAGTATTTATCTGCAATTACCGTCATAATAAAGTCCAGTTAATTGCCGAACGCTGTACTAGTGAAACCACATTTTCAGAGACAGAATCACAGATGAATAAGAAGGAGGATAACATGTCGATTGTGGGTATTTTGTTGTGCAAATATGGAATCCTTGCAATTGGAGATTCTAAAGCAACAGCAACAACAAAGTTAGGATAAAACGGCGGCTAATCCTCGGCAATTCAATTACCGAGATACAGCCGCCATATTCTTGACGCTACACGTCCATTTTGTTATACTATGTGTATGAAAGATAATCTTGTACATTATAGGACTTGTGTCTGCAACATTAATTACCATGTGGTGTGGTCTGTAAAATACAGGAAGAGGATCATCACCCCGGAAATCGAACAGTTCCTGAAAGAGACGGTCTTCTCCATCGCAGAAGAGAAAGGGTTTACTGTCCATCTTTTTGAAGCTGGCGGCAAAGACCATATACATTGTTTCCTGTCCGCCCCTCCAAAGCTCTCAATCACCAACCTGGTCAAATATCTAAAGGGGATCACTGGGAGGAAGCTTTTTGAAACATATCCTGATTTGCGCGGACAGCTATGGAAAGGACAGTTATGGAACCATTCTTACTATGTAGAAACAGTCGGATCTGTTTCAGAGGAAAATATCCGTAAGTATATCGAACACCAGGAC
>CAZMGH010000097.1:0-2824 GCA_964565805.1 uncultured Lachnospiraceae bacterium
TATGGCACAAAACAGGAGGTTTATTATGGAGACAAGAGATTATTTAAAATATATTGTGGAAGAGATCCACTCTACTGTCTTTGCCACTGTTGACAAAGAGGGGCGGCTGAAAATGAATGAAAATATTGCTTTTACCGCAATGAAAAAGGCGACGATACCCTTTCCTGCGTGGCAGTGTTCGTTCAGGGCAAGGTGAAGGAAATCGGTCCGGACAAACTGCCGGAGCTTTTTAAAAAGAATCCGTATATGGAAGAGATTTATCCGGATGTAAGCTCCCGCAGCGCCCTGACAGTGTTTAAAATTTATGAGGGGACCGGAGAATGTTTCGATCTTTCAAAGCATCCTATTGAGCGGGCAGGTTTTTCTTTCGGCGGCGCCAAGGAAAAGGAGACGGGCTACTTTGTGACAGATCGTTGCATCGGCTGTAAACTGTGCTATTCCAAATGTCCCCCAAAGTGTATCGACATTACACGCAAGCCTGTTGTTATCAGCCAGGAGCATTGCCTTCACTGCGGCAACTGCTTTGAGATCTGCCCGGAAACCGACCGGATCTGGCAGAGCGTGGTGTGAAGCCGCTCCAGGCTGAGTTTTTCTTTTGAATCATTATTTTTTTCCATAGTTAAAGCTTCCGATACCGGTTCATGCAGGCAAAAATTTCCTGCCTGCGGGGCATGGCAAGCCCGGCAGGCAGATAACTGCCTTCGCAGACTGCGGCAAGCCCTTTTTCTTTCAGGAGCTTTTCCAGTTCATCTACGATTTCCGTGATCGTTCTTTTTCCATTGGCCAGATGCTTCATGGCATAGTTTAAAAGATAGCCCAGCGTCATCAGCTGCTCGCTGTCTGCCAGCTGCTCCACATACCGCAGATCAATGGTTTCTTTATTCAGAGAAACACCGTCCCGGCCATTGACCCGGATCTTCACCCGTTCATCCCGCCTGCCGGAAGTTTTTCCGGGACAACGGTGAAAGTCGGGGAGAGTTGCCTTAAGATCGTCTCCGGCATTTTTCAGCCTGGTATTTTCAAGATACAGGCGGGCTTTCTCTTTTGCCAAATCTGTGATCTCCACAGGAACATACCGGTCCATTTGGATAATATGATCCGCTTTTTCAAAGAAGGCGCCGGAGCTTCCGGCCACCAGGATGGTGGAAATGCCCCAGTCCTCATAAAGCTGGCGGATACGGTGGATCAAAGGGGTGATCGGCTCGCAGGAGCGGGAAACCACACTTTCCATAAGGGCATCCCGGACCATAAAGTTAGAAGCGCTGGTGTCCTCATCAATGAGCAGCAGCCGGGAACCGGATTCCATGGCCTCCACCACATTGGCGGCCTGGGATGTGCTGCCGCTGGCATCTTCTGTATTAAAATGCTTTGTATCTTTTTTATTGGGCAGGTCATTAATAAACATGGAAATATCCACCTGTCGAACGCTGCGGCCATCCTCGGCTCGGATTTTCATAGCGTTTGCGTCAGTGATCACATATTCCCGTCCATCCCCGGCAATATGGTCATAAACGCCACGCTCCAGGGCTTCCAGCAGGGTAGACTTTCCGTGATACCCGCCGCCTGCGATCAGAGTTACCCCTTTCGGGATACCCATGCCGGTAACCGCCCCGGCATAAGGAAGCTTTAAGGTAATTTCCATAGATGCCGGTGACTTAAAGGGAATCGCCTGCTTCATGGGCCTTTGGGAAATGCCGGATTCCCTTGGAAGGATGGCGCCATTGGCGATAAAGGCGCACAAGCCAAGGCCATCAAGCTGCTCCCGAATGGTGTGCTGATCCTGGGAAAGTTCCATGATCTTATCCATTTTTACCGGATCCAGGGATGGATAAAGAAGGGTTTTTTTCACACATACGGGAATAAACTCATATAAAATTTTCATTAAGTCTCCGGAATTAATGGTCCGTCCGTTGGCCGGGAAACCAATATCCATACGAAGGATCATATCGCCGCTGGAAGGATCCATCTGGCAGGCGGACCGTTCAAGGATCTCCTGACCGCACCGGCTTACGCTGATCAGGCCGCTTTTGCCGGAGCCTTTTGCCTTAAATGAAAAGTCATCCACCTGCCGGGAAAAAAGCCGGAGCAGAGCATCGCATAAAGCGATCCGCTTCCACGGGCAGTCATAAAGCCGGGATGGAAAGCCGGATACCTTTCCGGAAATATGAATACTCACTTTGGAGGGAGAAGCAAAAGGATCCCCCTGTACATGGTCAATGGAAAGGACATATCCCGGAAACTGATAAGTCCCTTTCGTATCTTTGTAAGCCGGGTATCCCCGGCGGTCAATTCGGTTTAATAAGTCTCTAAGTTCCTGAGCTGTCTTCATAAAAAACTCCTTTGCTGTTACCCGTCCAGAACGCTTAACGAAGCCAAGCGAAGACTTGGGCTTAAGTCTGACGGGGATCCACATTAGTTACTGTCTTTATTTTACGTCAAAATCCAGGTGAATGCAATTAGTTACAGATCGACTTGACCCGGGTATCATCAATGGGTGTAATAAAAATGAAAATCGCATTTCTTCTTTTGAATCTGGTGATTTATATTTTGGTAGAACCGAAATACAGAAATCCTGTTTTGCTTATTTTTTCTCTGATATTTTACGCGTGGGGAGGCGTCAGGTATCTTATCCTCCTGGTAGGCGGACATAAGCAGGGGGATGAAATCCCTGTAGAAGTGGTTTCTGGGGACTTTTTATACAAGCCTTAAAAACGGGGACAAGAAGAGAAAAAATGCTATAAAAAAGAGGCCGCTGATTTTAAGCGGCCTCTAAAACGTTTGGTGATCCGAAGTAACAGTTCAGCTGGCCAAACGGTTACAGTCT
>CAZMGH010000098.1:0-2718 GCA_964565805.1 uncultured Lachnospiraceae bacterium
CTTCGTTTCTGGAATTGTCCGTATAAACGAGATAACTCTTGCCGGTCGCTTCGTTTTTAAACTTGCTGATGATATCGCATTCGAGCGGCAGGTTCTGGTCATTGTAGACCGCGATCAGATCGCCTTCGTATTCCATTTTCTCCTCCGTGTGCACGAAATGCAGATAAGGCGCCTGACTGCATCGGACGCCTCGATTGACAATAAATTAAAGAGAATATTAAAGAGAATATTAAAGAGCTCTTGTAACCTTGTTCGCTTTGATGCAATGTGTGCAGACATTCATCTTTCTGACTCTTCCGTTTTCGTTTACTTTTACGGTCTGAATATTCGGATTCCACTTTCTTCTCGTGTGGATATTGGAATGGCTGACTGCATTTCCTGAAACCTGGCCTTTTCCGCAAATTTCACATTTTCTGGACACCTGAAACACCTCCTTCGCCGCCGATTCCGAAGAACGGCTATATTTCGATCAATGCTCCGCGCACACTGCGCTTCCCATTGCGTTTCATCAATTCACGAACAATCGATATTATACCATATATTCAGATTCATGTAAAATTATTTTACCGTGTATCTTCAAAAATTTTTTTCCGAAAATCTCCTTTTCCGGTACGGAACGGAGAAAACGTGATATTATAATAATAGGAGTTGCCCGACAAATGGGCAATTGCACTTTAAAAACTTAACATAGTAGCTTTAATAGTAGTATAATGGATACAGATCAAAAATAAGGAGTGTTTGATATATGTCATTTTCTAAAAATCCCTCTCAACAAATCAGTCTGTTTGATTCTACTTTCAATCTTACAGAGCGGGAAAAACGTATGTTGGAAAAATCTTGGGCAAAATATTTTGCAGACCATATATTCCCTGAAATTGACGAGGCTCCTTTTTCAGTACTCTACAGCGACCGCCCATCCAGACATAACACGCCTGTAAACGTGATCATTGGTGCGTTGATACTGAAAGAAATCTTTGGTCTCACAGAGGAAGAGATTGTGGAGACTCTCCCATTTGATATCCGTTATCAATACGCTCTTCACACAACCAGCTTTGAAGAGCAGCCCCTGAATGACCGTACCTTTGGAAGGTTTCGTGCCAGATGCTATGCATACGAGGAAATGACAGGTATAGACCTCATCCATAACTGTATTGTTAAACTGTCTTCAAGTATGGCAACTATGATGAAACTAAATACCGGAATGCGTCGCATGGATTCCCTGATGGTGGCTTCTAATATAAAGAAGATGAGCCGTCTGGAACTTCTCTATACAAGTGTTGCGAACCTCGCCAAACGGATGAAAAAGCTGGAGGATCCGCCACTGCCGGAAGGGCTTCTTCATTACACGCAAGAGGATGACCACAACAAGATTCTTTACCATAACCGCAGTGAAGATACCGATTCAAAAATAGAACAGGTGCTAAAGGATGCTTCGCTTATTCTCTCGGCCTGTGGAAACCGATATGATGAATACAGCGAATACCAGCTCCTGATCCGTGCCATAAAGGAACAGACGAAAATGGATGCCAATGGAAATCTGCCCCTAAAAGGAAAGCATGAAGGTATGGATTCTGACACCATGCAGAACCCAGCGGATCCAGATGCCACTTACCGAAAAAAATCCGGAGAAGAACACAGGGGTTACATTGCCAATGTAGTAGAAGTAACAGATGACCATCATAATAGTATAACAGTTGACTATCAGTATGAGAAAAACAACTATAGCGACAGCCAGTTCCTTAAGGATTATATTGAGCGGCAGCCTGAGGGCGGGAGCCCAGCCATTCTAACAACGGATGGGGGATACTGCGGGATGGAAAATCATCAGCTTGCGGAAAGCAAAAACATAACGCTAGTCACCACGGATCTAAAAGGAGCGGAAGTCAGCGACCACTGGGCTGATTTTGAATTCAATGAAGATGGTACAAAACTGTTACGGTGTGCGGCAGGTCATGAACCGAAAAGCAGCGTATATGACAAAAACACTCAAAAATGCAAAGGCTCATTTCCGCTGAATGTTTGCAGGAATTGTCCTTACCACGACCAATGTCATCCGGTAGAACATAAACGTGTAGCCACCATAAAAATCGCAATGCGAACAGCATTTCATGCAAAACAACAACGCTTTCTACAGACAGCCGAATTCCACAAACTGGCCTGTTTCCGAAATGGGATAGAGACAGTACCGGCAGCACTTCGGAAGAGACACCATATCGATAAAATGCCAGTCCGTGGCTATATAAAGACGAAACTGTTTTTTGGCTTTAAGGTTGCCGGAATGAATGCTCGGAAGCTGATCAGATATCTGAGCAGTCAGGCTAAACTTGCGCCTTATCCACAAAGGATCTGATGATATTAGGATAAATTCACATATCAATACAGTAAAATATCCATCAACACAGAAAAACTGTTAGTTTTTAAAGCTAATATGTTAAGTTTTCAAGGTGCAAACATAATAATGTTACTTTAAATTGCTCATTTGTCGGGCAACTCATATCAATAGAACCATACTTTTTCGAAATATCATCCACAATTTTTTCAATTTCTATCTTTTTTCTTATATCAAGGGAAAAAGCCTTTGCTTCCCTTCCGATTTTCTTAATCTCTTCTACTGTTTTTTCAAGATTTTTTAATGTCCTTCCTACACAGATTACTATAGCCCCTGCCTTTGCAAGATTAAGTGCATACCCATGACCTAATCCTTGTCCGGCGCCTGTT
>CAZMGH010000099.1:0-2575 GCA_964565805.1 uncultured Lachnospiraceae bacterium
TAAGCGAAGCTGTTTATGAAAGAGGTATACTTAAAGGCAAGATAGAAGGCAAGATAGAAGGCAAGATGGAAGGCAAGATGGAGAAAGCAAAAGATACAGCACTTAAGCTGGTCGATAGAGGAATGTCAATATCTGATGTTGCCAGTATTTTAGAAGTCAGCGAAAGTCAAGTAGAAAGATGGGCGGCAGAGGCTATAAGTCTTGTATAAAGTTAAATAATAGATGGACAAGGAAGGAACTCAAAAAAGGAACGGGGTTCCTTTTTTGCTTTAACGGAAAAATTAACAGCTGATATGAAGACAAAGGGTCGGCGCCAAATCGCCGAACAAAAACCTGCCAAACTGCCGAAAAATATCTTGCCAAAATACCGAAAAGCGCGGTAATATTACAGTGAGTTATTTAGAATGCATATATGTCACGCGATAGGAGACAGAAGTGGGAACATACAAGGCAAGGATTGCGGATAAAATATTAAAAAAGCGGCTTCTCGGGAAAGGTGCCGTTTTAATCGAGGGGCCAAAATGGTGCGGGAAGACAACAACGGCAGAGGAGATTGCCGGCAGTGTTTTGTATATGACAGACCCGGAAACGGAAAAGCAAAATCTTACCATGGCTGAAATCAGCCCCGGAAGGCTTTTAAAAGGAAGAACACCTCGTTTGATCGATGAATGGCAGGTTGCGCCTAAGTTGTGGGATGCCGTCAGGTTCGAGGTGGATCATAGAGATGAATTGGGGCAGTTTATTCTTACAGGCTCAGCGGTTCCGGCATCGTATGAACACATTCACCACACAGGAACGGGGCGTTTTTCATGGATGATGATGAGGCCGATGAGCTTGTACGAGTCCTTGGATTCAACCGGTGAGGTAAGCCTGAAAGCGCTCTTTGAAGCGCCGGAGCAGATCGAGGGGGAAAATCCGCTTGATATGGATCGACTGGCCTTTTTGGTGTGCCGGGGAGGCTGGCCTAGGGCAACTGACATGGAAGAGGAGATCGCGCTGGAACAAGCTTTTGATTACTACGATGCCGTTGTGAAATCGGACATTTCACGCGTTGACGGGATTGCAAGAAATCAGGAACGCGTAAAACGTCTTATGCGCTCTTACGCCAGAAATCAGGGTTCACAGGCGACAAATACCCTGCTGAAAGATGATATCATGGTAAATGATGCGGAATCTCTTGATACCGACACGGTATATTCTTATATAAATGCGCTGAAAAAGATATTTGTGATTGAGGAGATGGAAGCGTGGAATCCAAATCTGCGTTCTAAAACCGCGATTAGAACCGCAAATACACGGTATTTTATCGATCCTTCCATCGCGACCGCTGCTCTTGGATTGGGGCCGGATGATCTAATTGGGGATATGAACACATTTGGCCTGTTTTTTGAGACCATGTGTGTTAGGGATTTACGGGTATTTGCTGATACACTTAACGGAAAAGTATATCATTTTCGCGATAAAAGCGGCTTAGAGTGTGATGCCGTAGCCCATTTAAGAAACGGTTCTTACGGATTGATTGAGATAAAGCTTGGCGGAGAGAAATTGATCGAGGAGGGCGCAAAAACCCTTAAAGCACTGGAGGGGAAAATAGATACCACAAAAATGAAAGCCCCTTCTTTTTCAGCGGTTCTGATAGGCGTTGGAGATTACGCGTACAGGCGGCCGGATGGGGTGTATGTGGTTCCGGCTGGTTGCTTAAAAGATTGATAAACAGGTATCACTAAAGCAAAGAGCAAAATGAAATCCCGTTAATGGAGCAAAGGAATTCAGTTCCTTAGGCGATGTAACAGCACAAAAGGTAGATTACGATAAACTCGAAGTCATACAGATCTGTCTCAACGAAGGGGATGTTAAAGCGAATGAATTGACAGACATGCTCAATGTTTGTTTTAGTGACAGAGATGCAGAATCTAAGAAAGATATTCTAACAAAAAGTTTCGGAATGGTTGTAGACGATGGGTTAGGGAAGGAGGTCGTTGATATGTGTAACTTAAGCGAAGCTGTTTATGAAAGAGGTATACTTAAAGGCAAGATAGAAGGCAAGATGGAAGGCAAGATGGAGAAAGCAAAAGATACAGCACTTAAGCTGGTCGATAGAGGAATGTCAATATCTGATGTTGCCAGTATTTTAGAAGTCAGCGAAAGTCAAGTAGAAAGATGGGCGGCAGAGGCTATAAGTCTTGTATAAAGTGCTTTCACTTATCTTTAAAAAACTACTTGCGTCTTTTGCGATCTTGCAATAAACTGTTAGCAACCGAATAATTTTCTTCTGGAGATTAGAGTCAAAGCAAGAAACCCCAAAGGGGATGATTTACTTTGGCTCTTTTTCGTTGTTTTGTTAGGGGCATATTTTGATGTTGGGTCAAAAGCCCCCAACAATGATACCTACGGATTGTTCCGTGCTACGCACCCACAATCCTCCCCTACTTCGCATTATGACACTACGGATTTCTTCGCACTACGTGCTCACGAAATAAGAGAATGGTACCTTCTTGCCTTAAACGGCAAGAAGTATCCCTCGCCGTAGGCTCGGTCCATTCGAAATCGCTCATTTTTTTACAAAAAATGGCTC
>CAZMGH010000100.1:0-2447 GCA_964565805.1 uncultured Lachnospiraceae bacterium
AAGACGAGATGGATTATCCGGGACAGATTAAACTGAATGTAATTCGAGAAAGCCGTGTTACGGAGTACGCGAAATGAAAAAGAAGAGAGATCGCATGGTGCGGTCTCTTTTTTTCGTTTTTTCACCCCATTTTTTCATTTATTGAAGTTTGATTTGATAGTTCAGAGAAGATGGGGTATAATTTCATCTGGACTTTTATAGAGATGAAAGACGGGTAGGTTAAATGAAAAACAGCAGAGATGTGATCCATCAACGGAGAAATGAGATCGTTCGGGAACTTCAGGATAATGGAACGATGCAGGTCAGCGTACTATCGGACAGATTGAATGTCACAACCGCTACAATCCGCAGGGATTTGACGGAAATGGAGCGAGAGGGGATTGTTGTGCGCAGTTTTGGCGGTGCAGCGCTGAAGTTAGTTGAAAATATGGAAGAGATTGAGCCGACTAATATTGAGGACGAAAAAGAGATGGTTCGGCGACGAATAGCCAAGGCGGCTGCCGGTTTGGTTGAGGATGGTGATGTATTATTTCTCAACAGCAGCGCTACCGCTTCTTTGGTTTTGGAATATCTCTCCGGAAAAAGCGTTACTGCATTAACAAACAATGCGCGTATCATTAATAGAAAGCTGCCGAAAAACAGTACCATTTTATTGATGGGAGGCGAAATATATGGTAAAAAGCAAAGCTTGATAGGTCCGTTTGCGTTAGATACCATTTCGAAAGTTGTGGCAAGCAAATGCATACTGGGCGTGAGCGGAATCAGTGCAGAAAGCGGGCTGACAAGTGTAATCCTGGCTGAGACTCAGATTAATATGCTCATGATAAAGAAATGCAAAGGGGATATCATCGTGGTAGCAGACGGCAGCAAAGTTGGTATTACCCAGAATTTTAATACAGGAGACTTAAAAAATATTACATATTTGATTACCGATAACAGTGCGGACCCTTCCAGCTTGAAAGCTATTCAGGAATCCGGAGTTAAGGTAATCGTTGTGTAATTCGAAACAGAAAAAATTCTCACTGCGTAGAGGACGGCTGTTAAGCCGTCCTTTTTTTTAGCGATGTGCGCCGAGGCGCACACTTTTTTTACAATATTTAGAAAGAAAAAACGAACATAAAATAAACTCGAACACATAAACAAACATATAAACGCGATTATAAACAAATAAAAGTTGCGTTTTTTATTCAACTTTACGCATTTACATTTGAAATTCGAATGATTAAAATGAAAACAATCAAATATCACGCAAAATGCCAACAAAGGAGTTCATAAACATGTCAAACATCAACGAAATTAGTCGAGAATCTTGGATTTTAGGTGCGTTTCCGGAATGGGGAACTTGGCTGAATGAAGAGATCGATGCTGAACAGGTTCAGCCCGGAACAACGGCTTTGTGGTGGCTGGGGTGCACTGGTCTTTGGATCAAGTCTGAAGGAGGTACGAATATTGCCATCGACCTCTGGTTTGGCAACGGAAAACGAAGCCAGAAGAAAAAAGAGATGGATCCTTTTCACCAGATGCGCAATATGACCGGTGGACGGATGACTCAGCCTAATCTGCGGGCAGCGCCCATTGTATATGATCCTTTCGGAGTGACTAAGGTGGATGCGGTGCTTTCAACCCATTACCATAACGACCATATCGATCCGTTTTTTGCTGCGGCAGTGATGAGGAACGTACCGGGCGAGGTGCCTTTCATTGGACCCAAAAAGAGCGTGGAGAAGTGGTTAAGCTATGGCGTGCCTGAAGAGCGCTGCCGCATTGTCCGCCCCGGGGATACGGTTAAGATAGGTGATTGTGAGGTTGTGGTCATGGAATCCTTTGACCGCACTTGCTTAGTCACGGCAGATGAGGATATCAGAGGTAAACTTCCGGATGATATGGATGACAAGGCGGTAAATTACCTTATAAAAACGCCGGCCGGCAACTTTTATCACAGCGGAGACTCGCATTACAGCATTCGTTACGCTAAGCATGGCAAAGAGCATGATATTGATGTGGCTTTCGGATCTTATGGTGAAAACCCTATCGGCAACCAGGACAAAATGACCTCGGTAGATATTCTTAGAATGGGTGAAGCGCTGCGGTGCAAGGTGGTTATTCCGATTCATTACGATGTATGGACCAACTTCAAAGCCGATCCCAATGAAATCCTATATCTATATCGATATAAGAAGAACGTGTTGGAGTATCAGTTCCATCCCTTTATCTGGGATGTTGGCGGTAAGTATGTCTGGCCTTTAGATAAGGATAAGATTCAATATCATTACCGCAGGGGATTTGAGGATTGCTTTACCGATGAACAAAATGTTCCGTTCCCCAGTGTTCTGTGACACAGAAACCCCTCGATGAAGGGTTTGGTGAATAACATTAAAACTTAAAAGGAGGAAAAAGAAAATGAAGAAACTGATCACAATCATTTTGGCGTTGGCCATGGTTCTGTC
>CAZMGH010000101.1:0-2424 GCA_964565805.1 uncultured Lachnospiraceae bacterium
TTTTTGAAAGTTGTGGATAACAGGACGCAGTAGAATTTTCCAGTGGGGATAATTCAGCGGGATAATTCTGCGGAAACTCAAGGAATATCTTGTTGACAGGGAAAAGTCAATACGGTATAATACTTAAAATGTAAAAGAAAGTTATAAACAGTTAAGGCAGGACTTACGGTTTGGCCCAGCTGTTTACAGCTGGTCAGATGGATGATGATACACCCGAAAGCGGGAGAGTTGCCCGGGCAGGTGCGCAGGAACAGGTTTCTGCGCAGATGGACTGCCAGGGCTGCTTCATGTTTTCGGGTGAATGGCGTATACGGCAGTGCTAAAAGCCATTGACATATTTTTTAGGCTGCCGGGCCGGGAGACTGACCGGAAATCTTATGTAAGGAAGGACTTTTGGTATCATGGTTGAGACAAAAAAGAATATAATGACCTTTGCCGGTTTAAAGGCATTGGAAGATGAATTATTTGATCTTAAAGTAAATCGCCGTCAGGAAGTTGCTCAGAAGATCAAGGAAGCAAGAGAGCAGGGCGACTTATCTGAAAATGCCGAATATGATGCGGCTAAGGATGAGCAGAGAGATATTGAAGCGCGTATTGAAGAGCTGGAAAAGCTTCTGAAAAATGTGGAAGTTGTCGATGAGGATGAGATTGAACTGGATAAGATTAGCGTTGGCTGTAAGGTTCGTCTTTATGACGCGGAGTTTGATGAGGAAGTGGAGTATTTTATCGTAGGTTCCACAGAGGCAGACAGCTTAAACGGAAAGATTTCCAATGAATCTCCCGTAGGCGCAGCTCTGCTGGGCCGTAAGATCGGTGAAACTGTAGAAGTAGAAACTCAGGTCGGCGTTGCGTTATATAAGATTCTGGAGATCCAGAGAGCAAAATAATTTGTGTGCCGCCATTTTTGCGGTATGACTATGAATGATTTGAAGGAGCGAGAAAATTGGCAGAAGAAAAGAAGAATCCCAAGGCGGGCGGCGGACAGCAGGACTTAAATCAACTGCTACAGATCCGCCGGGAAAAGCTTGCGCAGTTTGTTGAAGAAGGCAAGAATCCTTTTGAGATTACAAAGTATGATGTGACCCATCATACATCGGATATTAAAGAGCAATATGAAGCACTGGAAGGAAAGGAAGTTTCCGTTGCCGGACGCCTTATGTCCAAGCGTGTTATGGGTAAAGCTTCTTTCTGTCATATTCAGGACTTAAAGGGAGCGATCCAGTGCTATGTGGCCAGAGATGAAGTAGGCGAGGACGCTTATAAGGACTTTAAAAAGTATGATATTGGCGATATTGTAGGCGTTAAAGGCTTTGTATTTACCACCAAGACCGGGGAAAAGTCCATTCACGCAAAATCCCTTACACTGCTGTCCAAGAGCCTTCAGATCCTTCCGGAAAAATATCATGGCCTGACAAATACAGACTTGCGCTACCGCCAGAGATACGTGGATCTGATCATGAACCCGGAAGTAAAAGATACTTTTATCAAGCGTTCCCAGATCATCAAGGAGATCCGTAATTTCCTTGACGGCCGGGGATTTATGGAAGTAGAAACACCTATGCTTGTGGCAAATGCCGGCGGCGCCGCGGCCCGTCCATTTGAGACACACTATAATGCTCTGGACGAGGACGTAAAGCTGCGTATTTCCCTGGAGCTTTACTTGAAGCGCCTTATTGTGGGCGGTCTTGAAAGAGTTTATGAAATTGGCCGGGTTTTCAGAAATGAGGGCGTGGATACCCGCCATAATCCGGAATTTACATTAATGGAGCTGTATCAGGCTTATACAGACTATGAAGGCATGATGGAACTGACAGAAAGCATGTTCCGCTATGTGGCTGAAAAAGTATGCGGCAGCGCTGTAATTACCTATAACGGCACAGAGATCGATATGTCTAAGCCTTTTGAGCGGATCACCATGATTGATGCCATTAAGAAATATGCCGGTGTGGATTTTAACCAGGTAGAAACTTTGGAAGAGGCAAGAGTTTTGGCTAAGGAGCATCATATCGAATTTGAGGAACGCCATAAGAAGGGTGATATTATTAACCTGTTCTTTGAGGAATACTGTGAGGATAAGATGATTCAGCCAACCTTTGTTATGGATCATCCTTTGGATGTTTCTCCTTTGACAAAGAAGAAGCGGTCAAATCCGGAACTGGTTGAGCGTTTTGAGCTGTTTATTTATGGTCGTGAAATGGCTAACGCATATTCTGAGTTAAATGACCCCATTGACCAGAGAGTACGCTTTGCTGCTCAGGAAGAGGCATTTGCTGCGGGGGATGAAGAGGCGAATCATACAGATGAAGACTTCTTAAATGCTCTGGAGATTGGGATGCCGCCTACAGGCGGTATCGGCTACGGTATTGACCGCCTGGTCATGCTGCTGACAGATTCACCGGCCATCCGTGACGTGCTTTTGTTCCC
>CAZMGH010000102.1:0-2234 GCA_964565805.1 uncultured Lachnospiraceae bacterium
GGTAGCAGCGATTTGCGCATACACATTCTTTACAGATAAAGGAACCTTGAATGCGATTTTGAACTTTTTTGGCGCGGCGAGTGTATCCTGGCTGTTTACATATCCACTTATGGCTGTTATTTTAGCTAATATTTGGCATGGAACGGCATTTTCTATGATGGTATATCAGTCTGCCCTGGATAATGTGCCGGATGATGTCATTGAATCGGCGAAAATGGATGGCGCTAATAAGTGGCAGACGCTTATTCGCATCACAATTCCAATCATAAAAGATACGGTTATGACAAATACCATGCTGATCACACTTTCTACGCTTGGAACCTTTGGAATGGTTTATACTATGACAGGGACAACTGTGCAAACACTGCCGATCTTTATGTATATCAGGGCATTTAAGAATTACGAGCTTGGCTATGGAACCGCGATATCCATGATTGTGCTTCTCATCGGAATGATATTCAGTATCGCCTATGTAAAAATACAGGGAAAAGAGATGGAGGCCTAAGCGATGAAAAAAGAGAAGAGAGAAAAGGTAATTGCGTATATTGTTTTGGTCATCATTGCCATTGTTTTTGTGGTTCCCCTTGCATGGGTTATACTGGCATCTTTTGACAAAAACGCATCTCTGGCGGTGAGCATGCCGGACCTCACGGTTCAGAATTATGTGGACGTTCTGACAAATATGGCAAATCTGCGCTCCTTTGTCAACGGACTGATCCTTTCTGTTGGGGTTTCTGTTCTGGTAGTGATCTGTGCGGGACTGGCTGCCTATCCGCTGTCCAGATATGAGATGAAACACAAGAAGATATTCATGCTTTCCATGCTTTTTATGACTTCCTTGCCTATTACCACGGTTATGGTGCCGGTTTTCAAGGTTTTTGTTACTATAGGGCTTTATGATAATATGCTGGGAATCATCTTGTTTATGACAGCGTCATCTATGCCTTATGCGATATGGATGATGAAGAATTTTATGGATTCGGTTCCGGTATCCCTTGAGGAAGCGGCGTGGGTGGATGGATCCGGAAGGTTTCGGGGCATTCGGAAGGTAGTTATGCCGCTAATGCTTCCGGGGATCTTTACTATTGCTATCTATACATTTTCGGGATGCTGGGGCAACTTCTTTGTACCGTTTATTTTGTTATCTACTAGTGAAAAATATCCCGCTTCAATCATGCTGTACCAGTTCTTCGGACAGCATTCCGTAGCATATGGAACACTGGCGGCATATTCTGTGGCTTACGCGCTTCCCTCGGTGGTGCTTTACGTAATTACCCAGAAATGGATGTCACGCGGTTTCAGTATGTCAGGAGCAAATAAAGGCTAATAAATAAAATGTGAAGGAATTATAACTATGCAGACTATAGGTGAATACGATATAGTAGAGAAAATAATAACTGAAGTTAGAGAAAAATTTCCTGGTAACAGCAGAATTCCTGCAATGTTTGAAAAGTGTATTTCAAACACACTGAAAACTACTATAAAAAAGCTTGATGATGAGTCTATATTTGTGATAACAGGCGATATCCCGGCCATGTGGCTAAGGGATTCGTCCTGTCAGATACGCCCTTTTATCATGATGGCCTCAAAGGAGCCGGAACTTAAAGGTATGATTACAGGATTGATAAAAAAACAGATGAGTCTGATATTAATCGACCCTTATGCGAACGCTTTTAATGAGAGCCCAAACGGCAGAGGGTACCATCAGGATAAAACTGAGATGAAGCCTGAAATATGGGAGAGAAAATATGAGATCGATTCCCTTTGTTTTCCGGTGCAGTTATCCTACCTGTTTTGGAAAAACACAGGATGTACGGATATGTTTGATGAGACTTGGCTAAAGGCAGTAAAACGGATTATAGAAGTGTTTCGCATAGAGCAGGATCATGAAAATAAGTCGGCTTACCGCTTTGAACGAGAAGACTGCATATATACGGATACGCTCTCTAGAGGCGGAAAAGGGGCGCTGGTTAAGAGCAATATTGGGCTTATTTGGTCAGGATTTCGTCCAAGTGATGATGCATGCGTATATGGTTATCTGATCCCAGCAAATATGTTGGCCTCTGTGATCCTTAAAAACATCGCGGAGATTGTAGGAGAAATCTACCATGATCCAGACTTTGCAAAAAAAGCGCGGGAATTTTCAGAAGAAGTGAGAGGAGCAGTGGAAAAGTATGGTATTATAAAAGGGCTTGACAGGGACGTATATGCCTATGAGGTGGATGGCTTTGGGC
>CAZMGH010000103.1:0-2201 GCA_964565805.1 uncultured Lachnospiraceae bacterium
TAAACTATAATTCCTCCTACTGCTATATTCTACCGCTATATTTTCACTTAATAGCGCTTTCACGAAAAACCCTATACTGATCTTCCCATATCACAATAAGGACCGGAAACACCGGCGCAGGTTCATTTTTTTGCCGGGCCATAGCATCAAAGCTCCTGGCAAGGCTCCTGGGTACTTTAAGCCACTGGAGACACTCCTGTCCGGAAGCATCCCGGACGCGGATCAAACTCACACTGTTTCCATCTACCCGATGATCCGACTGGATACAAAACGCCTCCAAAGTCCGGCTGTTTTGAAGCCTAGCAGACAAATCCGCCGCCTTATTTTTGCCTGCTCGGATAAGCAGAGATATGCCTCCGAAAAAAGCCAGGATCCCAAGGATTTCCAAAAAAACCAACATACCCGAAGATTGCTGTCCTTTTAGCGTCAGAGCTCCCCATCCCGCAAAAACAAAGAAGCCAAACACAAGACATAAAATACCCATAGCAGCCCTGAAGTTCGCGTCCTTACGGTTCTCATTTTTTACTATATCTTCAATATACCTGCGTTCCGGCCCTGTAGACAAACGCCAGCCGAAAAGCTCACTGATGTCCTGCACGGTCATAATAATCCTTCAATCTTTTTAAGAAGCGGGTGCGTTCATCATCTTCAAATCCTCTAAAATAAACTTTCTGAATGTCACCATGATCAAACAGATACTGATAATCATCGCCAATATTTCCTTCCGGATAAAGTACGCCAATATAGTCATATTCCTTCTGGCTCTTTTTGTCCGTCTGTCGAACGCCATAGATCATTAGGCGCTTCACTCCGTCTTTAAGTAAAACAACACTTCCAATGGGCAGCAAATTTTCAATATTCATAGTCATTCTCCAATCTTATTCTTTTCAATCTTATTTCCACACCGGCAATCCGGTTGTTCCTATTACCCAAAGGCCCAGTTTGTAAAAGATCCCCAGGCCGAAATAACACCATCCGCGGCAGATTTCGCCGCCTCACCCACTGCTTCTCCTACAGTGTCCCAAACAATTTTAGCGCCTTCCGCTACATTTGAAGCGACATATCCAATGCCTTCCGCTATAGCTTCTCCCATATCCAGAATACCATCGGAAACAACTTCAGTAAAATCCTTGCCCCACATATTTTCACATATGTAATCCATCCCCCATTTTGCCAGGACAACGCCGCCTCCAATAACTACGGCGGGAGCCGCCGTTATCCCCATAGCAGCCAGACCTGCCGTTGCGCCTGCTGTTAAAAGAGCATCTGTTCCAAGATCCACTGCCGTTTCCATTACAGTCTCTGCCACAGCCCGCTGGGCGGAAATCTCTCCTTTCTGATATTCATCGTAATTTTCAAAGCCTTTTTCGATCAGAGTAAGGACACCTCCGGCCCATTTTGCAGCTACAGACAAACGGTCCCCAACTTTTACGGCTCCTGTCATATCATCACTATTTTCAAAAAGGTAATTGGAAAATTCTTTCTGAAGGGCTCCCAAAAACGTACTGTCCTCAAGGATTGTTTTGGAATTTAAGCCAAAAAAATAAGCTAAAAATTCATCGTTTTTCATTCCCTTGCTCATCCATTTTCCAATGACTCCTGCAATTCCTGCGGCTGCGGAGAATCCTTTTGTCACCTTTTCTCCAATGCTTTTTTCGTCATCAAAAAAATCGATCACAGCCCCTGTGCCTTTGCCGATAACGCCAAACTTTCCGATCAGGCTTTTCAGCAGCTTTGCCAGCATATCGGCACTTTCAGAATTATCACTATACTCCTCTTCAAAAGAATCGGCATTTCCGGCAACATCTTTTTGAGCAATCCCAGCGATCTCGCTCTCGCAGGACTGATACCGACTTATAGCGTGGGTCAAAACTGCCCCAAGCCTGGACACCGTCTGCCTCTCCCCGGAAATATCCTGGGTTATCATTTTCAGACTTTGGGTAATATTTGCAGACGCCGATCCCGAAAAGCTTAATCCACAGTTGATCGAGGAAATGTTGGAGACAATGGTCTCCAAACAATCTTCGATCTGCTCCATGCTCTGGATTTCTCCCCTTATGGCGGACCAACGCACAGTCAAAGTGTCCATTGATTTGTCCCTCCCTCATCTCTAAATCTATTGTAACACTCAGCTGGCTGAATTATGATGATCAATTTACAAAGCAGCCATTCCCTTCCAACTGAGTCGTAGACCACCAGTA
>CAZMGH010000104.1:0-2156 GCA_964565805.1 uncultured Lachnospiraceae bacterium
TCCTAAAGATCGTATTCCAAAATGTAGATTTGCCGTTTGCGCCATCCCCGTAGGCAATGACCAGATGCTCTTGGTAGACCTTGCCAAAAGCCGCCATGCCAACAACCATCTGCACATAATCGATAAGTTCTTGGTCATTGCAAAAGAATATATTAAGTGCCTCAGTCCACAGCTGTTCTCCTGCTTTACTAGGCGAACAAGTTGTGATCTTAGTAATAAGATCGGAGAAGTGATGAGGCTGTTTTCCGAAAATACCCTTTCTAAGATCGTATGTACCATCCGGCGTGTTTAAAAGAAATGGATCCTTGTCTAAGTCCTTTACGTCCACCGAGATCATAGGCTTTACGGTATTTGCTATAGCGATCACATGCCGGTAGTCCCTTTTCCTCATAACGAAATTATAGTATTTGTCCGCTGATGCCTTATCCGCTATGATCGGTGCGTGCTCTTCGTTATTAAGAGCCTCCTTAGCCTCCTTAGTTTTGTAAATAATGGCATCTTCGGTTAATCCGATACTGCTCAAAGCAGCTTTTGCTTCTTCTTTTTCTTTCTTTGCATCAGCCAGCTGGCGGTCTAAAAACTCTTGGACCGCGCCTATGGCGAACTGGGAATCTTCGATCCAGCGCTTCCCATCAAACCTGATGAAGTCGGTCGCCGGTGAGTACCTGATCTGCGATGAATAAAGGTCTGCCAAGGTCTTTGCTTCACCGATATCCGAATAATCTTTGGGCTTTAATGAATTTCCAAAAGCCGGAACATAGCTGTCAGGTGAGACATATCCCTTTGAGTTTGCGATCTTCTCATTAAAAAATCTGACAGCACTTTCCCATATGGTGTTTAGCTCGTGCATTGGCAATGGGGGATCGCACTTTAAGGCTTCTTGCATGAACACATCTTTCCCTTTTTCAGTGGCGCCAAAACGCTTTACGGCTTTTGCTGCAAATGCGCTCATTGTACTGTTACGGCTCCCCTGATGGATTGCGGTCATATTGCCGTTTGCGTTTATGCCGCAGTCCTTATTATTTGGATAAGGCCCATCTACCTGATTGATCGTATCATCGATAGTAAGCCATCCCTTATTCCAAAAGATCTGGCTTTCATCGATCCCAAAGATAAATCTTGCCGAGTCCAAGGCGCTCTTATCAAAAAACGGAAATTTCTTGTAAATACCTTTTTTTAGGGCTGCATACTCTTTTTGATCAGTAACCGGCGAGATCTCAAAATAGATATGAAACCTCGGTCTTGCTGCATTTCCGCCCTTTTCTTTTAGATGACTCCTGCTGGTGGAGATTGCAAAAGAGTAATCCTTGAAAATCTCTTTTGCCTTTTCTAACGTGACCCATTTGGTTGGATCTTCCGTGTGGTCATTGTCGCAGTCCATAACCACAACGTTTGAACTTAGAAAGTTATCGGATTTTCGATAGCTATCTTTGTAGGCTGCGCAGACGTGATCAAATCTAATCACGTCCTTAAATGTGTTCTCATCCGTGATCTCATATCTAAATGGATAGGAACAGTTTTCTTTCTTGCCGCTGCACTGGGCGGTATAAATTTCAAAGCTCATATAATATGACCTCCTTTGTTTAATTGCATTATTTTTTTGCTCCTATATAACTAAGAAGTTTTCCGGGCATTTTTTCTCCTGAAAAATATAAAAAAAGAATAAAATTTTAATTTTTTTCGAAAATGAGGAGAATTTTACCCCCGAAACTTTCTTATATAGGTAGAAGGGGATTTATAAGAAAGGAGGTGCTGCGTATGCGAAAAAGCGCATAGAAACAAATATGAAACTCTTGTTACTGCACAACTTGGCTCGAAAGGAGAGTGATAACTTGTTATGAAGCAAAAAGAAAAAATCATCCATATAATGGATGAACTCATTAGATGTTCAGATTCGTTTAGCGAAGCGTTAAAAGATTTAAATAGATGTTCAGATTCGTTTAGCGGGGCGCTAAAAGATCTAAAGGCAGTAATGGCTTCATCAGATACGGATGAAAAGATTCCAAAAACAGCCAACTTGGATGTTTCTGAACCCAAGTATTCTATCGAAGATGTAAGAAACATTGTTATGTCCAAGATAAGCGAAGCTGATGGGAAGTTTAAGGAAGCCGTAAAGGCCATTGTAAAAGGATATGCAAATGGCGGAGCTTTAAGGG
>CAZMGH010000105.1:0-2002 GCA_964565805.1 uncultured Lachnospiraceae bacterium
TTTTAATAGCTCAGACTGCCATTTTCGTATATCTGCCGCTGTAATCTTGTTTATAGGACGTTTTCCAAAATAGGGAAGTATTTTCAGGTCGATAATGTACCTTTTCGTCCGCATGGTATGCTCCCGGAGCCTTGTTCCCATATCCTCAAAATCCTCAAAAAGCATATCGCAATCTTTCTGCTCCTTTACCAGAAAATTCCGAAGCCATTCTTCTGCTTCTCGCTTGGTGTTAAAGCCTCGTTTTGTTGATTTCCTCTTCTTTCCCGTCCAGTCTGTGTAACGATACTGAATCAGCCATTTTCCGGTCTTAGGGTCTTTCTCTGCCTTCATCAGTATCTCTCCTCATCTGTCCTGCAAAACAGCCCCACGGGGAAAATCTCCGGACGTCCGGCGATATACCAGGAAGCCACTCCTGTTGTCTCCCAGCTTATTTCCAGACGAATCCGTGTCCATCCCTCCGGGAGCCATGCAGTAAAGCCCTCTCCGGCATGAATACCCCATCCCTGAAATATCAGCCGGGGATGTGGGTCGGTATCGCATGGGTCTGGTAACTGAATCTGTGCTACTTCATATCCATCTAATTTCACTTTGCCGCCTCCTTTTTCTTTTTACCGCTATTATCCGCTTCCTCGCCGCCGTACCAGCGTTTCTCAAAATAGCGTTTGGAAACTTTACCTTGAATGGTAAGGTACCCGGCCTTTTCCAACTCCTGATTGAGTTTACGAATGATTTTGTAACCTTGTCCCACGGAAATATCCAGCATATTCGACAACTCCAATGCGGTATAGCAGATTTTCTCCGCATTTGTAATTTCCGCCATATTTCTCCCTCCTTCCTTTTATTGTTTATGTTTAAGCTTAATTGCTTAAATTCATTATAGCGGGCAGCTTTTCTCATGTCAATCATTTTTTGTAAAAAATAAATTTATTTGCTTATTTTTACCTTCTATGCTATATTTTAAATCGTAGATTGTACATACATTGTCAAGCGTTTTGCCCAGAAGAGGAGATTTAAATATGCTTATCGGAGACCGTATAAAAAGAATTCGAGAATTTAGAGGCGTAAGACAAAAAGATTTAGGACTTGCGCTTGGTTTTCCTGCCCAAAGTGCTTCTGTAAGAATTGCGCAATATGAAAACAACAGCAGAATTCCAAAAAAGGAGACTGCCGAAGCAATCTCCCAAATGCTAAAATGTAACCGTGTCAATTTTTTGAGTAGTTCTGAAATAGGCCAAGCGGCTAGTACCATGATGGATTTATTTTGGCTTGAAGAATCTGTCGTAGGCTCCATGTTCATCTTTCAACTGGAAAAATACAATGATGACAGCGATTCTCGCATTGTACACGGCATGATTAACGACAGCATTTACGATGGCATATATCCGCCTGTAGCTATTGCTTTGGATTACAACCTTATCAATGACTTTATGAGGGAATGGGCTACCCGCTTCCATGAATTGAAAAGCAACCAGATTACAAGGGAAGAATACTTTGAATGGAAAATCAACTGGCCTGCCTCCTGTGATGACGGGGGACGCTTTGAACCATCCTATAAATGGCGCTGGAAAAAACCTTAATAATGGAACAGGGAATAGGGTATACAGTAAATGGCAGGGCAGTAAAACGGTTAAAGGACGAACACATAAAAAGGGGTAATGGCATATTGGAACAGGCTTGCGAATATGCGGAGATATTACAGGCTGACCCGATTGAGATAATCAATGAAACAAAATAGTTAAGTGCAAAATATGTGCAAATCAAGGTTTGCGCGTTGACATTGACCTTAATTTATGCTATAGTAATCATGCAAAGAGAACAGGGCAGAAAGCCTTAACGTCAAGAAAGGAGCACGATATTATGGCTAATGTAAATGTAACAATCCGTATGGACGAGAGTATGAAGCGGCAAGCGGATGAACTTTTTTCCGATTTGGGAATGACCTTATCCGGGGCGATTACGGTATTTTTGAGACAGGCGTTGAGGGAGCAAGCGATACCGTTTC
>CAZMGH010000106.1:0-1676 GCA_964565805.1 uncultured Lachnospiraceae bacterium
TTTATCCGCGTATTTATCCGTAAGTAACATAATGGAAAACCCCCTTTTTCTTTAGAGTAACACACAAGGGGCTGCCCTGCTTTTGCAGGATATATTACTTATCCTCTTTAAATTTCGGAAATAATGTGGTTAAAATGCTCCAAATATAAGGGGCTCCAAAAAGGTTCAGCTTTTTTGGCCCCGTCACAGGCCGACTGCAGGCCATGCCTTCCAGAATCTTTTCATAAGCCAGGCCCACAGTGGAACGGGTAATGGACTTAGCCTTTTCGCGGCGGTCCACAAACATCTCCCCACCCCGGATCTTATAGGTAAAAGGAAGTCCTTTGGCCGTAAAAAACGGCTGTCCTTCATGTTTTCGGATCAATTCCCATAATTCATCTAAAGCCATTGGTGTTTTTTCAGTGTCATCCATAATGTATATTCCCCTGTTTCTGGCTTTTCCGTCGTTTAATATGGAGATTATAATCCGTTTAAATAAAAAAATCAAGTAACAGTTCTTTGGGGGAACAGATATAAAATATTGGTAAAAAGTCTATACAAACCTCCATATAAATGATGTTGGGGTCAAATAAAAATTTAACCCCATGATACCACGGATTTAATTTCCCAATCTGCCGTACTATAGAGTAACGGCAAATTGGGAAATTTTTATTTAACCCATTCTTTTATAGTTTCAACAGGAAGATTAAGGGCCTTCGCAATCTGCGCTACAGTTATTCCAATACCATAAAAGCCAATCGCTGCTTCTTTCTTTCCTTCCTGACGACCTTCAAGAATCCCCTCCTGACGACCTTCAAGAATCCCCTCCTGACGACCTTCAAGAATCCCCTCCTGACGGCCTTCAAGAATTCCTTCCTGGCGTCCTTCAAGAATTCCTTCCTGGCGTCCTTTAAGCTCAATTCGATCTAATACATCACACATATTGCGGATACCTCCTTTCCCATCCATATCATAGGCTTCCTCAAACCGGTGGTCATTGGTCATAACGCTGAGCAGCTGCAGTGTTTCCTGTACATGCTTTAATTGCCTGGGCTCCGGAGTATAATCATTTTTTTCTCTTTTCTGGACAAAGTAGTCGGCAACAACACGAAAATCACTCTGGAACATCTCCACCTGTTCATGGGATAAATAAGCGATCTCAAACAGATTGATCCGGTAATCATTAACATAAGGATCAAATTCCAGTGGGATATTCAGCCGTTCTTTCAGATTTAATGGTTGGTCCCAATGTTTTTTATGTCCAAAATAAAGAACCATGGTCACTGCCGGATACCGATCATTTCCAGAGTTGTCTGCCAGAAGCTGGGCCCTGTACTCTGCCCCGTCGTAACCGATTACCCGTAGAGGCATATCTGGATCCGGAGCGGTTTGGTTTTCAAAACCGATACATGCAATACGGATATTGGCTTTTTTCCAACGTTTAGCTACATCTCTCTCAATCTCGCGGATCTTGCCATCGGCTTTGTAAGATGCCCTTGGTGCCTGATCCTCAAGCTCATTCGGTTGCAAAATTGCTTTACCATTGAATAAAAGGACATTGACAATATCTGAAAAAACATCATTATAAGATTCAAGAATTTTTTCTGTTACATCTTTATCTCCCAAAATACCACCATCCCATTTCTGATTATAGAATACCATCTCTGTTTTTTTATTTCAAGCCTTATTTCAACGCC
>CAZMGH010000107.1:0-1659 GCA_964565805.1 uncultured Lachnospiraceae bacterium
GCCTGGGTCATGGAAGAGCTGCGGGAATCGCTGGCCGCTCCCATTTACATTAAAATACCGGCTGTGATCGGCCCGTCCGCCACGATAACCCATCCGCTTATTCTGGATGAAATTCTCTATGCGGAATCCTTCAACCGCCGTGTGATCATCCACACGGATAAAGGGGACGTGACCGCAAAGCTGAGTCTGGAGGAATTGAAGAAACGGCTTCCGGACGGCCTGCGCTTTTACGAATACGGACGAGGACAGCTGGTAAACCTTTCTCAGGTGATTTCTATTTTGGAAAACGGGGAAATCAGGATGAAAAACGGAATGATCCTGCACTGCAGCCGACGCAGGAAAAAAGAAGCTCCCCGCATTCTGGCAGACTATCTGTTTGCACAGCTGAGAAAAAGGCCTCCTTTATGAGCCGGATATTGTTTTGCCTATCATCCGTTCCGACGCCGGCCATTATTATCCTTTATTTACAGCCCGATTTTTTTCAGCAGATCCCACTGGTTCTTGGCTTCTTCCACGTTTCTGTCGAAATTTTCCAGGCTTTTCTTCACCCTCTCCTTGTTCCGGAACCCCAGCCACCATCTTTTTACCCAGGCTGTAGGCAGCAAAGCAGGATGGTCTTCCAGTTCAGGAAGGAAATCCTTCATATGCTCTCTATCCGGAAAAGCCAGATACAGAAGAGCCCTTAACTTCACCCATAGGCTTCGATTGTTCCCCTTTTCCCGGATTCCTTTTCGCAGTCTCCGGATACTATCTTCTCTCTCGAATCCAAAAACTCCCCCGGAAAGGACATACTCTTCAAATATTGCCTGGGTCCGGGGATCCATCTTCCCTACAGAGGCTGCCGTTTTCACATGGAACCAGCTTTGGCATATGGACAGCATATTCTCTATGAAATCCCTCAGCTTCAGTTTCCTGGCTTCTTCCCATATATACTGCCAGTCCATCTGACTGTCATAATGTTTTATATAAAGGGCAATGTCCAATATCATCCGTATGCCGGCGCCGGTGGAACAAAGATGTTTCGCCAGATGAAAACACAAAAACAGAAAATGATCTTCTAAAGTCAGACATCGTTCTGTTTTATCTCCCATAGGATGGGATTTTCGGAAGAGTTCGGCGAAATATCCGATATAATCAACATCAGTCCAATATTTTCCTCCTGCGAGATTGACATGGATTTCAAAGGTTACCATACCCCTCTTGTATGTCCACACATTGCTTCCCAGATCCTTACGCCCGTATCCCAGCTCCTTGAGAATTTCGTCTGTTTTTAAGCGATCTTTTCCCTGTATCAGCATGTCAACATCGCCCATGGTGCGAAGTTCAGGTTCCGGGTAAAGCTTTTTGATAACATATCCTTTTACCGGTATGTATTCAATTCCCTGCTGCGCCAGTTTTTCACCCAGTTCATCTACACCGAAAACCTGAAGGCTGCTAAGATAAGTCGCCGTGATATATGATTTCCTAAATAATTCCAAAGACTCTGGGGAACCTTTTTTCCAGCTAGGATCCAGTCGGCACAATTCCCGAAAAATAATCGGGATCACACCGTGTTCTCTGGCCGCTTCATACAGTTTTTCATACGAGAATGAAGCAGGCAAATCTATACCTGTTTCACTTATATAGGCGTCTAATAATTTAATCAGCCATTTTGTTTCT
>CAZMGH010000108.1:0-1641 GCA_964565805.1 uncultured Lachnospiraceae bacterium
CTGTATAAGTGCGCCCATTTTCAGGAGTTTCCATTTCATATGAACATATCAAGACCGTCTGTTTTTTTATATCATCCCCTTCTCGAAGGCTCCAAACGCAAAATAGCTGAATAGTGTATAAAAAACTGGTTATTTTCTGACTATTTCTTTTGCGTTTCGCAAACGCCTATGATGGAACATGGCTCAATGCAAACAAAAAGCTGCCTCGGTTAGAGGCAGCTGGGGCTACGGTTCCACTCTAATGGGTTGAAAACGGATTTTCACTTTGTGCTGATGGATCAGCTGGACTTAACGCATACCGACGGACCGGAATACTTTGATTTCCTCCGGCCGGCTCATGGGCGCACTTCTTAAAGTTCCTGCAAAAGCCACTTTCAGCCCGTGGTGGCTTCTCTCTGATGCGCTTCCTTTAATATCTTCCCAATCAAGGCCTTTATCCTGCATAAAATCCCTGTTTCTCAGGGGTGGTCTGTTTCTATAGAATATGAAAAAAAGGAAAATTTGTCAATAGTTTTCCCCAAAGAAATCAAATGCAGACATATTTCCTAATCTGATCCTGAAACCAATGGGTTGATACATTGGTATATCACCATCTGCTCATCCGACTGTAAGAGAACCTACTATTTTTACATAATTCACCGCGGATTCGGATGGAAATATATCCTGACTCAGAAAGAGACACGGCAGAAAGCCCTGGCAGAGAGTTATAAGTGGACCGCCCGCGGAGGCGGCGCGGAGAGGGTAAACGAGATAGGAAAAGAAGGGATACCAGTGGATCACGAACATTGAGCTGACGAAGAAGAAGCGTTATTCCCCCAGCTCTGCTGGGGGATTGATACTGTTTCATTCACCTTTGGGTCCTCCGTTAAATTCTATTGAAGAAGACAAATCGCCTGAGCAGCAATGCCAAGCCCCTCCCCGGTAAAACCAAGACCTTCTTCTGTAGTAGCTTTTACGTTTATATCTGCCACGGGAATTTCCAGAGCATCGGCCATGTTTTTCCGCATTTCATCAATATAGGGACGCATTTTAGGCCGCTGAGCAATAATCGTTGCGTCAATGTTTCCTATAGAAAAACCATTTTCCTTAAGAAGGACCCCCACATGCTTTAACAAAACGATACTGGAAATTCCCCGGTATCTTTCATCTGTATCCGGAAAATGCTTTCCTATATCATCCAGTCCGGCTGCACCTAAAAGAGCATCCATCACTGCATGGATAAGCACATCAGCATCTGAATGACCCAGAAGCCCTTTTTCATAAGGAATCTCCACCCCACCGATAATCAGTTTTCTACCCTCTGTCAGTCTGTGTACATCATATCCCATACCAATCCTCATGTTCTTTTCCTCCATCTGTATATTTCCTGCTGCCGCGTTTTAATCGGCACATGATATCCTGTTACACATCATTTTATCACGCAGCCATCTTTATGGCAACGGGGTACAAACTTGAGTTTCCGCAGAATTATCCCCACTGGAAAATTCTACTGCGTCCTGTTATCCACAACTTTCAAAAAATGCCAAAAATATAAGGAATCCTGTCCCTTTTTGATGTAAAATTAAGCTATAACCCAAAAACCTTACTAAACAAACCCTCATGCCGCTCGATATCCGGCACCACCATAAATGAAACATAGCA
>CAZMGH010000109.1:0-1574 GCA_964565805.1 uncultured Lachnospiraceae bacterium
TCTGGGGCTTTGGTTTCCGGCTCTGGTGAGCACACAGATCCTCTATCAGCAGCTCAACCGCGATCTTAGGATCGAAGAACGTCTGGGTATTGTGCCGGATTCTTTGGATGGGGAGGAAGAATGACGCGCGGCCAAATCCCTTACTAAACGGAAAGAGAAGACGGGACCGGTGCACACCGGCCCCGTCTTTCGTTGCGATCCGCTTTTCCCAGAGAACAGTATACACGATTTTATTTCAAAAAGCTACTGCGAAAACGGAGAAAACCGATATAAACGCAGGAATAGGGTTCCCAACGAAGCCCATGGCTTTACAACGGGCGTCAATGGCTTCATCATGTAATAAAGATTGTATGGAAGGCTGGTGTATGCGGTTCTTGTTTTTCGAGTCTTTATTTTAATTCTGTCAGATGATTGATCACTTTCAGGGTAACACAGGTGCCCATCCCAGGGGTGCTGTGGTAAGACAATCCATAGGCACTTCCATAGTAGAGCTGGATTCGCTGGTGTACATTTTTTATCCCATATCCTTTGCTGTCAGCAGTGAGGATCTTCTGACATTCTTCTTTGGACATTCCGTGTCCATTATCCATAACTTTTATGATGATGTTCTTTCCTTCCGGATAACAGGAAATCGAGAGAATTCCCTGTCCGGGAGCTTCCCGATGATCCAGACCATGAAGAATTGCATTTTCTGCAAGGGGCTGCAAGATAAGATTCAAAATAGGCGCCGTCAGGATCTGCTCATCAATGTCATAATTTACTTCAAAAGAATAAGCGTGCATCATTTGCTGGATGGATACATAAGCACGGAGATTTTCAAGCTCAGCGCTTACGGTAGTGATGTTTTTCCCTTTGTTTAACATTGTGCGATAAAAAGTAGAGAGTAATTGTGCCATCTGACTGATTTCCGTCTGGTGGGTCATGATTGCTTTTCCATTGATCAGCGAAAGGGAGTTATAGAGAAAATGAGGGTTAATTTGTGCCTGAAGGATGCGCAGCTCATAATTTTGTTGGGAAATTCTGGCGCGGAGCACTTCATTGATCAGATGGTTTAGCTGCACGACCATTGTATGGAAAGAATGAATTAAATTTCCTATTTCGTCCTTTCGGTCATTGACAACCGTAATCTCATAATTTCCCTGTTCCACTTTAGACATATCTGCAGACAGTTTTTCGAGGGGAGCCACAATGAGTCTGGATAATGTAGCGGCCGCAGAAAAAGATAAAAAAATACAGGCAGCCACAATGCAGGCGGCAATGACAGTGAGTTGACGAAGGGATGCGTGCAAGTCGTCCAGCGGTCTGTAAAACCAGACGGTCCAGTTCGGTGATGATAGTGTATAAGCTGCGGCCACATAAGTGTCTGGATAAGCATGGGACTGCAATTCACTGGCAGAAAGCGCGCAATAGCGGGAGGATTCGGAAAAAGTGGCATAGGTAAAAAGCGGACTTCCGCTTTCGTCTAACAGGCCAAAACCATAGTTTTCATGACCTATGGTTTTGGCAGTAGCGAACAGAGTATTCATATCTATAGCTAAACAGACGATAGTGACGGGTGCAGGATAAGGGTAATA
>CAZMGH010000110.1:0-1566 GCA_964565805.1 uncultured Lachnospiraceae bacterium
AATATATTTTAAATAATCTCTTGTCTCCATAATAAACCTCCTGTTTTGTGCCATAATTACCTAAAAGATACTAATAGAAAGAAATGATCCTATGCAGACAAATAAGGGACATGGGGCGAAGGGTATAAATACGGCTATGAACTTACTGAAGTCATCTCCCGGGACATGGACATTGCCGCCGGGACACTTTACCCGATTTTAAAAAGATTAAAGGATGATCTTCATGTGGAAACCTACCTGAGAGAATCTGAGGGAGGTCCGGCGCGAAAGTATTATCATCTCACACCCAAAGGAAAAGAATACCAGCAAACACTGAAACAGGAATGGGAAGATTTTGTTTTTGCCATGGAAAGACTGTTAAACCCGTAAGGGAGGAAGACATTTGCCAGGGGCTGGGAGATCCAAAAGATCTGATCCGGGAGATTCAGGATATGATGGATGTTCCTGCCGGCACCCATGAGGTTGGCCGCCCGGTCATCGAGCTGGAAAAAGAAAACCATAGGTCTGAAAAGTTTCAGAAAAAAGCCTACAAGGGCCGTCTGTATCAGGAACAGCAGACCCAGAATTTCGGACATGCGCTAAAAAAAGTCCGTTTCTATGCGGACAGCGCGGACATACGCCTTATTCCCTCTGCTGATAGAGAATTTTATGTTTACACCGAAGATGACGATGAAATGGATTATCTGGAGCACAACTGCTATGAAGATACTTATGAGGGACGGGTTCGCCGCTCTTCCGGTTCCTTTTTCGGCATTGATATTTTCCACAGCTTCATGGGCGGCCCGGTAGATACGGGGATCATGGTCATTCCTGAGGGAATTGAGGATATTCGTATAGAAACCATCAGCGGGGAGGTTTCCTGCAAGGATTGTGCTTTGGATAAAGTGGTCTGCAACAGCATCAGCGGCGAGATCCTTGTGAAGCAGGCAAAAGATAAGGAAAAGAAAAATAAATAGGCTGTAATCAAAAAAATCGGCAATTACGGTTATTTCCGCAAAAACTGCAAATAGATCCGTAGTTTACCTGAAAACTACAGATCCTACATGGAAAATCGTATCTGTAACCGTAATCGCATAGGAAGATTCGTCCACTTCGGCTACCAAAGGTAAAACTACATTTTGGGGTGTCGTTGGATAAATTGGCAGTTCCGTCAGGACTTGGCATTTACTGCCCTGTCCTGACTGTCTGTGACCGGGTCTCGCCGCCGGGCCGTCATCCAAACACCAAGCTGCGCCCCGGCGGCGCTCCGTACTTTTCGCCGTCGCTTTACCCTTCCAAATACATCTCTCGCAGCCGCTCCCGCTTCTGCCGGGTTACGCCAAAGCCTTCCTCAAGGCTTCTATCCAGTGTCCCGTACGTCTTTTCCAGATAATCATAAACCGTTTCAATATAGCGGCGTCTTACGGTCATCAACACCTGAAGATCCGGAACCAGTTCCCGGTCTTTTACGGCTGCCAGTTCCGCCTGGACCGAAGCTTTGGTAAATTCATTGGTCATAAGATAGTCCTCAAATATAATCTCTTTATCCACACCCAAAGCATATAAAACCAGGCTTGTCCCCATGCC